>JAPLAM010000096.1 GCA_026393275.1 Arthrobacter sp.
TACCCCGTCACGGACCAGCGCTGCGGCCTCGTCGGAGGCGGCTGCCAGCAGGACTTCCAGAGCGGCACCATCTACATCACCCCGCAAAACGGCACCCGCACCGTCACCGGCTCCATCCGCACCGCCTACTGGACCGCAGGAGGCCAAGGCGGCAGCCTGGGCTACCCCGTCACGGACCAGCGCTGCGGCCTCGTCGGAGGCGGCTGCCAGCAGGACTTCCAGAGCGGCACCATCTACATCACCCCGCAAAACGGCACCCGCACCGTCACCGGTTCCATCCGCACCGCCTACTGGACCGCAGGAGGCCAAGGCGGCAGCCTCGGTTACCCCGCACAGGATGCCGTGTGCGCTGGACTGTGCACGCAACGTTTCGAGGGGGGCACCCTAAACGGCTAGGACTGGGTGGGCTGCGGGCGGAGGCTGCCCAAGAGGACCTCCGCACCTCCATCGTTGATATTCCGCACCTCCATCGTTGATATGATGAGGACGATGTCAACTACTAATGCGCGGGCCCTCATCATCATGCCAGCTTGGAATGAAGAGATAGCAGTCCCGGAGACAATCCGAGAAGTCTTGCAGTTTGCTCCCGACTGCGATCTGCTGGTCGTCGATGACGGGTCCACAGATGCAACACGATCGGTGGCCATTCAGGCTGGGGCGAGAGTCTTGTCGTTGCCCTTCAATCTTGGTGTCGGCGGTGCAATGCGTGCCGGGTTCAAGTACGCAGACCGCATGGGCTATCGTGCGGCGATCCAGGTGGATTCGGACGGCCAGCACGACCCTCGTGATATTGATCGGGTACTGGCTGGCCTCGATCACGCCGATATCTGTATAGGTGCCAGGTTCGCGGAGCGCGGGTCCTACAAGGTGTCCGGTCCAAGAAAATGGGCCATGCAGTTCCTGGCGTTCGTCATCTCGAAGCTCGCCAAGATACGGCTGACCGATGTGACCTCCGGATTCCGAGCGGCCAACCAGCGCGCCATCCGCCAGTATCTTGACCACTACCCAGCCGAGTACCTCGGTGACACGATCGACTCATTGGTCGTCGCGGTTCGGTCTGGCTGCAAGGTTATTCAGGTTCCTGTGGAAATGCGCACTCGGCAAGGCGGAGTGCCTAGCCATAATCCTTTCAAGTCCGGAGTCTATTTGGGCCGATCCGGATTGGCACTCCTGCTGGCTCTGACGCGCAAACGCTCCATCTTGGCAAATCTGGAAGGTTCATCCGATGTTCGGTAGCGTCATCACTTTTATCATCGCGCTGCTGACGCTCTCGTTGGTCATCGTCCTTTTGCGCCGCGGACACTTACGTGAAAAGTACGCGATCCTCTGGCTATTCCTGTCTCTAGTGACAATGGTCCTGTCGGGGTTCCCCCAGATCCTGCTCTGGGCCAGCCAGATTCTAGGTGTCCAAGTCCCATCAAATCTCATTTTTGCCGTTGCACTCCTGCTATTGGTAGGAATCACTCTCCACCTAGGCTGGGAGCTCTCGACGGTGGAAGACGAGGCCCGGGCGCTAGCGGAGGAGATTGGCATCATTCACGTCATGATCGCCGATATGCAGAATGCACACAACGCGGAGAGCTCCACGCCCCAGAGGCAGCCCTCAAGCACCACTCAGACCTAGCCCCAGGACCAGTCGCCCGAACCGGGCGTCGGTTAGTCCGTGACGCGTTGGACCGAGACTCGGCCGCCGACACTTTACACTAATTTAGCTTTCCTGCCAGACGAGGAGAATCCTTGGCCAACGACCAGGAACCCCGCGGCGCCGACCACGAAACACACGTGGCGTTTGTCGTTAACAACTACCCTCCGAAAGTCGGGGGTCTTGAGCAACACGTGGCAGCCTTAGCGGAGTCGTTGGTTGAACGGGGCATCAGGACCACCGTTGTCACACTGGATCCCGGACATGTAGGAACCGAATCCAGCGGCCCAACTGTAATCCGCCTGCCCGCGACGCGCACTCTCGCCGGCGTTATTTCGTGGCCGTATCCAGGGACAAAGCGAAAACTTGTTAGGTTACTGCGCGCCGAGCGCGTCACTCATGTTTCGACGCACACCAGGTTCTTTCCGATGTCCTACATCGGTGTCCGCCTCGCTCGCGCTTTGGAAATTCCGGTCATACATACCGAACACGGCTCCGATTTTGTTTCTGGAGTTTCTCCTCTTATTGGTCTTATCAGCCGCATCGTCGATTACACGCTAGGACGGTACATCCTCCGCCAGGCCAGCCTTGTGCTGGCAATTTCGTCGTCGGCCCAATCCTTTGTCCAAGAGCTTAGCGGCCGGAACAGCACACTTTTCCTGAACGCCATCAAGGCTGGGCCATTCATCACGTCGACTGCGGCAGATGCAGACGAAGAGTCCTTGGTCTTCCTGGGCAGAATCGTGCCAGGTAAGGGCTGGGAGTGTGCGATCGACACGGTTGAAACCCTCCACGCGGAGGGTCGGCCCGTCCACTTGCACGTCATCGGCAACGGTCCGGACATGGGCAGGCTGCGCAAGCGTGTTGATATGTCACCATCCAGGAGCCGGATTACAGTCCACGGTTTTCTGGATTCAAACACAATCGCGGGTTATTTGCGTCGGGGCATCCTTATAAACCCCACCACGCTCTCCGAAGGATTCCAGACGACCCTGCTGGAGGCCATAGCCGCGGACGGTGCGGTTGTCAGCACGCCTGTGACGGCCGCAGAATATCTCGCTGCAATCGGTGCGAATGTTGCAGTGGTCACAGATGGAACCACTGAATCGTTTGTCGCGGCAACCCGTAGCTTCCTTGTGGGGGGCTGGCCAGCGGCATCCGCCCAGCTCGTCAGAAACTTTGATTGGTCGGCCAGGAGCCGAGAGTATGAATCATTGCTCAGTAGCGTGATTCGATGACTCGAGGTCATCTACTGGCAGTCTCCATAGTGGGTGCGATCGCCGCAGCCTTGGTACCGATCAGCGCGCTCGTCATCCTTCCACCAGCGCAGTATGGCTCCTTCTCATTCGCCTATCTTGTATTCGCTTTCGGATGGTCCCTGCAATTATCGATCATCTGCGATTCCTGGGCTCGAACCAGGTCTGTCCCTTCGCTGCAAAGTGGCTGGAGTAACTATTGGCCGCCGGTCGTGCATTTATCACTGCTGGGAGGCCTCGCCGCTGGCCTGGCAACAGTGGCCATCTTCAACGATGGCCTGATTGGTCTTCTATTTTCTGTGTCTGTGGCTCTGAACCTGTATCGGCTTGGCGGACGATTTTATTACTCCGCTTTGGGCAACCGGAGACTACCGGTCAGGTCGGATGCTACGACTGTCGTGACATTTTGCCTGACGGTGATCACACTGAAGGTGGCACAGATCGGCGACGACCTACTGGCCGTATCTGGGGCTTGGGCCTTATCGAGCCTGGCTGGCTCTATTTTCTTCTTGCCTGGAAAAGCGGCGCCAGGTTCCGGTCTGATTCGCTGGTACCGAGTGCGAAAAGAGGTCATCCATACGCTACTCGGCGATTCGCTCCTCATGGACCTTGGCGCCAATGCTGTTCCGGCTGCCCTAGCTCCGCTTCTCGGCGCCCAGAACTTCGGGATCTACCGTGGCATTTCCAGCGTTGCCACTCCCGTTCAGCTAGTACTCGATCCCCTCCGGCCGACTCTGGCGCAGCTCTCTCTGTCTGCGATTGCCGGGCGGCGCTACCTTTTCGCAGTAACAGGAACAGCTGCGGTGATGGCTGTGGGATGCTATGTGGTCCTTGCAGAAATCATTCCGCGTATCTGGCTGGCAGCTTCAACGCTCGGCGCCATCAGCCACTTCGCCTTAGCCTGCGGAATATTTGTCGCCGTCAATTTCCTGGGCCATTTTTACTACATAGTCGCTAGAAATCACCTGCCGCGTCGGGAACTCTTCGCTGGACGGATCGTCCAGACAGTTGGCGCCATTGCCGGACCGGCTCTCGGACTCGTTGTCGGGGGACTGACCGGAGCGGTCTGGGGGTTTGTACTTGCGAGCGCACTGTCCTCAACCGGCTGGCTTGCCCTAATCCAATATCGAAACCACCGCGCTGAGTCCGCCGTCGTTGCAGTTTGACTCGCATAAGGGCCAATATAAAAACTTTCGAGTCTTCAGCGGATCCCCGAGCCGACTCTATGGGATAAGACCTGTAGTCGGCGTCAAGCCCACCACTTTTTGCCAAGTCTCTTTCCAAGCACTAAAGCTGAAGCCCTCTGCTATTGCTGTGTAGCCTGTGTCCCCCTTCGACTTACGTTCCGACGCCGTGGACGCCAAGAAGTCCTGAAGGGCCACAGCCCATTCTGCAGTGCTCGATGCGGAAAACCCGTCCATTCTTGCCAAGACCCCGGAGTTGGCACCCACCGGGCTACCCATCACCGGAAGGCCCGCAGCGCCGTATTGGAGGAGCTTATAGGCGCACTTCCCTCGCGCAAATTCATTGTCCGGTAACGGCATGATTCCGAGATCGGCTTCCTGGAGGAGCCCTCCGAAACTGCCTTCGCTCCAGTCAACCCGGTCGACAATTTCATCTAGGGGGCCCAGACTACGGCGGCCAGCGCTGATGACTGTCAGACGGATGGGAGTCACGCTGTTGACGCGCAGAAGCGCGTCCGCGATGGTCTCAAGATAAGGCTCAGTTGCGGGCGATCCAAGCCAGACCAGGGTGGGAGTGGAACGAAGATCGAAGTCCGTTTTGCGGGTATATGACGCCATATCGACGCAACTGGGAACAAGCGTCACGTCCCGGGCGTGCTTCGATGCCTCCTCGGCCAGATACTCGTTTCCGGCGATGACATGGGAGGCAGCTTGAATGGACCGCAGCCAGAGCTTGTCCTTGGGCCAAAGGCTATAGGGAAATGGGGCAGAACTGTGAAATATAGCGTCGTCGAAATCATAGACGGAACGATCCGCCGCCCGAAGGATTTTCGCTTCTAGCCGGCCGTTGCTGAACGGTGACGCTTCCCGGCTCATCAGGATGGTTCCCCTAAACCCATTCGCGGCAAGACGGGATAACGAAACTTCGGAATGCACCACCTTGTCCAAATGGGATAGCAGCGTGGAAATGCTGTTGTTCGCTTGCCCGGTGTAGCTCAAATGCCGTGCCGAGATTCCGAGATATCCAAGCCAGTCATGGATCCGGACGCGTGCACTGCTCCCCGATCGGCCGTACGTCGCGATGGTCAGGAGATTGTCGTCAGTCAATTGCGGTCTCCCCCAGTGTCCTGGAGTAGGCACTCAACGCAGCGCGGCTGTCGGACGGGGAAAAGCCGGAGGCCGTAATCTTTGACAGGTTCAACACGCTATTGAGCGGTCGGGGCGCTGCAGCCTTGCCGTCGAAGTACGCGGCGGTGCTGACACGGGTGACGGCTTGACTCGACGCGCCGGTCAATTCGTACACCTCGGCGGCGATATCCGCCCAGGACTGAGGATCCCCCTCATTGCTAATGTTGTAGGTGCCGTATTCGGCGCCGGTTTCGAGCAGGTGCCTGATCCCGTCCGCGATCTCCTCGGCGAAACTGAGCCGCCCTATCTGGTCACTAACTACCGCGGCCTTGACATCGCGTCCGGCCAGCGAGGCCATGGTGCGGACAAAGTTGTTCCCCTCCCCGATCACCCAGCTGGTGCGCACGATGTAGTGCCGCGGCACCACGCTGACGACGGCGTCGCCCGCGGCCTTGGTCTGGCCGTAGACCCCAAGAGGGGATAGCGGCTCGTCTTCGGCGTGGACCTGGCGAGTGCCGTCGAAGACGTAGTCGGAAGAGATATGGACGAGAGTCAGGTCGTGTTCGACGGCTATTCGTGCGAGACGGCCAACCGCCGAGACGTTGATCTGCCACGCGGCAATCCGCCCCTCGGGGGTCTCGGCGACGTCGACGGCGGTGTAGGCGGCGGCGTTGATGATGGTGGAGTAGTTCTTCCAGTTGCGGGAGGCGAAAGACGCCTCGCTGGCGAGGTCGAACTCAGCCCGGCCAGCGAACTCGACGGAGGCGTCGCCGTCGTACAGCTTCCTCAGGGCCTTCCCAAGCTGGCCATTGGCGCCCAGGACCAGGGTCTTCTTCCGTGGCATCGGAACCACGTCCGCCAGGCGCGGGTGGACCTTGTCCTTGTCCGAGAGCTCGGCCTGGTCCAGCGGGACGGGCCAGTCGATGGCGGCGGTCTCGTCGGCGAGGTTCAGGAACGTGTACTGTCCCTGTGCATCCGCGGACCAATGGTCATTGACCAGGTACGTGTAGGCGGTGTTGTCCTCCAGCGTTTGGAAGGCATTGCCCACGCCGCGCGGGATGAAGATGGCCTGGCTGGGATCGAGTTCGGCGGTGAACACGGCGCCGAAGGTGGGGCCCTCGCGCAGGTCCACCCAGGCCCCGAAGATCCTGCCGGTGGCCACGGAAATGAACTTATCCCAGGGCTCCGCGTGGATGCCGCGGGTGGTGCCGGCTTTTTCGTTGAACGAGACGTTGTTCTGGACGGGCCGGAAATCCGGCAGGCCGAGGGCCACCATCTTCTCCCGCTGCCAGTTTTCCTTGAACCAGCCGCGGTTGTCTCCGTGGACCGGGAGGTCGTAGAGAACGACGCCGGGAATCGGAGTTTCGTGGGCGGAGAGCTTTTTCGAGAACTCGATGGTCATCTTCTACTGGCCCTGTTCCTGGTACTTGGCTTCGGTCGCGGCCTTCTGGGGACGCCACCAGTCCTCGTTGTTCCGGTACCAGCGAATGGTGTCCTCGATCCCGGCGTCGAAGTTGGAGAACTGCGGCTGCCAGCCGAGTTCGGTGCGGAGCTTGGCGGAGTCAATGGCGTAGCGCAGGTCATGGCCGGCGCGGTCGACGACGTGGTCGTAGGCGTCCGGCGCCCGGTCCATGTGTTTGAGGATCAGTTCGACGACGTCCTTGTTGTTCTTTTCCCCGTCAGCGCCGATCAGGTACGTCTCGCCGATGCGGCCCTTGGCAATGATGGCCAGCACGGCGGAGGAGTGGTCATTGGCGTGGATCCAGTCGCGGACGTTCTCGCCCTTCCCGTAGAGCTTGGGCCTGATCCCGTCGATCACGTTGGTGATCTGGCGCGGAATGAACTTCTCCACATGCTGGTACGGGCCGTAGTTGTTCGAGCAGTTGCTGATGGTCGCTTGCAACCCAAAGGACCGCACCCAGGCACGCACCAGCAGGTCCGATCCCGCTTTGGTCGATGAATACGGACTCGACGGGTTGTACGGCGTGGTCTCGGTGAACCGCTCCGGATCTTCGAGGTCCAAGTCGCCGTAGACCTCGTCGGTGGAGATGTGGTGGAAGCGCTTGTTGTGCTTGCGTGCGGCCTCGATCAGCGTGTACGTGCCGATGATGTTCGTATCGAGGAACGGTCGCGGGTCGTGGAGGGAGTTGTCGTTGTGGGATTCCGCGGCGTAGTGGACCACGACGTCGCAGTTGGCAACCAGCCTATCGACCAGGACGGCGTCGCAGATGTCTCCCTGTACGAACTCGAACCGGTCCTCCGGAAGTCCCCTCAGCGACTCCACATTGCCGGCGTAGGTGAGTTTGTCCAGGACCGTAACATCGTGCGCTGTGGCATCAACCACGTGGCGCACAAAGTTCGAACCGATGAAGCCGGCGCCGCCGGTGACAAGGAATTTCTGCATATGTCCAGACTACCGGTTTGGTCAAAACGGTCTGCTCAAGAGAAGATGGCAAGCATGCGTGGAATCATTCTTGCAGGAGGAACCGGCTCGCGGCTGCATCCCATCACTTTGGGCATCAGCAAGCAGTTGGTCCCCGTGTACGACAAGCCGATGATCTACTACCCGCTGTCCACACTCATTCTGGCTGGAATCCGCGACATCTTGATCGTCACGACCCCCCAGGACGCCGAGCCCTTCAAGCGTCTCCTAGGCGACGGCACCCGTTTCGGTGTGAATCTAAGTTACGTAGAGCAGCCTTCGCCCGATGGCCTCGCGCAGGCTTTCATCCTCGGAGCCGCCCACATAGGTTCAGAAAACGTTTGCCTTGTGCTTGGCGACAACATCTTTTACGGTGCGGGGCTGGGAGGTCAACTGCAGCGCTTCAATGATGTCGATGGTGGCGCAATCTTTGGATACTGGGTGGCAGATCCGACGGCATACGGCGTTGTTGAGTTCAATGCCGCCGGCAAAGCCGTCTCGCTTGAAGAGAAGCCCGCGCGGCCAAAGAGTAATTATGCCGTCCCGGGCCTGTACTTCTACGACAACGATGTGATTGACATAGCAAAATCCCTGAAACCCTCGGCTCGTGGGGAACTTGAAATAACGGACATCAATCGCACTTACTTGAATGAGTCAAAGCTTCACGTGGAAGTTCTGCCGAGGGGCACCGCCTGGCTCGACACCGGGACGTTCAGCGACCTGAATGACGCTTCCAACTTCGTGCGAACCGTTGAGAACCGTCAAGGCCTCAAGGTTGGTGCCCCCGAAGAAATAGCGTGGCGCCAAGGCTTCCTGAACGACGACGAATTGCGCAGTCGAGCGGAGCCCTTGCTCAAGAGTGGCTACGGCGCCTATCTACTGGCATTGCTGGAACGTGGCAAGCAGAGGTAACCGGAACTGAACATTTCCTGGAACCCGGCATCGACGAGGCAAATCTGCCTCCTCAGAAGTGCCCTGGAGCAAATAGTAAGCGATGAATAACCGATGGATTCGAGCTGGCCGCTGATTATACTGCCCACCGTAGTGGCATGCGCGTTGGTCTTCATTCCCGGATTCTGCGTGGTACGTGCCGCCGGAGCGCGTTCGCTCGCTGCTCTTGGCTTGGCCCCGCTCATATCAACGTCTATGATCGTCGTGTCATCAACACTCTTGTGGTCGCTGCACGTCTCGTGGAACATCTGGGGATACGTTGCATCTTCTGCCCTGGCGTGCGGTACGGCGGCGGTCGTGAGACGACTCGTGGAAAGAAAATGGCCACGGCCGGAGGCTTCGCCGCGGCAAATACAACCGGTTCGCGTCGTTGCGTTGTCGGTTGTGGCGGCGGCGGTCGTTTTAGGGGCTGAGCTGGTATATGTCTTCGGGTCGCCGGAGTGGATATCACAAACCACAGATGATGTATTTCATCTGAACTCGGTGCGATACATGATCGACAGCGGGGACGGATCGATTTTCTCGGCGTCTCTGGGGCTCAATGGCGGGCCCCCGTCAGCGTACCCGGCGGCCTGGCATTCATTCGCGGCCCTGATTGCTTTGACTTCTGACGCGTCTGTCCCCGAAGCTGCGACGGCACTGAATCTGGTCATTGGTGCTGTAGTCTGGCCCGTCAGCGCAATTTTTTTCGTCCGCCAACTCTTCGGAAACAACTGGCGCTATGTCGCCGCAACGGGCCTGCTCTCGACATGTTTGGGTACATTTCCATTCCGACTGTTGGACTGGGGCGTCCTGTACCCTAACTTCTTGTCAACCGCACTCGTGCTTTCGGCGGCAGGGCTTGTCGTGGTGCAACTCCGCCGGGCGGTGAGCGGCGATGGCTTCCATCCGGTGATGACGGTGTGCATCTTGGTTATCGGCGCTCCTGGGATGTTCTTTAGCCATCCCAGTGGTGTATTGATTGTTCTGGGCCTTGTCGCGCCGCTGGTTGTCGATTGGTGGATTAGGCAGCGGCGATCTCGTCCAAGCAAATCCAACGCCCAAAAGCTGAGGTGGCCGGAGGTGACAGCCCCCGTCACGCTAGCGAGCATCCTCCTCGCCTGGATTCTGCTCCGACCCCAGCCAGTGTCTGAGATCTTCTTCAATCCACCGTATGAAAATACGCCCAAGGCGATCGGGGAGGCTCTCTGGCTAACCCATTCGGGCAATCTGCCGTCGTTCGCCGTGGGACCGTTGGTCGCGGTCGGTGTTGTTGTTGCCTTCCGACGCCGAAAGCAGACGTGGTTCATTTTTTCCTTCCTCATCTTTGGACTTTTGTTTGTCGCCGTGGCCGGGTTCCCGCCTTCCGAGCTGCGGACGTTCCTGACCGGGGTCTGGTACGACGACTACAACCGCGTTGCAGCTGCCCTCGTCGTTGTCGCACTGCCGATGGCAGTTCTAGGACTTGTTTCCCTGCCTCCGATGATCCGCCGCGGTCTTCGCCGAGCGTGGCCGTCCACGTCTCTAAAACGGTCTTCCAAGTTTGGTTTCGGGCTTCTGGCATTAACAGCACTTGTGTGCTCGTTCGTTGTCTCAACGTCCCCCGCGATGATTTCTGCTAAGAAGAACTTCGCCATCAGTGCAACGTCGCCGATGTTGTCCTCTGATGAGATGACCCTCTACCAAGAACTGGGCGAATACGTTGGGTCCGAAGAGGCTGTGGTGGGGGATCCTTGGAACGGAAGTGGATTCGCCTATCTCTACTCTGGGGTCCGGTTGACGTTCAATCAGATATTCACGGCGATGACTCCCGAGAAGGACCTCGTCGCACGAAACCTTAGGTTCGCAGCGCGACGCCCCGACGTCTGTGCCGCAGTGCGGTCGCTAAATATTCACTATGTTCTGCAGTCAGACCAACGCCCGTTTCAGCGCGGTTATCCGCGGGACGGCCAATACGACGGTCTCTTTAACATTGATTACGCGGACGGCTTCATCCGAGTGACCAGCGTCGGAACAGCGTCGCTCTACAAAGTTACGACATGCTGGGGCGACAATGGATAACAGGCTAAGGATGGCTTCAGCGTGACGTGGTACGACTATTGGCCTACTTTCGTTGCGTGCGTAGCCGTAGTGTTGATTCCTGGATTGGCCGTGGGGTTCGCACTCGGCGCGCGGGGACTTACGCTCTGGGCCGGCTCCGGACCATTTAGCATTTCGATCATCAGCGTCGCCGCAGTGGTTGCTCCAATGGTCAGTATCCCTTGGTCAATCGTACCTGTCTGCGTCGTTACTGCTTTGGGGTCTTTAGTAGTCCTGACATTTCGCCGGCGAATATCGCCTGCTTCTGGAGCGGAAGGGAGGTCCTTAACTCACAGGTGGATACCCGTTACATCGCTGATATTCGCCGGGATGATGATCATGTTCCGGATGCTATCGATCTTCCAATCGCCAGAGAATATCTCGCAGACCTTCGACAATGTCTTCCATTTGAATGCCGTCCGCTTTATTCTAGATTCGGGCTCGGCCTCGTCCTTCACGATCGGAAGGCTTGTTGACCAAGTTGGGCAACCCGGAGTATACCCCGCCGCTTGGCATGCGCTGGTTTCATTGGTAGTGCAACTGACTGGAATGCCTATACCCGGCACGGTCAACGTCTCTAACGCGGTCATAGCTGCGGTGATCTGGCCATCCGGGTGCGTTTACTTGGCAACAAGGCTTACCCGCATAACTCCGTTGGCCATCACCATCTCAGCGATCTCCTCGGCGGGGTTTAGCCAGTTCCCGTACTTGCTTGTTGATTTCGGCGTGCTGTACCCATTGATGCTGGCGACCGCCGGTCTTCCTTTTGTCCTCGGAGCGCTCGTCGCCGCCCTAAAGGCGATGGGCTCAAGGGGGGGGCTGGCCAGTTCCGCCGTCCTGGTGTTCGCCTTGGGTCTGCCCGGCCTCGCTTTTGCGCATCCGTCGGCCTTGCTTGCGGTGTTGGCACTCGGCACACCCTGGATCCTAGAACTGCTCTGGACAATGCATTCTTCGCTGAAGGCCAACCGCGCGCGGCTGCCCGCGCGGATCCTCCCGCTCGCCGGGCTGCTGGCCTTCATCATCTCTGCCAGCACTATCTGGGCGCTGCTTAGGCCAGATGCCGCGGCGGCCTTCTGGCCCCCCATTCAATCGCTTTCCCAGGCGTTTGGTGAAGCCGTGACAGCGACGGCCATGGGGCTTCCCATTCCCGTGGTTCTCGCTGCCCTCACCATTTTTGGCATCTATGCGGCTTTTGCTCGTAGCAGGGAATTTTGGCCGTTGCTGCTCGCCTTTGCTATCGGCAGTGCTTTGTACGTCGTTGTCAGTGGAATGTGGTTCGGCAGGTTCCGTACATTTGTTACGGGCGGATGGTACAACGACAGTTATCGCGTGGCCGCTCTCTTGCCCGTCATCACGATTCCGGTCTTGGTACTGGGCGCCGTCCGGATCGGGGACTATTTCAAGAACCTCCACAGCCCGTTCGACGCGAAATTGCTTCGGCATATTACTCGAGCACGGCAGACGAAAGCCTTTGCGGCTTTTCTCGTCGTTTTAACAATGGCATTCGCCGCAGCAACACAATTCCAGACCGTGGGAACCGAAACTCGCAATGCAGCAGCCAGTTATCAACTGAATGATGCATCGAAACTCCTTTCCAAGGACGAGTACGCCCTTCTCGGCGCCGTCGACGACTACATTCCTGTGAACGAAACTGTCATCGGGAATCCCTGGACCGGGGCTTCTCTCGTTTACGCCATTAGCAACCGAAAGACTCTGGAACCGCACATGTTTGGCAAGCCCACCGATGACGTGCTCTTTGTCGAAAGAAGACTGAATCAGCTCGGTCTGGATCCGCGAGTCTGCGATGCCGTCCGGTCGTTGCGAAGCTTCTGGGTCCTCGACTTCGGGAGCCGAGAAGTACACGACGGGACCCACTCCTATCCTGGAACCTCGGCTCTCGCCGGCAGGCCTGGATTTCGCCTCGCCGAACAGCGCGGGACCGCCAAACTGTATGAGGTTGTGGGCTGCCGGTAGCGCGATAGTCTGCTCCCGTCTTTGGTAGTATGGCGCAAGCTTTGGAAATGGAATGCCGTTTCCTCTCCTTTACGACGGGAAGCTCCACGGTTACCATGCTCGGTTCGTGGCGCTAGTGGCATGATCACCGAATGTGAAAAAGTTTTGGGGGACAATTTGACATCGTTAATGCGTTGGAGCACGTACGCCTTGAGTTCCGCTATGGCGCTCGGCCTGGTGGTCGGATCTACTGGCGTCGCCGAAGCTACGAACTCACTGGCCTTATCGGATTGGACTACCTCTACGGTTGTCCCCGCCCCGACGCAGTCGCCGTCACCGTCACCGTCACCAGTGGCGATTTCGCCGGACCTGGTGACTTCTGCTGAAGCCCCGCCGGCGGAGGCACATCAAACATTTCCACCTACGGCTAGTGACCACACAAATCTCACGGCCGCGACGGCACGTCCAACCGCTGAACCGCGCGTCCAGCCCGGCGTCAATGGCGAGGCCGCCATGGCGATACCTCAAGAAGCGGCGAGTGGTATTGATGCGACCTGGACCTCATACGGCGGCGCCAGCGGAGCCCTAGGAGCTTCAACTACAGCAACTGAATGCGATCCGAACGGGCTGGGTTGTTTCCGGACGTTTGAGAATGCCAACATTTATTGGACGTCAGCGTTTGGCGCCCTACCAGTGTGGGGCGCAAACCTCGCGGCCTACCGCAACTTCGGCCTCCAAGCCGGCGGACTGCGCTACCCCACCGGCGCCGAAAGTTGCGGTCTCCGCGACGGCGGCTGCACACAGAACTTCCAGGGCGGCCAACTCTACTGGTCCCCTGCCACCGGCTCGAACCCCGTCTGGGGCGCCATCGGGACAACCTGGAGGGCCCGTGGCGGACCCAGCGGATCCTTGGGATACCCCACGCAGACTGAGAACTGCTGGTCCGGAGGCTGCCAGCAGTGGTTTGAGAACGGCTCACTAAGTTGGACGCCGGATTCCGGGCCAAAGCTCTATATCTCCCCAAGCGGCTATTGCGAGGCCATTAATCGCGGGTCGGTTAACTACGGCACGGGCGGTGCCCAACGAGTGACTTTCGAGATTGCGGAGCAGTATGGCATTTCGCCGGTCACCTCGGTTACTTGTGTGAAATCCGCGGGCCGTTACGTCTACGAGTGGTCGACCTGGGCTCAAGCTGGCGCATCAGGTTTTGCCCGTCCTGGGGTGGCCTCCGGTCCGACGATAAACATGTTCTCTCCCACCGGTTCATTCACCGTCACAGATGCTTTCGGGCTCGGGAATCCGGGAACTGCGTTGAGCTACACCACACTCAATCCGTATTCCCGCTGGGGTGGTCGCCTGAACGCCAACTATAATAAGTACTTTGAATCCAGCGCTGACATTTTCCCGGACGAAAACATGTGGTACTTTGCCACTCGGCCTGCCCACGACTATCGGCAAGGCGTCGTCATCAACTACAACCGACCGCCCGATTCCGGGATCACCATGGACGCTGGTTTTGCCATCTTCCTCCACGCAAATCGCTATCCAAGCTGGGGCTGCATCGCCATGAACGAATCCGACGTGGTGCGCTTCATGACAAATTCCGTCCCCGGCGACCGAATCGTTATGGGGGTTGTTGCCGATGTATTCCGATAGGCTGCTCCAGCGTAGGGCGTGGGCCAAAGCCTCCGGCGTCGTGATAGCGGCGTTCTTTGGGCTGGCTGCCTGCACAGGAGAAACGTCCAGCCCTCCAGGCTCATCCACTCTGCCGTCCGTACCGATCCCCAGCACCGCCCACGATGGGAGGACTATTCTTGCCAACCCGGGAACCACGGCATGTCGGGTAATAAAACCGGAGGCCATTCGGCAGCATCTGGGACTGAGCGCTGGCGACCTGCAGCCCGAACAGTCGTCCGGTGTCCAGGACGCTGAAGGACTGAAAAAGGAATCCTGCATCTACCCGCTTGACCCAAGCGGGCTGACGACGAATGCCGTGATTGTTGAGGTCACGACGTACCCCAGCCCGTCGGCGTTGGCCAGTGTGGACCTGTTCCCGTTGATGTCGGCACCCGAAGACGTAAGCGGCCTTGGCGATCAAGCCAAGTTTGCCGTCAACCGCCTCAAAGACACCAACGAGTTCGTATTGACGGTCGTGAGCGGAATCCGGGTAACTCGATTACTCATCGCAGTTCCGGCGGCAGCCGCGGGCTGGGACAAGTCTTCCGGCAAGGAGATCTTGCAATCCCTGGCACGGGACGCAGCGCTCTAACCGGTCACTCGGGCCGTCCAGTTGCGGGCCGCTACTTTCCCCGGATTGTGAAGTCGTAATGTCCCGATCCAAGTTCTGCCGTGACCTCGCCACTGGGCCCATCGACCAGCTTTACACCTTCCGCGTCAGACAAGCGCTTCTGGCTCTCTGTTACTGAGCCTTCGTCTTTCGCGGGAAAGTAAACCGTTGCCTTCGTGTTAGGGGGCACTGAAATCGTCATTTCAACGTCGGCCCCCATCACCCGCCAGCTTGACTCTATACGACCGTAAACGGAATCGAATGCGCCTGAAGCATTTGTCAGACCCCCTCCGATCCGGGGTGCAATTACAAATGTCTTGTAACCCGGAGTTGCTGGTGAGATCCCAGCAATGTTTTGGTACATCCAGTCACCCACGGCGCCGTATGCGTAGTGGTTGTAAGAGTTCATCCGAGGATCGCCGAGTGTGCCATCCGTTCTAACGCCATCCCATCGTTCCCACATTGTTGTCGCACCCCGCGCGACCTCGTATCCCCAGGATGGGTACGTGTCATCGTTCAACATAGCGAACGCTAGGTCCGCATGTCCGGTCGTGCTCAGAGCTCCGAGCAGCCATGGGGTGCCCAGAAAACCCGTCGCGAGATGTCCCCCCCGCAAGCTAACAAGGGAAGCGAGACGGTTGCCCGCTTCTCCCACCAGATTTGGCGGGACAAGGTCCATCCCAATTGCAATTGCATATGCCGTTTGGCTTTCGTACACCAAGGAGCCGTTGCCCTGAACGTACGCCTTGATGAAATCCTCCTTGGTTCTGGCCGCCAGTGCTGCGTAGGTCGCACTGTCCTCCGTTTCACCAATGGCCGCCGCCATGTCCGCCAAGAGCCGTGCGGTGTAGGCGAAGTAGGCAGTTCCTATGAGACCCGGATCCGTCGGGTCCCCAAGGTTCAGCCAGTCGCCATAATCCCCGTGGACGACGACGCCGGCGGGACTTGCTGAATTGATCCGAAACTGCATGAACTTCTTCATCATTGCGTAGTTATCCCTGATAACTTCCACACTTCCGTAAGCACGCCAAAGTGAATGTGTAACGCTTATGGACGCGTCAGACCAACCAGCTCCGCCTTGGAAACACGCGCAGACACTTGGCGCGATCCCGGGGAAATCTCCTCCGGGCAACTGTGCATCCCGGAGGTCGCTGAGCCACTTGGCCAAAAAGGACAGAGAGTCAGAGTTATAGGTCGCCGTTGGGGCGAAGACGCCAATGTCGCCCGTCCATCCAAGTCGCTCATCCCTGGCCGGCGTATCCATCGGAACCGACAAGAAGTTTCCCCGCTGGCTCCACTTGATGTTGCTCTGAAGTTGATTAAGCAGGGCATTCGACGTTGAAAACGATCCCGTGTCCTCTGCAACGCTGCTCCAAACCTGTCCGGAAATGTCGCCTAAGGCAGGCGGTTCACCGACACCGGTGATCTCGACGTAACGGAATCCGTGGAATGTGAACATCGGGGTGAAGTCGATCTCGTCCGCCGACCTAAAGATGTAGCGATCGGTGGCCTGCGCGCTCCGAAGATTGGCCGTATAGAGCGTGCCGTCCTTGTTGAGCATTTCGCCATAGCGGATTCGGACAACCTGCCCTGGCTGGCCGCGCAGGCGTAGAGAAACGACGCCCACCATATTTTGCCCCATGTCATAGATCCATTTGCCCGATTCCGGCTCGGTGCGTTCCTTGGGTGTCAATTGCTGCACCGTTCTCACCGGCGCATCTACCTGAGGTTCCAGGACCACCCCCGCCGGTGGATCGACAATCTTTGCAGCCCCCAGCGCAGATCCGGAGAATCCGGGACCAGTCCAGCCGGGCGGCATCTTTCGTTGGTCGAAAGTCTCGCCCATGATCAAGTCCGACCGCGTAAGCGGCCCGGGAACAGTCTGCCAGCTGGAGTCAGTGCCCAGCGTTTGGTGACTCCCATCGGAGAAATCGAGTCGCAGCTGGGCGGTCAGGGACGGTCTGTTGCCATAATTCATGGCGCCGAACCCGCCGATGTTTCCGCTGTACCAGCCCTCCCCCAAGAAGGCTGACACCACGTTGATGCCTTGCTTCACGAGCGTCGTGACGTCGTAGGTCTGGTACATAATCCGTTTGGAGTAGTCCGTCCATCCTGGCTCCAGCTTGCCGTCGCCTACCGCCTGTCCATTGATGTTCACTTGGTAGACACCGCGCGCAGACGCGTAGAGCCGGGCTGATACGATCTTTTGGCCGGCGCTGAACTCCTTTCGAAACAACGGCATCGAGGGCCCGGGATCATGCAAAGTGTCCAATGGTGCCGCAAGCTTGAGTGTCCCTGCCTCAGTAACGGCCTCGGGGAAGAGTGGTGAGCCGGAACCGAAGTTAGAATCTAAAAGCGTGCTTCCGTCGCTGGCCTTGACCAGCAGCTTTTGCACCGATGCCCTCTCCTGGCCCTGCTCCAGCTCTGCCTGCCGAAAGCCGACGTATCCCTCCGAATAGGAATCATCGACCAGACGGTCGATTTCTTGGCCATCCAAGGTGGTGACAAACGAGTTGCCGCTCAACTCGACCCCAAGAGTATGCTTAGAGGTCCGGAGCGATTCCGTTGTAACGAACCGGGAAATGTCCTTTTCCCGGATGACCGAGTAGGCGCTGTATTTCTTCTTGTGGGCGCGAAGACGGGGAGTGCCGTCAGCCACCGTAATTTGCCACATGTAACCGTTATTGACGTCCTTCGAACGCAAATAGACACCCATGGCAATGTTGTCAATGGTGAAATCGACTCTGACGCTGTAGTCGCGCCAATCCTTAAGGTCTTGGGTCGGATCCATGCCGCCTATCCATTGGGCCGGCCAAGCCTCGCCGGGGTCAAGGGCAGTTTCAAACCATGCCGCAGCACTCCAATCACTCTGTCTTCCTGTCGAATCCCAGACTCTCACCTCCCAGTAGTAACGGTGCTGCGCTGAGAGATTGACTCCGGCATAGTGGATGTCGACTTGCTCAGAAGATTCGACTTTGCCGGAGTTCCACATGTCGGAATCATTGAGCTGCGCTTCTGTACTTGCAACCCGGATTTCGTAGGCCGACTGAAAAGTGTTTCTCTTTGACGCTTCCGTCTGCCAGCTTAGTGTCGGATTTGCAGTACGAATTCCCAATGGGCCCGCGCTGTTTACTCGGAGTGAAACTACACTAAACTCCCCAACATTTACTATCGAGACTACGATTAGGGATACGACGATGGCAGCAGCAACAGATCCCAAAACCCAAGCGACAAATTTCGGCTTAACTGCTAACCTCGGGGGCCATTGCCGCAATTTATCTCCTTCAGTCGGACTTTGTGACCCTGAATTGACCGATCACAACTGCTTAGCAGACCGTGCCCGCAACTCCGCGACCACATCGTGTACTTCCCCATCCATCACGATTTCGCCGTGTTCCAGCAACACACCACGCTCACACACCGTCGACACAAGATCGAGGTCATGGCTTACCACAAACAGAGTCTTTCCCTTACCCGACAGCTCCTTGATCTTCGCAATGCACTTACGTTGGAACGGTTCGTCTCCGACGGCGAGAATCTCGTCAATCAAGAAAACTTCGGGATCAGTGTGTACCGCAATTGAGAACGCCAAGCGAAGGTACATCCCCGAAGAATAAAACTTCACTTCGGTATCGATAAAGTCGCCGATTTCGGAGAATTCAACAATAGAATCAAATTTTTCGTCGATCTGCTTTTCCGACATACCAAGAATTGCACCGTTGAGATACACATTGTCGCGGCCGCTAAGATCGTGATGGAACCCCGCGCCAACCTCAATGAGTCCGGCAACGCGTCCCCGGGTTTGCACAGTGCCGCCGTCTGGCTGCAAGACACCGGAAATCAGCTTCAGGAGCGTGGACTTGCCGGATCCATTCAAGCCCAGCAGGGCAACGGTTTCACCCTGATAGACGTCAAGAGAAACGTTCCGGAGGGCATTAAAGACTTTCCACATGTCGCCCTTGCGCCCGCGGACCAACCATACGAGCGCTTCCTTAAGGGACCTGGTGTGTCGTAAGACGAACTTCTTGCGTACGTCCTTGCAGGTAATAGCCAGCAACCTATCCTGCATGACGTCACAGCTCCTGGGCAAAACGGATGGAAAGTCTACGGAAGACGAGCTGGCCTACGAACAGGATCAGCAAGGACACCCCAAGGGCCACAGGCGTCCATACGGAGACGAGTCCCTGAACGACCGGCACAGCCGCGAACTGGTCGGCCTTGAGCGTTGGGTACCAAAATCCCCAATGAAAAATCTCAACTGCAACGGTCATTGGGTTGAGCTGGTAGAAGAAGAAGTAGGGCCCCAGAGCCCGCTCAACCATTGTCCAGACGTACAGAACCGGCGAAGCCCATGTCACGATCATCAGGATCATGTCGACAATATTCTCGGAGTCCCGGAAGTAAACGTTGGCAGCTCCGAATAGGAGCCCCAACCCGGTGGCCAGCACTCCGACGATAATGAAACCCAGGACCACAGCCCCAAGCTGCAAGATGCTGGGCGTCCAGCCTGCAATAAGGCTGGCACCCACCAGTACCAGCACCTGAGGAAGGAAGTGAATGGCCGAAACCAGGAGTGTGGCGACTGGGAATAATTCACGCGGCAGGTAAATCTTCCGGATCAGGTCCCTATTGTCAACAATGGACCGCGTCGAATTGCCAAGGACTTCGACGAAGAAGTTCACCAGGACAATTCCGGAGAATAGATAGATCGCGTAATTCGGGGTACTGCTTTGGAGGTTCAGGAAGATGCCAAGCGCCACAAAGTAAACCAGAAACTGCATCAGCGGTTTCACGTAGGACCACAGCAATCCGAGAACGGAACCTCGGTAGCGAACTTTAATTTCCTTGCGCACGAGGAGTCTAAGCAGGAACCACTGGCGGAAAACATCCTGCAGTCCTCCTCCTTCGCCAGGGGTGGACAGCGGCAAGATCACCGTTCCTCCACCAGATGAACTGGCGGTCATACCTTGGTTTCCCCGCTCTTGTGGTCCTTTGCGGCAGCGACCGCGAAAGTCTCCCGCCATGCTTCCTGGCTCGTGAATCTGGGCAGCGCGTCTTTATACCTGCGCGCATTGCTGTCCCATCCGGCCATCAGTTTCGCGTGCAAACGCACCGTCCGGCCGAGCATTTTCACGAACCGCGCCCGGTCACGCTTGTACCACGAGGCGCTGCTGCCGTCCGACGAAGAGACGAGGGCCGAGTCGAGGCCTGCGAGCCTCCACCAGCGGGCCTCCGCAGCGGGAACGGCTGCCTCGGGATTCTCCAGGGAGCCCCGGCGGACAGGACGCAACTGACGTAGTAGACCGATTGCAGCGCGTACGAGTGATTCCGCGACGTAGTTCGGTTCGTGGTCTGCAACGGTTTCAGCGGAGCCGACTACCGGGGGAAATGAATTAAGGTCCGGGGTAACCTGCGCGTCGCTAAACCCTGCGCGTGTTTGCCGCACCCAATTCAATCTGTCCGCGATCGTGGCATGGAGGTGATCGGGTCCGCTGAGCACGTCCTCGAGTGCCTTCAGCCGTACCTCTACCGCCGAATACTGCATGGAGATGAGATGCCTAATATCCACCGCGATACTCTCAAACGGCATCCTTCCACCCTTCTTCCGCGGCGAATGGCTCAGCGCCGCTACCCAGCGGTTTCGCTGATGGTAGTAGGCCTGCCAGTCGATGGTGTCATCCTTTTCCGTCCACGGCATGTGCCACACAGCAGCGCCGGGCAGGGTGACCGTGGTAACGCCGTGCTCCTTGGCTCGAATCCCGTACTCGGCGTCATCCCATTTGATGAAAACGGGCAGAGCATAACCGATCTCCCTGACAATCGAGGTCGGAATCATACACATCCACCACCCGTTGTAGTCGACATCAACCCGGCGGTGCATCCAAGGGGTCGTGCGCAGGTTACTTACGCCGAAGTCATGTGCCTCTTGGGTGTTCACGGCGGGACGCCAAAAGTATCGAAAGTCGTCAACCTGCTCGCCGTAGGTGTGCAGAACTGAACGCTCGTACAGGTTGAACATGTGTCCGCCCACAATGGTGGGCGTCCTCGTGAAATCCGCAAAGCTGACAGCACGCAGGATGCCTTCCGTTTCGATGCTGACATCGTCATCCAGCAGCATCACGTACTTGCTTCGACCATCCTTCAGTGTCTCGTCCATGCCGCGCGAGAAGCCACCTGAGCCGCCGATGTTTCCCTGCTCGATGATCCTCAGCCTATCCCCGAGCGCAGCCGCCTGCTCCTCGAATTGCGGCTGAGCACGTACCTTGTCCGTCCCTTGGTCGACGAGGATGAAGCGGTCCAGGATCTTGACGACGTCTGCATCCCCGGCGAGCGTCGCGATGTGGCGCAACGCGTAATCAGGCCGGTTGAAGGTTGTAACAGCTATGGAAAGCGTTCCGGGAACGAATCCTTCGGGTTCCCGGACGGACCAGCCTGCACTCTTGAGGGTAACCGGGCTCGCATGCGCCACGAGGTCAAACCAGTACCATCCACCGTCGACAAACGCTCTTAAGGGCAAGTCGAAGGTGACCTCGCCGCCCTGGGATGCGTGGAAACTTTCCACCCGGTTTGCCGTGCCCCGGGGGCTGGAGCGATAGACGATCACCGTTGCTTCGGCATCGACGTCGACCGTCAGACGCACGGTCTCCACCGTTGTGTGGTTTCGCCAGTAGCTGGCGGGAAATGCATTGAAGTAGGTTCCCAAGGAAACCCTCCGGAACGCAGCAAGTGTCAGGCTGTTTCGGCCGGTCACAAAGCCAGGGTGCTGGGGTACAGCAGGGGGAAGTGCCGGGGGTGTAGTGATTCCGCCCCGGCGGCGTGCACGCTTGGAAAGCTGCACCACGCGTTGGATCGGGTTGAAGTCGACGTATAGCGGAAGAACGTCCGTGTCCCCGTCAACCGGCAGCACGACGCGGTGAACAGTCCGGAAATCGCGCTGCTCTTCCGCCTCATTCAAAACTTCGATTGCAGCGCTCACGCGTCCACTCCTCCACTTTCAATCTTGGCGCCACCTTCGAAGTGGGGGCGGATCTGGTTCTCGAACATGGTCAGGGCGGACCCGATGGCCATGTGCATGTCCAGGTACTTGTAGGTGCCCAGGCGACCGCCGAAGAGGACGTCCTGCTCGGCTGCAGCGAGGTCGCGGTACTTGAGCAGGCGTTCGCGGTCCGCGGGGGTATTAATCGGGTAGTAGGGCTCGTCGCCCTTCTCGGCCGCACGCGAGAATTCGCGCATGACGACGGTCTTTTCCGTCTGGTAGTCGCGCTCGGGGTGGAAGTGGCGCGGCTCGATGATGCGGGTGTATGCGACGTCGGCGTCGTTGTAGTTGACCACCGACGTTCCCTGGAAGTCCCCGACGTCGAGGACTTCTTCCTCAAAGTCGATGGTGCGCCAGGAGAGGTCGCCCTCGGCGTAGTCGAAGTAGCGGTCAACCGGGCCTGTGTAGATTACCGGGACAGTGCCGACAACCTTGTTCTTGCTGTACTCGTGAGACTCGTCAAAGAAGTCGGTGTTGAGCCGGACCTCGATGTTCGGGTGCTCGGCCATCTTCTCGATCCACGCGGTGTAGCCGTTGGTCGGCAGGCCCTCGTACTTGTCGTTGAAGTACCGGTTGTCGTAGTTGTAGCGCACCGGGAGGCGGGAAATGATGCTCGCGGGCAGGTCCTTGGGATCCGTCTGCCACTGCTTGCCGGTGTAGTGCTTGATGAACGCCTCGTAGAGCGGCCGGCCGATGAGCTGGATGCCCTTGTCGTTCAGGTTCTGCGGGTCGGTGCCCGCCAGTTCTCCGGCCTGTTCGTTGATCAGTTCCTGGGCCTGGCCCGGCGTCAGGTTTGCGCGGAAGAATTGGTTGATGGTGGCCAGGTTGATCGGGAGGGAGTAGACCTCGCCCTTGTGGACGCCGTAGACCTTGTGCACGTAATTCGTAAACGTCGTGAAGCGGTTGACGTACTCCCAGACGCGGTCATTGGAGGTGTGGAACAGGTGTGCGCCATACCGGTGCACCTCGATCCCGGTCTGCTCCTCCTTTTCGCTGTACGCATTGCCGCCAATGTGGTGGCGGCGGTCGATAACGACGACCTTGAGGCCGAGCTCAGTGGCGGCCTGTTCTGCGATTGTCAGGCCGAAGAAGCCCGACCCTACGATGACGAGGTCAGCAGTCACAAAATCTCCTGGTTCGAATATGGGCAGCCCAACGTTGTGCATTGTCTGCTGTTCCAGCCTACCGGAGACCCGGCATGAACCTGTGAATCGGTAGTCGCTTTAGCTGGCCGGAGGGGCATCCGAAGTTGTCCACTTAGCCGGATTTCTGCGGGCTGGCGGGAGAATTCAACCCCTAGCGTTGACTGCAGCGGGCGCGAGAAAGGAATCCGGCGATGCTCCTGCAGTGCACCCTCGTCGGACCGGCAGGCTCTGCAATCGGGGCTCCGCTGGAGCTCTCCGTCGAGGCGGATTTCGGCTGCTCCGGCGCCGTCCTCCAGGACGCGCTGGCAAGAGATTTCGGCACGGCCCGGCTGACAGTCGGCGGGACCCCTCTTGGCAGCCTCACACTCGGCACCCCTCCCCTCGTCAACGGGGCCGTCCTCGTTGACGGGCGCCCGGGGGCAACTCAGACCGGCGGCAGTCGGGCAGCGCCGAACCGCGGCCGCCTGGAGGCCGATGGCCCGCCGCTGCTGCTGGCCGTCCTGAGCGGGCCCGGCGCCGGAACGGTACTGCCGCTGCGTCGTGGACGCTATCGGATCGGCCGGGGCGGGACGGAGCTGACCATCCCGGACGCTGAACTTTCGCGGGAACACGCGCGGCTGGACGTTGCGGACTCGGGGATCACGGTGACCGATCTTGGCAGCGCCAACGGGACACGGGTCGACGGCCGGCGGGTGTCGTGCGCTCCGGTGTCCACCGACTCGCTGATCGGCTGCGGTGACTCGACGCTTGCCGTCCTCGTCCGCGAGCAGTTCCCGGGCACTTCCGGCCCCGGCAGGCCGGGGCTGGAGGCGGCCGGTGGCGACACGTCGGAGCCGTTGCGGGTTTCCGGCCCCGGTCAGGCCGGCCCGCGGACACTTTTTGTCGTGGCGGTGGTCGCGCCGCTCGTAGTCGGCGTTACCCTCGCGATGGTTACGGGCATGTGGATGTTCCTCGCTTTCACTGCGATGTCGGCGGTTCCGGCGCTGCTGCCCGCCGTGTCCGGGAGAAGGCAGCGCCGCGATTTGAAGGCCGCTGTCGCCGCCGCGGTCCGGCTGGACGCGGAACGACGACGGCGGGCGGCACCGTCGGCACCCGAACTGGTCCTCGGCACGGGAGGCCCCGCTGGCTCGGCAGGCACGGTTCCCACCGCGGCGCAACAGCCGCCGGAGGCAGGGCCGGTGTGGCTGCGTCTGGGGCTGGCCGCGCAAACCGCCAGAATCAGGCTGGAGCCGGCCGATCCCGGTTTTCGGGCTCCGCCGGCCGGTCTTTTGCCGCTGACCCTGGATCCGTCGGCGGTGACCCGGCTGGATGGGCCGCCGCGGGTCGTCGCCGGGCTGGTCCGATTCTTCGTCATGCAGCTCGCCGGCTATCCCCGCGGCCGCCGCACCTGGCTTCACCTCCACGGCCCGGCCGCCACGATCCCGCTGGCCGCCCGCTTCCTGGCACGGGTTTCGCTGTCTGCCAGCGCCAACGTCGCCGCCGCCAGGCTGACCGCGGGTCCCGGCCTGGGCTGCGACCGGGGTGTCCTGGTCCTTCTTCCCGGGGCCGCGGACGCGGACACCCTGCGCACGAAGGCGTGCCGGGTCGGCTGGCAGGTGGTCGACTGCTCGCCTTCCGCGGGACCTGTGCCGGGCCAAACCGTGACGCTCGGAGGCCACGCCGGGCGGCTCATTGCCGGTAGCACCGCGATTGAGTTCCTTCCCGACCTGGTGCCCGAGGAGGTTTTTGACCGATTTTGCCGGCAGTTGGGGGCCACTGACGGTCCGGCCGGCGAACCGACGGCCGTCCCGGCGTCGTGTTCCCTGAACGATGTCCTGCGGCTTTCGGAGGCCGCGGTTGCACGGCGCTGGTCAGCGGACGGACGGACGTCGGGGCGGTCCTGCGGGCTACCGGCGCCGGTCGGCTGCGCTGCGGCGGGACCCCTGCGAATCGATCTGCAGGCCGACGGACCCCATCTGCTCGTGGCAGGAACAACCGGGGCCGGCAAGTCCGAGTTCCTGCGCACCCTCGTGACGGGGCTGGCGGCCTGCTATCCGCCGGACCGTGTCAGTCTCCTCTTCGTCGACTTCAAAGGCGGCTCGGGTCTGGGGCCGCTGACCGGCCTGCCGCACTGCGTCGGGCTGCTCACGGATCTGGACGGCTACGAGGTGGAACGAACCCTGGCCTCGCTCAGAGCAGAAGTCCGCCGGCGGGAGGAGCTGCTTGCGGCAGCGGAAGTGCCGGACCTCGCCTCGTACCAGGCCCGCGCCCCGGCCGTCCCTGCACTCCCCCACCTGGTCCTCATCATCGACGAATTCCGGATGCTGGTGGAGGACGCGCCGTCGGCGCTCACCGAACTCATGCGTATTGCAGTGATCGGTCGTTCCCTCGGAATCCACCTGGTCATGGCCACGCAGCGGCCGCAGGGGGCACTCACCGCTGACATCCGGGCCAACGTCACCAGTTGCGTGGTGCTGAGGGTTCAGTCCGAGCTCGAATCCGCGGACGTCATGAATTCGCGGCTCGCCGCGGCCATTCCAATTTCGCTCCCGGGCCGTGCCTATCTTGTCCGCGGCAACGCCGCTCCTGAAGAGTTCCAGACGGCAGTTCTGGGTCCGACGCCGCCCCTCCCGGCGGCGGGCACCGTTACGGTGATGACCGCACGGGCGCTGCTGGACCAGTCGGCGGCCACGGTGCCGGCGGCTGGAGACCACAACCCGGAATCCACCCCGGCGGAGGCGGCCGTGCCCTTCGTCGAACTCGCCTCGCGCCTGTGGCGCCTGCGGGGAGGAGCGGCTGCCAGGCGTCCGGTCGCCGAACCGTTGTCCTCGGCACTGGTCTTTCCAGGGCCAGCCGCCGGCAACCCAGCCACGCGCGAGGTCCTCTTAGGGGTGGTTGACCTGCCGGAGCAGCAGCGACTCGGCCCTGTGCGCTGGAACCCGGACCAGCACGGCCACCTCGCGCTGATCGGCGGCACGCAGCATGCGGTGCGCGGCGGAAGCCTCGATACCTTGCGCTTGGTCTTGGACCAGCTGGAGTGGGCTGAGGCTGAATCACATCTCTATCTTCTGGACGGGGATGGGAGCCTGGCCCGTGCCGCCGCTTCGCCCCGGCTGGGGGCCTGGGTGGGGCCGCAGGAGCCACGCCGGGCGGTCCGGGTGCTCGCCCGCGTCGCCGAGGACATGACGCTCCGGCTGGCCGCAGCGCCTGCCCGGATGCCTCCGCCGCTGGTGCTTGTGCTGCACAACTGGGGATCTTGGGTTTCGCTATTCCGCTCCGGTCCGCTCGCCTGGGCCGAGGACCTGGTCCATGACATCATCCGGGACGGCCCGAAAGCGGACATCTCCGCGGTCCTGTCCGGCGAGCGCGAGCTGGTGGCTGCACGGTTCTTTGCCGCGCTCCCCAACCGGGTCTATTTCCCTCTCGGGTCAACGGAGGAGAGCCGGCTCGCATGGCCACGGCTCCCGCAGCTGCCGGCCATTCCCGGCCGTGTCGTCGTCGAGGGCATGTCCGTTGCCTCCGGGGAGTCCGGCAAAAGCGGTTTGTCCGTCGGCAACGGGGGCGCGGCAGCGAACGGACGACCACCCGGGAACGGTCTCCGGGTGGCGCAACTCTACGAGCCACCCGAGGACTGCCTCGCCGCGCCATCCGCCCGCCCGCGCGCCCGCGGTCTGCAGAGCCTGCCTTTTCGGATCGAAGCGCTGCCGGCCGTGGTGACCGTGGACGAGGTCCGTTCTCGGCTCGCGCCGACCGGGAGCCCGCCGGCAGCGCAGTCCCCGGATACCCGGATCTGGATCGGCGTCGGCGGTGACGAGCTTCTTCCCGCCAGCCTCGCGCTGCCGCCCGGCAGTGTCCTCGCCGTGCTCGGCGGCTCCGGTTCAGGGAAGACTTCCCTGCTCTGCGCGCTGCCACGGCTGAACCCCTCAAGGACCTGGCTGGCGCCCGGGCCGGGAGCCGGGAAGGACGACTACTGGTCCGCAGTGCTGGCGGACGCCGTTGCCGGGGCCCTTGATCGAGCCACCGTCCTCCTGGCCGACGACGTGGACCTGTGCGGCAGGCAGACCCATGACGCGCTGCTCAAGCTCAACGGCCTGGGCTGGACGGTGGTGTTTACGGCGGGATTCAGCCCGGCTCTGCTGCAGCGCGTTCCGTTGGCGCTGCAGGCCCGCAGTCACGGCAGGGGGATCCTGATTGGTCCCCGGAGCCTGATGGACGGGGACCTCTTCGGCGTCCGCTTCGAGCCCGAACCTCGTCCACCGGCGGGACGCGCCGTCGTGGTCTCGGATGGCCTGGCCGTGGCGGTGCAGTTGGCTCTGGCTCCGGCGGTGACGCCGTGAGGCGGTGACGCGGTGGGCCGGCTGCCTACAGTGCCGGAGGCTGGCCGCCTGCCCGGGACGCAAAAGCGATAACGCGCTTGTCGAACAACAGCACGATGGCGATGCCAGCCGGCAGCAGCATAGCCAGTCCGGCGACCGGGTAGCCCCCGGTCAGGGTGGGAAAGCCGATGGTCAGCACAAACAACTGGGCCACCAAGGCCCCGGCCCGCGGCCAGCGATAGCCGCGGAAGAGGAAATGGCCGACGGCGAAAAGCCACGTCGAAAAGGCGAGCAGGAGGCCCAGGGTAAAGACCGCACCCCAGAAGGACACGACGGGCGCCCCGGTCAGCAGTTGGAATCCGTACCAGCCTGCTGCTACCAGCAGCGCCGTGGCCTCAAGGGCGGCGACGATCGCGATGACGGTGATTCCCGCGGGCCGGGCCGCGGACTCCGGGCCGGGCGCTCCAGCCTTGTCCTCGGCGGGATCGGTGGGGTTTACAGGGGGTCTTGACACACTGGCACCCTACCCGACATAGTCGGACAGACGTGGGGGTTCCGCCAGTCAATGTGATGCATCGCTCACGATTTGGCGGCATTTCGAAGGCAAATACCCCTTGTTTACACAGCGTTAACATGACACGCTTAATCCAGATGACCGAGGGGGCCCACAGGGCCCCTTTCTTATGTAGCCTCTAGTGAATAATTTCACAAGAGGCATTTAACGAATTCCCAGGAATGGAGTTACTGATCAGCATGGATTGGCGTAACCGCGCAGCGTGCCTTGACAAGGACCCGGAGCTGTTCTTCCCCGTAGGAAACACGGGTCCCGCCCTCCTGCAGATTGAGGAAGCGAAGAGCGTCTGCCGGCGTTGCCCCGTCGTGGACACCTGCCTCCAGTGGGCCCTCGAATCCGGTCAGGACGCCGGTGTCTGGGGCGGCATGAGCGAAGACGAACGCCGCGCCCTCAAGCGCCGTGCGGCCCGCGCCCGCCGCGCCTCCTGAATTTTCCCCGCCGGGCCGACCCGGCAAAACAATGGCCCCGGACCGCTGGTCCGGGGCCATTGCCGTTAAACGTGGTTAGCGCGGAGCCAGACTGAGGACCACCTGCACCGCGGTTCCGCCGCCCTCCCGCGGCTTCCATTGGATGCTGCCGCCCAGTTCGCTCGTGACGAGCGTGCGCACAATCTGGAGCCCCAGGCCCTCCGTGTAGGACCCGGCCGGCAACCCGACGCCGTCGTCCGCCACCGTCACGGTCAGCAGTTCGTCGCCGTCCTCGCTTTCGGAGCGGTCGGCGAGCAACCAGACGGTCCCGGCCCTGCCGGCGAGCCCGTGTTCGACGGCGTTGGTCACCAGTTCGTTGATGACCAGGGCCAACGGCGTCGCGAAGTCGCTCGGCAGCTCGCCGAACAGCCCGGACCGCTGCGTCCGTACCTGCTGCGAGGGCGACGCTACCTCCGCCGACAACCGGAACTGGCGCCCGATCAACTCGTCGAAGTCAACGCTCTGGGCCAGTCCCTGCGACAGCGTTTCGTGGACCAGGGCGATCGTGGCGACCCGGCGCATGGCCTGTTCCAACCCCTGCTTGGCTTCGTCGCTGACCATCCGGCGGGACTGCATGCGGAGCAGCGCCGCCACGGTCTGCAGGTTGTTCTTGACGCGGTGGTGGATCTCGCGGATCGTGGCGTCCTTCGTAACGAGTTCCAGCTCACGCCGGCGCAGTTCCGACACGTCACGGCACAACACCAGCGCCCCGAAGCGACGCTCTTCGTCGCGCAGCGGAATCGCCCGCAAGGACAAGCTCACACCACGGGATTCGATCTCGCTGCGCCACGGCATGCGTCCGGTGACGACGAGCGGCAGGGTTTCGTCCACCATCCGCCGGTCCCGCAGCAGGCCTGCCGTGACCTCTGCCAGGGACCTGCCTTCGAGCGATTCGCCGTCGCCGAGCCGGCGGAACGCGGACACGCCGTTGGGGCTCGCATACTGCACGATCCCTTCGGCGTCGAGCCGGATCAGCCCGTCCCCGACGCGCGGCGCACCGCGGCGCGACCCGGTGGGCGAGGCAAAGTCCGGCCACAGGCCCAGGGTGCCCATGCGCAGCAGGTCGTAAGCGCACTGGCGGTAGGTCAGCTCCAGCCGCGAGGGCATCCGCGAGCTGGAGAGATCCATATGCGAGGTCACCACCGCCAGCGTCCGGCCGTTGCGCACCATCGGCACGGCCTCCACCCGCATGGCCGTGTCGCTGCTCCAGTTGGTCTCGTTGGAGCGCTCGATCGTGCGGGTCTCCCAGGCCTTGTCGACGAGCCTCTTCAGTTCCGAGCGGATCCCCTCCCCCACGAAGTCGGCGTGGAACACCGTATGCGTGGTGGAGGGGCGGACGTGGGCCAGCGCCACATAGCCCAGCTCCGGGTGCGGGAACCACAAGGCAAGGTCGGCGAACGCGAGGTCGGCAACCATCTGCCAGTCCCCCACGAGCAGGTGCAACCACTCGGCATCCCCCGGCCCGAAATCAGCATGCTCCCTGATAGGGTCCGTAAAGATTGCCACAGCACCTCCATTTGCGACGCTGGGCGGGCAGCCCCTAGCGTCGAACGATTGACCTCAAGAGCCTCAATGCTACCGACAGTGAGGCCATGTCATCGGCCTCGAGCGCGTTCACCTCGTCGAACATTGACTTCGCCCGGCCCAGCTGCTCGACATTCTGGCCTTCCCAGGCTGCCAGCCGTTCCTCCGACGGCATGTCCGGCGGTGTCGACTCCAGGACCGCCGTCGTCATGTCCGAGACGGTCGAGTACAGGTCGTCGCGGAGGGCCGCACGGGCCAGGGCCTGCCAGCGGTCCTTCCGGGGCAGTTTGGTGATGCGCTCGAGCAGCGAATCGGCGTGGAACCGGTTGAAGACCGAGTAGTAAACGTGCGCGATGTTCTCCACCGGCTCGGGGCTGAGGTGCACGATCTTGGCAATGTCCAGCAGCACGAAGCTTTCAAACAGCTCCGCCCAGCGGTGCGCCAGATCCTCGGGAAGCTCCCAGCTCCGGGCCTTCTCGAGCCAATGCATCACCCGCTCGCGGTCGTCGCCGCGCAGGTAGTCCAGCAGCCGGGCCCGCATCGGGTCCATCAGCGGCTTGAATTCGGCCACGATCTCGGCGATCGGCCGCGCCGCGCCGCCCTGGCTCAGGATCCAGCGGACCGCACGGTCCAGCAGCCTGCGGATGTCCAGGTGGACAGTGCTCCAGTGCTCGGTCGGGAACGACGCCGGCAGTTCGTTGAGCTCGCCGACCATGATGTTCAGCTCGTAGACCTCGCGGAGGGCGACGAAGGCCTTGGCGACCGCGGCTTCGGTGGCGGACGTTTCCTCCATGGCGCGGAACGCGAACGTAATGCCGCCCATGTTGATCATGTCGTTGGCAACCACGGTCGCGATGATTTCGCGGCGCAGCGGGTGGGTATCCAGGTCCGCGTCGAAGCGTTCCCGCAGCTGCTTCGGGAAGTAGGCGCGAAGCGTCTCGCGGAACCACGGGTCCTCCGCGAGGTCGCTGTCGCGGAGCGCGGCGGCGAGTTCGATCTTGGCGTAAGCGGCCAGCACGGAGAGTTCCGGCGAGGTCAGCCCCTGCCCCTGTTCAAGACGTTCGCGCAGCGTCTCCGTGGTCGGCAACGCCTCCAGCTCGCGCTTGAGGTCGGCGGATTTCTCAAGCCAGTCCATCAGCCGCTCGTAGCTGGGGCTCCATTCGGCAACGCGCATCCGGTCGTTGAGCAGCAGGATGTTCTGGTCGATGTTGTCCTCGAGCACCAGCCGGCCGACTTCCTCCGTCATCGACGCGAGGAACTCCGCGCGCTCCGCGGGGGCCAGTTTGCCGGCGGCCACCATGCGGTCCACGAAGATCTTGATGTTGACCTCGTGGTCGGAGCAGTCGACGCCCGCAGAGTTGTCAATGGCGTCCGTGTTGAGGATGACGCCCTGCAGCGCCGCCTCGATGCGCCCGCGCTGGGTCATGCCCAGGTTGCCGCCCTCGCCGACCACCTTCACGCGCAGTTCGCGGCCGTCGACGCGGATGGCGTCGTTGGCCTTGTCCCCGACGGCGGCGTTGGTTTCGGTGCTTGCCTTGACGTAGGTGCCGATCCCGCCGTTGTAGAGCAGGTCGGCCGGGGCGAGGAGGATCGCGCGAAGCAGTTCCGGCGGGCTGAGCCGGGTGGTGCCTTCCGGCAGCCCGAGCGCGGCCCGGACCTGCGCGGAGACCGGAATGGACTTGGCCTGGCGGCCGTACACGCCGCCGCCTTCGCTGATCAGCGACTTGTCGTAGTCGTCCCAGGAGGAGCGCGGCAGGTCGAAGAGCCGCTGCCGTTCCGTGAAGGAGGCCGCCTCGTCCGGGTTCGGGTCGAGGAAGATGTGCCGGTGGTCGAAGGCCGCGAGCAGCCGGATGTGCCGGGACAGCAGCATGCCGTTGCCGAAGACGTCGCCGGACATGTCGCCGACGCCGACGACGGTGAACGGCTCGGCCTGTGTGTCCAGGTCCAGCTCGCTGAAGTGCCGTTTGACGGATTCCCAGGCTCCGCGGGCGGTGATGCCCATCGCCTTGTGGTCGTAGCCGACGGACCCGCCGGACGCGAACGCGTCGCCGAGCCAGAAGCCGTAGTCGGCCGCGAGGCCGTTGGCGATGTCGGAGAAGGAGGCAGTTCCCTTGTCCGCGGCGACGACGAGGTAGGAATCGTCGCCGTCGTGCCGGACGACGTCGGCCGGCGGCACCAGCGTTTCGCCCTCCGCCGTGGTGACGAGGTTGTCGGTGATGTCCAGCAGGCCGCGGATGAAGGTCTTGTAGCTTTCGACCCCTTCGGCCATCCAGGCGCCGCGGTCCACCGCGGGGTCGGGCAGTTGTTTGGCGTAGAAACCGCCCTTGGCGCCGGTCGGAACGATCACGGCATTCTTGACGGTCTGTGCCTTGACCAAGCCGAGGATTTCGGTGCGGAAGTCCTCGCGGCGGTCCGACCAGCGCAGTCCGCCGCGGGCGACCTTGCCGAAGCGCAGGTGCACACCCTCGACCCGGGGTGCGTAGACCCAGATCTCGAACATCGGCCGCGGGAACGGCAGGCCGTCAATGCCGGAGGGGTCGAGTTTGAAGCTGACGTGCGCCTTGTTCTGGTAGAAGTTGGTCCGGAGCGTGGCCTGGATCAGGTTCTTGAATGTGCGCAGGACGCGGTCGGCGTCGAGCGTGGCGACCTGTTCGATGGCCGCGTCCAGGCCTCCACGGACCGCGTCCTGCCGCTGTTCGCGTCCGGCGGCGTCCAACGCGGGGTCGAAGCGGGCGGCGAAGAGCGCGGTCAGCCCGCGGGTCACGTCGGGGTTGGCCAGCAGGGTGTCCGCCATGAACTCAAAGGAGTTGGTATTGCCCATCTGCCGCATGTACTTGGCGTAGGCGCGCAACACGACCACCTGGCGCCACTGCATGCCTTCACGCAGCACGAGGCGGTCGAAGCTGTCCGATTCCACCGCTCCGGACACGGCCGCACCGAAGGACTCAGCCAGCAGGGTCCCGGTGCGCTCCGGATCCACCCCGGCCGGGTACTTGAGGCCGAGATCGTAGAGGAAGAAGTCGCGGTGGTCGGCTGTTCCGATCTCGAAGGGGCGTTCGTCCAGGACCTCGAGGCCGAGGTTGTGGAAGTACGGCAGGATCTGGCTCAGGCTCTTGGGTTCGAGCATGTACAGCTTGACGCGGGCGTCTTCTTCGAGCGTGGCCCCGGCGCCGTCGGGCAGGTAGACGTGCACGCCGGGCCGCTCACCGCCGGCGCGCCCGGCCGCGGCGCCGTAGGTCTCGAAGCGGGCGATGTCCTCCAGCGCGTCCTCGACTTCGTAGTCGACGCGGTAGCTGGCGGGAAAGGCGTCGGCCCAAACGGCGGCGAGGTCCTTGGCGCCGTTCTCGCCGTCGGCGCCGGCCCTGGCGCGCAGGACCTCGGTGATGCCCTCGCTCCAGGAGCGGGCGGCGCGGACCAGGCGCTTCTCGACCTCTTCGGTGTTGACGTGGCTGACGTCGGCGTCCTTGGGCAGCCGGATCCGGAAGAACAGCCGGGCGAGGGCGGACTCGGTCATCCGTGCCTCGTAGTCGATCGAGACCGCGTCGAAGGTCTGCCGCAGTTCCTGCTCGATGCGCAGCCGGACGTTGGTGGTGTACCGGTCGCGGGGAAGGTAGACGAGGGCGGACATGAAGCGGCCGTAGATATCCGGGCGCAGGAACAGCCGGGTCCGGCGGCGTTCCTGCAGCCGCTGGATGCCGGTGGCGATGGCGGCGAGGTCGGGGACCTCGATCTGGAAGAGCTCATCGCGCGGGTAGGTCTCAAGGATGCCGAGCAGGTCCTTGCCGGAGTGCGAGTCCGGCGGGAAGCCGGCACCGCGCAGCACGGCGTCGACCTTTTCGCGGACCACCGGGATGTCCCGGACCGAGCCGGCGTAGGCGGTCGTGGCGAACAGGCCGATGAAGCGCCGTTCGCCGTTGACGTTGCCGGCGGCGTCGAAGCTCTTGACGCCGATGTAGTCCAAATACGCCGAGCGGTGCACCGTGGAGCGAGAGTTGGCCTTGGTAATCACCAGGGCCCGCTTTTCGCGGGCCTTCTTTCGGCCCGTCGCGGTCAGGTGCTGGATCTGGTGGCGGGTGTCGGCGCTGTCGCGCAGCAGGCCGAGGCCGCTGTCTTCCCGAAGTTCCAGCACGTCCTCGCCTGAGTCGTTGCGCAGGTCGTATTCGCGGTAGCCGAGGAAGGTGTAGTTCCCGTCGTCCAGCCAGCGGAGCAGGTCCTGGGCCTGACGGAGTTCAGCGATCTGGGCGGCGTTGGCCACCCGTTCGAGGTCCGCGGAAATCTCGTGCGCCTTGTTGCGCATCTTCGGCCAGTCCTCGACCGCGGCACGGACGTCGCCGAGCACCCGGGAAATGCCTTCGACCAGCTGCTGCCGCTTTGCGTCGTCGACCCGGTCGATCTCGACCGCGATCCAGGACTCCATGTGCGAGGCGTTGTCACCGTCGGCGATCAGATGTGACAGCTTCGGCATCGCCGCCGTGTCACCGCTGGAGATCCCCAGGTTCGAGGGCACCCGTGCGACCTTGACCAGCCGGCCGGTCTCCCGGTTGCGCGTGACGACAAAGAGGGGGTGCATCACGAGGCGGATCGGGGACTTCTGCCGGACAAGTTCGGCATTGACGGAGTCCACCAGGAACGGCATGTCGTCCGTGACGATGTAGACCACGCTGGACTCGGCCTCATCGGCGATCAGGATATTTGCGACGCCGGGCTGCCGCTGGGCGGCGGCCTGAAGATGCGTCTGCGACCGGGCCGTGAGGACATCCCCGCCGTAGGCGCGGGCATCCTCCTCGGCCAGATGTTCGTAGTAGTCCCCGAAGTACCCTTCACCGGCACCGATTGAAACGGGTTGATCCTCCACGCTGGACCCAGACGACATCGACAAACGCCTCCATCAAAAGTTCACGGCCGCACCCTTGCGGCCCTCATGGCGAGCCTAGCCGTTTGCCCGGCGCTTTGCTGTGGAACTAAGAACAGAGGATCTTCGATTTCGTTGGACAGGTGCACAAACCAGGTTGGCGATGGCCCTGCGAAGGTCCGAGTCCGGGGCGCATTCCAGCAGCAGCGAGCCGGCCAGGAGCGCGGCATCGCACGCCGCCGGGTCGGCCGGCAGGAATGCCTCCAGCGGGGCTGTGGGGCCGTAGCGCGCCCAGGCGTCGCGGAGCTGGCGCTCCGGGGAACGCCCGACGGCGGCGGCCCGCACCTTGTTCAGGACCACGTGCGGCGTCGCCTGCGGGACGGCGGCGTGCAGCTCGGCCAGTCCGCGCACCAGGCGCGGCACGCCGACCGGGTCGGCGGAGCCGACCGCGTAGACGGTGTCCGCCAGTTCCAGGCTGCGGAGCGTTGCGGCGTTCCGGCGGGGCGCCATCGAGTCGAAGCTGAGCTCTTCGTCGGCCTCGAGGCAGAACCCGGCGTCGATCACCGTGACCTCGGCTATCTCCCGAGCCCGCCCGTAGACCAGCGAAAGGGCCGCGGCGCGCAGTTCAGTCCAGCGGTCGGCCCGGGTGATGCCGGTAAGGACCCGGAAGGATCCGGCCCGGGTGGCCACCGGGGCGGCGATCCGGAGTAAGGCCGCTCCGTCCAGCAGTCCCTGGTCAGCCAGCCGGCAGGCCTGTGCGAGTCCGGCTGCCTCGTCCAGCAGCCCCAGCATCGCGGCCACGCTGGCGCCGTAGCTGTCCGCATCGACCAGCACGACCGACTTGCCCGCCGCTGCGAGCTCACCGGCGATGTTGGCGGCCACCAGGGTCCTGCCCGGCGATCCCGCCGGGCCCCAGACGGCGATGATCTGCCCGGCGCCCGGCGGCGCGGCCCCGACGTGGGCCAAATCCCCGGCGTCCGCGTAGGCCTCGGGCGTGCGTTCCTGCGTCGGGTCCTGGGTGCGGGGTTGCGCGCGGAACGCCGCGGAATGGTCCGCGAAGGCACTCGCAGCGTGCCGCTGCCCGGCCCCGCCGAGCTGGGCCACGGCGTCGGCGATCAGGACTGCGAGCGCGGCGGCCTCCACCCCGGAAACCTCGGCGGTGACGCCGATCCCCTGCAGTCTGGCCGCTTCCTCCGGACTGTCCGTCAGTGCCACCACGGCGACCCCGACGGCGGACAACCGGTCCACCAGCGAGGCGGTCAGTTCCTCGCTGCCTTCCGCGACGACGGCGGCCCGGGCCAGCCCGGTCTGGCACGCGGCGAGGAGTTCGGCCAGCTCACCGCAGCGCCGGACCACGGACACCGGACCATGAAGCCGCTCCAGTCCGCCGACCAGGTCGTCGCCGGTGCTGCCCACCGTCACCACCGGGATGCCCATCAGGACGCTCCGCCCGGGTTCCAGACGACGGAGATCTTCGCCTTGTTGGCTTGCGCCCCCAGCAGTTTAGACATCTGCCCGTCCGGGACGAGGACCATCACGACGGTGGAGCGCTGCGAACCCAGGGCCGTGGCCCCCGGCGTGAGCTGCGCGATCTCGGCGCCCCTGAGCAGCAGGGCGGGTTCGCTGAAGCCGTTGCGGGTGTCCGGCTGCGCGACCCAGATATCCACCCGGGACCCTGCCACGGCCTGCGGCGGCAGTGCCTCGTCGATCGTGACGGCGACAGGTTTGCGGTCCAGCGCGTCCAGCCGGCCAAGGCTTTCACGCGGGACGAGCTGGTCCTTGCCGATGCGCTGGACGACAACCAGGCCGGCGGCCACGCCGAGCTCCGGCGTCAGGTAGTGCTGCTCGACGTCGCCCAGCCGGACCTTGACCCGGTGCAGCTTGTCCGTGGTCAGCTTTTCCCCGACGGCGATCGGCCCGCTGGCCGCATAGGCCTCGGTGGTCTGGTCCGCTGCCGCGACGAGCGAGACGACGCCCACCACGGACGCCAGCACGAGCAGAATGCCGACCAGCAGCCGCGGGTCCTTCCAGGAAGGTTTCTTCAACCGGGCGCCGCCGGCCACCGTGCTCACAGTCATGCGTCCTGCTCCCCCTGTAGTCGCGGCCCCGGCTGCGGACGCCGGACACCCCCATTCTCACGAATTGGCGGCGCGGCGGGAAGGACCTGAAGCAAACAACATCAATTTGGGGATAACGGCCCCAAACGGCATCCCCGGTGGCAAAATGGTGTCATGCCACGATTCCTGACCCTCGCGGACGTTGCCGAGCAACTACAGATCAACTCGCCCGCCGCCTATGCCCTGGTCCGAAGTGGCCAACTCAAGGCCATCCAGGTGGGCGGACGCGGCCAGTGGCGGGTGGAGGAGACCATGCTCGAGCAGTACATCCAGGAGCGCTACGCCGAAGCAAGCCGCATGATCGACGAGGCCAGGGCCAAGGGTCGCTAGACAACTAGCCTTCGGCGCCGCGGACTGATCGCAATCCGGCCAGAGCCCCAAAAGGGATGGTTGCCACCCCGCTGACATTGGCGGGCCGACGCTCCTCGCCCGGCCGGGTAACGGCCAGGTCCAGAAAATCGCGGCCCACCCTGTCGATGACACCGTGCAGCACGGACTCCTCCGTTGCTCCCTGCCACACCATCACGGCCAGACTGGCCCGGCCCCTGGCCAGTCCGCGCAGGGCACTGCCCAGTCCCAACCGCTGCCGCACCGACGGCCCTGCGCCCACCGCCAGCCTGGAAAGTCCCGCGTAGCGGACGGCGGACGTATACGGAATCAGCACCTGGTGCCGCTCCTCATCGAGGACAAGCCACTGGCTGCCGGCGTGGCTCAGGGTTCCTTCGCATACCCTCCCGGAGCCGAGGTGGACGCCGATCCGGAGCCCCACCGAACCTCGCAGCCGGTCTGCCAACTCCACCGCGGCCGCATCCACCCGCGCCCGCTCGTCGATTTCGACGTCCAGGTCCAGGCGCTCGCCGGCGGCAAGTTGCGCCTCCAGGTCTGCAAACAGGGTGTCCCAACGCATGGCGCCAGCGTAGGCGCGCCCCCGGCGACGGTCAATCCACATTCCTGCGCACCCTCTAGACAAACAAACCCCGAAAGGATCAAACTTCTTTTAAAGACATCAAATTGCACCAAAAGACATTAAAGGAGGCGGTTGTGGCTCTCAAGAAATTGTCCGTCACCGGGGCTCGGCGCGGCCTCGGGGCCGACGCGGCCATGGCGGCCGTCATCCTGCTGCTGGGGGCCTTCCTGGCCGTGTCGGGAGCCCAGCTCGCGCAGCGCCTGCATGCCTCCACGGCGAGGCGCCAGTCCCTCTCCTTTGAGGACCACATTGGCGTGGTCGCCAACACCACGGGCCTCATTGTGGTCGTCTGGTGGGCGCTGTCCTTCCTGATTGCCATCGTGTCCGCGCTGCTCGAACGCAGCGGCAGCCGCCGGGCCGCCGCAGCGGCGGGGAAGTTCAGCCCGGCGTTCATGCGCCGGCTGGCATTGGCTGCCGTCGGGCTGCAGCTCGCCACGGCCCCGCTGGCCCACGCGGCGCCCGGTCCCGCCGGTCCGGGCACGCCTCCCCCTCCCGCGGTTGCCGCGGCGTGGGTCCCCACCGGCGGCGCCCTGGCGCCCACCGTTCCTGCACCGGCGACGGTTCCTGCCCCGGAACCTACCGACCCCACACACCGCCCCCGGAGCCTTGGCCTCGATCCGCACTGGACACCGGCGCCGCCGCCGGTGGATCCCCGCACTCTCGCCGCCCTTCCGCTGCGGACGCAGGAGCCTCCGCTGGGCACCGCCGACGTAACCGTCCGGACCGGGGATTCGCTGTGGAGCATCTGCGCGGCGGAGCTGGGGCCGCTGGCGTCCGACGTCGACGTCGCCGTGGCATGGCCGCGGCTCTATCAGGCCAACCTCGACGTCATCGGCGGCGACCCCGGACTGCTGCTTCCCGGGCAGGTCCTCAGGATGCCGGTCGGTCCGTAGGCCCAACACCCAACGAACAACAACCCGCAAGCCCACGAGCAAAGGAAGCCCCATGAGCCCCATCACCGGTATCCGCGCAGGTGCAACTGTCCCGCGGCCGCCCACGTCGACCGATCGCCGCACGGTTCCCTTTCCGTCCGCCTCCGACAGACCAACCCCGGTCCTGCGGCTCGTGGACCAGGACCGCGAGGTGTGCGCGATTTCCCGGTCAACCGTGCAGGCCGCCGTCGAAGTCCTCGCCGGAACCCGTCCCGCGCAGCAGCTCGCCCGCCGGCTCAACGAGCGTTGCCTGGCGGCGCTGCAGCACCGGGCCGCGCTCACACGGCGCGTCGCCTCCGGCACTTCCCCGACGGCGGGCCGGCTGCACCGGAATCCGGCGGTCCGGTCGGTCCGCGCCAGCCGGGTCTCCGAGGACGTTTACGAGGCCAGCGCCGTGGTTTCGGACGAACTCCGCGTCCGAGCCGTGGCGCTGCGGCTGGAACGCAGCAGGCTGGTGTGGCGCGTCACCGTGCTTGAGATCGGCTGAAGGCCCAGGCCGAAAACCGGAAAGGAGGGCGACAGTAACAGGGCAGGGCCGGAACTTTCGTTCCGGCCCTGCCCTGTACGTGCCTGCGGCAGCCTTGCCTTCTGGGCGGCTGCCTTAGGCGGGTGCGCCCTAGCGGCGCTTCTTCTTGCTGGCGCGGCGCGGCGGCTCCTGCGCCGCTGCCTTCGCCGGGTTACCGGAGCGCCCGGACGACTTTGATTCGACCCGGGTCCTGGCCGCGCCGTCCTCGCCGGGAGCCGTGTACTGCAGCTGGGCCGGCTTCTCCGGCGCCTCCAGGCCGGCAGCATGGATCTGCGGTTCCTGGTGTTCCGTGTGCTGTCCCTCGGCGTCGGCCACCACAACGTCCTGCGCCGGGGTCACCTCGACATCCAGGTTGAACAGGAAGCCGACGCTTTCCTCGCGGATCGCCTCCATCATGGCCTGGAACATGATGAACCCCTCGCGCTGGTACTCGACCAGGGGGTCGCGCTGGGCCATCGCCCGCAGGCCGATGCCTTCCTTCAGGTAGTCCATCTCGTACAGGTGTTCCTGCCACTTGCGGCCGATCACGGAGAGGACTACGCGGCGTTCCAGCTCACGCATGCTCTCGGAGCCGATCAGCTCCTCGCGCGCCTGGTAGACCAGCCGGGCGTCGGAGAGGATCTCTTCCTTAAGGAATTCGACCGTGATCCGTGACTTGCCGCCAGCCTCGTCGATCACGTCGCGCGGCGTGAAGCTCACCGGGTACAGGGTCTTCAGGTTGGACCAGAGCAGGGTGAAGTCCCAGTCGTCGCCGGTCCCTTCGGCGGTCGCCTCATCGATGAACGCGGTGATGGTGTCCTCGAGGAAGTACTGGACCTTTTCGTGCAGGTCATCGCCTTCGAGGATGCGGCGGCGGTCGCCGTAGATGGCTTCGCGCTGGCGGTTCAGGACGTCGTCGTACTTGAGGACGTTCTTCCGCTGTTCGGCGTTGCGGCCCTCCACCTGGCCCTGGGCCGAGGCGATGGCCCGGGAGACCAGCTTCGACTCCAACGCCACGTCGTCCGGCACCGAGCTGTTCATGAGCCGCTCGGCCGCGCCCGAGTTGAACAGGCGCATGAGGTCATCGGTCAGCGACAGGTAGAAGCGGGACTCGCCCGGGTCGCCCTGGCGGCCGGACCGGCCGCGCAGCTGGTTGTCGATCCGGCGGGACTCGTGCCGCTCGGTGCCGAGGACGTAAAGGCCGCCGAGGTTCAGGACTTCCTCATGCTCGTCCTTGACCGCCTGCTTCGCGGCCTCGAAGGCGGCCGGCCAGGCTGCCTCGTAGTCCTCGGAGTTCTCCTCCGGATCCAGCCCGCGCTGGGCGAGTTCGGCGACGGCGGTGAATTCGGCGTTGCCGCCGAGCATGATGTCGGTGCCGCGGCCGGCCATGTTGGTCGCGACCGTCACGGCGCCCTTGCGGCCGGCCTGCGCCACGATGGACGCTTCACGGGCGTGGTTCTTGGCGTTCAGCACCTCATGCCGGACACCCTCCTTGGCCAGCAGCCTGGAGAGGTATTCGCTCTTTTCGACGCTGGTGGTGCCGACCAGGACAGGCTGGCCCTTTTCGTGCCGCTCGGCGATGTCCTTGACGACGGCGTCGAACTTCACCGCTTCGTTCTTGTAGACGAGGTCCGACTGGTCGACGCGCTGCATGTCCCGGTTGGTGGGGATCGCGACAACCCCGAGCTTGTAGGTGCTCATGAACTCGGCGGCTTCGGTTTCGGCGGTGCCGGTCATGCCCGCAAGCTTGTCGTACATGCGGAAGTAATTCTGCAGCGTGACCGTGGCAAGGGTCTGGTTCTCGGCCTTGATCTCGACGCCTTCTTTGGCCTCGATGGCCTGGTGCATGCCCTCGTTGTAGCGCCGGCCGGCGAGGATACGGCCGGTGTGCTCGTCAACGATCAGCACTTCGCCGTCGAGGATGACGTAGTCCTTGTCCCGCTTGAACAGTTCCTTCGCCTTGATGGCGTTGTTAAGGAAGCCGATCAGCGGGGTGTTCGCGGACTCGTAGAGGTTGTGGATGCCGAGGTAGTCCTCGACCTTTTCGATGCCGGCCTCGAGGACACCGACCGTGCGCTTCTTCTCATCGACTTCGTAGTCGGTGTCCGCCTGCAGCCGCGGCACGACCTTCGCGAATTCGCTGTACCAGCGGTTGGTGTCGCCCTGGGCCGGGCCGGAAATGATCAGCGGGGTACGGGCCTCGTCGATGAGGATGGAGTCCACTTCGTCGACGATGGCGAAGTTGTGGCCGCGCTGGACCAGTTCAGACTTGTCCCAGGCCATGTTGTCGCGCAGGTAGTCGAAGCCGAATTCGTTGTTGGTGCCGTAGGTGATGTCCGAGGCGTACTGTTCACGGCGGACTGCGGGGTCCTGGTTGGACAGGATGCAGCCGCTGCTCAGTCCGAGGAAGCGGTAGACACGGCCCATCAGGTCCGACTGGTATTCGGCGAGGTAGTCGTTGACGGTGATGACGTGCACGCCGTTGCCGGCAAGGGCGTTGAGGTAGGCCGGAGCGGTGGCCACCAGGGTCTTGCCTTCACCAGTCTTCATTTCGGCGATGTTGCCCAGGTGCAGGGCAGCGCCGCCCATCAGCTGGACGTCGAAGTGGCGCATCCCCAGGGTGCGCGAGGAGGCCTCGCGCACGGCGGCGAAGGCCTCGGGCAGCAGGTCGTCGAGCTTCTCGCCGTCGCCGTGGCGGGCGCGCAGCCGGTCGGTCTCTTCGCGCAATTCAGCGTCGGTGAAGGTCTTGAAGGAGCTTTCCAGGGCATTAATGGAATCGGCATAGTTCCGCAGTTGCCGCAGGGTCTTCTTGTCGCCCGTGCGGAGAAGTTTTTCGATAAGTGATGCCACGTGAAATTGCTCCCAGTCTCAAGCTGCCGAATTCCGGCGTGTTTAGTCTACGGGAGAGACGCAGGGCGGGACGCGCCTGTTCCCTCAGAGCGGATGCAGGCCGGAGACGGCCTGCGCAAGCGCCGGCGCCAGGTCCCCCACCGGGGCTACCACGATCCGGTCCAGCTCCAACCACTCTGCCATGAGCTGCAGTTCCTCGGCGAGTTCGACTGCGGTATCGGCCGGCGCGCCGGGCTCGGCGTGGCTGGCCCGGGCGATCAGGCTGCCCGCGGCACGGTCCGCCTTGAGGTCCACGCGGGCCACGATCCCGTCGCGCAGCAGGAAGGGCAGCACGTAGTAGCCGTAGCGGCGTTTGGCCTCGGGGGTATAAATCTCGATCCGGTAGTGGAAACCGAACAGCTCCTCCAGCCGGCGGCGTTCGAAGACCAGGGAATCGAAGGGGCTCAGCAGCGCGCGGCCACGGGCGGCGCGCGGCAAACCTGCGTCGGCGTGCCGGTACAGCGGCCGGTTCCAGCCGGACACCGTCACCGGTTCCAGCCGCCCGGCGTCGACTAGCTGCTCCACCGCTACGGCGGCGGCGTGCAGCGGGGTCCGGAAGTAATCCGCGAAGCACCGCAGGGTGCCGATTCCGTGGGCCTGCGCCGCGGCATCGATCAGCCGGACCATGGCGGCCGCGGCGTCGGGTTCCCGGCCGTCGGCGGGCTCCGTCTGCACGCCCGGACTGGATGCCAGGACCTTGGCGGTCAGCGTGTAGCGGCGTTCAAAGGATTCGGTCCGGGACGCGGCGGAGACAAGACCCTGCTCGAAGAGGTGCTCGAGGACCCGTTTGACCGCGTTCCAGTTCCACCCCCAGTTGTCCTTGGGCCGGTCCTCGACGTGGCCCAGCCGGGCCGTCAGTTCGGCGGCGGTCAGCGGGCGTCCCGCGGCCAGCGCAGCAAGAACGCGCTGCGCCACCTCGGTGCGCAACTCCGGATCCATGGCATGGGCTCCGACCCATTTGCGGTTCTGCCACAGCACGAGGTCGGGGAAGTGGTCGGGCCTGATGAAACTGGCTTCGTGCGCCCAGTACTCCATCATCCGGCGCGGGTGCGTCCCCGCCATGCGGTGCAGGATGGCCCGGTCGTAGTTGCCGAGCCGGGAGAAGAAGGGCAGGAAGTGGCTCCGTGCGAGCACGTTGACGGAATCGATCTGGACCAGGTGCAGACGGGCAAAGGTCCGGCCCACCGCCCGTGCGCTCACGGGTGCGGTGGGCCGGACCTTGTCCAATCCCTGGGCTGCCAGTGCGATCCGCCGTGCCTGTTTGAGGCTCAGCGATGCGGGCACATCATTCCCTTCCTAGGATGGCCGCCGGCTCAGGTGCGGGCGGGCTCATCTTCTGAACGATAGGCGATGACTTTTTCTTCCAGCGGAGCCTCGCCCGGTTCGCAGGTCTGGTCCAGGCTGATCACACCGTACGTCCAGCCTTCGCGGCGGTAGACGACCGACGGGGCCTTGGTCTCCTTGTCCACGAAGAGGTAGAAGTCATGGCCCACGAGTTCCATGTTGTCGACTGCATCGTCAAGCGAGAGGGACGACGCCGGAAAAACCTTCCGGCGGATCAACACCGGCGAGTCGCCGGCCGGAATGTCGTTGTCCACCTCGTACGCGGATTTCTCGGCCGGCTGGGATTCCGGCTGGCGGCCGGCTTCCACGTACAGCGGCTCGTTGGCGCTGGCGGGTTCCAGGGTTGCCGTGGCCTCGGTGACGGACTTGGGGGTGTGCCGCCCGTGATGAACCTTCTTGCGGTCCTTGGCACGGCGCAGCCGTTCAAGAAGCTTGTTGTAGGCCAGATCGAAAGCGGCGAACTTGTCTGCGGCGCTGGCTTCGGCGCGGATCACGGGGCCGCGGCCCAGGACGGTCAACTCAACAGTGAGCATCTCCGCAGTCTGCCGGGCCTTGGTCTCCTTGGAAACCTTTGCGTCCACTCTCTGGACCTTGTCCCCCAGGGATGCGATCTTTGAGATCTTTTCGTCGGCGTATTCGCGGAAGCGGTCCGAAACCGTCAAATTACGACCGCTGATCATGAACTCCATGGTGCCCTCCAAATGACTTCGGTGACACGACGGCGGCACGTCCGGGGGCTGATCTGACTGACAGTCGAGCCCCTTTCCGAGCCGCTATCGACAGGTACATCTGTTCTTGGTACCCATCTTCGACGTTAGTTCATAGCCTCCTGTTATTCATCCTTTTTCGGTTTATTTTTTTCCTGTTCACCGGGGTCCCGCGCCAGTGCGGGGTTCGCCGCGGCAAAGTCGTACCGGGCGGGCGGGCGTGTCGCCGCGAGCACCACGGCGCCGCGGACAACGCCTCCGGCGGCACGCAGCGCGCGTGCCGCTTCGGCCAGTGTGGCCCCCGTGGTGAGCACATCGTCCACGACGATGCAGGCCCTCCCAGTCAGCGCCGCGGGATGGGTTCCGCCCTTGATCCGCATGGAGCCGCGGACCCGGCGGGCCCTGGCCGCACGCCCCAGGCCCTTTTGCCCGCCGGCCCAGCCGGGCCCGCCTGGCCAGCCGGGCCAGCCTGCCGCCGTCCGTTGGCGGCCGTGCGGCGTCCCGGGGCGGTTCGGGGGATCAATCGGCGCCGGCCGTATTTTGCGGAGCACGTCGGCGACGGCGGCGCCCTCCAGGGCCGGGCTGCGCCGTGCGCGTGCCAGCAGCAGGTGGACCGGGCTGAAGCCGCGGCGCCGAAAGGCGGTCCCGCTGGTGGGGACCGGGACCAGCAGGACCTCCGCCGCCGGACCGGCGGCGGCGCTGACGGCCCGGGAGAGCGCCTTTGCCAGTTCCTCGGCCAATTGCCGCTGGCCGTGTCGTTTGAAGGAGAGCAGGGCCTGGGCCAGCTCGCCCCGGTAAGCGCCGGCGGCCACGACCGGAAGCAGGACGGAGCCGTCCATGTCCACCAGGGCCGGGGCCCTCCCCTCGGCCCGGAACGGCCGGCGGGTGAGCAGACGGACCTGATGGGCGCAGGCGGCACACAGGGTCCTGTCCTCCGCGCCGCAGCAAACGCACTCCACCGGCACCGCGAGTGCCAGCAACTCCCCCGCGGCAGATGCCGCCCGCTCGGCGACCCGCGCCAGCCGGCCGGCGTAGTTCCCACGGTGTTTGGCCGGCGGCAGCGCCGGAGCGAGGTCCGGGTCAACGACCCGGTCTTCCCCACCGTTTGGGGCACGGTCCCGGCGCTGGTTCACCCTTCAAGGCTGGGCGCCTGGGCCCCGGTGGGGAAGCCTGGCCTGCCGCTATGTGGACAGCCGGCCCGGGAAGGCCGGGTCAGCCCGGGAAAGCCGGATCGGTGGCGCCCTTGATCTGTTGCGACCAGCCGTTCCCGAGACGCTGGAAGATGCCGTCGGCAGACTGGCCGAAGATCTCGGCCGGTCCGTTGCCCGCACTGAGCGCCGTAAGCCCCGTCCAGGGGGCCAGCTGCTGCGGCGCCGCGGACGTCAGGGACAGGAGTTCGGGGGTCACGTTGCCGTTCGCGGACCCCTTCATCACGGCGACGGTGGTGTCGTTGACCCAGACGCCCTGGTCCGGATCGGTGGCCGCCAGAAGGGTGATCGGGGCGGTGAGGTCCCGCGGGGTGCCGTCGCCGGTGCGGATGATGCCCGTGACCTGGACGCTGGTCTTGCCGTTCAGCTCCGAGATGACCAGGGCCCTGGTGCCATCGCGCGAGATCCGGAACTCCTTGACCAGACGCCCGGCAAGCCACGACGGGGCCAACGTCACGGCGGGCACGGACGCGCCCTCCGCGATCCCGGTCGGCCGGTAGGCCAGGACCTCCGTGGCCCCGCCCCCGCCCGGACCTGCGGTCCAGACCCAGTCGTAGCGCCCGAACGACGGCCTGGACAGGGCGGTTCTCGTGGTGAGCGCGCGCGCGGGCTGGCCCGGGACGATCGAATAGAGCGTGGTGCGGTCGGCGTTGAGGAAGGCCGCGGCCTGCGACACCGGGGATTCGGCCGGCAGGCGCGGCGCCAGGGCGGTCACCGATTGGATCCCGGGCAGCGGGCCGAGCTTGTTGTTCTCGTAGCGGACCAGGTCATTGTTGCTGACGGCGATCTGGTGCGCCGGTACTTCCTTGTCCCTTACCGGCGGGAGCACCGATCCGTTGTCCTCGACCCGCACCAGGTCCTGGTTGGCCCGCAGTTCCACGTTGATCACATCGGGCTGGCTGCGGAAGGTCAACGCCAGCTGGGTCTGCATCCGGAGTCGGTCCTCGTTGGATGCGTCCACGAGGTCCTTGGCCGACAGGTCCACCTGCGCCGCACCGGAGACGACCGGGACCGACTCGCGGGCCAGCTTCATGCCGGAAGGGAAGGCGCTGACGACGGCGCCCTTCAAGTAAGGTGCGGGGCCGCCGAGCAGGGCGCTGGTCATGGACTTGACCGTCTTCTTCTTGATGAACCAGCGGACATCCGGCACCGCGTAGCTGAAGGTGGGGTCATAGAAGTAGATGGGGTACGCGCCGTAGATGACCTTGAATGTCTCCTCGGGGATGGCCGTGCCGTCCGGGATGTCTGCAATCCTCCACTCGCCGTCGACCTTGGTCAGCGTCGCGGGGATGCTCTCCTTGGAGCCTTCCGGCAGCTGAGTAGCGATGCCGTCGGCGTCGACCGAGTACGCCAGGTCCAGTTCGTAATTGAAGACGTTTGCGGCGGCGGTGGCCACCACGCGGGCGGAGCGGAAGACCAGCACCCGCTGGTCCGGCTTCCACTTCACCGAGGACGCCTGGGTGAGGTACTGCCGCGCCACCGCATAGTCGTCCTCATAGCCGCTGCCGGCGAGGTAGAAGTCCTCGATCACCGATTCCGGACCTGCTCCCGGGCGCGGAGCCACCGGGAAGAAGACCGGCGCGTTGTTCGACTTTCCGGCGCTCTCATCGGTGCTCTTGCCCACCGGACCCGAGCGCGGGATCTGCGCACAGGAGGTCAGGAGCAGGAGGACCAGCGCCAGCAGGGCGGCGGCGAGGCCGGTGAGCTTCCGGACGCCGCTCATGGCTGCTCCTCTGTTCGGTCAAGGCCGGCCGTTGCGTTGGGACCGGCGGCGGCCGGGCCGGGCACCGCCACGTCCCGGTCCAGCAGCAGCATCATTTGTTTGCCGGCCCCGCCGCCCAGCCCGACGTCGGCGGGCTCCAGCTGGAGCGGGGACCGGGTGATCGTTTCGCCCTGGCGCAGCGGCAGCGTGAGGCAGAAGTTGGAGCCGCTGCCTTTCTTGCCCCAGGCCTGCAGCCAGCCGTTGTGCAGTTTGGTGTCCTCGGTCGCGATGGACAGGCCCAGGCCGCTGCCGCCGGTGGTGCGCGCCCGGGCCGGGTCGGCACGCCAGAAGCGGTCGAACACGCGGGCGGCCTCCGCGGAGGTCATGCCGATTCCGTGGTCCCGCACGGCCACGGCCACGGCGGTGTCGTTGGCCGCTACCGAAATGTTGACGGGCCGTCCTTCGCCGTGCTCCAACGCGTTGAGGACCAGGTTGCGCAGGATCCGGTCGATCCGCCGGTCATCCATCTCGACAATGATGCTGCCGGCCGGGACGTTCAGCGTGACGTCCGAGCCGTACTCGGCCGCCACCGGCGCCACGCCCTCCATCACGTGCCCGATGAGCTGGACGATGTCGGTTGGTTCGGCGTCGAGCATGGCGACGCCGGCGTCGAACCGGGAGATCTCCAGTAGGTCCGCCAGCAGGGACTGGAAGCGCTCCACCTGGTGGTACAGCAGCTCAGCGGACCGCTTGTTGATGGGGTCGAATTCGTCGCGGGCGTCGTACAGCACCTCCGCGGCCATCCGGACCGTGGTGAGCGGCGTCCGGAGCTCGTGCGATACGTCGGAGACAAAGCGCTGCTGCATCTGGGACAGCGTGGCGAGCTGGGTGATCTGCTCCTGGAGGCTGGCGGCCATGTGGTTGAAGGACGCGCCGAGCCGGGCCACCTCGTCCTCACCCTTGACCACCATGCGCTCCTGCAGCTGCCCGGCGGCGAGCTTTTCGGAGACGACGGCGGCGTGGCTGACCGGGCTGACCACGTTGCGTGTGACGTACCAGGCGATGGCGCCGATCATCAGGGCAAGGACGGCGGCGCCCGCCAGCAGGACGTTCTGGATCTCGTCGAGGGTCTTCTGCGCCGTGTTGAGGTCGTAGATCAGGTACAGCTCGTAGACCGTGCCGTTGAAGGTCACCTTGTTGCCGACGGCGATGCCGGGGCGGTCCTCGGTCCCTACCGGGAATTGCGTGGAGGCCCAGAACTGGTCCTTGCCGGAGTCCTGCACCGCCTTGCGCAGGTCGGTGGGGATCACACTGATCGTGAGCTGGTCCGAGGCCCGCGATTCCACCCAGCGGTTGCGCGGTTTGGTCTGTTCGGGCATGGCCTCGAAGACATAGCGCCGCTGGATCACCGAGCCGCGGCCCTCGACGGCGTTCAGCGTGTCGTAGACCAGGGTGATGACGCTGGACTGGTCGGTGACCTGCGCGCCGTCGAACGTGTCCTGGACCTGCTTGACGTTGTAGCGGGTTTCGGACTCCGCCTGCGTCAGCCGCTCCTGGAAGAGGTTGTCGGCGATCTGGTTTGAAAGGTAGGCGCCCACCACGGCGAAGGAGCCGACTGCCAGCATGAGCGTGGTCAGCACGGTCCGGAACTGCAGGGACCGCCGCCAGCGCCGGTGCAGGGCGCGCAGCAGGTACCGCACGGCCGGGAGGAGGCGCGTCGCCCCGGTGAGGACCAGCCGCACCACCCGGGCGTTGACGATCCGGGCGCGGCGGCCCCAGATGCGGGCACGGAACAGCGCGGTCTGCGCAGCGGACGACGACGGCGGCGCGCTCTCGGGAGCCAGCGCCGGCGCGGCACTGTCCTGGGCGGGTGCCGGGTGGCCGTCCGCCGGCTCAGGAACCTGCTTTGTAGCCGACACCACGGACCGTCAATACAACTTCAGGGGCTTCGGGATCGCGCTCGATCTTCGAGCGCAGCCGCTGGACGTGGACGTTGACCAGCCGGGTGTCCGCCGCGTGCCGGTAGCCCCAGACCTGCTCCAGAAGCAGCTCCCGGGTGAAGACCTGCCAGGGCTTCCGGGCCAGGGCGACGAGCAGGTCGAATTCCAGCGGCGTCAACGAAATCCGTTGGCTGTCTCGGCTGACCACGTGGCCGGCGACGTCGATCGTGACGTCCGCGATCCGCAGGGTCTCCGGCGCCTTCTGGTCCCCCGGGCGCAGCCGCGCCCTGACCCGCGCCACGAGTTCGGCAGGCTTGAAAGGTTTGGGCACGTAGTCGTCGGCTCCCGATTCGAGGCCGCGGACCACGTCTGAGGTGTCTGCCTTTGCCGTCAGCATGACGATCGGAACATCCGACTCGGAACGGATGAGGCGGCACACCTCGATCCCGTCGATGCCCGGGAGCATCAGGTCCAGCAGCACCAGGTCCGGCTTGGAGGAACGGAAAATCTCAAGGGCCTGGCCGCCGTCCGCGCAAAAAACGGGGTCGAAGCCGTCGTTGCGCAGCACAATGCCGATCATCTCGGCCAGCGCCTCGTCATCATCCACTACCAAAATCCGTGCCTTCATAGGTATATATTCCCCTATTGAAATGGCTTTGTCGTATTCGGGCCGTTCCCGGCATGGCGCGGCTGTGCCGGGCCGGCGCCTAAATGGTTGACACCGATCCGCTGCGGCTGCCGCCCGCAGACGCGTACATTCAGGGGGAAGGCCTTAGGACGGCTGGAACCCCCAGGAGGAAGCATGACCGGCTACGAACCCATCTATCGGCTGGGCCTCGGGTCCGGCTTTTCCCGTCTGCAGCCCGAACTGCAGGAGTACTTCTCGCTGGCACCGGGCTCCGGCCATTACGGCGTGGGTGAGGGCGTGTTCGACGTCGTCGGCTGCCGGCAGCGCTGGCTGCGGCCGCTGCTGAGGCTCGCGACCGGCGAACAGGCGTTCTTCCCGGAGTACGGCGGGGACATCAGGTTCCGGATCGAGAACCACGCCCATTTGGACCCGTTCGGCCGCTCAAGCCTGACCGCCCGGCGGGAAATCTTCTTCCCGCAGACCACCCGGATCTTCGAGGACACCACCAGTCTGGACACCTCCGCCGGCACCCCGCGGCTGGTGGATTACGTCGGCCGCTACCGCCGGCTGGTCACCGACCTCAACCTCAGCGTCACCCCGGAGGGCCGCCTGCGCGGCGTCTCCGAGGCCTCCCGGCTGTTCCTCGGCCCGCTCCGGCTCCCCTTGCCGGCTGCCCTCGACGCCAAGGCCTACGCCGAGCAGTGGTGGGAACCGGCCGACGGCGGTCCGGGCCGGCACCGGATCCAGGTCAAGGTGATCCAGCCGCAGCTCGGGCTGGTGCTGGCATACGCCGGGCACTTCGACTACCGGCTTGAGCCCTACCCGGGCGGCACCCTGGCGCCGGGCCACCTGCCCGGACGGGCCCGGCCGGACCGCTGGGAAAGCCGAATCTAGGCCTTAGCCGAGGGCGAGCTGGTTCAGCCCGTCGGCCAGTTGCGTCAGCCTCGTCAGCACCGCCGTCGCGGACGACGGCGTATGGCCGGCAAGACCGCCGGACGGCGTGACCCGCACCGAGCCCAGCGATCCGGCCGGGAGCCCGAGCTGGTGCCAGGGCCGCCAGAGTGTTTCGACCGCCTGCGGCACGCGCGGCAGCACCGCCGCTGGATCGTCCACCGCCAACACACCGGCCCAGAGCCGCTTCCCGGCCTCCACTGCACCGGCGAGCTGCTCCCACTGGCGGGAGGTCAGGGCGCGCAGCGGCACCGCGATCCCGTCCGCACCGGCGGCGATAATCCGGTCAAAGGGCGCCTCGACTTCGCACACGGCGACGACGATTTCGGCCGCGCCGGCGGCGCGCAGGGCGTCGATCACGACCCGCCAGGATTCGGTGACCTCGGAGCCAGCGACCGCGCGCAGCGTGCGGTAGCCGCTGGAGGTGGGGATGGTGCCGGCCATGACGGCGGCGATATCCGGTTCATCGAGCTGCACCACAAGCTTGGCCCCGGGCGCCGCGGCGGCCACCCTGCGCAGGTGGGCGTCCACACCGGCCGCGAGGGAGGCCGCGAGGTCCCGCCGCGCGCCGTAGTCAATGAGGGCCCGCTCCCCGTTGTGCAGGTGCAGTCCGGCGGCGAGGCTAAGCGGGCCGCGCAGCTGGATCTTAAGCTCGGTGGCCGGCGTATCCTCGGCGCCGATGACATCGGCGAGGACGTTGATGTCGGTGGACAGCGCCGAACGGGCGCGCATCAGGTCCTTGCCGGGGCGGTCGACGAACCGCCAGCCGTGCGGTTGGACGTCGACCGCGAGGCCCTCCAGCAGCGAGGCGGTGCGGCCCAGCGCGTCGGAACCGACACCGCGGTCCGGGAGCTCGGCGAGGAAGGGAAGGTGCGGGCTGCCCAGCTCGCCGCGGATGATGCGGGCGGCCTCGACCGGGTCCTCCCCGGGCCATGGTCCTAGGGCGGTGGCCGTGACCTGGCCGGGGGAATCAGGCACCGGCACGGCTAGGCCTCGGCGGAGACGGCGGGGTCCGCGTCCTTCGTGGCCCGGTCCGCGGCGGCCTGGTGCACGGCCGCCTGGTGGTCTTCGGCGATGGCCTCATGGTGGCGGATCACCTCGCCGATGATGAAGTTCAGGAATTTCTCGGCGAAGGCCGGGTCCAGGTGGGCTTCGGCGGCGAGCCGGCGCAGCCGGGCGATCTGCGCCGCCTCCCGGCCCGGGTCTCCGGCGGGAAGCTTGTGGGCGGCCTTGAGGAAGCCGACCTTTTGGGTGGCCTTGAACCGCTCGGCCAGGAGGAATACCAGGGTGGCGTCGATGTTGTCGATGCTCGAACGGATCGAGAGCAGTTCCCCCATTACCGCCGGATCCACGTGGCCGGCCAGCGAGCTGGCGGAGGGGTCGTAGGCATCGGCGTCGTGGAGGTTCTGGTTCTGCTCGGTCATGGACCCAGTCTAGGGGCTGGTGCATAAATCCCCGGGGTGTTAAGCGGCGGCCGCCGCTCCCCTGTCCCGGGGACCGCCGGGAGCCGCACCGTGCCGAAAAAGGGCATGCCCGCCGATCGCAGTGAACGGCGGGCATGCCCCTGAATCGGCGCGGCAGGGTGCCGCACCCGGTTCCGGCTGCCTAACCTCCCAGCACCGCCCGGAACTCCTGGCGGCGGCGGGCCTGCTCGTCGGGGTCGGGCACGGGCAGGGAAGCGATGAGCTTCTTCGTGTACTCGTGCTGCGGATTGCCCATGACCTGGTTCCCGAGCCCCTGCTCCACCATCTTGCCCTTGTAGAGGACGCCGACCCAGTGGGAGAGCATGTCAACGACCGCGAGGTCGTGGCTGATGAACAGGGCCGCGAAGCCGAACTCCCGCTGGATCTCCTTGAAGAGTTCCAGCACCACGGCCTGCACGGAAACATCCAGGGCCGACGTCGGCTCATCGGCGATGAGCAGCTTCGGGTTCAGGATGAGCGCCCGCGCCAGGGAGGCGCGCTGCCGCTGTCCGCCGGAGAGTTCGTGCGGGAACCTCTCAGCGTACGACGCCGGCAGCTGCACCGACTCGAGCAGTTCGCCGACGCGCTTGCGCGCCTCGGCCGGGCTCGGGTTCGAGTGGATGATCAGCGGTTCCGCCACGCAGTCGCCGATGGTCAGTTGCGGGTTGAAGGATGCTGCCGGGTCCTGGAACACGAACCCGATCTCCTTCCGGAGCGGTTTGAACGTGCGCTCCTTGAAGTTCAGCATCTCGTAGCCCAGCACCTTGAGGCTGCCGCCCGTGGTCCGGTTCAGCCCGGCGATGGCGCGGCCGATGGTGGTTTTGCCGGAACCCGACTCCCCCACGAGGCCGAAGACCTCACCCTCCGAGACGGTGAAGTTGACGCCGTCCACGGCCTTGAAGGCCGGGCTGCCCAGCCTCCCCGGATACTCGATGGTCAGGTTCTTCGCCTCGACGAGGACCTTTCCGCCCTGATGGGCGCGCTCTGTCATCCCCTGGGACGCGGAGTTGCGGCCGAGGTGCGGCACCGCCGCCAGGAGCTTCTTTGTGTAGTCCTCCCTGGGCTGCGCGAACAGGACCCGGGCAGGGGCTTCCTCCACCACATCGCCCTGATACATGACGACCACACGGTCGGCGAGGTCGGCCACCACCCCCATGTTGTGCGTGATGAGCACAATGGACGTCCCGTACTTGTCCCGCAGGTCCCGGAGCAGCTCCAGGATCTCCGCCTGGACGGTGACGTCCAGGGCCGTCGTGGGTTCGTCGGCCACGATCAGGCCCGGGTTCAGGGCCAGCGCGGCGGCAATGACGACGCGCTGTTTCTGGCCCCCCGAGAACTGGTGCGGATAGTAGTTCACCCTCGTTTCCGGGTCCGGAATGCCGACCTTTCGGAGGGCCTCAATGGCCCGTGCCTTGGCTTCCTTCGCGGAGACGCGGTGGCCGGCGGTGTCGGCGTGGGCCCGGATGCCTTCGGCAATCTGCCAGCCCACAGTGAAGACGGGGTTGAGCGCTGTCGACGGCTCCTGGAACACCATGGCGACGTCGCGGCCGCGGATCTGCCGAAGCTTCGCCGCACTGACGCTGATCACGTTGTTGCCGTTGATCAGCACCGCGCCTGAGCTCACGGCCGTCTCCGGCAGGAGGCCGAGGATGGTTTTGGCTGTGACGGTCTTGCCCGAGCCCGATTCGCCGACGATGGCAACCACCTCGCCGGGGTTCACCTCGAGGCTGACGTCCTTGACGGCGTACACATCGCCGGAGTCGGTTGCGAAGGTGACTTTGAGTTTGTCGATGTCCAGCACCGGGCGTCCGCCCGTTTTCGGCTGGTCCGAGACGGAACCGATATCGATGGTCATGGCATTCTCGATTCTGCTGATGCTTCCGCCCCGGGCGCGGCCTGGGTTGGGCCCGGGCTTCCGGCGGGCACCTTGCCGCCGGCACGCTTGCGGCCCCTGAGGCGCGGATCGTTGAGGTCGTTCATGCTCTCGCCGACCAGCGTCAGGCCGAGCACGGTCAGGACGATGGCCATGCCGGGAAAGACGCCGGTCCACCAGATGCCGGAGGAGGCGTCAGCCATGGCCTTGTTGAGGTCGAAGCCCCACTCGGCGGCGGATGACGGTTCGATGCCGAACCCGAGGAAGCCCAGGCCCGCGAGGGTCAGGATGGCCTCGGAGGCGTTAAGCGTGAAGATCAGCGGCAGGGTGCGGGTTGCGTTCTTGAAAATGTGGCGCCCCATGATGCGGACGCTGGAGGCACCCACCACCTTGGCCGATTCGACGAAGGGCTCCGCCTTCAGCCGGATGGTTTCGGCACGGATCACGCGGAAATACTGCGGCACGAAGACCACGGAAATGGCGAACGAGCACGCGACGATGCCGCCCCAGAAACTGGACTGGCCGCGGTTGATGACGATCGACATGACGATGGCCAGCAGGAGTGACGGGAAGGCGTAGATCGCGTCGGCGATCACCACGAGGATCCGGTCCAGCCAGCCGCCGAAGTAGCCGCTGACCAGACCCAGTGCCACGCCGAGGAAGATCGACATCGCTACGGCCACAACGATCACGATCACGGCCGTCTGGGAGCCCCAGATCACCCGCGAGAAGACGTCGTAGCCGCCCACGGTGGTGCCCAGAATATGGTTTCCCCCGGGCGCCTGCTGAGCCGGGAAGGTGCCGGACGCGTCACTGAGCTGCGAGTACCCGTAGGGCGCGATGAAGGGGGCGAGGACCGTCGTGAGGAGGAAGAAGATGGTGAGCACAAGGCCGGTGACGAGCATGCCGCGTTGCAGCCCGACGCTCTTCCGGAAATGCGAAATGACCGGAAGCCGGTAGACGAGGGGCTGTTTGCGCCCGCTAACTATCGTTGCGTTCATGGCTAGTACCTCACTCGCGGGTCGATCAGGGCTGCGACGACGTCGACGACGAAGTTGGTGACTGCAACGATGACCGCCAGCAGCACAACGATGCCCTGGACGGCGACGAAGTCGCGTGCGTTCAGGTACTGGACCAACTGGTAGCCGAGGCCCTTCCACTCGAAGGTAGTCTCCGTCAGGACGGCGCCACCCAGAAGCAGGGCGATCTGCAGCCCCATGACCGTGATGATGGGGATAAGCGCGGGCTTGTAGGCGTGCTTGGTCACGAGCCGGAACTCGCTGACGCCGCGGGACCTGCCGGCTTCAACGTAGTCCTTGCCCAGCGTGCCGATCACGTTGGTGCGGACGAGCCGGAGGAAGACGCCGGCCGTCAGGAGTCCGAGGGCGATGGCCGGGAGGACGGCATGAGCCATGACGTCGCCCAGCGCCGCCATGTTGCCGCTGCGCAGCGCGTCCAGCCAGTAGATCCCGGTCGGTGCGGAGAGGCTCCCCATGGCAAGTTCGGTCCGCGTGGAGGCCCGTCCTGCGACGGGCAGCCAGCCAAGCCAGACCGAGAAGGTCAGCTTCAGCAGCAGTCCCGCGAAGAACACCGGAGTGGCGTAGCAGAGGATCGCGAAGAAGCGCAGGACGGCATCGGGGGCCTTGTCGCGCCGGTGGGCGGCAACCATGCCCAGCGGGATGCCGACGAGCAGCGCCACGATGACGGCATTGATTGCCAGCTCCAGGGTCGCCGTGCCGAACGTTGCCAGCATCTCGACCACGGGCCGGCGGTCGGTGATGGTGGTGCCGAAGTTGCCCGTCGCCACCTGGCCCATGTATTCGAAGTACTGCACAAAAATTGGCCGGTCATACCCGGCGTCGTGAATTCTTTGCGCCAGGACATCAGGGGGAAGCCTGCCGCCCTGGGCGGCAGTGATGGGATCGCCGATGACCCGCATCAGGAAGAAGACCATGGTCACCAGGATGAACATGGTCGGAAGGATCAGCAGGAACCGGACGAGGATATAGGTCCCTAGCCCCCCGCCTGAGGATTTTTTCTTGGACGGAAGGAGCCCGTCGGCGTCGCTTGGCGGCGCCTCTATCAGTGTTGTCATTGGTACCTAAACTTGTGCTTTCGCGGCCTTGGGCCGGCCCCGTGAACTGCAGGTGCTGCAATGACCAGCAAAGGCGGGGCGCCGTGGGGGCGCCCCGCCTCCTAGGCTGGTCAGAACCGCAGGGATGCAGTGTTACTTGGAAACAGTTCCCAAACGGAACTTGAAGGAAGCATCGAGGGTGGAGTCGACACCCTTGACGCCGTTGCCGGAGATGGCAACCTGCGCGCCCTGGAGCAGCGGAAGCGTGGAGATGTCCTTGGCCAGGGCATTCTGCGTGTCCTTGATTGCCGCCTCGCGTGCGCTCTTGTCCACGGTGGTGAGCTGCTTGTTGATCAGATCAGTGACAGTGGGGTTGTTGTAGTGGTTCTTCAGGAAGCCGCCGTCGGGGAAGAACGGGGTGAGGTAGTTGTCGGCGTCGCTGAAGTCCGGGAACCAGCCGAACTGGAAGAGGGGGTACTCGTCAGCGCGGCTGGCCTTGCTGTAGGTGACCCATTCGGTGGACTGCAGGTTGACCTTGAACAGGCCGGACTTCTCCAGCTGGTCCTTGATCATGGCGTATTCATCGCCGGAGGACTTGCCGTAGTGGTCCGGGTTGTACTGCAGGTTCAGCGTGACCGGGCTGGTCACGCCGGCGTCGGTCAGGACCTTCTTGGCCTTGTCCAGGCTGGGCTTGCCGGCGTCGCCGTAAGCGTCCTTGAACGAGGTGTTGGCGCCGAGGAAGCCGCTGGGGACGTTGGAGTACAGCGGCAGGTAGGTGCCCTTGTAGACCTGGTCGGCGATCGCCTGGCGGTCGACGAGGTTGGCGACGGCCTGCCGGACGGCGAGTGCCTTGGCCGGATCCGCATCCGCGGCCTTGGCGCCGAACGGCATCGTGTTGAAGTTGAACGTGATGTAGCGGATTTCGCCGCCGGGACCGACGTTGACCTTGACCTTGGAATCCTTCTTCAGGTCATCGATGTCGGTGGCGCTCAGGCTACGGTTTGCCACGTCGATGTTGCCCTGCTGGATGTCCAGCTTCATGTTGGTGGGATCGGCGTAGTACTTGATCGTTGCGGCATCGTTGGCCGGCTTGCCCAAAACGCCTTTGTAGTCGGCGAAGGCCTTGAAGCTGATGAGCTCGTTCTTTTTGTACGTGTCAATCGTGTACTGGCCGTAGAAGGCCTTGGCCTTGACGATCGAGTCGTCGTCGAGCAGCTTGTCGGCCGGGAAGACTTCATCGTCCACGATCGGCGCGGCAGGGCTGCTGAGGATCTGCGCGAAGGTCTGGTCGTTGGCCAGCTTCAACTTGAAGACCACGGTGGTGGCGTCAGGGGCCGTGATGCTGTCGATGTTCCCCAGCAGGCTCGCGGGACCTGCGGGGTCGTTGATCTTCATCTGCCGGTCAAAGGAGAACTTGACGTCCTTGGAGTCCAGGGTGTGCCCGTTGGCCCACTTCAGACCGGACTTGAGCTTGACGGTGAACTCGGTCGGCTTCGTGAAGGACGCCGACTCGGCCAGGTCCGGAACAGGATCGGCGCTGCCGGGCTTGGAGTTGAGCAGGAAGGAGTAGACCTGGTTCATCACCATGAACGAACCGTTGTCGTACGAGCCGGCTGGATCCAGCGCGGTGACCTTGTCCGTGGTGCCGTAGGCGATCGGTCCGCTGGCTGCAGCTGATGAGCCGCCGCCACCACCGGACGGGCCCGTGCAGGCTGTCAGTGCGAAGGCGGAAACCCCGGCGAGCGCGATGACGCTCTGGAAGGCCTTTTTGTTCATTGCCATCTGTGAACTTTCTGTTCGATGAGTACTGGCGCGCGGCCCGAACTGGCTTGACTCGGTAGGCGGCACGCCGTCGTGTTCCTAGATTCAACCAGAAGACCACTCGGTACATCGTCTTTATTTGTGAGTTGAGACACAAAATTTACACGATCGCACGGAACTCATCGTAATCTGCAGGATTTCGGCCGGATTTCCGGCACCTGTGGGCGGGCTGGTTTTGGCGTGGTGAGCGCTTGGGCGGGGTTCGGCGCCGGGAGCCCTGGGGCCCGGGCTACGCGTGGACATGCCCCACGGCCCGGGCCCGGAGTGGACATAGTCCCACCGTGCCCATTCGTGGCTGCGAAGAATGAGCATGTGCCTTGGACGCGGTGGCTGGGAAACGGACATGTCCCGCGGCCTGGCTGGGACACGGACATGTCGCGAAGCCCGATTGAGGACTTGACTTGCCCACCACACGGGCACACGACTGGACATAATCCCACTATGCCCAGCGGCGGCTGCGAAGAACAAGCATGTGCCTTGGACGCGGTGGCTGGGACACGGACATGTCGCGAAGCCCGATTGAAGACTGGACTTGCCCTCCGCCCGGGCCCGGAGTGGACATAGTCCCACCGTGCCCATTCGTGGCTGCGAAGAATGAGCATGTGCCTTGGACGCAACGCCAGCGAGTAGACATGGCCGGCAGCATGGCTGGCAAACGAACATGTCCCGAGGCCCGATTGAGGACTGGACTTGCCCACCGCACGGGCACAGGAGTGGACATAATCCCACTACGCCCAGTGGTGGCTCCAAAGAATGAGCATGTGCCCTGGACTGCGGTGCCTGCGGGTGGACAGGTCCCGCGGACGGTAGCGGCCGGTCGGGGTCGGCTAGAGGGCCGCGCGCTGCAGGGATCGTGCGGCGTCGATGGTGGCCTGGCCGAGGACCCGGCTGCCCTGGTACAGCACCACGGTCTGGCCGGGGGCGACGCCGCGCAGCGGCTCGGTCAGGGTGACGACGAGGTTCTCGCGCTCCATGCGGGCGGTGGCCGGGACGGGGTCCCCGTGGGCGCGGACCTGGGCGTAGCAGTCGAACTCCTCGCCGGTGGCGACCTCGGCGATCGGCAGCCCGGCCCAGGAGACCTTGATGCCCCGGATCTCGTCGATGGCCAGGAGGGCCTCCGGGCCCACCACCACCTTGTTTTCCTTGGGCCGGATCTCCAGCACAAAACGCGGCTTGCCGTCCGCCGCCGGCGTGCCCAGCTTCAAGCCGCGGCGCTGGCCGACGGTGAAGGCGTTGGCGCCGGGGTGCTCGCCGACCTTGGTGCCGGACTCGTCCACGATGTCGCCGGTGGTCATCTCGATCTTCTCCGCCAGCCAGCCGGCGGTGTCGCCGTCGGGGATGAAGCAGATGTCGTGGCTGTCCGGCTTGTTGGCCACTGACAGCCCGCGGCGTTCGGCCTCGGCCCGGACCTCGGCCTTGGACGGGGTCTCGGCGAGCGGGAACATCGAGTGCCGGAGCTGTTCGTGGGTGAGGACGCCCAGCACATAGCTCTGATCCTTGGCCCAGTCCGCGGCGCGGTGCAGCTCGGGGTTGCCCTCCGCGTCGGTGATCACCTTGGCGTAGTGGCCGGTGCAGACCGCGTCGAAACCCAGCGCAATCGCCTTTTCCAGCAGGGCGGCGAACTTGATCCGCTCGTTGCAGCGCATGCACGGGTTGGGTGTGCGGCCGGCGGCGTATTCGTCTATGAAGTCCTGCACGACGTCTTCCTTGAACCGCTCGGAGAAGTCCCACACGTAATACGGAATGCCGAGCACGTCACAGGCACGCCAGGCGTCGCGCGAATCCTCGATGGTGCAGCAGCCGCGGCTGCCGGTGCGCAGCGTTCCAGGCATGCGTGAAAGCGCAAGGTGAACCCCGACGACGTCGTGCCCCGCCTCGACGGCGCGGGCTGCGGCAACGGCGGAATCGACGCCGCCGCTCATGGCTGCAAGAACTCGCATGCTGGCTTTCTCTAAGAAGTGGGAGGTACGCCGGCGGTGATCCCAAGCAGTGGAACCAAAAGCAGTGGGACTAACACAACGCCTGCCCGCCCATTCTATCGCCGCGCCGATGACTCGCCCAAAAAGCCTTGACGGCACCGGCCCGGGATTCTAACGTCAGGCATAACGGTTTTAGAATTCGGGCACACGCACAGGCGGGCGGCGCAGGGATGAATCGTGAATCCATCGTGATTGTGGGCGGCGGGCTGGCCGGCGCCACCGCCGCCAAGACACTGCGGGCAGAGGGGTTCGAGGGCGCGGTCAGCCTGATCGCGGACGAGGCGCATGCCCCCTATCTGCGTCCGCCGCTGTCCAAGGAGTACCTGCTCGGCAAGGACGGCGAGGAGTCGCTGCCGGTGGTCCCGGCCGGCTGGTACGCGGAGCACGACGTCGACCTTCGGCTGGGCGTCCCGGTCACCGGCGTGGACGCTACGGCCCGGACCGTGGACCTCGCGGACGGCAGCCGTCTCGGTTACACCGCCCTGCTGTTGGCCACCGGCGCGCGCCCGCGATCGATTCCGCTGCCCGGCAGCGACCTGGACGGCGTCATGACGTTCCGGACCCTCGACGACAGCCGGCTGCTCCGGGAGGCCCTGGCCGGCGGCGGCCGGAACGTGGTGATGGTCGGCTCCGGCTGGATCGGGATGGAACTCGCGGCCGCCGCATGCTCCTACGGCAACACCGTGACCCTGCTGGGCCTGGAGCAGGTACCGCTGGCAGCGGCGATCGGCCCCGAACTGGGCGCCTTCTTCCGGTCGCTGCATGAGTCCCGCGGCGTACGGTTCCGGCTCCCGGCGTCGGCGGCAGAGATCACCGGCGACGCGGGCCGGGTGACCGGCGTCCGCACCGACGCCGGCGAAGTCCTGGCCGCCGACCTGGTGGTCATCGCCGTCGGCGTCGTCCCGGAGACCACGCTCGCCGCGGCCGCCGGCGTCGAACTGAAAAACGGAATCCTCACGGACGCCTCGCTGCGGACTTCCGTTCCGGGCATCTTTGCCGCCGGCGACGTCGCCAACGCCCTCCATCCGTTCACCAGCGGCCACCACCGCAGCGAGCACTGGTCCAACGCACTGAACGGCGGGAAGGTCGCGGCTCGGGCGATGCTCGGACAGGAAGCCGTGCTGGACACCATTCCCTACTTCTACACCGACCAGTACGACGTCAGCATGGAGTATTCGGGCTTCCCCACGCTCGTCGCTGGTGCGCCCGCCATCCGGGGTTCACTTGAGGACAAGCAATTCCTCGCCTTCTGGCAGCGCGGGGACAGCGTGGTGGCCGGCATGAGCGTCAACTGGCCCCGGGCGGACAAGCCGCAGAAAGCCATCAAGGCCCTCGTCGCATCACGAACCGCCGTGAGCGCCGAGTCACTCGCGGACCCGGGCGTCCCGCTCGAGCAGCTCCTCCCGGAGGCCTAGCTACCGGCGGACCGGCTGATCAGCCGGCTAGCTATCGGCGGACTGGCGGAAGACGGTTCCGGCGGTCTGGATGCTGGACTCGTGTCCGGCCATGCCGGCCTGGCGGGCGCGGGCGTAGGCCGCCGGCAGGGCCGCGAGCAGGGCGTCGACGTCGGCGTCGGTGGACGCGTGGCCCAGCGTGAAGCGCTGGGCGCCGCGGGCGGTGTCCTCGTCCAGTCCCATGGCGAGCAGCACATGGGAGGGGCGCGGCACCCCGGCGGTGCACGCGGACCCGGTGGAGGATTCCACGCCGGCGAGGTCCAGCAGGAACAGCAGGGAGTCACCCTCGCAGCCGGCGAAGGTGAAGTGCGCGTTGCCCGGCAGCCGGCCCGCAGCGGGGGCTCCCCGGAGCACGGCCTCCGGAACGGCGGCACGGACACCGTTAATCAGCCGGTCCCGCAGCGCGGAGATCCGGGCGGACTCCCCGGCCAGGTTGCCGGCGGCGGCCTCCGCCGCCGCTGCGAAGGCCGCGATCGACGCGGTGTCCAGGGTGCCGGAGCGCACGTCGCGCTCCTGTCCCCCGCCGTGCTGGACCGGGGTCAGCGTCACGGCGCGGCCCAGGAGCAGGGCGCCGACGCCGATTGGGCCACCGATCTTGTGTCCGGAGATGGACATGGCAGCCAGACCGGACCCGCGGAAATCCACCGGGACGGAGCCGAACGCCTGTACGGCATCGGAGTGCACCGGCACGTCGGCGGCATGCGCCAGCCGCACAATCTCCGCGACCGGCTGAAGGCTGCCCACCTCGTTGTTGGCCCACATGACGGTGACCAGGGCGATGGAGGCGGGATTGTCGGCCAGTTCGGCCTCCAGTGCGGCGAGGTCCAGCACACCTTCGGCGTCGACGGGCAGCCAGCGGACGTCGGCGCCCTCGTGCCGTTCGAGCCATTCGACGGTGTCCAGCACCGCGTGGTGTTCAACAGTGGAACACAGGATGCGGGTGCGGCGCGGGTCCGCGGCGCGGCGGGCCCAGTAGAGACCCTTGACGGCGAGATTGTCGGCCTCCGTGCCGCCGGAGGTAAAGATGACTTCCGAGGGATGGGCCCCGGCCGCTGCGGCCAGGGCCTCACGGGCGTCCTCGACGGCGCGTCGGGCACGGCGGCCGGAAGCGTGCAGCGAGGACGGGTTACCGGTGCGGGCCAGCTCGCGCGTCAGCGCGGCCAGCGCCTCGGCGGCGAGCGGCGTGGTGGCGGCGTGGTCAAGGTAGACAGACACAGGCCAATTCTACCGTGGCCGCGCGGGCCGTCCTCCGGCGGGAGTCGCTACAGGGAAGGTGCCGTACGGTGCGGGAGCCCCAGGCTCAGAGCGGCCTGATCCGGGCGCAGCACTGGACCGCGGTGGCGGAATTCTGGGCCCTGAGTGTCTCGACGTCCAAGGCCTCGACGCGGCCCGGGTCCACGCCGCAGCCCGCCGCGGCCCCGGCCAAGAAGGCGCCGTTCATGGCGCAGACCACGTCCGCGTGGCCCCGGGCCACGCGGTGGAAGGGGCAGTTGAGCAGCACAAGGCCGCCGGCGCCGTCGTCCGCCGGCCGGTAACCTTCGGCGGCGAGCAGGCCCGCGAAGTCGTCCGCGGCGGCAGTGCCGGCGGCGGCGTGGCCGCGGGCCTGCGCGGCCCGCAGCAGCGCGTCTCGGGCGGAGCCTCCGTCGGCCGCGGATTGTTCGATGGCCGTCACGAGCAGTTCGGCGGCCAGGTCATAGTTGCGCTCCGGAACCGACGCCGAGACCTCCTGGACGACGGCGCGGTACAGTTTCGCCGGCCGGCCGGAACCGGGCCCCTCCTTGCCGCCGAGTTTCCGGAACTCCACCGCCAGCACGCCGTCCTGGACCAGGCGGTCCAGGTGGAATGACGCCGTGCTCCGCGCCAGCCCGAGCGCCGCGGCGGCATCGTCGCGGCCCACCGCCTGCTCCGCGCCGGCGACAAAATCGAAGAGCCGCCGGCGGTTCTCGTCGCCCAGGGAGGCGACGGCGGCCACCCTACGGCTCCATGGAAAGCGGGTCATGAAATCAGCCTAACTCTAAAAACAAGATCCATTGCTTAACCCCCGCTTCCATTCTAAAATCAAGTTACCCAATTTTAGAAGGAGTGGACGATGAAATCTTCAACAGCACTTGCAGCCCCCGCCGCCACGCTTGCGGCCGGTCCACGGCAGGCTTTCCTGCTGCTGCGTACGGTCTTCACGGTGGCGCCGATCATTTTTGGCCTAGACAAGTTCACCAACCTGCTGACCCACTGGACGATGTATCTCGCCCCGGCCGCCACCTCGGTGGTCCCGCTGCCGGCGCAGAGCTTCATGTATATCGTCGGCGTCGTGGAAATCATCGCCGGCCTCGCGGTGGCGTTCCGGCCGCGCTTCGGATCACTGCTGGTCGCCGTGTGGCTGCTCGGCATCATCATCAACCTGCTGGTCCTGGGCAGCTTCTTCGACGTGGCGCTGCGCGACTTCGGCCTGCTGGTCGCGGCGCTGGCCCTGAACCGGCTCTCCCCCGCAAGGGCCCGGTAGCGGCGGCTGCCGCCGTCGGACGGACCGCTTCAGCGGATCCGTCCGCCGTCGGCCGCACGCCAGCAGGACTGCGCCTACGTCAGGACCCGGAGCGCCCCGGGGACCACGTCGATGGTCAGCGGCAGCGGCCCGATCCGTTCGCCGTCCGCGTACGCGACGACGCCCTCGGCCTCAAGCTCCACTTGACGGACCCGGCGGATCTCAACGGCCGGGTGGCCCACATGCCGGCCCGAAAACACCTTGGGGAAGACCGCGAGGAAACGGAGCCGGGACAGCGGCCGGACGATGAACAGGTCCAAATACCCGTCGTCGAGCACGGCGTCGGGCACCACCTTCATGCCGCCGCCGATCGACTGCCCGTTGGCCACCGAAATCAGCATGGCCCCCTGCTGCCAGCGTTCGCCGTCCGCCGTCACCGTATACTCGATGGCGCCGAAGGTGGCCAGTTCGCGCAACATCGCCAGGTTGTACCGGGCCATCCCGCGAGGCCTTCGCCACGCGTTGGCGCGCTCGTTGACCGCGGCGTCAAAACCTGCCGAGACCACACCAGCAAACCAGTGCGTCCTGCCGCCCGAGCGCACCCGGCCGGCGTCGATCATCCGGCCGCCCGACGGCAGCGCCGCGAGGATCCGGGCGGCGGCCGCCGGGATGTCGTGCCGCGGCAGGCCGAGCGCGCGCGCCATATCGTTCCCCGTCCCGCTCGGAATGATGCCCAGCGGGGTCTCACCGAACGCGCGGCCCGACCCAGCGAGCGCGTTGACGGCCAGGTGCACCATGCCGTCGCCGCCCACCACGACCAGCGCATCCACCCCATCGACCAGCGCCTTGTCCACGGCCCGGGACAGCGACTCGTAGCTGTCCTCGCACAGCAGCCGGACGTCCGCCCCGGCAGCGCGGAAGCACTCGGCGGCTTCCCGGCCGGCAGGCTGCCCGCGGCCAAAGGAGGCGCTGGGATTAACAGCCAGGGCGATCTTCATGGGCTGAATTATGCCAGCCGCCGGGAACGATCCACGGCCGCGCGCACGTTATTCCCCTAAGGGGTTGAACCAGCCGGTTAAACTGGCGACGCCGGAGGTCCCGGCCGCACCGGCTCCATCGACGCAAAGGAATCTTGCTTGACGCCGGGCAACAGCTCGCACTACCAGGTCCTGAGGATCCCCGTGACGGCGACGGACAAGGACATCAAGGTGGCCTACCGCAGGGCCGCCCGCACGGCCCACCCCGACCACGGGGGTGATGCGGCGACCTTCCGCCGCGTGACCCTCGCCTACGAGACCCTGATCGACGCCAAACGCCGCGCCGACTACGACCGCTCCTACGGCAGCGGCACCGCCTTCTCCAGCCGCACGGCCCCGGCCGAGGAGGAGGCGCACTTCGATGCGCCCGCCGCGGGCAGCAGGGCATCCGCGCATGTCCGCCGTCCCAACACGCCCCGGAACACCGCCGGGGACGCCCCGGTCTACGTGCCGTCCTTCGAGGAGGTCGCCGCGAGCGGCGAGGTGCCGCTGATCCCCGCGTCCGTGGCCCGGCAACAGGTCCACGGCATGCCCCGACGGCGTGGAATTTTCGGAGCGGAGGCCCGCATCCAGCGCGAGATGCGGACGGTGCAGCTGATCACTCGGCAGATCCTGCCGGCCATTCCGGCCGCCCGCCTGGTCAACGGCCTGCAGTCCCCCGCGGACAACAGCCACATCGACCACGTGCTGCTTTCCGGCTACCGGCTGGCGATCATCGGATCAATGCTCCTGCCGCCGGGCGCCTACGCTTGGAACGGCAGCACCCTGAACCACGGCGGACGCTCCGTGGCACCACCGCAGCTGGCCCACGTGGTGCGCCGGATGCAGGACATCTTCCCGGAGCTGAACGTCACCGGCTGGACGGTGGTCCACAGCACCGACGGCAACCTGCACGAACCGGTGATCGACCGGCACGGCCGCTCCCGGGACCGGGGCGACAGCCATGAAACCGTGCAGCTGGTCAACGCCGCCGGGCTGGCCCGCGGCCTCAAACAGTTCCTCGGCTCGGGACCGGCCCCGAACACGGTCAACGTTCCGGTGCTCGCCCGCCTGCTGCGCGGCATGCACTAGCGGCCCCGGCGGCTCGCTAGGATGGGAGCGTGTTCCGCATCCTCTTCCACAGCCCAGAAATCCCCGGCAATACCGGCAACGCCATCCGGCTGGCCGCCATCACGGGGGCCGAACTTCACCTCGTGGAGCCGCTGGGTTTTGATTTTTCCGACGCCAAGCTCCGCCGCGCCGGGCTGGACTACCACGACCTCGCCGTCGTCACCGTGCACCCGGACATCGACGCCGCGTGGGCGGCACTGGCGCCGGAGCGGGTCTTCGCGTTTACGTCCGACGGCGACACGTCCTACACCGACATCAGCTACCGTCCCGGCGATGTGCTGATGTTCGGCCGCGAATCCGTAGGGCTCTCCGAGGAACTGAAGCACGACCCCCACGTGACGTCCCGGGTCCGGCTTCCGATGCTACCGGCGCTGCGCTCCCTGAACCTGGCCAACGCGGCGTCGATCGCCGTCTACGAAGCCTGGCGCCAGCAAGGCTTCGCGGGCGCGAAACTGTAGCAGCAGCGTACCGCCGCGGCGGCCGCGGCAAGGAGCGGCGGCCTGCTCGAAATCCGACCCATCCTTCGAACCCGCCGCGACGAATCCCCTTTTGAGAAGCCATCCACGGCGAACGTCGAGAGGAGCGAGGAGCGGCAGGTGAGCACAATGCAGGTGGATAGACGCCCGGCCCCATGGGCTGCGGGCAACCACGGCGGCGTTGACGCCCGTCCTGGCCCCCGATCCGCGGCTGGCACCTTATGCTTGAAGGTGATGGAAACTCCGAATGCCCCGAACCCCGAGGCCGCCGCTCCCCCCGCTGCCCCAGCCGACGTGAACCGCCGACTGGGAGCGCTGCTGGGACAGATCGCCAACGGGGACCAGGCCGCCTTCGCCGAGTTTTACCAGCTCACCTCGCGCCGCGTCTTCGGCATGGCGCGACGGGTCCTGATCGACGCCGAGCTCAGCGAAGACACCACCCAGGAGGTCTTCCTCCAGGTCTGGCAGAACGCGGCGAAGTTCAACGCCGACGCCGGCAGCCCGCTCGCGTGGCTGATGACGATTTCCCACCGCCGGGCCGTGGACAAGGTCCGTTCATCGCAGTCCGCCACGGACCGGGAGGCCAGGTACGGCGCCAGCAGCCAGGAGATCGACCATGACTCCGTCTCCGATGAGGTCGGCAGCCGGCTCGAGGCTGAAGCGGTGGTCCGCTGCCTGGACACGCTGACCGATACGCAGCAGGAATCCGTGCGGCTCGCCTACTACGGCGGCCTCACCTACCGGGAAGTCGCCGAGCGGCTCAACGCGGCCGTTCCCACCATCAAGTCCCGCATCCGCGACGGACTGATCCGCCTGAAAACCTGCCTGGGGGTGAGTTGAGATGAACGACATGAATCCACAGAACAGCGGCCGCACGCCCGGCGGTTTTTCCGCCGACATCGCCGGGGACCTCAGCTCCGGCCGCGCCATCGACCTCGCCGAGGTCTATGCGCTGCATGCCCTCGACGACGCTGAGCGCACCGCCGTCGAACGCCATATCGCGGACGCCCCGCCGGCCGAACGCGCCGAATTCGAGGAACGCGTCCGCCAGGCCCACGAAACCCTGGCCATGAGCTTCGGCGCGGAGGAGGAGCCGCCCGCCGGGCTCTTCGACCGGATCGTCGCGGCCCTGCCGGCGCAACAGGCCGGACCCGGCACCGACGCGCCGTCCGCTCCGCCGGTAGTGCCCCGGCCGGTCCACGAACACGCCGCCGATCTTCCGGTTGCCGACGAACTCAGCGCCGCCCGCCAGCGCCGGGACGAACGTCGCCGGCCGCAGGGCATGCGCAACTGGCTGATCGGCGTCGCGGCGGCGGCCGCCATCGCCGTCGGCGGGGTCGGGGTAGGCGCCTACGTCGCCAACCAGAACGATCCCCTCAACCAGGTGCTCCAGGCCAGCGACGTGCGCAAGGCGACGATCGACGTGATCGGCGGCGGCACGGCCTCGCTGACCCTCTCGTCCTCAAAGGACGCCGTGGTCGTGAAGATGAACGGTGTCCCGGCCCCGCCCGCCGGCAAGGTCTACCAGATGTGGCTGATCCCCAAAGACGGCTCCGCCCCGGTTTCCAAGGGCCTGATGGACGCCGAAGCGCTGTCCAAGCCGGCCGTCGTCACGGGCATCGGTGCCGCCGCCGCCCTGGGCATCACGGTGGAACCGACGGGCGGATCGAAGACGCCCACCATGCCGACCGTGGCCGCCGCCCCGCTGGGAGCCTAGGATCTGAAATCAATAAAAGCCGCGCCGGCCCCGATTCCAGGGGGCCTGCGCGGCTTTTGTTGTGCCGGGCTAGATGACCAGCGAGAGCAGCATCACGAAGGCGAACCCGACCACGGAGATCAGCGTTTCCATGACCGACCAGGTCTTGAAGGTCTGGCCGACGGTCAGGCCGAACAACTCCTTGACCAGCCAGAAGCCGGCGTCGTTCACGTGCGAGAGGAAGAGCGATCCGGCGCCGATGGCAAGGGCCAGCAAGGCCGCGTGGGTCGGCGAGAGCGAGCTGGCCAGGGGCGCGACTATGCCGGCCGCCGTCACGGTGGCCACGGTGGCGGAACCGGTCGCCAGGCGCAGCGCCACGGCTACCAGGAACCCGAGGAACAGCACGGACATGTTGGCGCCCTCGGCCCATTTCTTGACGGCATCGCCGACGCCGGCGCCGATCAGGGTCTGCTTGAAGCCGCCGCCGGCGCCCACGATCAGCAGGATCGCGGCGATCGGGCCGAGGCTCGCGCCGATCTTCGAGGTGATCTTGTTACCGGTGAACCCCACGGCGTAGCCGAAGGTGACGATGGCGAGGAGAACGGCCAGGGTCATCGCCACGAGCGGCTGGCCGACGAAGTCGAAGAAGACCCGGATCCACGGCGCCGTCGCGGCGTTCGGCCAGACGATGTCCACCACGGCCTTGAGCAGCATCAGCACCACCGGGAAGATGATGGTCAGCAGCGTGACCAGGAAGCTGGGCTGGCGCTTGACACCCTCGAGGTCCGCGCCGTGCTCGGTGTCGATGCCGCCAGCGACGGCGGGGGCGCCCACGGGAACCCACCTGGCGGCGAGCCGGGCAAACAGCGGCCCGCAGATGATGACAGTGGGGATGGCAACCAGGATGCCGAGCGCGAGGGTGGTGCCGAGTTCGGCCTTCACCGCGCTGATCGCGATCAGGGGGCCCGGGTGCGGCGGCACCAGGCCGTGCAGCACGGACAGCCCGGCCAGGGCGGGGATGGCGATGCGCATCAGCGGCATCTTGGAGCGTTGGGTGACCAGGACGATCACCGGGAGCAGCAACACCAGGCCGATCTCGAAGAACATCGGCAGGCCGATGATCACCGCGACCAGCGTGATGGACCAGACCACCCGGTTGCCGCTTGCCTTGGCGAGCAGCGTGTCCACCACCCGGTTGGCCCCGCCGGAGTCCGCCAGGAGCTTGCCCAGCATGGCGCCGAGGGCAATCAGCAAGCCGACTTCCTTCAGGACGCCGCCGACCCCGTCCTCGAAGTTGCTGATGATCTTGGCCAGTTCCACGCCCGAGGCCAGGCCGACGAATGCCGAGCCGAGCACGAGGGCGAGGAAGGGGTGGAGCTTGAACTTGGCGATCAGCACCACGATCAGTGCGATGCCGAGGGCGGCGACCACCAGGAGTTGGGTGTCATGGCCGGTCCAGGCCTCGACGGCAGCCGGAAGCTGCAGTACTGCGAGTGATTTCAAAACGTGTTCCTAGCTGGAATACAGCGGTGGTGACCGCTGCGCGATTAGTGACTGGCGGCGTCGAGTTGAAGCCGGTCGATGATTTCCTGGGCCTCTTCGGCAGGGGTGGCGCCGACGCACAGGGTGATGCAGTTTTCGTCCTCAGTGGGGGCTTCGAGGGCGTCGAACTGGGATTCCAGCAGGGCCGGCGGCATGAAGTGCCCATGGCGCGAGGCGAGCCGGTCCGAGATCCGGTCCCTGCTGCCTTCGAGGAAGACAAAGACCACGCCCTCCGCCCGCAGCACGTCGCGGTACCGCTTCTTCAGGGCGGAGCAGGTCACGACGCCGGGTGTCCCGGCGGCCGTGTGCGCCCTGATCCAGGCGGCGATGGTCTCCAGCCAGGGCCAGCGGTCTTCGTCCGTCAGCGGCTGTCCGGCATGCATCTTGGCCACGTTGGCGGCAGGGTGCAGGTCGTCGCCTTCCGCGAGGTCCCAGCCGAGCCGCCCGGCCAGCAGGCCCGCGACGGTGGATTTGCCCGAGCCCGAAACGCCCATGATGACCAGGACGGGGTGCTGCGCAGTCTTCGCCATTAAAGTCTGCCTTCCATCAATAAATATGATTTAAACAGAGCAAGCATATGGCAGAGGTCACCCGGGGGCAAACCCTAGAAGCCGGCGATGGTGTCCCGGCCGTTCACGGTAACCACGTGGAACGCTTCGGCGCTGCGGCCGGGGGCAAGTCCGCCGCGTTGCGCGGTGTCCAGCAGGAGTCCGCGGACGGTGCGGTCCATGGCCGCGACGTCGGGGTGTTGGCTGACGTGGATGTGGATGGCCGCCAGCTTGTCATCGACATGCGCGGTGATGTCGACGAAGTGGTTTTCCCGGTCCTCCGGGCCGGCGAAGAGCCAGAGCCAGGGCAGCTTGTAGGCTTCCAGCCCGGCGGCGGCCAGCTCCGGGTAGGCGAACGGGTTTTCCAGCGCCGGGTACACCGCCCTGGTCACCGCCTCCCCCACCGCCAGGTGGTCCGGGTGGCTCTTCTGGATCCGGTCCCAGTTGCGTTCCGGGTGCATGGCGAGCACGACGTCGGGACGGATCTGGCGGATCAGGCGCACCACTTCGCGGATGACCTCGTGCGACGCTTCGAGGTAGCCGTCGCGCTGGTGCAGGTAGTGGATGTCGGTGACCCCGACGAGCGCGGCGGCGCGCTGCTGCTCCTCGATCCTCAGCCGGACGATTTCGTCGCGCTGTTCCGGGTCGAAGCCTCCGGCGTCGCCGTCGGTCATGATGCAGTAGCTGACCTGGATCCCGGCGGCGGTCCACGCGGCGATGGTGCCGGCGGCGCCGAAATCGATGTCATCCGGGTGCGCGGCGAAACAAAGCACCCGCTCGATCCGGGTGTGCTCCGGATCCAGCGGGCCGTGTGCCGCGGGGGCGTTGATGCTCACCGGTCAGCCTTGCGCTTCTTGATTTCTTCGGTCGCCTGCGGCAGTACCCGGAAGAGGTCGCCGACAATGCCGAAGTCGGCGATCTCGAAGACCGGCGACTCGGCGTCCTTGTTCACCGCCACGATCACCTTGGCGGTCTGCATGCCGGCCTTTTGCTGGATGGCACCGGAAATGCCGGCCGAAATGTAGAGCTGCGGGGAGACGGTCTTGCCGGTCTGGCCGATCTGCGCATCGTGGCCGATCCAGCCCGCATCCGTGGCGGCACGGGAGGCCCCGATGGCCGCGCCGAGGGCGTCCGCGAGGTCCTCGAGGGGCCCGAAGTCCCCGTCCACGCCGCGGCCGCCGGCCACCACGATGCGGGCCTCGGAGAGCTCGGGGCGTCCGCTGGCGGTCTTCTCATTGCGGGCGGTGATCCGGGCCGAAGCGGCGTTGGCCGTCTCCGGCACCTCGATGGTGGCGGCCTGCGGTGCCGTGCCGGTGGTGGCCGGTTCCGGGGTGATGCTGTTGGCCTTGACGGTGAGCACGGCTACCGGCGTGGTGGCCCTGGCCGTGGTCATATACGAGCCGGCGAGGACCGACTTGTGTGCGGTGCCGTCGGGGTCCACGGCGACGACGTCGGTGATCACGCCGGCGCCCAGCTTGATACCCAGCCGGGCCGCGATTTCCTTGCCCTCAGCGGAGTTCTCGGCCAGCACGATGGTGGCGCCGGAGCTCTGCACGGCGGCGGCCAGGTAGGAGGCCTTGGGGCCGACGAGGTAGTCGTCCAGATCGTTCGCGGAAGGCCGGTAGAGGGCCTGGGCGCCGTATTCTCCCAACGCTGCTGCGACGTCGTCGTGCAGTTCGCCGTTGAAGGCCACCGCCGGTTCGCCCAGCGAGCGGGCAATGGTGAGCAGCTCGAGGCTGGACTTCTTCAGCGCCGGGCCGGGGGTGTCGATGAATACAAGTACTTTTGCCATGTCTGGAACTCCCCTTAGAGCAGCTTCTGGGCGGCCAGGAACTCGACCAGCTTGATGCCGGCGTCGCCTTCGTCGGTGATGATGGTGCCGGCGGTCCGCGGCGGGCGCGCCTCGGCGGTCTCGACCGCGGTCCAGGACCCGGCCAGCCCCACCAGGCCGGGGTCGACGCCGATGTCCGCGAGCGTCAAGGTGGTGATGGACTTCTTTTTCGCCGCCATGATGCCCTTGAAATTCGGGTAGCGGGGGTCGTTGATCTGGTCGGTGACGGAGACGAGGGCCGGCAGCGTGGCTTCGACGGTGTCCGCGTGCGAGTCCCCGTCACGGCGGGCGGTGAGCTTGCCGCCGTCGAGTTCGAGCGAAGACGCGAAGGTCACCTGCGGCAGGCCCAGCCGCTCGGCAAGCTGGGCCGGGACCAGGGAGGTCTCGCCTTCGGTGGAGGCCATGCCGGTCAGGACCAGGTCAACGGGGGCGTCGGCGCCAAGGTGCCGGATCGCGGCGGCCAGCGCGAGGGAGGTGGCGGCGGCGTCGGAGCCGGCCAGCGCGTCATCGCTGAGGTGGACGCCTTCGGTGGCACCGATCTGCAGCGATTTCTTGACGGCATTGACGGCGCCGGCCGGGCCCATGCTCAGGGCGATGACCTTGTTGCCGGCGGCCTCGCCGCCGCGGGCCTCGATCAGCTGCAGCGCGGCTTCGAGGGCGTATTCGTCCAGCTCCGAGAGGATGCTTTCGGACCGGTCCGTCGTCTTGTCCCCGCCGCTGAGGTGGCGGTCGAACTGCGCGTCGGGTACGTGCTTGACCAGCACGATGATCTTCAGAGTCTCTTCCACTGTGTAACAGCAGCCTTCCATGCGGGTGGGCAGCCAGCCGGGCGGGTCGTGGCCAAGGAACGCCCGGAAGTGCCGGGCTGCTCCTAGCTAACCATATAGCGCGGGCGCGGCGCGGCCGCGGAAAAAGGCCTCGGAAGTAGGACTGCCGGCTGGCACCCCCAAGGTGCCAGCCGGCGTCGCGGGCCAGGTGCGCTGCCGCGCCCGGCGACTTCCTCTCGCGTTTCCTACTGGTCGGCGGCAGCCCCGAGGGTCACGTCCAGTTCCTTCGCCTGGCCGCCCCGGAGAACGGTCACCTTCACGGTCGCGCCGGCGGCCTGTTCGCGCACGGCGGCCGTCAGCTGGTTCGGATCGCTGATGGTCAGGTCCTGGAACTTCGTGATGACGTCGCCCACCTTGATCCCGGCCTTATCGGCCGCCGAACCGGACTCGACCGTGGCCACGTCGGCGCCCACCGAGAAGCCGGAGGATGAGGTGCCCGCCTTCGGCTTGACGCTCACCCCGAACTGGCCGTGGGTGGCCTTGCCGCTGCTGATGATCTCCTGGGCCACCCGCTTGGCGTGGTTGATCGGGATACTGAAACCGACGCCGATGTTGCCGCTACTGCTGCTGCCGCTCGAGTCACCGCCGGCGGAGGCGATAGCGACGTTGACGCCGATAACCTCACCCTTGCTGTTGACCAGGGCGCCGCCGGAGTTGCCCGGGTTAATGGCCGCGTCGGTCTGGATCACGTTAATCGAAATGCTGCCCTGGTTGGCGGTGCTCGGTGCCTGCCCGCCGCCGGGAGGCGCGAACTGGAACCCCTGGTTGCCGCCCTGGGAGTTGTCGGAACCGTCCTTGGGCGCGGCCGAGGACGCCACGCTGATGGTGCGGTTGAGCGTGGAGACGATGCCGTCGGTGACGGTCCCGGTCAGGCCCAGCGGGGAACCGATCGCGATGGCGGTGTCCCCGACGTTGAGCTTGTCCGAGTCGCCCAGGCTGGCGGCGACCAGTCCCGCGGGGTTGTTGATCTTGATAACGGCCAGGTCAGAGAGGGGGTCCGTGCCGACGACGGTCGCGCTGAAGACCCTGCCGTCACTCGTGCGGACTTCCAGCGCGGCCTTGGACGTCTTGCCGTCCAGGGTAACGACGTGGGTGTTGGTGAGGACGTGGCCGTCGCCATCGAGGATGATGCCGGACCCGGTCCCGCCGTCGCTGCCGCTCGTGGCCTTAATGGTCACGACGCTTGGCGAGGCCTTCACCGCGGCGGCCGTAATGGCGTTGACGGAGTCCTGGTTGTTCACGATTACGGTGCCGGACTGGGCCGCGCTGCTGGTGGAAGCGAGCGGACGGCTGCCGATCAAGGCGTTGCTACCCGCCACGACGCCGCCGCCGACGAGGCCGGCGGCCAGGATGCTGGCAACGAGCGTGGGGACGCCAAAGGCCGCCTTGCGCTTCGGAGCGTTGCCCTGGTGGTTGTAGGGGCCGTTGTGGGCCGCCGGCGGCTGGTTGCCGTATCCGGCGTAGGGGCCGGGGCCCTGCGCGTACTGTCCGGTGTTAGGCGCGGCGGGCTGCGCCGGAGCGTGGCCCTGGACCGGCTGCCCGTTGGACTGCGACGACGGCGCACCGAACTGCTGGGTATCGGGCGCGGCATGCTGGCCATAGGCCGGCTGGCGCTGCGGATACACGGGCCGAGGGGCATCATCGGCCGGCTGGTCCAGCCGCATGGTGGGGTTGTCCTGCGCTGAGCCTTCCACCCCTGAGTCCTCCGCCGCTGCGGACTGCGGAGCCCCGGCAGCGGCCTGGCCCGGCTCAAGCGGTTCCCGGTTGCTCGTTGATGGATCCGGTGACGCGCCCTGCGTTGGGTTCTCAGTCATGGGACTTCCTTTCATCCTCGTCTGCAGTTAACTATGGTCGCCCAGGCTGATACAAGAGCGAACATTTGCTGGGAGGTTCCTGAACGCCTTGGCGTCCGTTGATGGCCCGTAGATGGCCGTCCCGGAGGCTTCAGCGCGTTTCGCTGGTGGCATATTCCCAGTGGTGGACGGTCACCGGGGTGCACCATAGAATCAAATGGAATTGCCACAGCGACCTGCGGCTTTGCACCTGCGCGGGGGCGCTGTGGTGTTCTGAGTGGACCGGATCGGCCCGATCCGGTCACAGAAGTGCTGAAGGGTTTGCACATGCGGTCAATGATGAAACGATTCCTCGCCGTTGTCGGCGTCGCCGGACTGCTGGCCCTCCCCGCCGCTCCCGCGCTCGCCGAAGATCCGGTGACCATTCCGTCCGGACAAAACGTCGTGGACAGCGCAAATGTCCTCGGCAGCCGCAAGGCCGAAGTCCAGGACGCCATCCAGCAGCTTCTGAAGGATCACAAGTACAACCTCTATGTCGTGACCGTGAGCTCCTTCGAGAACCCCGCGAATGCAACGGCGTGGGGCGAGGCCGTAGCCAAGAAGAAGGGCATGGGCAACGCGGATGTGCTGCTCGCCATCTCCACTGCCGGCCAGTACTACTTTGCGCCGAGCACCGGCAGCGCGATTTATGCGAAAAAATCGAATATTACCCAGAATGCAGTCGTAGCCAATCTGGCCGGCGGCAAGAAGGATTATGCCCAGGCCGCGATCGACACCGCCGCGGCGGTCGGCGACGCCGCAGGCGGCGGCAGCGGGACGGTACCGTCCGGCTCCGGGAGCGGCGTCCTCGTCGGCGTCGGTGTGGTCGCAGTCGGGGGCGCCGGTACCTACCTCTATCTGCGCAACCGGCGGAAGAAGGGTGCGGCGGCCACCAAGGCCGGTTACGGCCCGCAGGGTGCCGAACTGGACCCGCTGGCCGGGCTCAGCGTGGCGGACTTGCGCCGTAAGAGCGGTTCGCTGCTGATCGAGGCGGACGACGCCATTAAGTCCAGCGAGCAGGAACTTGGCTTCGCCCAGGCACAGTACGGCGATGCCGCCGTCGGAAACTTCACGAAGGCGCTGCAGGACGCCAAGGCCCACATGTCCGAGTCGTTCAAGCTGCAGCAGCAGCTCGACGACCACATCCCTGACACCGAGGAGCAGCAGCGGACCTGGCTCGGGGAAATCATCCGCCGTTCCGAGGCGGCACTGGCCTCCCTTAAGGAACAGAAAGCGGATTTCGATTCGCTGCGGGAGCTGGAGAAGAACGCCCCTGAGGCGCTGGCTGCCGTCGGCACCGGCGCCAAGGACGCCGAGGACAAGATTGCTGCGGCCGAGCAATCCCTCACCGAGCTCCGGGCAAAGTACGCGGAGAGCGCGCTGACCCACGTCGCGGACAACATCAGCCAGGCCAAGGAGCGGCTGGCCTTCGTGCAGAACGCCTCCGCCACGGCCCAGGAGAAGCTCTCCGCCGGCGAGGGCAGCCTCGCCGCCGTCGCCGTCCGGGCCGCCGAGGAGAGCCTGCACCAGACCAACGTACTGCTCGGAGCCATCACCAAGGTCGCCGGCAGCCTTGACGAGGCCCGCAACGGGCTGGAGTCCGCCGTCGTGGACACCTCCCAGGACCTCGCCCAGGCCCGGGCCATGATCCAAGCGGGGGCGCACCCGGAACTGGCCGGACCGGTCGCCGGAGTGGAGGCCGCGCTGGCCCAGGTCAAAGCCGAAATCCAGGGCGGCAAGATCGACCCCATCGCCACCTTGGCGCGCGTGGAAACCGCCCACCAGTCCCTCGACGCGGCCCTCACCGGCATCCGCGACCAGCAGGAACAGGCACGCCGCGCGCAGGCCTCCCTGCAGCAGAGCATCATGTCCGCCCAGGCCCAGATCAGCGCCACCTCGGACTACATCACGGCGCGCCGCGGCGGCGTGGGCACCGAGGCCCGGACCCGGCTGGCCGAGGCGCAGCGCAACCTCGACTACGCCCTGTCCATCTCCCGCACCGACCCGGTCACCGCCCTGCAGTATGCCCAGCAGGCCCACTCCCTCGCTGCCCAGGCCGCGCAGCAGGCCCAGGCCGATGTGGATCAGTTCGGCGGCTTCGCGAACCAGGGCTATGGCCGCGGCGGGATGTTCGGCGGCGGAGGCGGCGGAGGCGGCCTCGGCGGCGCCATCCTCGGCGGCATCCTGATCAACTCAATCCTGCATGGCGGAGGTGGCGGCGGCGGCTGGGGCGGCGGAGGGGGCTGGGGCGGCGGCGATTCCGGCGGCGGCTGGGGCGGTGGCGGCGACGCGGGCGGCGGCTGGGGCGGCGGCGGAGATTTCGGCGGCGGGGACTCCGGGAGTTTCTAGCGGCCGGTTACAGACTAGGCGCCGGCGGACTCGTTCCAGCCGGCGGGTAGAAGCGGTACATTCACTGTTCACCGAATTCGGTGGCCACCACTGGATAGGACGAAAGGCAACACCATGGTTAAGCAGTCCATTTTCGGCCGTATGGCTCAGCTGGCGAAGGCGAACATCAATTCCTTGCTGGACCAGGCCGAGGATCCGCAGAAGATGCTGGACCAGATGGTCCGTGATTACACGAACAACATCGCCGAGGCGGAATCGGCGGTGGCCCAGACCATCGGCAACCTGCGCATGCTCCAGGACGACTACAACGAAGACATCAAGAACGCCCAGGACTGGGGCAACAAGGCCCTGGCCGCCTCCCGTAAGGCCGACGAGTACCGGGCCAAGGGCGATTCCGCGGACGCGGAGAAGTTCGACAACCTCGCCAAGGTGGCGCTGCAACGACAGATCTCGTCGGAGAACGAGGCTAAGTCGGCCGAGCCCAACATTGCCTCCCAGAGCGACGTGGTGGACAAGCTCAAGCAGGGCCTGAACCAGATGAAGGTCAAGCTCAACGAGCTCACCAGCAAGCGCAACGAACTCGTGGCACGCTCCAAGACGGCTGCCGCGCAGACCCAGGTCCATGATGCCCTGAAGAGCATCGACATCATGGATCCGACCTCCGAGGTGGGCCGCTTCGAAGAGAAGATCCGCCGCGAAGAAGCCAAGGTCCGCGGCCAGCAGGAACTTGGGGCCTCCAGCCTGGACGCCCAGTTCAACTCGCTCGAGGACCTCGGCGAGCAGACCGAAATCGAGGCGCGCCTGGCCGCGCTGAAGTCCGGCGGCAGCACCCCGGCCCTCGGCGCCGGCAACGGCTCAAGCGCGGGCGCTGGCACGACGGTGGACGAAGCCGACTTCGACAAGCTCTAGTCCGCTCGCGCGACGGCGGCCAGCGGCGAGAAGCCGCCGGCCGCCGTCGGCGTCGGCGTCTGGAGAGTCACCGAGGCCGGGCCCCACACGGGCCCGGCCTCTGCTGTAATCCAGTAGCGTGGAGCCATGTCTGCAACCCTTGTCTGGCTCCGCGATGACCTCCGCCTCGACGACAACCCCGCGCTGGCGGAAGCGGCGGCACTGGGCGGCCCGCTGACGGTGGCCTACGTCCTGGACGAGGTCTCACCCGGGGTGCGGCCCCTCGGCGGGGCTGCAAAGTGGTGGCTGCACCACTCGCTCGCCTCACTCGCCGCGGACCTTGAAGCCGCCGGGTCCCGCCTGCTGCTCCGGCGCGGCCCGGCCGATCGTGTCATCCGCCAACTGGCCGAAGAAACCGGCGCCACGCGCCTGCTCTGGAACCGGCGTTACGGCGGCCCGGAACGCGCCGTGGACGCGGGCCTCAAGGAATGGGCTTCGCGGCAGGAGATCACCGCCGCAAGCTTCCAAGCCAGCCTCATATTTGAGCCTTGGACGGTGCGGACCGGCTCCGGGGGCCCGTACAAGGTCTTCACCCCGTTCTGGAAGGCCTGCCTGGACGCGCCGGAGCCCCGGCTGCCGCTGGAGGCGCCGGGGCGACTGCCGGAGCCCGCGCGGAACGGCCCCGGCGAACTGCCCGGCAGCGAAGCGCTGGAGGACTGGCGGCTACTCCCCCGCCGCCCGGACTGGAGTGCGGGGCTCGCCGCGGACTGGACCCCGGGCGAGGCCGGCGCGCACCGCCGGCTGGACGACTTCCTGGATGGCCCGGCGGCCGAGTACGGCACCGGCAGGGATGTCCCCGGCGTTGAGGGCACCAGCCGGCTCTCACCGCACCTGCGGTTCGGCGAGATCAGCCCCTTCCGGGTCTGGCATGCGCTGCGTGAACGCTTCCCGCACGGCGCGCCGGCCGACGTCGGGATCTTCCGTTCCGAGCTCGGCTGGCGGGAATTCTGCTGGCAGCTGCTGTACGAGAATCCGCAGCTGGCCAGCCGCAATTACCGACCGGAATTTGACCGTTTTGCGTGGCAGACGCCATCGGACGCCGAGCTGCAGGCCTGGCAGCAGGGCCGCACCGGCTATCCGCTGGTGGACGCCGGCATGCGCCAGCTGTGGCAGACCGGCTGGATGCACAACCGCGTCCGGATGGCGGCGGCGTCGTTCCTGGTCAAGAACCTGCTGGCGGACTGGCGGCTCGGGGAGGCGTGGTTCTGGGACACGCTGGTGGACGCCGATGCCGCGAGCAACCCGGCCAACTGGCAATGGGTGGCTGGTTCGGGAGCGGACGCCTCCCCGTACTTCCGCATCTTCAACCCGGTCACGCAGAGCAAGAAGTTCGACGCCGCCGGCCGCTACCTGCGCGAATTTGTTCCGGAACTTGCCGGGCTGGACGAGAAGGCGGTGCACGAACCGTGGAAAGCCGACGGCGGCGCGCCGGCCTACCCGGGGCCGATCGTGGGGCTCCCCGAGTCGCGGGCGAGGGCACTGGAGACTTACCAGCGGCTCAAGGACGGGTAGGAAACAGCAAAGGCCCGGATCTGGTGATCCGGGCCTTTGCTTTACTGCGATGCACTGCCATTGGTTGCGGGGACAGGATTTGAACCTGTGACCTCTGGGTTATGAGCCCAGCGAGCTACCGAACTGCTCCACCCCGCGTCGCTTGATCAACACTACCCTACTTTGGCTGCCGCCCCGACCACGGGCCGGCCCCGCGGTCCTCGAGCGGCTACTGGGTTGCTTCCGCAGCCCCCGGGGAAACGCCGACCGGCGCGGCGCCCCGTCCGGGGCGGCTTTGGGCCCACTTCCGGCCCGTGGGACCGGTCCCCCGCGGCGTGTCGGTGTCAAAGTGCCCCCCGGACCGTCTACTGCGACGTTTTGTCCCACAACCCCAAAACCCCGAACCCGGGCACCTGAGCGGCTTAAAGCAAGAAGTCCGGAACACTTTTCAGTGTTCCGGACTCCTTCTCAGTTGCGGGGACAGGATTTGAACCTGTGACCTCTGGGTTATGAGCCCAGCGAGCTACCGAACTGCTCCACCCCGCGTCGCAAGAACAACTTTACCTGCCGGTGAACGGGAGGCCAAATCGGGACGGCGTGATGTGCATCCCACCCGCCGCCGGAGCCCTTCCAGGGAGCCCGCACCGGGCCATTCGGCCTGGCATGACGAGAACCAAAAAGGCCGGATTCCCAGCTCCAACGGAACGGGGAATCCGGCCTTCGGCCGTCAGCAACCTGGCGGCCCGGCGCCTACTTGCTCGGGCTCGGCGACGGCGTGGCCGACGGAGTGGCCGACGGCGAAGCGCTGCCGCTCGGCGCCGGCGTCGCCGCGCCGATCTTGCCTTGCGCGTCGATGGCCCGCTGCAGGGCCGCGGCGAGCTTCTTCTGCTGGTCGCCGTAGCCCGCAAAGTCGCTCTTGGCCAGGGCGTCCTGGCCGGCTTTGATGGCTGCCATGGCGTCGTCCAGGGCCGCCTTCAGCTCCGCCTTCGCGTCCGTGCCGCCCGCAGCCGGCGGAGCGGTTCCCGGGGCAGGGGTGGCAGGCGTCTGGCCGTTGTTCGCGGCGTCGCCGGCGGTGGCGCCCGAACTGCCGCCGAACAGTTGGTTCAACGCCTCATCCAGTGTCGGCGCGAAGCCGATCTTGTCACCGAACGCGACCAGGACGCGCTGCAGCGTCGGGTAGGACGTCTCGCCGGTGGACTTCAGGTAGACGGGCTGGACGTAGAGCAGGCCGCCGCCGACCGGCAGCGTCAGCAGGTTGCCGTTGAGCACCGCCGACGCGCCCTGGCGCAGCAGGTTCAGGGCCTGCGACACGGTGGGATCGGAGTTGAACTTGTTCTGCGCCTGGCCGGGGCCGGGGACGTTGGCTTCCGGCGGAATTTGCAGCAGCCTGAGCTGGCCGTAGCTCTCCGCCTTCACGCCCTTCTGGTTACCCGCATCCGAGTCCGCGGCGAGGAAGCCGTAGAGCACGTTGCGGGCATTGCCGTTGACCACCTGCGGGATGAACGAGGACGTCAACTGGAAGGCCGGTTTCGCCTGGTCGGGCATCTGCAGCGACATGTAGTACGGCGGCTGCTTGACCTCGTCCTTGACGGTCGGATCGTTCGGCACGGACCAGGCGTCGTTGTTCGTGAAGAAGTTGTTCGGGTCCGTCACGTGGTAGCGGCCGAGGAGCTCGCGCTGGACCTTGAACAGGTCCTCCGGGTACCGGACGTGGCTCATCAGGGCCGCGGACATCTCGGAGAACGGCTTCAGAGAGGAGGGGAAGATATTCTGCCAGGCCTTCAGGACCGGGTCCTGGTCATCCCAGGCGTACAGCGTGACAGAGCCGTCATACGCGTCCACGGTGGCCTTGACCGAGTTGCGGATGTAGTTGACAGAGCTGCTCGGCAGGGCGGCGGTGCGGCCCGCCGAGGTCTGCGAATCCCGGGTGGCGTCCGAAAGTTGCTCCTGCTGCGAGTACGGGAAGTACGGGCTGGTGGTGTACCCGTCCACGATCCACTTCACGCGGCCGTCGACGACGGCGGGGTAGGCGTTTCCGTCGACGGTCAGGTACGGCGCAACCTTTTCGACGCGGTCCTTCGGGTTCCGGTCGTAGAGGATCTGAGAGTCGGCGTTGACGCCGTCAGACAGCAGCAGATCCGAGGACTGGAACTTGATCGCGTAGAGGATCTTGTTGAAGAAGTTCCCCACGTTAGGGCCGCCGTTGCCGGTAAAGGTGTACTGCGTCCCGGCGTCGCCCTCCTTGGCCGCGGGGCGGTCCTGTTCGCGGTGCGCAGCGCCGTCGGGGGCGCCCACGATCGAGTAGTCCGGCGAGTTTTCGCCGAAGTAGATCCGCGGCTGGTAGCTGGTGTCGGTCCCCAGCACGCCGGTGGACGGGATGCCGGACTGCAGGAATTCAGGCTTGCCGTCCGCGGTGAACTTGTTGCCCTTGGCCGCGACCACCCCGTATCCGTGGGTGTAGACCACGTGCCGGTTGAGCCAGGACTGCTGGTTGGTGGCGAGTCCACCCGGATTCAGCTCGCGCACGGCGATGACGGTGTCCTGGATCTTGCCGTTCACCTCGTAGCGGTCCACGTTCAGGGTGCTCGGGAACTGGTAGTACGGCCGGTATTGCTCCAGCTGCGAGAACGCGTCCGAGATCAAGTTCGGGTCCAGCAGGCGGATGTTGGCCGTGGTCTGGGCGTCCGGGGCCAGGGCGCCGGTGGTGGCGTTGGTGGTGGCGTCGTAACGCTTCTCCTGGACCTTATCCAGGCCGTAAGCGGCGCGGGTCATGTCGATGTTTCGCTTGATGTATTGGTTCTCCAGGGTCTGCTCCGAGGGGCGGACCTGGAACTGCTGGATCACCCAGGGGTAGACGCCGCCGGCCAGGATCGACGTGATGACGAGCATGGCGGTGCCGATCACCGGCAGCCGCCACTTGCCGACCACGGCGGCGACGATGAAGAGGACCGCCACGAGCACCGCCGCGACGGCGAGGATGGACTTGGTCGGGACGACCGCGTTCACGTCCGTGTACAGCGCACCGGCCCAGCGGCCGCCGTTGTTGAGCACCGTTGAGTACCGGTCCAGCCAGAAGTTCGCCCCGAGCAGCAGCAGGAACACCGCGCCCGTGACCGCCAGGTGGATCTGGGCGGCGCGGCTGGTGAAGATGCCGCGCTCCATCAGCCGGATGCTGCCGTAAAGGTAGTGCGTGAGGATGCCGGCGATTCCAGCCACGACGACGACGCTGATCAGGAAGCCGGTGACGAAGCCCAGGAACGGCAGGGTCATGAGGTAGAAGCTGATGTCCAGGTTGAACTGCGGATCGTTCTGACCGAAGGGCTGCTGGTGCAGGAACAGCAGCACTTTCTGCCACTGGCTGGCGGCCGCACTGCCGGCGAAAAGTCCGAACAGGACCGGCAGGCCTATCATGACGACGCGGCGGATCGGCTCAAGCTGGGCCTGGTAGCGGTTGAGGTTGTCCCGGACTTCCGAGTCCGGCGCGTAGACGGGGCGCGCGTTGTAAGCGATGCGGATCGCGAAGTACACGGCGGCGAACATCAAGGCGAAGCCGATGAGGAAGATGATGATCCGGGCCAGGTTCTCCGTCAGGAAGACCTGGAAGTAGCCCAGCTGCTGGTACCAGAGGACGTCCGTCCAGACGTTGGCGAAGAAGATGAAGCCGACCACGATCACGGCCACAACAATCAAAGTAGGCGTCAGGGCGCCTCTACGCTGCTGTGGTCTTCCGGGTGGGACGGTGCTGGGTCGGGACAAACTCGGTACCTCATAGCTGGTCGTCAGTGCTGGTTTAGTTGTCTGGGGCGCAAGTGTGCAGTGTTGCTGCAGTCTAGCGACTGCCGGCGCCGCCCCGGCAGGGGCGGCAACGGCCGTCATTAGTGCCACGAGTGGCACGGGAGCTTAGTTCCGGGGTCAGTCTAGTTGTTGGAGCAAGCCGGAAGTCCCGATGTGTCGCCGCCCGACGCGGCGAGTTCGACGGCGTGCCGGGCCTCGGCAAGGCTCTCCACCTTGACGACCTGAAGTCCGGCGGGAACATGGCCCACGACGTCGTCGCAGTTGGCCGCCGGGGCGAGGAACAGGGTGGCCCCGCCGGACCTTGCCCCGACCATCTTCTGGTCGATCCCGCCGATGGGGCCCACGACGCCGTCGGGCGTGATGGTGCCGGTGCCGGCGATGTGCTTGCCGCCGGTCAGGTCGCCGGGCGTCACGGTGTCCACGATGCCGAGGGCGAACATCATGCCCGCGCTCGGGCCCCCGACCTTGTCCAGCGAGATTTTGACGTCAAAAGGAAACTTGAATTTGTACTGCAGCACGACCCCGAGCAGGTAGCGCCCGTTCGGGGCCTTGCCCGGCGTGACCGTGAACGGCAGCTGGCTGCCGTTCCGGTCGACGACGACCGCGACGGGTTTGCCGTTGCCGGCGGCCAGTTCGCCCTGCACGACGCTGAGGGCGGTGACCGGTTTGCCGCCGATGGAGACCAGCACGTCGCCTTCCTGGATTTTGCCTTTCGACGCCGAGTCATCCGGGATCCCGGCCACCTGCAACTTTTGCTCAAACGGGATGGCCAGCTCCTTGAGGGCGGAGGCCACGGCGTTCTCCTGCGACGTCGTCATCGCAACGGCGCTTTCCTGTTGCGATTGTTCCTTCGTGACGCCGCTGGGGAAGATCAGTTCCTCCGGGTACACCGCCTTCGAGGCGTTCAGCCAGGCGCTGAGGGCCTCGAACGCGGTGACCGGCCCGTTAGGGCCGCCGTCGACGTAGACGGTGGTGAGGTCCAGGCTGCCCTTGGCCGGAAAGGTCTCGTGCCCGGACACGGTGATGACCGGCTTGCCGTTGTCCGTACCGAGCGTATTGAAGGTGGGGCCGGGAGATTCGATCACGTAGGGAACGGGCAGGCTCATGGCGGCGACGCCGAGTCCCAGCGCCAGGAGGCCGGAGACGAGCATGGCGGAGGACCGGTTGTCTCCCCCGCCGCCCTTCGTTCCTCGGGGCCCGGTTCCCCTGCCCTTCTTTCCCCGCCCGGGAATGAGACGGGACCAGAGCCCGCCGTGGTCCGGGCCGCCATTGGAGGCACTGCCGGGGGCGGCGTCCGGGTCTTGGTGGCTGCCGCCGTCGCTGCCAAAATCGCGGGGCGCGGATTCGCCGGGGGGCTGGCCGCCCTGGGTAAACGTCAATGAAGGACCTCTCCGTGCCGGCGCCTGGGGCCACTTTCGAGGCCGGGACCAGGGCGCAGCGGCGGCGGCCGAAACCGGCTCCGCAGCCTGCAAATATTCCAGCTCCCAACACTACGCGCTCGGGCGCCGACGGGGCTCTTTGCCGACAGCGAACGTTGCCCGGTTTCGGGCGACAGCCGCTCACGCGGAGGGGTAGCGTGAACTTGAGCACCAGTCACACCGACGATCGGCGGGATCATGACCTCTAACCCACTCAATCCGTCCAACGGGGACGACGAACCCAAGGACCCGCTGGCAGAAATGCTGCAGAACCTGATGAGCGGCAAGGGCATCGGGGACATCGATCCGGCTGAGCTCGCCAAGGCCGCGGGGCTCCCGGACGACCCGAACCTGCTGGCCCAGATGTTCTCCCAGGTGCAGGCCATGATGAGCGCCTCCTCCGACGGGCCGGTGAACTGGCAGCTGGCACACGACAACGCCCGCCGGGTGGCCGCCAGCGGCTCCGACCCGTCCGTCACCGCCGCCCAGTCCCGCGAGATCGACGAGGCGCTCCGGCTCGCCGAGCTCTGGCTGGACCAGGTCACCGAGCTGCCGGCCACCGGCCTGATCGGCCGGGCCTGGTCCCGCGCCGAATGGGTCGAGGAAACCCTCGGCACCTGGAAGCGGCTGACCGAACCCGTCGCCAACAGCATTGCCAATGCGCTTTCGTCCGCCATGACCGAACAGATGCCCGAAGAGATGAAGTCCATGATGGGCGGCGCCTCCTCGATGCTGCAGAACATGGGCGGTGCCATCTTCGGCATGCAGCTGGGCCAGGCGATCGGCGCCCTCTCCGGCGAGGTGGTCAGCTCCACCGACATCGGCGTCCCCCTGGCCGATCTGGAAATGGCGCTGCTGCCGGCCAACGTGGCGAAGTTCGGCGAGGGCCTCAGCCTGCCGGAAAACGACATCCGCCTCTTCCTCGCGGTCCGCGAAGCCGCGCACGCCCGACTCTTCGTCCAGGTCCCGTGGCTGCGCGGGCATCTGCTCGGCGCGATCGAGGCCTACGCGCGCGGCATCCACATCGACACCTCCAAGATCGAGGACCTTGCCCGGGGGCTGGACCCCAGCAATCCCGAGGGTATCCAGGAAGCCCTCTCGCAGGGCGTCTTCATGCCGCAGCGGACCCCCGCGCAGGACCTGGCCCTCGAAAAGCTTGAAACCGCGCTGGCACTGGTGGAGGGGTGGGTCGACGAACTCACGGCCGCCGCCACGGAGAAGCTGTTGCCCTCGGCGGCGGCGCTGCGTGAGACCGTCCGCCGCCGGCGCGCCACCGGCGGGCCGGCGGAGCATGCCTTTTCGTCCCTCGTGGGCCTGGAGTTGCGGCCCCGCCGGCTGCGCGAGGCCGCCACGCTGTGGGCGCAGCTCAAGGAAGAGCGCGGCGTGGAGGGCCGGGACGCCATCTGGCAGCACCCCGATCTGCTTCCCACTGCCGAGGACCTGGAGGACCCGAAGGGCTTCAGCGAACGCCGCAAGCTGGCCGAGGCCAGTGACACCGAGGTCGACGACGCGCTGCAGAAGCTGCTGAGCGGCGGGTTCGACACGCCTGAACCGGACGCGGAGCAGGCCGGAGACGGCGACGACGGCACCGGACCGGCCGCGGAGGACTCCGGCGATGAGCCCGGAGCCCCGAACGACGGCGGCAGCCCCAGGCCCTGACCTGCGGTGAGGGCGGCCGGTAACGCCGGCCGGAGCCGGCACCAGCGTCAGCGGGCGGCCGCCTCGACGTCGTCGGCTGTCAAGACGTCGGTCTCCTCGTCGGTTTCGGCGGCGGTCTCGGCGTCGCCGTCCGGCTCGGCCGGAAGGCCGCGGGCGGTGGCGAAGGAGACGCCTTCCAGGAAGGCCTTGGCCCGCTCCGTTTCCGGATAGGCGGACAAGAGCCGCCAGAACGCGGCATTGTGGGCGGCCACCAGAAGGTGCGCCAGCTCGTGCAGCAGCACATAGTCAATGACCCACTGCGGCATGGGCCGGAGCTTATGAGAGAGCCGGATGGTTCCCTCCGACGGCGTCGCCGAGCCCCAGCGAGAGTTCTGGTTGGTCACCCAGCGCACCGACGACGGGACGGCGCGGCCGCCCAGATACGTGGCGGAGAGCGCGGCCGCGTGGGCGGCCAACTCGGCGTCGCTGCCGGCGCGGCGCTTCCCGGCGGTCTTGGAGCCGCGGGCACCCTGCAGGCGGAGCTTCTCCAGCATCCGGTGCACCCATTCGCGTTCCTGGGCGCCGCTGAAGTGCGCGGGGATGGCAACCACGGCGGTCCCGTTTTCCCAGAACGCGGCCACCGTCCGGCGCCGGCGGGCCGAGCGGCGCACCTCCACCGGCGAGCCGTCCGCGGTGGTCACCGGGGTGTTGCCGCTGTTCCCGGCGCCGGCCATCAGAGCGTGGAACTTTCGACCAGGACCGCGAGCACGGCCTCGCCGTATTTTTCCAGCTTCGACGCGCCCACGCCGGGAAGCTTGGCGAGCTGTTCAAGGGACTCGGGCCGCGCCTCGGCGATCGCGGTCAGGGTCGCGTCGGTGAAAACCACGAAGGCGGGGACGTCGGCTTCCAGCGCGACCTCCTTCCGCCATTGCCGCAACGCCTCGAAGGTCTGTTCCTCGTAGCTGGGCGGGCACTGGCTGCAGCGGCCCACCTTGCGTTCGGCACCGCTGGAAAGCATGCTTCCGCAGACCCGGCACGACGCCGGCACGGCCGCCTTCCGGCGCGGCGCGGGGCCCTTGCCGCGGGCGGAGGAGCTGGCCACCGAGTCGGGCCGCAACCCGTCGAGGAAACGGGAGGGTTTCCGGTTGGCGCGGCCGCCCGGGGTCCTGGCCGTGGACCAGGACAGGTACAGGTGCTCCTTGGCCCGGGTGATGCCGACGTAGAGCAGGCGGCGTTCCTCGTCCACGGCCTCGGGCGTGTCCGCGAAGGAGATTGGCACCAGGCCTTCGCTCAGGCCGACCAGGAACACGGCCTCCCATTCCAGGCCCTTGGCGGCGTGCAGTGATGCCAGGGTCACGCCTTGGACGGTCGGCGCATGCTGGGCCAACGAACGTTCCTGCAGTTCGTTCACGAAGTCCGCAAGGCTGAACTCCGCTCCCCTGCTGACCACGAGTTCGTCGGCGAGGGCCACGAGGGCGGCCAGCGATTCCCAGCGTTCACGGACGGCGCCGCCGCTGTGCGGGGCCGCGTCCGTGTAGCCCAAGGAGGACACGATGTCGCGGACCAGCTGGCCCAAGGGCTCCGGCGTCGCGGTTTCACTGACCGCGCGGGTGGCGGCCCGCAGCTGCAGGATCGCGTCCCGGACTTCCTTGCGGGCGAAGAACCGTTCGCCGCCGCGGAGCTGGTAGCCGATGCCGGCCGAGGCGAGGGCCCGTTCGTAGGCTTCCGACTGGCCGTTGGTGCGGAACAACACGGCGATCTGGCTCGCCGGCGTCCCTGCGTCCAGCAGCTTCCGGATGTTCAGCGCCACCGTGGCGGCCTCGGCCTCGTCGTCGGAACATTCGGTGAACTGCGGCACGGGGCCGGCGGGCCGCTGGGCCACGAGCTGCAGCGGCGCGGCCCAGGCGGCGTCGGCCACGGGACCGCCGCTGCGCCGGCCGGAAAGCAGCTCGTTGGCCAGTTTCACCACCTGCGGGGTGGACCGGTAGTCGCGGACCAGCTTGACCACGGTGGCGTCCGGGTACAGTCCCTTGAAGCCGAGCAGGTGCTGGGGCGAGGCGCCGGTGAAGGAATAAATGGTCTGGCTGGCGTCGCCGACGACGCAGAGATCGTCGCGGCCGCCCAGCCACAGTTCGAGGAGCCGCTGCTGCAGCGGCGAAACGTCTTGGTATTCGTCCACCACGAAGTGTCGGTACTGCTCCCGGACCGTGGCGGCCACTTTGGGGTCCTCCTGCAGAATACCCACGGTGATCAGCAACACGTCTTCGAAGTCGATCACGTTCCGGTCCGTCTTGACGTCCTCGTACGACTGGAAGACCCGGGCGACGGCGGTCAGGTCGAAACCGCCGGGGGTGCCGCGGCCCTGCGCTTTCTCCAGGTAGTTGGCCGGGGTGAGCATGGACACCTTGGCCCACTCGATCTCCGAGGCCAGGTCCCGGATGGAAGCCCGGTCGGTGCTGAGCCGCAACCGGCGGGCGGCCTCGGCGATCATTTGCGCCTTGTGGTCCAGCAGGTTGGGCAGTGTGCCGCCGACGGCCTGGGGCCAGAAGTACTGGAGCTGGCGCAGTGCGGCGGCGTGGAAGGTGCGCGCCTGCACGCTGCCGACGCCCAAGTCCCGCAGCCGGCTGCGCATTTCCGCCGCGGCCCGGGCCGTGAAGGTGACGGCCAGGAGCCGTTGCGGGCTGTAGACGCCGGAGTGCACGCCGTAGGCGATCCGGTGCGTGATGGCGCGGGTCTTGCCGGTGCCTGCGCCCGCGAGGACGCACATGGCCCCGTTCAGGGTGCTGGCCACCTCGCGCTGCTCGGCGTCGAGGCCACCGAGGATGCGCTCCTCGAGGGAGCGGTTGTCCGGCGCCGGGAGCTCGGAGGGCGCCACCGCGGGGCCGGACTGCCCGGCCGGGAAGTCGCTGGACTGGAAAATATCTGTGTTCACTTCTGCTGCTCAGTCGTTGAAGGTTCTGCGGTGGATGCGCCGCAGGCTGGTACGCGCGGCGCGGGGGCGCCGCTGCGTGTTGTCACGGGGACCTCATGCGCTCTCCGGCCGGTCCTGGATGACGCCCCCGTACCAGTGCTCGATCAGGGCGCGCGCGATCGAGAGCCTGCTTGAGATGACGATCTCTCCGCTGAGCACCGCGTCCTGCAGCTCGGCGCGGCTGAACCAGCGCGCCCGGGTGACCTCGACGCCGTCGGGCCTGGCCTCCGTGTCCGCCGTCGTCGCGGTGAAGCCGAGCATGAGCGAGGCAGGAAACGGCCAGGACTGGGAGCCGAGATACTGCGAGGCCGTGACCCGTACGCCCACCTCTTCGCCGATTTCACGGATGACAGCCTGCTCGAGGGATTCGCCAGGCTCGACGAAACCGGCCAGGGTCGAATAGTTCCGGGAGTCCAGCGGGCCGCCGCCGCCGAGGAGCAGCCTGCCGTCCGGGCCGACCACGGTGACGATGATGGCCGGGTCAGTGCGCGGGTAGTGCTCGGAATTATCTGCCGGGCAGCGCCGGACCCAGCCGCCGGCCTCCGGGGCGGTCGCTGCGCCGCAGCGCGGACAGTGTGTGTGGGAGGCGTGCCAGTTGGCGATGGCGCTGGCCTCGATGAACAGTGCGGTGTCGGTGGGGTCCAGCTCGGCGGCCACCTCGCGGAAGCCCGCCCACTGCGCACCCGCCGGGATGCCCTCGACGTGCTGCTCGAAGGGTTCGGCGTGGACCTCGAACTGTTCCGGAAGGATGAACAGTACGAACTGGGTGCCCGCCGGCACGCCCGCTGCGGGCAGTGCCGCGCCAAGATAGATCACTTGCTCGGGGGCATAGGCGGTCCCCCGGAGCCGGGCGGCGAGGCCGGCAGCGTCCACGAAGACGAGGCCGTCGCCACTGACCAGGGCCTGGCGCCGCGACAGGAGCATCGCCTGAACTCCGCCGGAACGCAGCAGGTCATCCAGCATTCCGGGCGTCATCCTGGCCGCGGTGCCGCGGTCAACCAGGGCCGGGCGGACGGGAAGAACGGTGTCATGCAGCCGGTTGGCGGGCGGCCTGAACCCTGCCGCCGTCGGTCCGGTAACTGCCGCGTCCCCGGCGTTCCCGGCCGGGGATGCGACGGCCGATTCAGGATTGTTCGGCCCAGTATTTTGCCCGGTTCCGGACTCTGGTGACTCCGCAAGACTCATGTACCCACCGTACCGACCCCCGCCGACAATTGACATTTTCCCGGCGGGCCCGGCCGCGCACGGGCCCGCCGTCTCGGCCCGGGGGCGGGAGCGGCAGCCATGCGCCGGTATTTCGCGCCGATCTTTCAGACTCGCCGCCTTGCATCGCCGTCATCGGCGCGGCTCGCTCTACCGTGGACGAGTGAGAAGAAAACCAATCGAACTGGCTTCTCCTGGACACCGAAGGTAAACATTGGCGGGTGCGCTCACCACGGCACGCCGAGGCGAGCGCGCGGCTTGAAACCGAGTTCCTGGTGTTGCGCGCGTTCACTCCCGGCATCCGTGCCGAACTCCCCTTCCTTATGCCCACCGTGGCCGGCAGCGTCCGGCAGGGCACGCTCAGCACCTTTGTCTACTCCCACCTGTCCGGCGCCACCCGCTCGGTGGAGGAGCTCAGCGCCGGCTCGGCCGGGCTGGCCCGGGAACTGGGCGCTGCCCTCGCGGCCATCCACGACCTTCCGCATTCCCTGGTCAGCAATGCCGACCTGCCGAGCTATACGCCGAACGAGTTCCGCCAGCGCCGGCTCAACGAGCTGGACCAGGCCGCGACCACGGGCAAGATCCCGCCGCTGCTGCTGCGCCGCTGGGAGCACGCGCTGGAGGATGTATCGCTGTGGCGCTTCAACCCAAGCGTGGTGCACGGCGACCTGCATGAGGACAACCTCCTGGTCGACGGCGACAAGGTCACCGCCGTGACCGGCTGGACGGACCTCCGGATCGGGGATCCGGCCGATGACATGGCCTGGCTGGTTGCCTCCAACGACCAGGACTTTGTGGACACCGTGTTGGAGCAGTACACCTCGAGCCGCCGGGACGCGCCCGACGCCCATCTGCTCCGACGCGCCGCGCTGTCCGCGGAGTTCGCCTTGGCGCAGTACCTGGTGAAGGGCCTCGCCGCCGGAGACCAGGCCATGATCGACGAGGCAGAGTCCATGCTGGCGGTGCTGGCCGACGACGTCGCCGAGCACGGCGGCCAGCCGATCAGCGTCGAACCGCTGCCCCAGCCCGCCGTCACCGTGCAGCCCGTCGTCACGGTGCAACCGGCGGTGAGCGTGCAACCCGCCGTGACCGTGCAGCCGATCGGGCCGGACGCTCCCGGCACGGCGCCCGGGCCCTCGCCCGAGCCGGTACCCGCCGTCGGAACGCTGCCCGCCGTCGAAGTCACGCCGATCCCCCGCGACGATGCTCCCGCTCCGGGGCAGGGCCAGGCGGACGACGGCGGCGCGGATGATGCCGACGACGCCGACGGTGCTGCCGAGAACAACAACACAGACGACGACGCCGACGCTGACACTGACGAGGACACGGTCACTTCCCCCACCGGTCCGTCCGCAGCGGACGACACCTCCACCACGGCGCTGACGGTGGTTCCGGACACGCGCTCCTAGCCGGAGACGGTAGCTGGCCGCGCGCCTCCCAGGGCCGCAGCCACTATCTCCTCCAGCCGTTCCGCGGAGCCCAGATCGTGCGGGCGCACTACCGCGTCGTCGGCCACGTAGTAAAACGCCGCCCGGACATCCTCGAGCGGGACACCTTTGAGTCGGGACCACGCCAGCCGGTAAACGGCGAGTTGCACGGCCTTGGTTTTGAGCTGGCCGGCCGCGGGCCGGCGTCCGGTCTTCCAGTCCACGAGGTCCCAGCCGCCGTCGGCGTCCCGGAAGACGGCGTCAATGCGGCCGCGGACCACCACGTCGCCGATCCGGGTCTCCACCGGCACCTCGACATGCGCGGGCGCCCGGTGGGCCCATTCGGACTGGCGGAAGGTCTCCACCATGGCGTCCAGGCCGTAGGCCTCGTCAATGTGGTCGTCCGAGCCGGCGGCTTCGCCGAGGTCCAGCATCCCGGAGGTACCGAAATACTCTTCCACCCACGAATGGAAGGCCGTTCCCTTGCGCGCGGACATGCCGGGCTCGCGCGGAACGGGGCGCCGCAGCCGGGCCACCACCGATGCCGCGTCGTCATCCAGGTCCACCAGGGTGGAGGCGGAGATGTGCCCCGGCAGGTGTACGTCCTGGCCTGAGGCCCGGCGGGAGCGCCGGTCCAGCAGGGTGGCCGCTTCCTGCGCCCAGCCCGCCGCGGGGCCGCGCAAATGCCGCGTCCCGGGCACCGAAACCTCAGGCGCGGAACCCTCAGGATCCGAACCGGAGCGGGCCGAACCGGAGCGTGCCGGCGCCGGCAGCGAGCCGGCGTCGGGCCGTTCCAGCCGCTGCAGGATGCGCGCGGCGGCGGCCGCCATGCCGGCCCGGCGTCCCGGCAGGAGCCGAAGCCTAGCCCCGGTGCGGGGGTGGACGGGCCCCTCCAACGGATCGTACGGCCACAGTGCGAGCTCGACTTCGGAGGTCAGCGGGCTTTCCTCCGGAAGCGATTCCTCGGCGACGGAGCGCGGATGGATCTCTGCCGCGCCGGCCGAACTCAGGGCTTCGAGCTCGGCCAGGAACGGCGACATCGCCGCCTGGCCCGCCCGGGAACCCACCCAGGCTGCGCTGGATACCCAGAGCACGTGCTTGGCGCGGGTGTAGGCCACGTAGGCCAGGCGCCGCTCCTCGGCTTCCCCGTGGACTTGGACAGCCGCCTTGAAATCCTTCTCGGCGTCGAGCCAGCCTTTCTGGTCCGGCTGGTCCAAATCCCACTGCGGCAGGTCGGCCCGGTCGCCGCGAAGCGGCCAGGGCAGCGCGGCCGACCCGCTGCTCCAGCGTGAATCACGGCTGCTGGGGAAGGCCCCGGCGTTGAGGCCCGGGACAAACACCACGTCCCATTCCAGCCCCTTCGAGGCGTGGACGGTCAGCAGCTGGACGGCCTCGTGGTTGACTTCCGGCGCGGCGGCGTCGAGGCCGTTTTCCTCGGCGGCAGCCGCTTCGAGCCAGGCCAGGAAGGCCAGCACGTCCACCCGCTGCGAGGTGTGCAGGAACCCGGCGGCAGCGTCCTGGAAGGCGTCCAAATTCCGCCGGGCCTGGTGGATGCTGATGCCGGGCCGGGCCGCGACCTCGATGTCCAGAAGCATGGCGCGTTCGACTTCGCCCAGGAGGGTGCTCAGGTCATCGCCCATGAAGCTGCGCAGTTGCCGGAGTTCGGCGGAGAGCCGCTGCAGCCGTTCCCGTGCTGCCGGGCTCAGCTGCCGGCCATGCGCGGAGGTCCAGTCCTGGCGGGGCAGCCAGTCCAGGGCCTCCACGAGGCTCGCGGCGTCGGTGAGGTCGCCTTCGATGACTGCCTCGGCGGCGTCCACGTCGGCATCTGTGTAACTGTCGCCGTCGCCCTCGGGGGTGCCGGGGCGTCCGCGGCGCCGGGCGAGGAAGCTTGACCAGTCGCGGAACGCCATCAGGTCCGCCGGGCCGATCCGCCAGCGGGCGCCGGCCAGCAGCCGCATCAGTGAGTCCGAGCGGCCCGGATCGGCCAGCACCCGGAGGGTGGCCACCAGGTCGACGATCTCGGGAGTGTCCAGCAGCCCGCCCAGGCCCACGATCTCGTACGGGATCCCGCGCAACTCGAATTCGCGGCGGATGCACTCCATCTGGGCCCGCCGGCGACACAGCACTGCCATGGCGGGCGGCCCGGCGTCCTCCGCCTTGCCGGCGTCGAAGTCGGTCCGCCGGAACTTCAACACGTCCGCGGCAATGGCCGCCGCCTCGTCCTCGTCCGTGCCGAAGCGTCCCATCAGCACGCGCCCCTGGACCGCCGCCGGGCTGGGCTGCAGCGGCGGTACCTCCACGGTATCGGCGCTGACCCGCGCACCGGCGGCACCGGCCTCGGCGGCTGCCTTGCTGAGCGGGGCGGAAATGATGTTGGCGGCCTCGAGAATGTTCCGGCCGTTGCGCCAGGCCGTGGTCAGGTACGACGTCGGCGCGACGGCGAACTTGGCAGGACCGCCGGCGTTCTTGCTGCCTGCGTTGTCGTTGACGGTGGTATCGGGGTCAACACGGACCGGGAACTCGCGGACAAAGTGGAAGAGCTGGCCTGCGGAGGCGCCGCGGAAGCCGTAGATGGACTGGTTCGGGTCCCCTACTGCGGTGACGGCGTGTCCGTCACCGAAGAGCCGGGAGAACAGCACCAGCTGTGCGTGGGAGGTGTCCTGGAATTCGTCCAGCAGCACCACTTTGTAGCGTTGGCATTCGGTCTGCGCCGCCACCGGGATCTCGTTGGCCACCCGGGCGGCGAGGGCCACGAGGTCGCCGAAGTCCAGGGCGCCCCGGGCGCGTTTTGCCTGGGCGTAGCGGCCCACCATGTCCGCGACGCTGGCGCGGGTGCGCAGCAGCGCGCTGAGGTCCCCGGCGGCCTGGCTGGGGTTCTTCTTGGCCGTGGCGACGTACGGGAGCGACTCGAACTCCGCTACCCGGTCCAGCAGCCAGCGGCGGACCTCCGCGGGGTCCTGGAGGTGCTCCGCGCACTCCCCCGCCAGTTGGATGACGGCCTTGACGAGGGTGGACTTGGCAGAGCGGAAATGCTGGTACTCACCGTCGAAGGCTTCCACCACCTCGCTGGCGAGCTGGAAGGACTGGGCGCCGCCGAGCAGGACGACGTCCCGTTCGACGCCGAGCCGCAGGCCGTAGTCCGAGACGATGCCGCTCGCGTAAGAGTGATACGTGGAGACCTTGGGTTCCAGCGCGTCCGTGCTCAGCAGCCCGGCCGGGAAGACCTTGTGATCCGGATCAGCCGCCGCGATCCGCGCCAGGGCCGTGAGCTTGGCCCGGATCCTGGTGGCGAGTTCGCCGGCGGCCTTGCGGGTGAAGGTCACGCCGAGCACTTCCTCCGGCCTGACCCAGCCGTTCGCGACGAGCCACACCACCCGGTCCGCCATGGTGGCGGTCTTTCCGGAGCCGGCCCCGGCGATGACAAGCCGGGGGGTCAGCGGCGAAGAGATGATCAGGGATTGTTCGGCCGTGGGGCTGTTCTTCTCCCCCAGCAGCGCCGACAGCTCCTCGGGGCTGAACCGGGGCTCCGGAGGCGCCTCGGGGAGTGTGTCCCGGAGCGCGTCCTGCCGGCCCGTAGTCTCCGGCACTGACTCCGCCGCCGCCGCCGCTTCGCTGCTCATTCGGTAACCTGCTTTCCACGTGCGCACAGCGGGCAGACTTCCGGAAGCCTGCAGCCGTGGCCGCCGTGCCCGCCCTTGGCGGGGTCATGGCGGGCTTCGAAGGTGCTGCCGGACATGACACGGGCCGCCTCACCGACCATCTCCAGGGCCCAGTTGGCGTCCGGATCGAGCGCGGGCTGGCCCTGCACGCCGGGGGTCTTGGTGCTGGTGCCGAGCTGGGCCAGTACGGCACCGCCCGGCCGCGGCGGCGGCCCGTCGTCGGGGCCGGCGAATCCGCCGGCGAGGACCGCGGCCTGGTAGGCGCCCAGCTGGGGATGCCGTTCGAGCTCGGCCTTGCTGGGCTGGCGTTTGCCGGTCTTGAGGTCCACGACCACCAGCCGGCCTTCGGCGTCGATCTCCAGTCGGTCCACCTGGCCGCGGAGCACGGCGGCCCGCGCGGGCCAGCTCTCCTCCGCGCCGGGGGCGGCCGGCGGAACAACGTCGGGCAACTTGACCTCGAAGTCCTGTTCGACGCCGAGCAGGGTCCGCCCCTCGCTCCGCATCACCAGCACGTACTGGGCAAGTTTGCGGACCATGGTTTCGGCCCGCTGGTAGTCCAGTTTGCCTTCCCAGTTGTCCTTCATCCCCAGCGAGGGCCAGCGTTTGACCAGCTCGGCGACGTATTCCCCGCCGGAGGCGTCGGGGAGATCCTGCGCGATGGCGTGGACCAGGGTGCCAAGGCTCCGGGCGAAATCCGTGGCGGCCTCGCCACCGGCAGCCTGGACAAACCAGTCAAGCGGCGATTTCTGCACGGTCTCGACCTTGGAGGGCGAGACGAAGACGGTGCTGCCGGGCGGCACCACGGGGTCCGTCGAGGACAGGGGGGCGAGGCCCCACCAACTGTCGGGGTGGGCCCCGGGCACGGCAGGTTCGGCGGCGGCGAGGGCGCCGAGCACGGCGGTGGCCTCGGCCGCTTCGGCGGAGCCGCCGTCGAGCTGGGCGTACTGGCGCAGCTCGGCGACGAGCGCGCGCAGCGTCAGCGGGCGCTCCACCGCGGTGAAGCCGCGCCGGTCCTGGTCTGGGTGCAGCGGCGAGACGTAATCCAGGAAGGACGACGGCTGTTCATCCTCGGAGGACACGGCGGTGCAGACCAGCACTTCGCAGGCGCGTGAGACCGCTGTGGAGAAGCTGCGCAGCTCGTCGTAGCGGATCTCCCGGAGCCTGCTCAGCGGATCGAGCTGCAGGGCGTACTCGACGCCGTGTTCGACGGCGTCGGCGAAAAGGGTGCTGCCGAGCAGTTCGCCGCGGAGCCGGGTGTTGGGCCACACGCCTTCCTGGAGCCCCGGCACAATCACGACCGGCCACTCGCGTCCGGCGGCGCTGGCGGGCGTCATGAGTTCCACCGCGTCCTCCAGCTGCGCCCGGGCCGCGAGCGTGTCCATCGGCAGCTCCTGGCTCAGCAGGTATTCGAGGAATTGCTCCGGGCCGGAGCCGGGGAGCTGGTCCACGTACCGTTCGGCCGTGTGGAACAGGGCCATCATGGCATCCAGGTCCCGGTCCGCGCGGGTTCCCGCGGCGCCGCCGGCCAGGGCGGTGTCGGTCCAGCGGGCGGCGAGCCCGGTGGAGTGCCACAGCGCCCAGAGCACGGTTTCGGCGTTGCCGCCGGGCGCCTCGGCGGCATCCCGGCCGGCTCGGATCATCCGGGCCACCCTGCGGGCGGAGTGCCCCTCGATGCCGAGCGTCCCCAGGGCTGCCGGCTCCAGCAGGGCCTCCACGAGCAGAGCGTCGCTGGTGCGCCCGCCGCCGCCCAGGAGCTCCTCCCGCCGCAGGGACTGTCGGAGCCGGCGCAGTTCGATCGACGTGGCGCCGCCGATCCTCGAGGTGAGCAGCGAAACGGCCGATTCCGGGGTGAGCGTGGCAGGATCCAGCGCCACAGCGTAGGCGTCAAGCAGCGGCCGCACGGCGACCTCGTCCCGGACGGCGGATTCGGCCACCGGGATCCGGACCGGGATGCCCTGGCCGGCGAGGTGGCGCTGCAGCTGCGCGAGCTGCCCGCCGTTGCGCACGATCACGGCGATGTCGCCCAGGTCCCTGCCGTCGTTCAACTGGGCTTCCAGGATGCGCTGCGCCACGTAGCGCAGTTCGTGGACCGGGGACGGCAGCAGGTGCGCCTCCACGGTGCCCTGGCCGGCGGCCTGCTGCTCCTGCCGTTCCGGCTGTTCGAGCCTGCGCGCCGATGTGCCCCCGGACCGCAGCGAGATGCGTTCCGCCACGCCCTGCCAGGCCTGCGCGACGGCCGGGGTGTGGCGGTGGGCGGTCCACAGCGGCCGCTCCAGGACGGTGCCGCCGGCCGGGGCGAGAAGGCGGGGCAGTTCGGCCACCAGGTCCGGCCGGGCCCCGCGGAATCCCTGCACCACGGTGTCCGGGGAGGCCGTGACAAGGGCGTCCTTGCCCGCCGCAATGTCCGCGAGGAGTTCGAATACGGCCGGGTTCGCTTCCTGGATGTCGTCAACGAGGATCAGCTGGAGCCGGTCCCGCTCGGCGGCCAGGAACTCCGGGGCATCCTGGAAGATCTGCCGCGCCGCCGTGATGATGCCGGCCGGGTCGAAGGATTCGGGCATGCGCAGGTCCAGGACGTCGCGATACTCGGCATACAGGGCCGCCGCGGCGGTCCAATCCGGCCGATGGCAGCGCTGCCCGAGGTCCGCCAGGTCTCCGGCGGTGCGCCCGGATTCGATGATCCGGTCAAAGAGCTGGCGGACCTCCTGCCGGAAACCCCGGGTCTGCAGGGCGGCGTCCAGGTCCCCCGGCCAGGGTAGTTCCAGGCCAGGCTGGGCGTGGCCTTCGAGGAGTTCCTTAATGATCAGGTCCTGTTCGGGTCCGGACAGGAGTTTCGGGGCACGCGGCAGCGGCAGGATGCCTTCCGCTTTGGCGCGCCGGATCAGATCGAAGGCATACGACGCCCAGGTGCGGGCCGGCGTCGTGCTCAGGCTGCGGTCCAGGCGGGCGGTGAAGCGGTCGCGCAGCGCATCGGCGGCGAGCCGCCCGGGGGCCAGGATCAGCATCCGCTCGGGATCCAGGCCGTCGCGTTGCGCCCGGCGGACGGCGGCCTCGACCAGGACCGTGGACTTGCCGGTCCCCGGCGCGCCGGGGATCAGGACCGGACCGGAGCCGTGCGCGACGTCGACGGCGTCCCGCTGGTCCGGTGACAGGACCGGGACGCTACTGTGCCGCGTCCGGGGCGGCAGCAGGCGCAGGCCTGACTGGTTAGGCGGGTTTTGCTTGGGGCTACTCACACAGACATTTCATCATCGGGGACAGACAGTTTATGCAGCTCCCGCTCGAGCCGTTCGGCAATGGCGTCGATCCGCTCAAAGTCCGGCTCGGAAGGGGCCCACCGCGCCGCCATGAGGTCCACCCGCCAGCGTCCCTCGCCGGTGTGCTGGTATTCGGCGTAGCTGCCCAGGAGGGGGGTCCCCTCGGCGAGGTAAAGCGCCAGGGCCTCGCGTTCGTGCCCCGGCGGGGCGTCCCCGTTGGCCTTGAGGATCCGCCACCAGGGCACGGCGCTGCCGTGGTGGCTCATCACGGAGCCGACCTGGCGGGGGCCGCCGGCACCGAGGAGTTCGGCGACGTCGCCGTAGGCGACGGCCGATCCCGGCGGCACCATCGCCGCGAGCTCCAGCACCGCCTCCACATACTCCGTTCGCATGGACCAAGGTTACCGTTGACGGCTGCCGCCCAGCACCGCAGGACACCCTGCAGGACACCGCCGGACACACTGCAGGGCACTGCAAAAAACTGTCGGCGGCAGCAGGTAGCGTTGAAGCATGAGCACCTGGCACACCCTTCCCCGCGCAGCCTTCGACCTCGAAACCACCGGCCGAAACTCCCGCGCCGCCAGGATCGTGACGGCCTCGGTGACTGTGGTGGATGCCGACGGCTCGGTCATCAAGGAGCACGAATGGCTGGCTGATCCCGGCGTGGAGATCCCCACCGAGGCCAGCGATGTCCACGGCGTCACCACCGAACAGGCCCGCCGCGACGGCCGCCCCGCCGCCGAGGTGACGCGGGAACTGGCCGCGGTCCTGCAGGAGCTGTTCGACAACGGCGTGCCCGTCATTGCCTTCAACGCCAGTTACGACTTCACCGTGCTCGCCGCAGAGTCCGCCCGCTACGGTGTTCCCCAGCTGAGCCGCTTCCCCGTCCTTGACCCCTACATCATGAACAAGCAGGTAGACCGGTACCGCAAGGGCAAGCGCACCCTCACCGCACTGTGTGAGGAGTACGGCGTGAACCTGGACAACGCCCACACATCCGCGGCGGATGCGCTGGCGACACTGCAGATGCTCGACGCGATGGCCGGGAAGTTCCCCAAGCTGCGCATGCCGGCCAGCCACCTGCACCAGCTCCAGGTCGAATGGGCCTCGTCCCAGGCCTCGGATTTCCAAAGCTACCTGCGCAAGACCAAGCCCGCTGCCGTGATCGAGGGCGA
>JAPLAM010000042.1 GCA_026393275.1 Arthrobacter sp.
CGGCTGCGGAAGGTCTCCTTCACCGGCTCCACCGCCGTGGGCAAACGGCTCATGGCCGACGCCGCCCAGAATGTCCTGCGCACCTCGATGGAACTGGGCGGCAACGCACCGTTCATCGTCTTCGAGGACGCTGACCTGGACAAGGCCGTCGAAGGTGCCATGGCCGCCAAGATGCGCAACATGGGCGAGGCCTGCACCGCCGCCAACCGCTTCCTGGTCCAGGAATCCGTGGCCGCCGAGTTCACCGCCAGGTTCGCCGCGGCCATGGGTGCCCTGAGCCTGGGCCGGGGAACCGACGCGGGCGCGAAGGTGGGCCCCCTCATCGATGCCGGCGCCCGCGACGACGTCCACGCGCTGGTGAGCGCCGCCGTCGACGCCGGCGCGACGGCCGTCACCGGCGGTGCGCCGCTGGCGGGTCCCGGCTACTTTTACCCGCCCACCGTGCTCGCCAACGTGCCCAACGACGCCGCCATCCTCGGCCAGGAGATCTTCGGCCCGGTGGCGCCCGTGACCACGTTCGGCACCGAAGCGGACGCGATCCGGCTCGCCAACGCCAGCGAATACGGCCTGGCCTCCTACGTCTACAGCCGCGACTTCAACCGGCTGCTGCGCGTCGCCGAACAGATCGAATTCGGCATGGTCGGCTTCAACGCCGGTGTCATCTCCAACGCCGCCGCGCCCTTCGGCGGCGTCAAGCAGTCCGGCCTGGGCCGCGAGGGCGGCTCGGAAGGCATCGCGGAATACACCACCACCCAGTACATCGGCATCGCCGATCCCTGGGCCGACCAGGCCAACTAACAAGACAAAAATTCTCGGTACCGGAACGTAACGTCCCGCTACCGACTACCCGATTAGGCTTAGTGCCGCACAAAGAAGTGAGGAAAACCCGTGCATTTCCACCACCACGGTTACGTATCCGGTGACCCGCGAGTCCAGCCGGCCGCCGGCGTCGGCATTGACCGGCCCGCCCAACTTCCCGACGAGGTCGACGTGCTCATTGTGGGCACCGGGCCCGCGGGCGTCCTGACAGCGGCGCAACTGTCCCAGTTCCCGGACATCACGACACGGATTGTGGAGCGCCGGGCGGGCCGGCTCGCCATCGGCCAGGCCGACGGCATCCAGGCCCGCAGCGTCGAGACCTTCCAGGCCTTCGGCTTCGCCGAACGGATCATCGCCGAGGCGTACCGCATTACCGAGATGGCGTTCTGGAAGCCGGACCCCGCCGACCCGTCCCGCATCGTCCGTGCCGCCCGCGCCGTGGACGACACGACGGGTATCAGCGAGTTCCCGCACCTGATCGTCAACCAGGCGCGCGTGCTCGACTACTTCGGCGAGTTCATGGCGAACGCGCCCACCCGCATGTCGCCGGACTACGGCTACGAGTTCCGCGGCCTGGAGGTGGGCGAGGGGGAGTACCCCGTCAGCGTGACGCTCGGGCACACGTCCGGTCCCGAGGAGGGCCGGGAGCGCGTGGTCCGGGCCAAGTACGTCGTGGGAGCGGACGGCGCGCGGAGCAAGGTGCGGGACTCGATCGGCTGCACCCTCGCCGGCGACCAGGCGAACCACGCCTGGGGCGTCATGGACGTGCTCGCCAACACGGACTTCCCCGACATCCGCACCAAGTGCGCGATCACCTCGGGGGCCGGCGGCAGTATCCTGCTGATTCCCCGTGAAGGCGGCCATCTCTTCCGCATGTACGTCGACCTTGGCGTGGTTGCGGAGGACGACGCCGGCGCCGTGCGCAGCACCAGCATCGAGCAGATCATCGCCAAGGCCAACGACATCATCCACCCGTACACCCTGGACGTGCGCAACGTCGCCTGGCACAGCGTGTACGAGGTCGGTCACCGCCTCACCGACCGGTTCGACGACGTCCTCCCGGACCAGCTCGGCACCCGCACGCCGCGGGTGTTCATCACCGGCGACGCCTGCCACACCCACAGCGCCAAGGCCGGCCAGGGGATGAACGTCTCCATGCAGGACGGCTTCAACCTGGGCTGGAAGCTCGGTCACGTGCTGGAGGGCCGCAGCCCGGAGAGCCTGCTGTCCACCTACTCGGCCGAGCGCCAGGTCGTCGCGAAGAACCTCATCGACTTCGACAAGGAGTGGTCGACACTCATGGCGAAGAAGCCGGAGGAGTTCGCCAGCCCGTCCGAGCTCGAGGACTTCTACGTCAGCACGGCCGAGTTCCCGGCCGGTTTCATGACCCAGTACACCCCCTCGGTGCTCATCGGTGAGCCGGTGCACCAGGGGCTGGCCGCCGGGTTCCCCATCGGCAAGCGCTTCAAGTCCGCGTCCGTCGTGCGGGTCTGTGACACCAACCCGCTGCAGCTCGGCCACCAGGCCAAGGCCGACGGACGGTGGCGGATCTACGTCTTCGCGGACCCGGCCCCGGCCGGCGCCCCGTCGCCGACCTCTGACCTGGCCGCATGGCTGGAAAACGCGCCGGACTCCCCGCTCGCCGCCACCCCCGACGGCGCCGACCGCGACGCGTGGTTCGACGTGAAGGTCATCTACCAGCAGGACCACACGAGCGTCGACATCGGTGCTGTGCCGGCGGCCTTCAAGCCGGCGGTGGGGCCGTTCCAGCTCACCTACCTTGAGAAGGTCTTCGCCACGGATCCGAAGGCGGACATCTTCGAGCTGCGTGGCCTGGACCGCGGCGGCGTCGTCGTGGTCGTGCGGCCGGACCAGTACGTGGCCAACGTCCTGCCCCTGACCGCGACGGCGGAACTCGGCGCCTTCTTCGAGGCCCTCTTGCCAGCCGGGGGCAAGCGGACGGTGTAGCGCCGGGCGGCCGCGCCTCTAAGGAGGCGCGGCCTAGCCGCGGCGGGACCGGGCAGGCGGTCGGCGTAACTGCCACAGGATCAGCAAGAGTCCGACGGCGGCCGGGAGCACGGCCAAGCCCAGCCCTGTGCCCCGTAGCGGGTTCTCCAAGGACTCCGTCCGGGTCAGGGGCCGGGGGAGAGGCAGCACGGGCAGGAGTGCCTGACGGTGCTCTGAAGAATCCGGCCAGGGCGCGCCGTCCGGCCAGCGCTGGCTGTAATGCGGCTCGGTCCGGCGACAAGGTACGGACTCGTTTCTGGCGTCAAAACCAGCGCGCTCTGTCATCATTCCCCCAAATGAGATGAGTGTTCCGGCCAATTGTGTGCCGGTAGCCCGCTCAGTCTGGCACAAAACGGCGGGAAAACGATGATTCGCACGGCACTAATTCAGTGCGACTTCAGTGAGGGCCGGGCGTCAGTGACCGGATTCCGCCGCCGTCGCTATTGTGATGGTGACCCCGCCGTCGTCGTCGTGGATCCTCAGCTGAAGCGGCCTGTCGACGAGGCTGGCGTGCCGGTTTTCGCTGTCTTCCGGAGCGAGTTGTTCGGCCAGCCGGGTGAGGGCCAGCGCCATTGCCCTGCCCCAGTCGTGCGGGTCCCTGCTCGACGCTTCAGCTTCGGCTGAGTAGTTTTCCTCTGGTCCGGTCATATGGTTTCGCCTTCCCGTCTGGAACGCGGCCGCCCCGGTCATTCCGGAGAGGCCACCGGCCGGGCCGGTACACTTCAGTCCCTGAACATGGCCAGTGTAGTGACCTGCCGGACAATGCGTCCATGATTCCCGGCCCCGCCGGGCGAGTCATCACGCCCCGCCCCGATAGAATTTCCTGCAGGACGCCTCCCGCCCACGTGTACGAAGGACGCCATGCCACAGACCAATGCCGCGCAGGACACCCCGGTCCAGCACAAGCGCGCCGCCGTGATCATCAACCCGATGAAATCCTCCGGCGAGGATTTCAAGACCGCGTTCTACCGCCTCTGCGAAGATCAAGGTTGGGCTGAGCCGCTCTGGCTTGAGACCACGGCCGAGGACACCGGCCTGGGCCAGGCGCGCGAAGCGCTGAAGGCAGGGGTCGACGTCGTGATCGCCGCCGGCGGCGACGGAACCGTCCGCTGCGTGGCCGAGGTCCTCGCGGGCACGGGGAAGCCCATGGGCCTGGTCCCGCTAGGCACCGGCAACCTGTTGGCCCGCAACGTCGGCATCGACATCGCCGACCCCGTGGGCGCGAGTCTAGACATCCTGAACGGCACGGACATCAAGGTGGACGTGGTGAAGGCAACCCTGGACCATGCCCAGGAAGAACAGCTTTTCCTGGTCATGGCCGGCCTCGGCTACGACGCGGCAATCATGGCGAACACGGTGGACGAGCTCAAAGACCGCGTGGGCTGGCTCGCCTACGTGGAAGCCGGAATCCGGCACCTGCCCGGCAAACCGGTGAAGGCGCAGATCAGCATCGACGGCCAGCCCCCGGTCCGGCGGCGGGTCCGCAGCGTGATGGTGGGCAACTGCGGCCAGATCACCGGAGGCGTGGAAGTCTTCCCCGAGGCCAAGCTCGATGACAACATTCTCGACGTCCTGATCCTGGCGCCGGTGGGTAAGCTCGGCTGGTTCACCGTGCTCGCCGGTATGTTCGGCCGGAAGAAAGGCCAGAACGGCAAGAACAAATCGGTCGAATACTTCACCGGGAAGACCGCCGAAATCAGCCTCGACCACGAGCAGGAGTTCCAGCTCGACGGCGACCACCTCGGCAAGGCGAAGCACCTCCGGGTCGCGGTGGAGCACGAGGCGCTGACCATCAGGATGACGAAGTCGGCCTAGCTGCCCGGGCCGGGATCCGTAAACTGCCGCTAGGTACCGTCCAAACTACCGATAAGTAGTATCCGTTGACCTCTGAGTAGGTCGACCTAGGGCAGCTGGCAAAGCCGCGTACCCGACACTCGTGACTGCTGTCTCCCCAGCAACTTGTATTGGCAATGGCACCACCCGGTGCCGCCAGTCACGAGGGGGTCGGCGTGGGGGGAATTCACCTAGTCGCAGTGGGAGTTCGGCCGAAGGCTCGGTCGGACTTCTTATTTTGCCGCTTTTTGGCACTTCTGAAGCCCGCCGCGGCGATGGTGCAGCCATGAGCGAGCCGCTCGGCGCCGGACCGTTCGCCTTGGCATTTCTGGGCAGTGGCAGCACGGCGGGAACAGCCGTTGACCAGGGCTATTCGCAATTCCGGCCCATCCCCGAACCTGCGGGTCAGCGCAGTGCCGCCCGTTCCTCCGGCCGACTTTGGGCCAAGTTCCTGCGGCGCCTGCTCCGGTGCACGGACCTGGTGGTGGTCTTCGCAGCCGTCTTCGCAGGCTTCCTGATCCGTTTTGACGCCAGTGAGGCGTTTCTGCCGGGGCGGTTTGAAGCTTTGGAAACGGCAGTCGGGTTGGTCCTTGTCCTGCTTTGGGTCGGAGCGCTGGACGCCTACCGCAGCCACGATCCGAAGGTCCTGGGCGTCGGGACCAGCGAATACAAGCGTGTGGCGGCGGCGACTGGCGCGGTTTTCGGGATCCTGGCACTGGTGCTGGTGGTCCTGCGGCTGCAGCCGGTCGCGGAGTACTACCTGGTGTCTCTGCCGGTGGGTATGACAGCTTTGGTGGCCAGCCGGTGGACTGCCCGCCGCTGGTACAACGCACGGCAGTCCCAAGGGCAGTACTTCGTGCGGGCAATCGTGATCGGCCAGGCCGAAGATGTCCGCTATGTGCTCAAACGCATCGCCAAGAAGTCCGGCGCCGTCTACGAGATCCTGGGCGTGGCCCTCCCCGGGGGGCGGAGGGGGATGGGGCTCGACGTCGACGGCCGCCGGGTTCCGGTGCTCTCCTCAACCGACGACGTGGTCCGCACCGTGGGCAGCACTGGCGCCGAGGCGGTGATCGTGGCCGGCCCCGTGCCCGGAGGCAACCAATACATCCGCGAGCTGGGCTGGCGGCTGGAGGAACACTCCGCGGAGCTCGTGCTTGCCTCCACCCTGACGAATGTGGCCGGTCCGCGGATCCACTGGCGGCCCGTGGAAGGCCTGCCGCTGATGCACGTGGACGTTCCCCGCTATAGCGGCAGCAAGCACGCCTTCAAACGGCTGATGGACGTCGTCGTGGCGGCCGCAGCGCTGATCCTCCTTGGCCCGCTGCTGCTCACCCTGGCGGTAATCGTCAAGTCCAGCAGCCCCGGCCCGGTCCTCTTCCGTCAGGAACGTGTGGGCAAAGGCGGTAAGCCGTTCCGCATGCTGAAGTTCCGGTCCATGGTGGTCGACGCCGAAACCGCGTTGGCCGGGTTGATGGAGCGAAATGAAGGCGCCGGCGTTCTGTTCAAACTCCAGAATGACCCGAGGGTGACGGGCTGCGGCCGCTGGATGCGGCGCTTCTCACTGGACGAGCTGCCCCAGTTCTGGAACGTCCTGACCGGGCAAATGAGCCTGGTCGGACCGCGGCCGCCGCTGCGCCGCGAGGTGGACGGCTATGAGCGGCACACCCACCGCAGGCTACTCATCAAGCCCGGAATCACAGGGCTTTGGCAGATCAACGGACGCTCCGATCTGCCCTGGGACGAGGCCGTGCGCCTTGACCTCTACTACGTCGAAAACTGGTCGATCATAGGCGACGCCATCATCATGTGGCGCACGCTCAAAGCGATGTGCCTGCCTGCGGGCGCGTACTGAAAAGGGGGCAATTATGGACAGGTTAGACCGCCAGGAATTGGACTTAATGGCTGACGCGCGACCGTTGCGCGCGGCGGTCGTGGGGGCAGGCTATTGGGGGCCCAATCTCGCCCGAAACTTCAAGTCGGGCCCCGACTGGGAGCTTGCCGGGATCGTGGACCGCGACCTCGGAAGAGCGGCCAAGCTGGCGGCGGCCTATGGCGTCCCGGCTTTCGAATCCGTCGACGAACTCCTGGACACGGCCGAGATCGACGCCGTCGCCATCGCGACACCGGCCCACACCCACCACGGCATCGCCCTGACAGCGCTGCGGGCCGGCAAGCACGTATTGGTCGAAAAACCCTTGGCCGACAGCCGGGTCAACGGCCTGGAGATGGTTGAGGAAGCTGAGGAACGCGGCCTGGTCCTGATGGCGGACCATACCTACTGCTACACCCCCGCCGTGCTCAAGATCCGTGAGCTTATTGCCGACGGATCCCTGGGAGAGATCCTGTTCATCGACTCCGTGCGCATCAACCTGGGACTGGTCCAGCCGGACGTGGACGTCTTCTGGGATCTTGCCCCGCACGATCTGTCCATTGTCGATTTTATTCTGCCGGGTGGCCTTCGGCCGCTGGAGGTGTCGGCCCATGGCGCGGATCCCCTGGGCACCGGGCGTGCGTCAGTCGGGCATTTGACCTTTGCCCTGCCCAACGACGCCATGGCGCACGTGCACGTGAATTGGCTGAGTCCCACCAAGATCCGCCAACTGGTGGTGGGCGGTTCCCGGCGCACGCTGGTATGGGACGACTTGAACCCCCAGCAGCGTCTGAGCGTCTATGACCGCGGAGTCAGCCTGGACCGGCAGTCCCGGTCCGCAGCGGACCAGAAGGCTTCCGCCATCTCCTACCGCCTGGGCGACACATGGTCCCCGGCGCTGCCCGAGCACGAGGCGCTGGCGCAGATGGTGGCGGAATTTGCCAGCAGCATCTGGCAGCAACGGCCCGCGAGAACCAGCGGGGCCTCGGGACTGCGGGTGCTGTCGGTACTGGAAGCAGTCAGCATGAGCCTCAGCGCTGACGGGCAGTCCAGCGCCGTCAAAGGCAACGAGCCCCAGCTGGAGGGATCGCGATGAGCAGCCTGCAGGGAGCCAGGGTGCTGGTCACCGGCGGAGCCGGCACCATCGGTTCCACTCTCGTGGACCAGTTGCTGGATGCCGGCGCCGGCCGCGTCGTCGTCCTGGACAACCTTGTCCGCGGCCGCCGCGCCAACCTCGACGCGGCCATCGCTACCGGGCGCGTCGAGCTGGTCGAGGGGGACCTGCGCAACCGGGACCTGGTGCACGACCTGACGCGAGGCCAGGACATTGTCTTCCATCAGGCGGCCATCCGGATCACCCAGTGCGCTGAGGAACCCCGGCTGGCGCTGGAGGTGCTGGTGGACGGCAGCTTCAACGTGATCGAAGCGGCGGCAACGCACGGCGTCGACAAGCTGGTGGCCGCCTCCAGCGCCTCCGTGTACGGCATGGCCGAGGCGTTTCCCACGACCGAGCGGCACCACCCCTACAACAACGACACCTTCTACGGCGCGGCCAAGTCCTTCAACGAAGCCATGGCACGCAGTTTCCGGGCCATGACCGGGCTCGACTATGTGCTGCTGCGCTACTTCAACGTCTATGGCCCGCGCATGGATGTCCACGGCCTCTATACCGAGGTCCTGGTGCGGTGGATGGAACGAATTGACGACGGCCGGCCGCCGCTTATCTTCGGCGACGGACAGCAAACCATGGACTTCGTGTACACGAAGGACGTGGCGCGGGCCAACATTCTGGCGGCCGGCAGCCCACTGCAGGAAGGCGTGTACAACGTAGCCAGCGGTTCGGAGACGAGTCTGCTGGAACTGGCGGAGGCATTGCTGCGGGCAATGGATTCTGACCTGGCGGTGGAACACGGTCCGGACCGTGCCGTGAACGGCGTCGTCCGTCGGCTGGCAGACACCGAGTCCGCCCGCCGGGAGTTGGGTTTCCAGGCGGAAACCGGGCTTGAAGAGGGGCTTCGGGAGCTCGTCGAGTGGTGGCGTCCGTTGCGCAACGAAATCGCGGACGCCCGGGTGGGGGCAGTGCGATGACCGTTCACCAGGACCAAGCAGTGAGCAGGATCAACGTCATGCAGCCGTGGCTGGGGGCTGAGGAAGCCGAGGCCGTGGCCGAAGTGATCGCCTCCGGATGGGTCGCCCAGGGTCCACGGGTGGCGCGTTTTGAAGACGCCTTTGCCGCCGCGCAGCAGGCCCGCCACGCCGTCGCGGTCTCCAACTGCACCACGGCGCTGCACCTGGCGCTGACGGTGGCAGGCGTTGGCCCGCACGACGACGTCGTGGTGCCCTCGTTCTCCTTCATCGCGACCGCCAACGCGGTCAGCTACGTGGGGGCCCGCGCGGTGTTCGCCGACGTCGAGGTCGAAACCGGAAACGTCTCGGCGCAGACCCTCGCCGCCGCGCTGACACCGGCCACCCGGGCGGTCATCGTGGTGGATCAGGGCGGTATGCCGGTCGAGCTGGATCCCATCCGGGAGCTTTGCGCCCCCCTCGGCATCACCGTAATCGAGGACGCCGCCTGCGGCGCCGGCTCCACGTACCGCGGCCGGCCGGTGGGGGCCGGGGCCGAGCTTGCGGCCTGGTCCTTTCACCCGCGCAAGATCCTCACGACCGGGGAGGGCGGCATGCTCACCACGGACAACGCCGGGTGGGCGGCGCGCGCCCGAAAGTTGCGCGAACACGCTATGAGCGTCTCCGCCAACGACCGGCACGCCACCGTCCTGGCCCCCGCGGAGGAATACACCGAGATTGGCTTCAATTTTCGGATGACGGACCTGCAAGCCGCCGTCGGACTCGTTCAACTGGGCCGGTTGGCCGAGGCGGTCGCCCGACGCCGGACCATCGCCGCCGCTTACCGGGAGGCGCTCTCCGGGGTCGAGGGGCTGCGGTTCAGCCAGGATCCGCCGTATGGGACCAGCAACTTCCAGTCATTCTGGCTCGAGGTGTTGCCGGACTTCCCGCTGGGCAGGGAGGAACTGCTGGAGCGGTTGGCGAACGACGGCATTTCCGCCCGGCGCGGCATCATGGCCTCACACGTCCAGCCGGCCTACGCCGGGCGGGACACCGGCGGCGCTGACCTGTCCGTGACGGAGCGGCTCACGGAGAACACCGTGATTCTGCCGGTCTATCACCAGTTCACGGAGCACGATCAGTCCCGCGTGATCCATTCGATTTTGCGGGCTGCGGGGAAAAACTATGACTGAGCTACTCCTGGTGGGAGCCAGCGGCCTCGCCCGCGAGGTACTCGCCTGCGTCCGCGAGAGCGGCCAGTTCGATGTGGTGGGCGTCCTTGACGACGACGAGTCGAAGATCGGGTCAGCGATGGATGGAGCCGCCATCCTGGGGCCCGCCAGCTACGCCCTCCGCTACCCCGACGCCCGTGCTGTGGTCTGCGTCGGTGCCGGGCGGGGACGTGAGCGGGTCGTCGCCGGACTCACCGGACTGGGCTACCCGGGGTACCGCTTCGCGACCGTCGTCGATCCGTCCGTGCGGGTCCCGTACAGCTGCGACATTGGCCCCGGGAGCATACTGCTGGGCAATATCGCGCTGACCTCCGGCATCACGATCGGAAGCCATGTAGTGATGATGCCCGGCGTGACGCTGACCCATGACGACGAGGTGGAGGACTACGCGACCCTTGCCGCCGGTGTGTCGCTGGGCGGCGGGGTCAGGATCGGGCGCGCGGCCTACCTCGGCATGAACTCGTGTGTGCGGGAACGCATCCGGGTGGGGGCGGGTGCCACCATCGGAATGGGCGCGGCCGTACTGGCTGACGTGCCGGATGACGAGACCTGGGTGGGTGTGCCGGCGCGGGCCATGCGTAGCGGAATGCTTAGCCGATCGGTGGGCTAGCGCCATGAAGACCAGTGCCCGCCACCGGGTCATCATGCTGCTCGCGGCGTACTTGGCGGCTCTGGCCTTCATCGGATTCTGGCCTACGCCGGTGGACCGGCCGCTGGCCGGCTTCATCGCTGACGCCCTGGCAGCCCTCCACGAATACCCACTGACCGCGGGGGTCGAATACAAACACGTGGAAAGCGTTGCCAACGTGATCCTCTTTGTCCCGCTGGGCTTGCTGGTTGCCCTACTGGTGCCGGTTCGCCGCTGGTGGCTGGCCGCTATGGTCGGGCTGCCGATCTCCGCACTGATCGAAACCGTCCAGTTCCTTGCACTGAGCCAACGGCTGGCCAGCCCCCGGGACATCGCGGCCAACACCCTGGGCGCCATTCTGGGGGCGACGGCCATCCGGCTCGCTCGAATTCAGTGGCGAGCCCCCAAAACCATGCCCCCACCCGGTACAGGAACCGATTACGGCAGGAGCGACATGAAAAATATTGCCCAGACAGCAGACGTGGCCGAGACCGCAAGCATCGGGGACCATACCCGGATCTGGCATCTGGCCCAGGTCCGCGAAGACGCCGTCGTGGGCAGTAACTGCAACGTCGGCCGGGGTGCGTACATCGGCCCAGGGGTGCGGGTCGGTGATAACTGCAAGCTGCAGAACTATGCCTTGGTCTATGAACCGGCACGCCTTGCCGACGGCGTCTTCGTGGGTCCGGCGGCCGTGCTAACCAACGACCTGCATCCGCGGGCCATCACCCCCGAAGGCAACCTCAAAGGGTCGGACGATTGGGAGGCTGTCGGGGTCCACGTGGGCAAGGGGGCCTCCATCGGGGCCCGTGCTGTCTGCATCGCACCGGTCGTTATCGGCGACTGGGCAACTGTGGCCGCAGGAGCCGTCGTCACGAAGGACGTTCCCGCCTACGCCGTCGTTGTCGGGGTCCCGGCCCGGCAGACAGGCTGGGTGGGCGAGGCCGGGCATCCGCTGAAGCAGGACGACGGCGGTACCTGGCAGTGCCCCGTCACCGGGCGGCGCTACGTCGAAGCTGACGGGCAGCTGTTGCCCGCGGAAACATCTTGAGGGGGCGCGGTGCATAAGTCGGAACGCAGCAAAGTGATATTGGGCGGCACACCGGTGGATCTCATGGATCCTGAGCCGGCGTTGGAGCTGATTCTCGCGCGTGCAGCCCTGGACGGGGGACGGCCCCTGGCAGTCGCCTCCGTGAATCTTGACCATCTCAACCATTTCGGCACTGGCGGCCGCTGGGCCGGCACCCTGCATGCGGACCCCGCCAGTGCCATGGAGTGGCTGTATCTTCTGGACGGCGCACCCCTCGTGGCGCAATCACAACGGCTCACCGGGCGCCGCTGGCCGCGGCTGGCCGGCAGCGATCTTGCATCGCCCGTCCTGGCGCGGGCCGAAGAACTGGGTCTCCGGGTAGGATTCCTCGGCGGTTCGGAAGAGAACCAGCGACTGTTGGCAGAAAGGATCGCGCAGGAGCATCCACGGCTTCAGGTCGGCGGGATGTGGTCGCCTGACCGCACGGAATTGGCCTCCGTCGCTGACTCGGAACGGATTGCCCGGGACATTGCCGGGTCCGGGACACAGATACTGTATGTCGGGCTCGGGAAACCGCGCCAGGAACTCTGGATCGACGAGTACGGCGGACTAACCGGCGCTCCCGTGCTTCTGGCCTTCGGCGCAGCCGTCGACTTCCTTGCCGGCAGGGTAAGGCGCGCGCCCCGGTGGGCGAGCGAGCACGGCCTCGAATGGAGCTACCGGCTGGCCATGGAGCCTCAGCGGCTGGCCGGCCGCTACCTGATCGATGGACCAGCGGCTTATTTGAAGCTGCGGACTGACTCGCGCACCGTGCCTCCGGCCGTGCCGGTGACCTTGGCGTCGGCGGCTCCCGCGCCGCGGACCCCCGGCCGCTTCACCGGCCCGGACGGTCACGCGGACGCTGCCGTCGTCGTCGTAACCTACAACAGTGCGGCGGGCATCGGTCCGCTGCTCGACACCCTGCGGGCGGAGACCGCCGACCTGACGCTGCGCGTGCTGGTGGCGGACAATTCCTCCAGCGGCGGAACCCTGGACTTGGTGCGCAGCGCGCACCCGGATGTCATCGCCTTCGCCACCGGCGGCAACCTGGGATATTCCGGCGGCATCAACGCCGCCATGCACAGGGCAGGCGAAGCGGCAGCGGTGGTGGTCCTCAACCCGGACCTTACTGTGGAACGCGGCAGCCTGAAGGCTATGCAGCATCGGCTGCGTTCGTCGCAGGCCGGGGCGGTGGTCCCTCGCTTGCTGAATGAGCGCGGCGAGACGAACCCTTCGCTGTACCGCGAACCGAGCATCACCAACGCTGCGGGCGACGCACTTTTGGGACGGCGGGTCCCCAACCGGCCCGGCTGGCTTGCCGGCACCGACTTCAACCCGGAAAGTTACGCCCACCCGCATACGGTGCAGTGGGCGACGGGCGCGGCACTCATGGTCCGGCGCAACCTGGCCGACGCGCTGGCCTGGGACGAGTCGTACTTCCTTTACGCGGAGGAGACCGATTTCTTCCGCCGTGTACGCGCCTTGGGCGAAACGGTCTGGTACGAACCTGCTGCCACCATGACCCATGCCGGTGGGGGGTCGGGCACCTCGGCGGAGCTCAACGCCCTGATGGCCGTCAACCGCGTGCGCTATGTCAGGAAATACCATGCGCCCGGTTACGCTGCGGTGTTCCGTGGCGCCGTCATAGTCGCCGAAGCGCTGAGGTGCTGGAAGGCGGATCGAAGGGGGGTGTTGCCGACCTTGCTGGACCAAGACAGTTGGCCTGCCCTGCCCCGGGCCACCAGGGACAACGACGATGGGTACTTCCCGCGCGGCACGGTGATCATGCCGGCGCACAACGAGGCCAACGTGATCGGCCGGGCGCTGGCACCCCTGGCAGCCCTGGCGGCGGCCAGGCAGGTGGAAGTGATCGTTGTCTGCAACGGCTGCACAGACAACACTGCCGAGATTGCACGGGGCTTCGACGGCGTGACGGTCCTGGAATCCGGGGCCGCCTCCAAACCATCGGCCATGAATGCCGGAGACACGGCCGCCTCGGAATGGCCCCGGCTTTACCTGGACGCCGACGTGGAGATCAGCCGCAGCGCCCTGCGGGAGCTGTTTCTGGCCTTGGCCCCAGGCGGGCTGCTGGCCGGACGGCCGGCAGCCCGCTATGACCTGGAAGGTGCCCATCCGCTCATCCAGGCCCATTACCGAGCACGGCTGCGACTGCCTTCTAACGCCACAAGCCTGTATTCGGCCGGTGCCTTCGCCCTCTCCAAGGAGGGGCACGGCAGGCTCGAGGAGTTCCCCGAGGTGCTTGCGGACGATCTGTATGTGGACCGGCTCTTCGCTCCTGCCGAGAAGGCCGTCCTCGACGTCGAACCGGTGGTTGTCCGGCCGCCTCGAACGCTCAAGGACCACTTGGCGGTGATGCGCCGCGTCTGCCGCGCCAACGCTCAGGTGAACCAGCTCGAAGGACAGCGCAGCAGCACCGCGAGGACCGTGTCGGAATTGATCCGATCCATCCGCGGACCGCTCTCGGCTGCGGACGCTGTCATCTATGCCGGGTTCGCGATCGCCGGCCGCAAGGGCGCAGGCACGCCTCGCGCCGGATGGGAACGCGATACCAGCAGCCGACAGCCGGAAACGGAGTATTCAGTGCGCTGAGTTCCGGTCACTAGCATTCCCTTCCGTTGAACGGAGTATCTACCGGGCACCTCCGTGGCTCCAGCGTAAGATTCAGCTGGATGCCAGCGCCGCCGTCGTTCTCAACCGACTGCAAAGGAAAGCCCATTCCACCTGTGAAGCCCGCGAAATTGCTTACCGAGATGTTCAGCATCGCTCCGGCCAACAAGGACCATCAGGTCGCGATCCGTTGCGCCGTCGGCGTCTTTGTCCCGCTGATCACCCTGGTGCTGCTGGGCCGGCTGGATTTAGCCATCTTTGCTTCCTTTGGGGCCTTCACCGGCATTTACGGGCGGAACGAACCCCACGGCCGGCGGTTCGTCCTGCAGCTGCGTGCCGGCACGCTGATGCTCGCCGTGATTCTGCTCAGCACCTTGACGGCGAGTGTCGGAACGGCGCTCGGGCTCTCACCGTCGGACCGCACCTGGCTGCAGGTCCTCGCGACCACCGTGGTGGCCGGAGGCTGCTCCCTGATCGTCGCCTGGTGGCGGCTCCGCCCGGCCGGATCGCTGTTTCACATCTTCGCCTTCGCGGCCATCGCCTCCATCCCCAACCAACCGCCGCTCTGGCAGGGAATGCTGGTGTCGGTCCTGACGGTCGTGTTTTCACTGATGATTGGCCTGTCTTCACGGGTGCTGCGGAGCCGCCGCCAGCCGTGGTCCTGGCCGCGGCGGGTCCGGTTGACCGCCGTGGAGCGCCGGGTGGCCTGGCTCGAAGCGCTGGGCTACCTCGTGGCGGCGGGGCTGGCCGGCACCCTCGCCACCGTGGCCGGGGAGTGGCTCGGCTTCGGCCACAACTACTGGGCCATGGTGGCCGCCGTCGTCCCCCTGGTGGGACACAGCACCCGGCACCGGATCAGCCGCGGCGTGCAGCGCATCATCGGCACCGTGGTGGGGCTGGTTCTGCTCGCCGTGATCCTGCTGCTGCAGCCGGCCCCCTGGCAGACCGTGCTGGTGATTGCCGCCTGCCAGTTCGGCGCCGAAATGTTCATCGCCCGCCAGTACGTGCTGGCCCAGATTTTCGTTACCCCGCTGGCGCTGATCTCGACCCTCCTGGTGGCTCCGGTGCCAGCCGGAACCCTGCTGCGGGACCGGTTCCTGGAGACCGTCATCGGCGCTGCAGTCGGCGTCGCCGTCGTGCTGGCCCCGGCCGTCTGGCGCCGCCTCACCTCCCGTCCTGCGGCCCATCCCGACTGACTGGCATTTGTTGACATTTTCATGCGTGATAACGCCAACAAGTGCGGGTTACCCGGGTCAATGGAAGACTTGTCCCGTGCAAGCAACTGTTAACGGGCGCGGGACGCGTGGCTAATTCCGGGTCAGGGGACTCCGTCGTGGACCGCGTGGTGCGCCTGATCGAGGCTTTCCCCGAGGGCTCCGCGGCCCTGCAGCTGTCCGACCTCGCGGACCGGGCCGGCCTGCCGCTGAGTACTGCGCACCGGCTGGTCCGGCAGTTGGCCGGACACGGACTGGTGGAGCTGGGCGGCGGCGGTTCGGTCCGGCTGGGGATGCGGCTCTGGGAGCTGGTGAACCGGAATTCTCCCACCTTGGCCCTGCGGCAGGCCGCAATGCCCTTGATGGAGGACATCCAGCAGGTGCTCAACCAAAACGTGAACCTGGCCGTGCTGGACGGCTGGGAAGCATTGTTCGTGGAGCGGTTGTCCCGCCGCGGCTCGGTGGCGAACCGGGCGAAAATCGCCGGCCGGATGCCCGTGCACCTGTCCTCGGCCGGGCTCGCCCTGATGGCCCATCAACCGGCCGCGGTACAGGCGGCCTACCTGCGGCAGTTCGCCGATCCCACCGGACAGGTCTCCGTCGGGGACCTCCGCGCGCTGCTGGCCGCGACGGCCAGCCAGGGCTATGCCGAGCTGGCCGGGGTGGTGGACCCGGACACCTGGGGGATCGCGGTTCCGATCCGGGACGCCAGAAAACGGACCGTCGCCGCGCTCGGCGTCGTGGTTCCGTTGCGGGAGATGCGGCTGCAGGCACTGGTGCCGGCGCTGCAGACCGCAGCGCGGGGCATCGGGCGCAGGCTCGGGGACGCAGGCGCCGTCACCGAATTCCGTTCAATGGAAGACGTGTAACGCGGATCACCGCTCCGGGCGCACACTGTTAGCCAGAAGACCCATCCGGTCCTGAGCCACGGCGCACCTGAGCGGGGCTCCGGACCCCGCAACGAAGCGAGGACACCATGGCAGCCCGAAAAGTCATCACCACCCAGGTCGCGATCATGGGCGCCGGCCCGGCAGGGCTGATGCTCTCGCACCTGCTGGCCAAAGAGGGCATCGAATCCACCGTGATCGAGATCCGCAGCCACAAGGAAATCTCTGAAACCGTCCGGGCGGGCATCCTGGAACACGGCTCCGTGAACCTGCTCGTGGACAGCGATGTTTCGGACCGCGTCCTGCGTGACGGGGACCGGCACGACGGCATCGAACTGCGGTTCAACGGGGAAAGCCACCGGATCGACTTCCAGGACCTGGTCGGTGAGTCGGTCTGGCTCTATCCCCAGACCGACGTTTTCCTCGACCTCGCCGCACGGCGCCGGGCGGACGGCGGCGATGTCCGCTATAGCGTCACCGACACCACCATCTACGACCTTGAGGGCGAGCCAAAGGTCTGGTTCACCGATGCCGACGGAGTGGAATGGGAGCTGCAGGCCGACTTCATCGCCGGCGCGGACGGCTCGCGCAGCCACAGCCGCTTCCAGATCCCGGAGGCCCAGCGCAAGTGGTACTTCCACGAGTACCCCTTCGCCTGGTTCGGGATCCTGGCCGAGGCGCCGCGCAGCTCCGACGAACTGATCTACGCCAACTCCGAGAACGGCTTCGCCCTGATTAGCCAGCGGACCGAGACCGTACAGCGGATGTACTTCCAATGCGACCCCAACGAGGACGTCAACGACTGGAGCGAAGATCGGATCTGGGAGGCCTTCCGCAGCCGGGTTAACGGCAATGGCTTCGAACTCAAGGAGGGTCCGGTCATCGACAAGACCGTCTTGAAGTTCCGCAGCTTCGTGCACGCCCCGATGCGCCACGGCAAGCTCTTCCTCGCCGGCGACGCCGCCCACACCGTCCCGCCGACCGGGGCCAAGGGCCTGAACCTCGCGCTGCACGACGTCAAGGTGCTGTTTGAGGGCCTCGACAGCTTCTACAAGACCGGCTCCACCAAGCTCCTGGATGTGTACAGCGACCGCGCCCTGGACCGGGTCTGGAAGGCGCAGCATTTCTCCTACTGGATGACGTCCATGCTCCACACTCCAACCGACGCCGACGACTTCGCCCGCGCCCGCCAGCTCGGCGAGCTCAGCTCCGTCGTGTCGTCGCGGCACGGCCGCGCCTACCTCGCCGAGGCCTACACGGGCTGGCCCGCCGCCGGCTGAGCAACGCCGGCTGAGCGGCGTAACCGTCCAGGAATCAGGACCCTGCGTTGAACACATCCGGACCGAAGCCCTGCAGGCCGGGGGCCCCGGCGAGGCCGAGCCGGGGCAGCGAGAAGGCGTCCTCGATGCTGGCCAGCAGGCTGAAGTGGTTGTACTGCCTGTCCGACGACATTCCGCCCCGGGTGAAGGGCGAGAGTACCAGGGCGCCGACTCTTCCACCGGCGGCGCCGCCGGGAATCCCGGTGGAACCGGTGGTCTGGCCGTCGGCCTCGTCGAAGGTGATGACCAGCATCCCGTCCTTCTTGAACGCCGGGGAGTCGAGGATGGCCGGCGCATGATCCTGGAGCCAGCTGTCGCTGGCCGCGAGGCCGCCTGGACTCCCGTTGACGCAGGGGCTGTCGTGGCCGTCATTGCAGAGGTTGGGCGAGATGTAGGACAGGTTGGGTGTCGTGTCGACAGATTTCAGGTCCTGGGCCAGGGCCGTGAAATTCACGACGTTGCTTTGGCAGTCCGGCGATGAGGTGATCGCGGCGAAGTAGACGAACGGGTTGTGCCGGGTGGCGTATTGGTCCCCCTCCCTTGCGGACTGGTGATCGTCCTTGGCACCGAGTTCGGGGTGCTGGCATGGGGTCTGCATGTCCTCCATGTAGCCCTTCCAACTCTTGCCGGCCGAGGTGAGCTGGCCGGCGATGGTGGGGACCGAAGCCGGATAGACGCAACCGGCGCCTTCCGCCTGGCCCAGGTCGGACGTTCCGGTCTGGTTGAACGGAACGTAGGTCCGGCAGTCGTCGCGTGTCACCGGGTTGGACGCCTGTCCCGAGATCTGGGCCAGGTAGTTGGGACTGGAGCTGTGGTCGGTGGCGTAGTACTGGGACAGCAGCGCGCCTTGGGCACGCAGTGTCTTTGAGAGGTACGGCGCTTCGGAGTCCGCGCCCCAGACCGTGTCATACCCCTTGTTCTCAAGGTTGATCACGAAGATATGGCCGGGTTTTCCGGCAGCCTGGGGCCGGCCGGGGGGCGACGACGACGGCGGTTGCGCCGACGGCGGCGCGGTAGACGACGGCGGCGCGGTAGCCGCCGTCGTCGTAACCGGAGCGCTGGCGCCCGTGGGACCGGACGTGGCAGGCGTGCACGCCGCCGTGACGGCGACGAGAGTGGCGGCAAGGAGAAGACCCGGCATTCGGCGGGCGGCGGCCCGGCCCGGGCTGGTGGCGTGGTTCCGGCTCATGCGTGGCGGCTTTCTCTCGACGCGTTGGTCCGTGCCTCCAGCAAAGCCCATTGCAGCCCCGCGCGACAGGGACTAATGGGAATTCACAGCGAAATCACACCATTGCCGTGTGCCCGGCAGTGCGCGAGTCGATCGGCTTGGCGTAGCAGTACGAGTGTTCCATCCCGGCATAGGGGCCGAAGTTGGGCACGGCCGTGAAGCCAGAACTCTCGTAGAAGTGCCGGCCGTCGGGCTGGGCGGAGCCGGCTTCGGCCGTGATCGAGGCAATGCCCAGGGCATGGGCATGTCCCTCCAGCGCCGCGAGAATGGAACTGGCAACGCCCGAGCCGCGCGTGTAGGGCAGCACATAGAGCCGCTTGATCTCCGCGGTGTGTTCGTCCAGCAGCCGCAGGGCGCCGCAGCCCACCGGCTTCCCGGAGCCCTTATCGTAGGCCAGCAGGAAGACGGCAGTGTCGGCCTCCGACGGCGGCGGCCCGGCTTCGTGGTCGTCGTGACCGAAGCGGGCGTCCAGTTCCGCCTGCTGGGCGGCCCGTAGGTCGGCACCCACGGGGTTGCTCCAAGGGACCTGGCGGATGTGGAGTCGCGGATTGGTCTGCATGGCTGCCTCAATTCGCCGAAGGGGTATGCAGACACAGGCTATGGAGCCGCGGTTTCGGTGGTGTTTCCCGCAGGTTAGAAACTGCGAAATTCCGGGCCAGGCTGCGTCAGGCGGGACGGCCGGTGGGATCCTCGGCCGTCGGGTCGGTCAGGGCGAGCCCGCCCACCGGGCTGTCGTCCCAGTGGATCAGGCGCCAGCCGGCGTCGGGATCGCCTTCGAGGGCAACGATGCCGGTGTTGGCGAGGATGTGCCGCGCCGCGAACTCTGCGTCGACGTTGGTGGCGCGCAGACCGGTCCAGACCCGGATCGCGGCGCCGTGGCTGACCACCGCGATTGTGGCGTCATCCCCGCCGGTGGAGGCGGCGGCGATCCTGGCGATCGAGTCGTCGTAGCGTTCGAAGAACTCGTGGCCGCTGGGGCCTGAGGGCATTCGGCGGTCCAGCTCGCCCCCTGCCCAGGCGAACACCGTGCCCAGGTAGAGCAGGTGGGATTGATGGTCGGTGAGCTTTTCAAGCGCCCCGGCTTCGATCTCCCGCAGCCCGGCCAGCACCGCAATGTCCAGCCCGCGGCTGCCGGCGAGCGGGGTGGCCGTGAGCTGGGTGCGGACCAGGGTGGACGCGTAAAGCAGTTCGATCCGCTCGTCCGCCAGTGAGCGGGCCAAGGCGGCGGCCTGGCGTTCGCCCAGCGCGGTCAGGCCCGGCCCCGGATGGGCGGTGTCCAGCTGGCCGAGCACATTGCCCGGGGTCTGGCCGTGGCGGATGAGCAGAAGCTTCATGGCAGCGATATTACCGGCTGCGGCCGGTCAGGGGATCCTGACGGTGGCCTGGATCGGGGCGTGGTCGCTGGGGTAGCGGTCTGCCAGCCGGAAGGTGTTGACGGCGGCCTCGGCAACCTGGATGTCCGGCGTCACGGCGATCCAGTCGATGCGTCGTTCGCCGATCACCGGATCCTTGTAGTTCGGAAACGTCCCGTATTCCGGGGTCAGCCGCTGTTTGGCCACCGTCCAGGAGTCCCGGAAGGCACCGCTGCCCACCAGGGTGGTGTAGGCCCCGGAGGCTCCGGCGTCGGCATTGAAGTCACCCATCAGGACGGTCGGCAGGCCCGGCTCGAAGCTCGTGGCATGCTCGATGATGGCCTCGGCGCTGCGGAGCTGGGCGTTCTCGGACTCATGGTCAAAGTGCGTGTTGAGCACCATCAGCTCACGACCGGTGCAGTTGTCTTCGAACCGGCCCCAGGTCGCGATCCGGGTGACATCGTTGCCCCACGTCGTTGAGCCGGCGACGGTGGGCGTATCCGAGAGCCAGAACTGGTCCCACTCCCGCAGCCTCAGGCGGCGGGAGTCGTAAAAGATGCAGGAGTGCTCGCCCCGGTTCCCGCCCTCGCGGCCGTGGCCGATCATCCGGTAGTGCCCCGGAAGCGCCTCCCCGATGACGGCCAGCTGGTGTTCCAGGCCCTCCTGGATGCCCAGGACCTCTGGGAGTTCCTCGGCCAGGACGGCCCGGAGTGCCGGAACACGCTCGGGCCAGTAGTCCGCCTGACCCGGCAGGGTCTCCGCAATGTCACAGCGGATGTTGAAGCTCATCAGGCTCAACGCCGCCGCACCGGCCGCTGTATCTGCTGCCGTGTCCGCTCCTGGGTCCGCTCTTATGACCGCCCCGGCGGATGGGCCGGGGTCGGTTAGAACGGTCCGCGGCGTCGACGCAGTGTCGCTCGGCAAGGGGTCTCCTCGTGTCGGTAACAGTCCCAGCCTCCACGCGGAAGCTGGCCAGTCCTCGACGGCCGCGTAAACGGCGGCCTGCCGGAAGGTGAACTCAACGCAGGCACGGCTAGGCCAGGTGGTCGACCAGCTTGTCCGCGAGGCCGGTGTACTTGCCCGGAGTCAGGGCCAGCAGCCGGGTCTCGGCATCCGCTGACAGGCCGAGGCCCTGGACGAACTCCTGCATCCGTGCAGCGTCCACGCGCTGGCCGCGGGTCAGGTCCTTGAGCCGCTCGTACGGGTTTTCCATGTCCGCGACGCCGGCGATGGCCTCGGCGCGCATGACCATCTGGATCGCTTCACCGAGGACCTCCCAGTTGGCGTCCAGATCCCTGGCGAGCACGTCCTCCGCGACGTCCAGCCGGTCCAGGCCCTTGGCCACATTGGAGATGGCCAGCAGGGAGTGGCCGAACGCCACCCCGATGTTGCGCTGCGAGGAGGAATCGGTGAGGTCACGCTGCCAGCGCGAAGTGACCAGGGTGGAACCCAGCACGTCCAGCAGCCCGGAGGAGATCTCCAGGTTGGCCTCGGCGTTCTCGAAGCGGATCGGGTTGACCTTGTGCGGCATCGTGGAGGACCCGGTGGCGCCGGCCACAGGGATCTGCGCGAAGTAGCCGATCGAAATGTAGCTCCACATGTCCGTGCATACGTTGTGCAGGATCCGGTTGAAGCGCGCGACGTCGGCATACAATTCGGCCTGCCAGTCGTGGCTTTCGATCTGGGTGGTCAGCGGGTTCCAGTCCAGGCCCAGGGTCTCCACGAAGCTCCGGGCGACCTGCTCCCAGTCGGCGCCGGGGACCGAGGCCACGTGCGCCGCGAAGGTGCCGGTGGCACCGTTGATCTTGCCGAGGTACTCGGTCCTGGCGATCCGGTCCAGCTGCCGGGTCAGCCGGTGCGCCATGACCGCGAGTTCCTTGCCCAGCGTGGTGGGGGTGGCCGGTTGGCCATGCGTGCGGGACAGCATGGGCACGGCGCGGTTGGCTTCGGCCATCGTGCTGATCTGGGCCACCAGGGCGCGGGCCGCGGGCAGCCACACATCCTCCACGGCACCCTTGATGCCCAGGGCGTAGGAGAGGTTGTTGATGTCCTCGGAAGTGCAGCCGAAGTGCACCATGGCGGTCAGGCGCTCGATTCCGATGCCGGGCAGCCGGCGGCCGATGTAGTACTCCACAGCCTTGACGTCATGCACGGTGACGGCTTCGATCTCGGCCAATTCGGCGACCGAGGCGGCGTCGAATTCGGTGACGATGGCCCGGAGCTTCTCCTGCTGTTCGGCGTCCAGCGGGCCGGCGCCGGGCAGCACGTTATTGCTGGTCAGGTGGATCAGCCACTCAACCTCGACGGCGACCCGGTCACGGTTCAGGGCGGCCTCGGAGAGGTAGTCCACCAGGGGCGCGACTGCCGACTGGTAGCGGCCGTCAAGCGGTCCGAGCGCGATCGGGTGGTCAGACGCGGCGAAGGCCAGGCGTCCGGACGGCGTGCGGGTCTCAGCTGTGGCGGCAGTTTCAGGCATGATCCGATTCTTTCACGAAGTGCGGCCGGGCCTTAAGCGCAGCCTGGCGTGTGACATTCCGTCGGGAGCTTTTCCACATAGCTGCCGGCGCCGCTTACGAGGCCTGCAGCGGGAACCTAACGTCGAACGAGGGACAGAACTGCAATGAAAGGAGCCCCGGCCATGAGCGGCACGTTGACGGCAGCCGACGCGGCGGCCTGCGCCTCGCGCAGTTACGAAGTCCAGCAGTTGGCCGCCAGGATGGCCTCGTGCGCGGATCAGGCGGACGCCGTGCTTGCCGGGCTGGGCGGGTTGGAACTCCAGACCTGGCAGTCCCCGGCGGGCCGCGCCTACCGGACGGCGATTTCGCTTCAGGCCGCGTCGCTGCGGCGCGCCCGGGGCGGACTGCAGGATGCGGTAGTAGCGGTCTTGCTGCACGCCCAGCACGTGACACTCTCGTCCGGACGCCCGGGGTACTGATGGCGGAGCTCACCCCGTCGGGCTCCGGGGAGGCCCCCCGCCCCTCGGCGCCGCCTCCGGACGGGATGCTGCGGATCCGCGGCGGGGTGGGCGGCCTCAGCTTCCAGTTCGAGGAGCTGCTGGCAGGGGCGGCCGCCCTGGACGGCGTCGTGCGGCGGCTGTACGCCCTTGAGGCGGAGGCCGACGGCGTCCGGCGCGCCCTCTTCGGCTACCAGCCCGACTCCTACCGCACCGGCAGCAATGCCATCATCGCGGTCGGGGAGGCCGGCCGGGATGTCGGCCAGGTCAGGGCCGAATTGGAGCGCATCGCGGCCCAGGTCCGGGCCAGTCACCGGGAGTACGAGTTCACGGAGGCCCGGAACGCCTTGTTGCTCCGGATGGGGCTGGGCGGCCCGGACTTCGGTGCCGGCCAGCAGGTCTTCGAACTGCCGGGCGTCCGCGACCAGGTCGAGCGCGGGGTGGCTTCGGCTCCGCACGGCCTAGCCCTGCTGCTCGGCCTGCCCATTCCCCTGGCGACCGCGGCCGGGGCCCTCGGCAGCCCGACCGACGTCCGCCGCGTTGTCCGGGAGCTTTCGACGGCGCCGGGGCTGGGTTTCCTGAAGCCACGGCCGGTCACTGTCGTCGGCAGCCAGGCCGGCGTCGAGGATGTTGATCTGTCCCCCGCGGGTCTGCTGCGGCGGGCGGAAGCGGTGGGCCGGAACAGCGGCGATATCGAGATCATCCAGGTCGACGGCGGAAGCGGCCGTGCCTGGGTGGTCATCGTGCCGGGAACGCAGCTTGGCGGCCTGCCCGAGGGAACCAACCCGTTCGACACGGCGGGCATCGTCGAAGCGCTCGGCTACGACTCGCAGGAGACCACCGCCGCCATCCGGCAGGCGCTGCGGGAGGCCGGCGCGGAGGCGGGCGAGCAGCTCGCCGCGGTCGGCTACAGCCAGGGCGGTATCCACGCCATGAACCTCGGCGGGGACAAGGCATTCCTCGCCGAGTTTGACCTCAAATTCGTGCTCACCGCAGGTTCCCCGGTTGGCGGCATCACCCCCGAGCCCGGCATCGGCAGCCTCCACCTGGAGCACCAGCATGACTGGGTGCCGGGAGCCGACGGGCTGGCCAACGCGGACACAAAGGACCGGGTCACGGTCACGCTGACGAACAGCCTGGCCATTCCGCCGCCGCAGGACTTCGGCCTCGGCCCCGGGCACCGGCTGGAGAACTACGCGGTCGGCGCGGAGGCGGTCTCGGCGAGCCGGGACCCCTCGTTGCTGGCGTCCACCGCGGCGCTGGCCGCCGTGGTCGGAGCGGGCGGCACCGCATCCGTCACCCGGATTTCCTTGCGGCGCGAGGCTCTGCCCGCGCAGGGCGCCGTCACGGCGCCGGGGCCGACCCGTGAATCGGGCGTCCAGCCGTCGGCGCGGCCGCCGGCCCCGACCACCCGGCCCGGATCCACTGCCGCGCGGGAGCCGCTGGGTGTGTCCGGATAACTGGTGTGCCCGGGTAGTTGGTGTACAGCTAACGGCGCGGCGTGCCCGTCAGCGGCGGCGGCCGCCCGGGAGCCTGCCGGCCACCAGCGAGATGACGGTGATGATGATGGCCGCGAACACGGCGGTCCAGAAGAAGGAGTCGATGGTGAAGTGCACCGGCGTGTAGGCGCTCAGCCAGGAGGTGAGGTACAGCATGGCCGCATTGATGACGATCGTGAACAGCCCCAGGGTGAGGATGGTCAGAGGCAGGGACAGCAGGCTGACCAGCGGCTTGACGAGGGCGTTGACGATGCCGAAGATCAGCCCGATGAAAAGGTAGGCGAGGATGATCCCGATGGTGTCGGCGCCCTGCGTGATGCCGCTGTTTGCCACGGCGCCGGCGGTGGCGGAAGTCGAGACGCTGATCCTGCCCTGGAGGATCCAGCTGGCGATCCAAAGGGCAAGGGCGTTGATGACGACCCGCAGAATGAATGAACGCATGGCCCCATGCTGTCATATGCGCCGCCGTGGGGGAGGGGCGGCGACGTAGGCTAGGTGGCATGACTTTATCTGACAACGCGGCCATGGGGATCCGCCCGCGGCCGGTGGTGGACCTCCTTCCCAGCTACGCGGCAGGCAAACCGCCCGTCCCCGTCGACGGGCTCGTGAGCTACAAGCTTTCCTCCAACGAGAACCCTTTGCCGCCGATTCCTGCAGTGCAGCAGGCCATCGCAGCGCAAACCGACTTCAACCGCTACCCGGACCCGTTGAGCAGCAAACTCCGCGAGGCGCTTGCCGGGTTCCTGGACGTCCCGGCCGAGGACATCGTCACGGGCGCCGGCAGCCTCGGGGCCCTCAACCAGCTGCTGGCCACCTTCGCCGGTCAAAACGACGACGGCAAGGCGGACGAGGTCATCTATGCGTGGCGCTCCTTCGAGGCCTATCCGATCAGCGTGGGCCTTGCCGGCGCGCAAAGCGTGCAGATCCCGCTGACCGCGGACGGCAGGCACGATCTCGACGCGATGGCCGCGGCGGTCACGGCCCGCACCCGGGTGATCCTGCTGTGCACCCCCAACAACCCCACCGGCCCCGTGATCACCGCCGAGGAAATCGAGCGCTTCCTTCAGGCCGTACCCTCGGACATCGTGGTGGTCATTGACGAGGCCTACCAGGAGTTCGTCCGGGCCGAAAACGCTGTTGACGGCATCGAGATGTACCGCAAGCACCCGAATGTGGTGGTGCTCCGGACCTTCTCGAAGGCGCACGGGCTGGCTGGGCTGCGGGTGGGCTACAGCGTGTCGCAGCCGGACCTCACCCGGCACCTGCGCGTCACCGCCACGCCTTTCGCCGTCTCCCAGATCGCCGAAGCAGCCGCCGTTACATCGCTGCAGCACATCGGCGAGGTTGTAGAAAGGGTACAAAGCCTGGTCGACGAACGGGACCGCGTAACGGCCGGACTGCGCGACCTCGGCTGGTTCGTGCCGGACGCCCAAGGCAACTTTGTCTGGCTGAATCTGGGCGCGGACAGTGCGGAATTCGCCGCGCTGGCCGGGGAACGGGCGCTCTCGGTCCGGGCCTTCGGCAACGAGGGGGTGCGGGTGAGCATCGGCGAGGTCGAAGCCAACACCAGGTTCCTCGAGTTGTGTGCGATCTATACAAAGGCGCCGCGGCGTTCCTAGCGCTTAACACGAAGCCCGCAGGGAACCCCCTGCGGATAAAGTAAGGACGAGTTAAGCCAAAATATATGCCGGACCTGGAATGCATTCCCTCGTCGGCATATATCCCAGCGATTGCGGCGCATTCGGGTGCGGCAGGCAAGGAGACGGTATGGGCGCCACACAATTGCCCTCTACCGAGTTCGACGGAAGCGAAGCGGACGACCAGCTCGAGGCGCGGGCGGAGGCCGTGCTCGGCGATCCGGATGTCCCCATGGTCCAGCTGTTGGGCCCGGACGGCACTCTGGGCACCGATCCGGTGTTCTCGGAGTACGCCGCGCGGCTCGACGCCGGGAAACTGCGCGGTTTCTACGCCGACATGGCAAAGATCCGCCGTTTCGACGTGGAGGCCACCGCGCTGCAGCGGCAGGGCCAGCTGGCCCTGTGGGTCCCGCTAACCGGCCAGGAGGCGGCGCAGATCGGTTCAGGGCGGGCGAGCCAGCCGCAGGACTACCTCTTCCCCACCTATCGGGAGCACGGCGTCGCGCTGACCCGCAACGTGGACCTGGCCGAACTGCTGCGCCAGTTCCGCGGCGTGTCCAACGGCGGCTGGAACCCCAAGGACACCAACTTCCACCTCTACACCCTGGTCCTCGCCGCGCAGACGCCGCACGCCGTCGGCTACGCCATGGGCATTCAGCGTGACCAAAAGCTTGCCGAGGCCAGCGCGGCGGCGGGGGATTCCGCGGCCGGGCCGCAGGACCCCAAGGCCGCTGTCATGGTCTACTTCGGCGACGGCGCCAGCTCCGAAGGCGACGTCCACGAGTCCATGGTGTTCGCCGCTTCCTACAACGCCCCCGTGGTGTTCTTCTGCCAGAACAACCACTGGGCCATCTCCGTGCCCACCGCCGTGCAGACCCGCATCCCGCTCTCCAACCGCGCCAAGGGCTACGGCTTCCCGGGCATCCGCGTGGACGGCAATGACGTGGTCGCGGTCCACGCCGTAACCGAGTGGGCGCTCGAGCATGCCCGCGAAGGCAAGGGCCCGGTGCTGATCGAGGCCTTCACCTACCGCGTCGGCGCGCACACAACCGCGGACGACCCCACGAAGTACCGCGGCTCGGAGGAAGAAGCGAGGTGGCGGGCGAAGGACCCGCTGGAACGGCTCGAGAAATACCTCCGCGCCGAGGGACTCGCCGACGATGCGTTCTTCGAACAGGTAAAAACCGACGGCGACGAACTCGCGGCATACGTCCGCAGGACCACCCATGACCTGGAAACCCCGGACATCCGGACGGCGTTCGCCAACACGTATGCCGAGGCGCACCCCCTGGTGGCCGAGGAGCTGGCCTGGTTCGAGGAATACAGCGCCGGCTTCGCGGACGAGGCAGGCTCGCTGCCGGTAACCGCCGAGCAGGCAGAAGCAGACAAGGCGGCCAGCCGATGACCACCATGACCATCGCCAAGGCCATCAACGAGGGCCTCCGGGCGACGCTGAGCAATAACCCGCGCTCCCTGCTGATGGGCGAGGACATCGGGCCGCTGGGCGGCGTCTACCGTGTCACGGACGGCCTGATCGCCGAGTTCGGCGCCGACCGCGTCGTGGACACACCGTTGGCCGAGTCCGGCATCATCGGCACCGCGATCGGCCTGGCGCTCAGGGGCTACCTGCCGGTTTGCGAGATCCAGTTCGACGGCTTCGTGTTTCCCGGCTTCAACCAGATCACCACGCAGCTGGCGAAGATGCATTCCCGCAGCAACGGTAACCTGACCGTGCCCGTGGTCATCCGCATCCCGTACGGCGGAGGGATCGGCTCGATCGAGCACCATTCCGAGTCCCCGGAAGCGCTGTTCGCCCACACCGCCGGGCTGCGCATCATCACCCCGTCGAACCCGCACGACGCCTACTGGATGATCCAGCAGGCCGTCGACTGCCTGGACCCGGTGATCGTCTTCGAACCCAAGCGCCGCTACTGGCTCAAGGGCGAGGTCGACACCGACTCGCCGGGCGAGTCCGCGGATCCGTTCAAGGCCCATGTCCTGCGCGCCGGAACGGATGCCACGGTCGTGGCGTACGGCCCGCTGGTTCCCGTGGCCCTCGCCGCTGCCGGCGCCGCCGCCGAGGACGGCCACAGCGTCGAGGTGATCGACCTGCGCTCCATCTCGCCGATCGACTTTGACACGGTTACGGCCTCGGTCCGGAAAACGGGCCGGCTGATCGTGGCGCATGAGGCGCCGACCTTCGGCGGCATCGGCGGCGAAATCGCCGCCCGGGTCAGCGAACGGGCCTTCCATTCCCTCGAAGCCCCGGTCATCCGCGTCGGCGGCTTTCACATGCCTTACCCGGTGGCCAAGGTGGAGGAAGACTACCTGCCGGACATCGACCGCATCCTTGAGGCGCTGGAACGCGCCCTCGCCTACTGACGGGGAATCCATGACCGTGAACAAGTTCAACCTTCCCGACGTGGGCGAGGGCCTGACCGAGGCCGAAATCGTGTCCTGGAAGGTGAAGGCCGGCGACACCGTGGCGGTCAACGACGTGCTGTGTGAAATCGAGACGGCGAAGTCCCTCGTCGAGCTTCCCTCGCCGTACGGCGGCACCGTCACCGAGCTGCTGGTCCAGGAAGGCGTGACGGTCGACGTCGGGACGCCGATCATCAGCGTTTCCGACCGGGAGGCCGTCCCGGCCGCGCCGGCTGCGAGCCCCGTAGCGGCGGCTGCCGCGCCGGCCCCCACCGCTTCGGCCGACGTGCCGATGTACGGGAAGCTGGAGCCGGACCCCTCCGACGCCGGCGGCCCTCCGGCCGGCGGCCCGCTGGTCGGTTCCGGCCCCAAGGCCGACGCCGTCAAGCGCCGTCGCCGGATCGCCGCGCCGGCCCCCGCCGTCGAACGGGCGGGAATCGAAACCCACGACATCTGGATCAGCCCGGCAGCGGCCACCAACGCTGAACCGCCTGTCCAGACGGAGTCCGACGCGGAAGCCGTTGACCAGCGCCCGACCCTGGGCGGAGCTATCACAGGCCTCGTCAATCGTGTCCTGGCCAAACCCCCGGTCCGGAAAATTGCCCGGGACCTCGGCATCGACCTGGCCGACGTCATTCCCACCGGTGCGCGCGGCGAGGTGACCCGTGAGGACCTGGTGAGCTACCAGGCCCAGCGCGACGCTGAGCTCGACCAGGCGGATTCGTTCTGGGGCAAGACCGGACGCCCGCAGGAACAACGGGTCGAACGCATCCAGGTCAAGGGCGTCCGCAAGGCCACCGCCCGGGCCATGGTCGAGTCCGCTTTCGCGGCCCCGCACGTCAGCATCTTCGTGGACGTCGACGCCAGCCGGACCATGGAGTTCGTCAAGCGGCTCAAGGCCTCCCGCGACTTCGAAGGCATCAAGGTTTCGCCGCTGCTCATCCTCTCCAAGGCCGTCATCTGGGCCGCGGCACGCAATCCCAGCGTCAATGCGAGCTGGGTGGACGCCGGGGACGGCAGCGACGCGGCCGAGATCCACGTGAAGCACTTCATGAACCTCGGCATCGCCGCTGCGACCCCCCGAGGCCTGATGGTGCCGAACATCAAGAACGCCCAGGACCTGTCGCTCAAGGAACTCGCGCTGGCCCTCAATGACCTGGCCACCACCGCCCGGGCGGGCAAGACCCAGCCCGCACAGATGCAGGGCGGCACCCTCACGATCACCAACATCGGCGCCCTCGGCATCGACACCGGCACGCCGATCATCAACCCCGGCGAGGTCGCAATCGTGGCCTTCGGCACCATCAAGCAGAAGCCCTGGGTCCTCGACGGCGAGGTGATCCCGCGCTGGATCACCACGCTGGGCGGCTCCTTCGACCACCGGGTGGTGGACGGTGACCTCTCGGCGCGCTTCATGGCCGACGTCGCGGCCATCCTGGAGGAGCCTGCCCTGCTGCTGGACTGACGCCTAGTACGAGCCGTAGGCGGCGAAGGACGAGAGCAGTTCTGTCATGTTCGGGTCGGCGCCCCCGCCGGCAACGGCGACGGCGGCGGCAAACATGAGGCCGGCCAGGCCGAAGCCGGCAGCGGTGACCTTGGTGAGGAATTTCCAGTCCTCGCGCAGGATGCTCCGGAAGGTGTCGGGCATCCGCAGTGCCGGGGAGATGAGGTTCGGAGCGCTGTCCACGGAGCCGTCGTCGAGGTAGGCGACCACCCGCCCGGCGGCGCGGTCGACCCGCATGGTGCTGATGTGGTTTCCGTGCCGGGCCAGCAGGATGTCGTGGCCAACGAGCTGGCGGCGCTGAAGAGCGGGCATAGGTTCTCCCCTTTAGAGGGCGGATAGGACTGTCCGCACCATCGGGGGCACTCCTAATTCTACGGCCGCCCTGTAGGCCGGCGCCGGCAAATCCGGGTGAGGCTGCCCACGGGCAGCGGTGACGGCGGTCAAATCTCAGGAATCCTGTCCCGAACCTGCGCGGCCGCACTAGAGTGGCACCAGCCGCCGTCCAGCCGGCGGACGCCGATCAAAGGAGATGCTGCGTGTTCTCGAGCCCGTTCCCCGCTGTTGATATTCCCGACGTCAGCCTCTACGAGTACCTCTTCGGCGGTTTGCGGGAGGATGACCTGGACCGGATCGCCGTCGTCGACGGCACCAGCGGCGCCGAAACGACTTACCGCGAACTGCGCGACCGGATCAACGCCCTCGCCGGGGCCGTCGCCGCCCAGGGGCTGGGCGTCGACGGCGTCGCCGCCATCCTCTGCCCAAATATCCCGGCGTTCACCGTCGTGTTCCACGGCCTGCTGCGGGCGGGCGCCACCGTCACGCCCGTGAATTCGCTGTACACCGCCGACGAAATCGAAAAACAGCTCACCGACGCCGGGGCCAGCTGGCTCTTCACGATCTCCGCCCTGCTGCCCGCCGCTCGCGAGGCGGCCGGACGTGCCGGGATCCCTGCGGACCGGCTGGTGGTGCTCGACGGCGCCGAAGGCCACCCCTCGTTGCAGGATCTGCTTACGAGCGGTGCGCCGGCCCCCGACACCAGGTTCGACCCGGCCACCCACATCGCCGTGCTGCCGTACTCCTCAGGGACCACCGGACGGCCCAAGGGCGTCAAGCTCAGCCACCGGAACCTCGTGGCCAACGTGGAGCAGTCACGCGGGCTGCTCAAGGTCCGGCCGGACGACCGCCTCCTGGCGCTGCTCCCGTTCTTCCACATCTACGGGCTGACGGTGCTGCTGAACCTGGCGCTCCGGGAGCGCGCCCGCCTGATCACCATCCCCAAGTTCGAGCTGGCGGAGTTCCTGCGGATGATCCAGGACCACAAGTGCAGTTACCTCTTTATCGCCCCGCCGGTGGCCGTGGCGCTGTCCAAGCACCCGCTGGTGGCGGACTACGATCTGCGCTCCGTGCACACGACCCTGTCCGGAGCGGCGCCGCTGGACGGGGAACTCGGTGCGCGGCTGGCCGAGCGGCTGGGCTGCCGGGTCCTCCAGGGCTACGGCATGACGGAGATGAGCCCGGTCTCCCATCTGATCCCGGTCGATGCGACGGAGGTTCCGGTCAGTTCGGTGGGCTACACCGTGCCCAACATGGAATGCCGGCTGGTGGACCCGGCCACGGGGGAGGAGATCGAGGTCCCCGCCGAGGGAACCAGCGCCCCGGGCCATTTGCTGTGCCGCGGGCCCAACGTGATGCTCGGCTACCTGAACCGGCCCGAAGAGACGGCAGCCACCCTCGATGCGGACGGATTCCTCCACACCGGCGACATCGCCACGGTGCGGGCCGACGGGGTGGTGTCGATCGTGGACCGGCTCAAGGAACTGATCAAGTACAAGGGCTACCAGATCGCGCCGGCCGAGCTCGAGGCGCTGCTGCTCACGCACCCCGGCATCGCGGACGCGGCCGTGATCGGAACTCCCGACGCCGATGGCCAGGAGGTGCCAATGGCCTTCGTGGTGCGCCAGCCGACCCCGGAGGGCGAGCTGCTGGACGAAGCCGCGGTGGAGGAATTCGTCGCATCGAGGGTGGCGCCGTTTAAGAAGATCCGGCGCGTCGAGTTCATCGACGCCGTGCCGAAGTCGTCCTCGGGCAAGATCCTCCGCCGGCTGCTGAAAACAGCGGAGAAGGCACCGCAGCCGTAGGGCCTGCGATGCCTTCTCCGGTGCTTCTGCTTAGGCTGCTTCGCTCCTAAGCTGTTTCGCTCTCCTATTCGGAGGTGTCGGTCTTGGCGATGTATACGTCGCAGGGGGCGTTGTGGGCCACGCTGTTCGCAACGCTCCCCAGCACGCGGCCCAGGCCCTGCATGCGGCGGTTGCCGACCACAATCAGCTGCGCGCCGGAACGCTCCGCCTCGTGAATCAACGCCTCTGCGGGCTTGCCGCGGGCAGCAGCGTAGGTGACGTTGACGTCGTCGCCACGCAGGCTGGCGGCGACGTCCTTCGCGACCTTCTCGGCGTCGTCGGCGTCTGAGACGATCCACCGGTCGCTGCCGCTGCCGAACACTTCGGTCCGGTCGCTGTCGAAGGCACTGACCACGTGCAGCGTCGCGCCCAGGGAGACCGCCAGGCCCCGCGCTGTCTGGGCCGCCCGCAGGGCAGTCTCACTTCCATCGACGCCGACGACAATAATTCCGGTCATAAGGGACTCCTCTGGTCACACAGGTTCAGGTAAGGGCGCGGATCAGGCCACGGCAATGCTTCAGGCTACAACGCGGCGACGGCTTCCCGCAGGACCGGCGCCAGGCGCCGCACCCCTTCTTCGATGGCCTCGGGAGGCACCGCGCTGAACGCCAGCCGCAGTTTGTTGGACGGCTCGTCCGAGTACGTGAAGGCCGCCCCGGGGATGAACACGACGCCGGCGTCAATGGCCTTCTGCAGCAGCGGGTAGGTGTCGACGCCCTCCGGCAGCGTGACCCAAACGAAGAAACCGCCCTCGGGCCGGGTCCAGCTCAGGCCCGCCGGCATGTATTTCTGCAGCGCGGCGAGCATGGCCTCGCAGCGCTCCTGGTAGAGACCGCGGTAGGTGGCGATCTGGCCGCGCCAGTCGTAGTCGCGCAGGTAGGCGGAGACCAGCATCTGGTTGAACGTCGGCGGGCACAGGGTTACCGCTTCGGAGGCGAGATAGTAGCGCCGCTGCAGGTGGGCCGGGACCAGCGCCCAACCGATCCGCAGCCCCGGGGCGAAGATCTTGGAGAACGAACCCATGTAGATCACGTCATCCGGGTTGCCGGCGCGCAGCGGGGTGAGGGGCTGGCCGTCAAAGCGGAGCAGGCCGTAGGGGTTGTCCTCCAGAACCAGAATATTCGCATTTCGGCATATATCCACGACCCGCTGCCGGCGCTCGGCGGCGAGGGTGATGCCCGAGGGGTTGTTGAAGCTCGGAATGGTGTAAAGGAACTTGATGCTCTTACCCGCGGTCTGCAGGGCGGCGATCTTGGCCTCGAGGAAGTCCGGGACGATCCCATGCTCGTCCATCGGAACGGTCCCCAACTCGACCTGGTAGGCCTCGAAGGTGTTGAGTGCTCCCACGTATGTCGGATCCTCCACGAGGACGACGTCGCCCGGGTTGCAGAAGACCTTGGTAGCGACGTCCTGGGCGGACTGCGAGCCCGCTGTGATGACGACATTCTCCGGTTTGGCGTCGAGGATCCCCTCGGCCGCCATGACCTCGCAGACCTGCGCGCGGAGCTCCTCGGTGCCTTGTCCGCCGCCGTACTGCAGCGCGGTCAATCCCTGCTCCGCGATGATTGCAGCGGCCGACTGACCGAGACGCTCCAACGGGAGCGACTGCAGGTAGGGGCTGCCGCCGGCCAGCGAGACGAGGCCCGGCCGCAGGGAAATGTCGAAAACGTCCCGGACGGCCGATTGCTTGATATTTGCTGCGCGCTCCGAGAAAAGCCTCTCGTGGCGGTGGGCGGACGTAGCCGCACGTTCGATTGCGTCAATTGCCTCGGCCGGAAGAATCCTTGCGGCGGCATCAAGTGTTTCGTGGGTCACATCTGTAGGATACAGGCCGAGGTTGCCGCAGGGAAAACTTTTGTTGACGTTCCTAGCCTGGCGTCGCCCCTGTTGAAGGACGCGGTGCGCCCCCGGGACGCAGAACACCCCCGGCAGCGGGTGCCGGGGGTGTTCTGCGTTGCCGTCTGGCTTGGGACCGCTTAGGCCGCTTCGCCGGTGCGGGCTTCGGCGAGGGCCTCGAACACGCCCTTGATCTGCTCGACTACCTCGGCGTCGTCCTTCGGGTGGACCTCGGCGAACCGGACCATCGAGCCGGGTACGGCGAGCTTGACATCTTCGAGCACCTTGGCGCCGGCGATGCCGACGGCCTTGCGGGCCTCATCCTGGGCCCAGACGCCGCCGTACTGGCCGAACGCGGTACCGACGACGGCGGTGGGCTTGCCGCTGAGTGCGCCGGCGCCGAAGGGGCGGGACAGCCAGTCGATGGCGTTCTTGAGCGGTGCGGGAACGGTGCCGTTGTACTCCGGGGTGACGAGCAGCAGGGCGTCGGCGCTGTTGGCGGCGGCACGCAGGGCGGCAGCGGCGGCGGGAACCTGGCCCTCGACGTCGATGTCCTCGTTGTAGAACGGGATGTTGCCGAGGCTCTCGTGGATGAGGACCTCCACCTGCTCGGGGGCGTTGAGCTGGATGGCTTCGGCGAGCTGGGCGTTGGTGGAGCCGGCGCGCAGGCTGCCGACCAGGGTGAGAACGGTCTTGGACATGTGAACTCCTTGTAGAGCGCCGCGGAGATTCCGGCGGCTGGATGATCGCGGAGGCTTTTGGAGCCTTCACCAATGCTAAACGGACTACGGTCCGCTTATTATTCCCCGACGCTACAATGGGCACTGTGAGCCTCATCCCACTCCGCCCCGGCGCGGAGACGACCCAGCACGGCGCTGCCGCCCGGAGCGACCGAAGCCCCCTGGCCGGGTCCGGCAGCCGGCGCGCCGCCGACTCGGAGCGCCGGGATGCCGCCCACAACCGTGAGTTGCTGCTCCGGTGCGCCCGGGAACTCATCGAGGAGTGCGGCGCTGACGGCCTCACCATGGCCACCCTCGCCGCACGCGCCGGCGTGGGCAAGGGGACCGTCTTCCGGCGCTTCGGCAGCCGGGCCGGCCTGATGATGAGCCTGCTCAGTGACGCCGAGGCCCAGTTCCAGGGCCGGTTCATGTTCGGACCTCCGCCGCTGGGGCCGGGAGCCCCGCCCCTGGAGCGGCTTATTGCCTGTGGTGCGGAACGCATCAGCTGGGTGCTGGAATTCGGCGAACTCGCCCGGGCGGCCGACGCGTCGGCCTACAACCGCTTCGACGTGCCCGCCGCGGTCCTGTGGCGCCGGCATCTGGAACTCCTGCTGCGCGAGGCCGGGGTCAGCGCCGACCCCTGGCTGATGGCCGGCGCCCTGAGCGCCACCCTTGAGCCGGAGCGCATCCTGCACTCGGTCCGGGTCCATGGCGTGGCTCCCGGCAGGCTCGTAGAATCGTGGCGGGAGCTGGCCACGCGGGTCATGCGGGGCGCGTAGGTTAGCCGACCCGACGCCGACCGCCAAGTCAAATCAATTCAAAGGAATTATTCATAACGATCTGGTAGTGCGGATCCCGTTTACCGCCGATTCGCGCGTCTGCCCGCAATCCTTATGTGGTAGTTTCCTCTGGAATGTGACCCGCAACATAGCCCGTCAAGGGTTGGCCGAAGCGCCTGCGGGCGGCCAGGCACCCGCTGGCCGTGATCCCGGATCGGCAGCGGACACCCCGCACCCGAGGGGGGACAACGGAAGGATCTTTGCTGTGAAAGTTGTAACAACCCCGGCTCCCGGACAAGCTGTTCCGGACTGTCCCGCCGCGACCAACATCCTGCAGGCAACGGCAATCCTGAACTAGTCCCATGCTCCGATACCTTGCCAAACGGGCCGTCACGTATGTGTTCATGATCTTCCTGACCACCAGTGCCGGGTATTTCCTGGCTGTCACCAGCCTGCAGCCTGCGCTGCTGGAGCAGGAAAAGATCCCGCGCCCCACGCCCGAGCAGGTCGCCAACTCGTTCCGGCTCAAAGGCCTCGACCCCGCACTGAGCCCCTGGGAACGGTATGTCGACTGGCTGACCGGAATCGTCACCCGCTGGGACTGGGGCCGCAGCCCCAACGGCGCCTTCGTCAACGCCGAATTCGGGGACCGGGTCTGGATCTCCACCCGGCTGTTCCTGGCCTCGATCATCCTCACCCTGATCATCGGCGTCGCCCTGGGCGTCTACACCGCCGCCCGGCAGTACAAGTTCTCCGACCGCGCGATCACCTCGTACAGCTACCTCGTGTACATCGTGCCCGCCCCGATCGCGTACTTCCTGGTCCAGCTCGGCGCCATCAACATCAACGAAACGGTGGGCGACCGCCTCTTCTTCGTCACCGGGATCTCCACCCCGGGGCTGGACGGCGACGGCTGGGCCCAGTTCGTCGACATGCTGGCCCACTACGCCGTGCCCACCTTCGCGATCACCATCGTGGGCTGGGGCGCCTACCAGATCGCCCAGCGGCAGTACCTGCTGGACAACGTCAACGCCGACTTTGTCCGCACGGCCCGCGCCAAGGGCCTGACCCGCAACCAGGCCATCACCCGGCACGCCCTGCGCGTCTCGTTCATCCCGGTGGCCCAGAGCATCGCCTTCACCATCCCCGCGATCTTTGCCGGCGGCTTCTTCGCGGAGAAGATCTTCGCCTGGCACGGCGTCGGCTCCTGGAGCATCGACGCGATTGCCCTGCAGGACGTCAACGCGGCCACGGCGACGCTCGCCTACGGTTCCGTGATCTTCGCGATCGGCGCGATCCTCGCCGACTTCGCGACCACCCTTGTCGACCCGAGAGTGCGGGTGCAATAGCCGTGACGAACCTGAACACCGTCGACCCAGCCGCGGTTGCCGAAGAAGCAAAGATCGAGAACAGCGACGTCGTCATTGCGAAGTCGAGGATCATCCTGCGGCGGTTCCTGCGCAACAAGACCGCCGTCGCCGGCCTGGTTATCTTCGTCCTGCTGACCCTGCTTTCCCTGATCGGCGGCACCTTCTCCGGCTGGGACAAGGAGACGATCGACTCGCTCAACATCGGCATGGGACCCTCGGCGGAACACCTGCTGGGCACCTCCCAGGCGGGCATCGACCTCTAAAGGTCATGCTGTTCATCCTGGAAGCCCTGATCATGATGCCGGCCCTGCTGGTGGTGGCGGTGGCCACGAGCGGCGGCGGCGAGGGGCTGAAGAAGAACCTCCCCAGCTGGCTGCTGCTGATCATCGTGCTGCTCGTCTTCAGCTGGATGGGAACAGCCCGGTTGATCCGGTCCCTGTCGATGTCGCTTATGCAGCGTGACTTCGTGAAAGCCGCGCAGTACATGGGTATCCCCGCCCGGCGCATCGTCTGGCGCCACCTCGTGCCGAACATCGGCTCGCTGCTGGTCCTCGACATCACCCGCGGCGTGACCGGTGCCATCCTTGCCGAGGTCGCGTTCTCCTTCATCGGCATCGGCATCAAGGTCCCGGACGTGAGCCTGGGCGTGCTGATCGGCCAGGCCACCTCCCAGGTTTCGACCTTCCCGTGGATGTTCTGGGTGCCGCTGACCGTAATGTTCCTGCTGACCGGCTCGCTCGCCATGATGAACGACGGGCTGCGCGACGCGTTCGACCCGAGTTCCAGTTCCATCGGCAGGGCCAAGAAGACCAGCGCCCAGAAGAACGCCAACAAGAGCGCCAAGACGAACAGTGCAAAGAAGAAGACCCCATGAGCAGCGAGACCACCGCCACCGGCCCCAGTACCGCCGAGCGGCTGCATGTCGCCGGGCTGCACACCGCCGGCAGGCACTACACAGATGCCTCGGCGGGTGCCGTGCTCTCCGTCCGCGACCTTCACGTCCGCTTCAATACCGAGAACGGGGTGGTGCACGCGGTCCGCGGCATCGACTTCGACCTGCTGCCGGGGAAGACCCTGGGCATTGTCGGCGAGTCCGGATCGGGCAAGTCCGTCACCTCCATGGCCATCATGGGCCTGCTGCCGCAGACCGCCGAGGTCACCGGCTCGGTCCGGCTCAACGGCACCGAACTGCTGGGTCTCAGCGACAAGGCGATGTGCCGGTTCCGCGGCAACGACCTGGCGATGGTCTTCCAGGACCCGCTGTCCTCGCTGACCCCCGTCTACACCGTGGGCAGCCAGATCATTGAGGCCCTCGCGGTGCACAACCCCACCATGAGCAAGCAGGCCAAGGAGGCGCGCGCCGTCGAGCTTCTTGGTCTGGTGGGCATTCCCAGCCCCAAGGACCGGCTCAAGGCCTTCCCGCACGAATTCTCCGGCGGCATGCGCCAGCGCGTGATGATCGCCATCGCGATCGCCAACAACCCGCGGGTGCTGATTGCGGATGAGCCGACGACGGCGCTCGACGTCACCATCCAGGCGCAGGTGCTTGAGGTGCTGCACACCGCGCAGGAGGAAACCGGCGCCGCCGTCGTGATGATCACCCACGACCTGGGCGTGGTGGCCGGCATGGCCGACGACATCATGGTGATGTACGCCGGCAAGCCGGTGGAGACCGGCGGCGTTGATGACATCTACTACAACCCGCGGATGCCCTACACGATGGGCCTGCTGGGCGCCGTGCCCCGCGTGGACGTGGCCGAAAAGTCCTCGCTGGTGCCGATCGAGGGGATTCCGCCAAATCTCATCCACGCGCCCACCGGCTGCTCCTTCGCGCCGCGCTGCCCGCTGGGCACCGAGGCCTGCCTGCACGGCGAACCTGCGCTCTGGCCGGTCGGCGGAAGCGGTGGCGGCGCCCTGGAACACAAGGCCGCCTGCATCAAATCCGGCACCCTGGGCGCCGACGTGGATGTCCACGAGATCTTCCGCGCCCCCGAAGTGGCGGTGTCCCGGTTCGACGAGATCCCGCGCGGCGACCGCAAAGCGGTCCTGGAGCTCAAGGACGTCAAGAAGCACTTCCCGCTGCTGAAGGGCGCCCTGATCAAGCGCCGGATCGGCACCGTCAAGGCCGTGGACGGCCTGAGCTTCGACATCCGCGAGGGCGAATGCTTCTCGATCGTGGGCGAGTCCGGCTGCGGCAAGACCACCACGCTCCTGGAGATCATGGAGTTCCACAAGGACCAGGACGGCGAGGTGGTCATTGGCGGGCTGAGCAACAAGACCGCCTCGGACGCCAAAACCAAGGCCGCCATGCGCAAGGAACTGCAGATGGTGTTCCAGGACCCCACCGGCGCCCTGGATCCGCGCTTCACCGTTTACGAGGTGCTGGCCGAACCGCTGGAGAACTCCGGGATGGCCAAACCGGCCATTCGGAAGCGGATTATGGAGCTGATGGAGCTCGTGGGCCTGCAGCCGGACCACGTGAACCGCTTTCCAAACCAGTTCTCCGGCGGACAGCGCCAGCGCATCGGCATTGCCCGGGCCCTGGCGGTGAACCCCAAGCTGGTGGTCCTGGACGAGCCGGTGTCCGCGCTGGACGTCTCGGTCCAGGCCGGCGTCATCAACCTGCTGGACAAACTCCGCGCCGAGCTCGGCCTCAGCTACCTGATGGTGGCCCACGACCTGTCCGTGGTGCGCCACATCTCCAACCGGGTGGCCGTGATGTACCTCGGCAAGATCGTGGAGATCGGCGACGTCGACAGCGTCTTCGACAACCCCCGCCACCCGTACACCCGGGCCCTGCTCTCCGCGATTCCGGTGCCGGACCCGCAGCTGGAGCGCAGCCGCGAACGCATCATCCTGCAGGGCGACCTGCCCTCGCCGCTGGATGCGCCGAAGGGCTGCAACTTCGCCACCCGCTGCCCCATCTTCGCCGCGCTCCCGCCCGCCGGCCAGGAGAGGTGCCTGACCCTGGAGCCGCCGCTGCAGCCAGCAGCCGGTGCCAATCCAGCCGGTGCCAATCCGGCCGCCGGCCCCGGGCCGACGGCCCCAACAGACCAGCAATTCGCCTGCTTCTACCCGGACGGCGAACTGGACACGGACATGCTCGTCGTCCACTAAACCGACTGACTTACCCGTCAGACGCTGCACTGCACAGATAAGAAAAATGAGGGGAAACACATGAAGAATCTGACCAAGATCGGCGGGGTAACCGCCGTCGTGGCGGCGCTTGCGCTGACCGCCTGCGGTGGCGGGGGCGCGGCTAAGGGGCCCGACGCCGGAAAGGGCCAGGACGCGGGAAGCGACCTGTCCAAGCTCATCAGCATCAACGCCAAGGATGCGAAGGACCTGCAGCCGGGCGGCACCGTCACGCTGCCGCTGGGCAACATCGGACCGGACTTCAACGGTTTCTCCAACAACGGCAACAGCGCGGACAACACCGCCCTGCACCGGCCGATCGACCAGGCCGGCACCTGGGGCTGCTGGAACTTCGACTTCGACGGCACCGCCACGCCGAACAAGGACTTCTGCGAAGACGTCAAGAGCGATGTCAAGGACGGCAAGCAGACCATCACCATCAAGGTGAACGACAAGGCCACCTTCAATGACGGCACGCCGATCGATGTCAAGACGTTCGAAAACACCTGGAAGATGCTCAACGGGCAGAACAAGGACATCGACATCGTCACGTCCGGCGCCTACGAGTTCGTGGACTCCGTCAAGGCCGGCGCCAACAACAAGGAAGTTGTTGTCACCACCAGCCAGCCGGTCTACCCGCTGGATGCCCTGTTCACGGGCCTGATCCACCCCGCGGTCAACACCCCGGAGATCTTCAACGACGGCTTCACCGGCAACATGCACCCCGAATGGATGGCCGGACCGTTCAAGGTCAACCAGTACGACGCCGCCGCCAAGACCGTCACCCTCGCCCAGAACGAGAAGTGGTGGGGCGCCAAGCCGGTCCTGGACAAGGTGGTCTTCCGCCAGCTCGAGAGCAGCGCCCAGATCGCCGCCTTCAAGAACGGTGAAATTGACGGCGTCTCCGCCAACACCATCACCCCGTACAAGCAGCTCGACGGGACCAAGAACTCCGAGGTCCGCCGCGGCCAGCGCCTCTTCGCCGGCGGCCTGAACATCAACGCCCAGAAGGCGCCGATGACCGACGTCGCGATCCGCAAGGCCATCTTCACCGCGGTGGACCGCGAAGCGCTGCGGAAGGTCCGCTTCAACGGCCTGAACTGGGACGAAACCAGCTCCGGATCGATGATGCTGCTGCCGTTCTCCCCGTACTATCAGGACAACTACCCGGTCACGGCGACCGGTCCCGACGCCGCCAAGAAGGTCCTGACCGACGCCGGCTACAAGGCCAACGCCGCCGGCTTCATGGAAAAGGACGGGGTTCCCGCCGCCTTCAAGATCAGCAACTTCGGCGACGATCCCACCACGCTGGCCTTCGCCCAGACCCTGCAGAAGCAGCTTCAGGCCGGCGGCATGGACGTTGGAATCGACCAGCGGGCCTCCGCCGACTTCGGCAAGGTCCTGGGCAGCCGCGACTTCTCCCTGAGCATCTCCGGCTACACAGTCGGCGCCGACACCACCGACTCCGTCAAGCAGTTCTACGACTCCAAGACCAACGAGAATAAGCTGGGCGACGCCGAACTGGACGCAGCGATCAAGAAGCTCTCCACCATCGCCGACAACACCGAGCGCAACAAGGCGGCGATGGACGTTGAAAAGCAGCACATGGCCAAGTACTTCTCCATGGGCGTTGTGATGAACGGTCCGCAGATCTCCTTCGCGCGTACCGGCCTGGCCAACTACGGGCCCTCCCTGTTCAAGAGCCTGTCCCAGGTTCCGGACTGGACCACCATCGGCTGGGAAAAGAAGTAACCCACCACCCCTTCCGACGCGCCCTCACGTTTAGCCGCTTCTTGGGCGACGCTCCCTCATCTTTCGAGGGAGCGTCGCCCGAATTGTTGCGAAATCTGAGGGAGCGTCGGGTGGGTGCGCGGGGGTAGCGTGGAGCCATGACAGTTGACTCCACCCGGCCTATCCGCACCGCCGTGGCCGGGTTCGGTCTTTCCGGCAGCGTGTTCCACGCCCCGCTCATCGCGGCCAACCCGGCCTATTCGCTCGACGTCATCGCCACGTCCGACCCCGGCCGGACGGCAGCCGCCACCGCCCGGTACCCGTCGGCCAGGATCGTTGACACCCCGGCGGACATCCTCGAACAGGCCGGCAGCCTGGACCTGCTGGTGCTGGGGACGTCGCCGGCCACCCACTACCCGCTCGCGAAAGCCGCGCTGGAGGCGGGTCTCGACGTCGTCGTCGACAAGCCCTTCGCGGTGCGCAGCGCCGAGGGCACCGAACTGATCGGCCTCGCCGCGCGGCTGGGCCGGGCGCTCACCGTCTTTCAAAACCGGCGCTGGGACGGGGACTTCCTGACCGTCCGCGGCCTGCTGGACAGCGGCTCGCTGGGCACGCTCACCCGGTTCGAATCAAGCTTTGAGCGCTGGTCGCCGGACGTCACGAAGGCCTGGAAGGCCGCGGCCGGGGCGGACGACGGCGGCGGGGTGCTGTTCGACCTCGGCACCCACCTGCTGGACCAGGCCGTGCAGCTCTTCGGCCCCGCCACCGTAATCCACGCCGAGCTGGCCGCCCGCCGGCCCGGGGGGCCAGCGGATGACGACGTGTTCGTGGCCCTGCGGCACGCGTCAGGCGTCATCAGCCACCTCTCGATGAACCTGCTCTGCGCTCAGCAGGGCCCTCGCTTCCGTCTGCTGGGCAGCGAGGGCGGATTCACCAAGCACGGCGTCGACCCGCAGGAGCCCTACCTGGCGGCAGGCGGGAGCCCGCTGGACGCCGACTACGGGGTGGAGGACCGGGACTGGGCCGGCCTGCTGGGCCGCGACGGCCACCTGGACCGCCTGCCTACCGAACGAGGCGCCTACCCTGAGTTCTACCGGATCCTGGCGGACAAGATCCACGACGGCGGATCGTCCTCGGCCCTGCCGCTCCCGGTCAATCCAAAGGACGCCGTCGAGGTCCTCGAATTAATCGAAAGGGCTCGGGAACTGGCCGCTATGAGGGCTTAACGCACGCAACGCTGGACGACAGACATCCGGCAGCGTGCGTCAAAGCGACGAAGTGGGCCCACCCCGTCCGGGTTCCCTGGCCGAGCTTGCGAGGCTAGGGGGACGGTGGGGAGCAGCACGCAGAGGATGTGTGTCGTCCAGCGCAGCAGGACGATGCCGGATCCGGCTAGTTACGCGGAGACCAGCTGGTGCCAGTCGGCGACCAGGGGCAGCTTGTGCGCCTCGGAGACCGAGTGGTGGGCCACCTTGCCGCCGGCGATGTTGAGCCCGGCGGCGAGGGCGGCGTCGCGTTCGAAGGCGGCCTTGACGCCCAGGTTGGCCAGCGCGACCGCGTAGCGGAGCGTGACGTTAGTCAGCGCGTAGGTGGAGGTGTTCGGCACCGCCCCGGGCATGTTGGCCACGCAGTAGAAGATCGTGTTGTGGACCTTGTACGTCGGTTCCTGGTGCGTGGTGGGGTGCGTGTCCTCGAAGCAGCCGCCCTGGTCGACGGCGATGTCCACCAGCACCGAGCCGGGCTTCATCCGGGAGACGAGCTCGTTGGTGACCAGCTTCGGGGCCTTGGCGCCGGGGATCAGGACGGAACCGATGACGAGGTCCGCGTCCACCACGGACTTCTCGATCTCGTAGGCGTTGGACGCGACCGTCTTCAGCCGGCCCTGGTACTGGGCGTCGAGTTCGCGCAGTCGGTTGATGTTGATGTCCAGGATGGTGACGTCGGCGCCGAGGCCCAGGGCCATGGCTGCCGCATTGGTGCCGGCCACGCCGGCGCCCAGTACCACGACCTTGGCCGGACGGACGCCCGGGACGCCGCCCAGCAGCACGCCCTTGCCGCCGGCAGGGGCCATCAGCGAGGTGGCGCCGACCTGGACGGACAGCCGCCCGGCCACCTCGGACATCGGGGCGAGCAGCGGCAGGGACCGGCCGTCCTGGACCGTCTCGTAGGCGATTGCGGTGACGCCGGTGTTGATGAGCTCCTGGGTCAGTTCCGGCTCCGCGGCCAGGTGGAGGTAGGTGAAGAGGATCAGCCCCTTGCGGAAGCGGTGGTATTCGGCCTTGACCGGTTCCTTGACCTTCATGACCATGTCGGCGCGGGCCCACACGTCGTCGGCGTCCGCCACGATTTCGGCGCCGGCAATGGCGTATTCCTCATCCGTGATGCCGGAACCCAGGCCAGCGCCGCGCTCAACCAGGACGGTGTGGCCGTGCTGGCGGAACTCGTGCACCCCGGCGGACGTGATGGCCACTCGGAATTCGTTGTTCTTGATCTCTTTAGGGACACCGATGATCATTTTGGGCTCCAGTGCTGGCGGCCGGTGGGCCGGGATGTGCGGGGGAAGTTGTGGTTCCAGAATAGAACCGGATGTGAGGCGGGCTACAGGGCCTCGGGACCGGCCGCGGCGGCGGTCCGCGTGTTTTCGGAGTTTTTGAAAAGCCGCGCTCGACAGATGTCGACCCGCGGAACGTCAGGTGTCGCCTGCTGTCCGCCGGCCGTTCGCTTCGCCGCGGGGCCGCCGGGGCAGTAATGTGGCAACATGCAGCAGCCGGATGTGGAGCAGCTCGTGGAGCGCGTGGCCCTCAGGCTGGGGCGCGGGCTCTCGCTGGAAGACCTCGACGGCGTCCTGCTCGCCTACAGCTCCAACCAGTCGCACGCGGACCGGGTCCGGGTGAACTTCCTGCTCAGCAAGCGCGTTCCCGTGGACGTCAGCGCCTGGCAGCTCTCCCACGGCATCGCGACAGCGGTGCGTCCGGTGGTCGTGCCGGCCAACGAGGATCTGGGCATGCTGGGACGCGTCTGCGTCCCGCTGCTGGTCCGCGGATTCCGGGTGGGCTATCTCTGGGTCCAGCTCGATGCCGAGGAACCCACGGCCGGCTCCGTCCTGGCCCAGCTCCCGGACGTGGAACGCGAACTGGAGCAACTGTCCGCCCTGCTGCTGGACTCGAACACCGCCGAATCCGAGTTCCGCCGGCGGCGCGAGCAGGAGTTCCTGGCCGCATGCCGGGGCGAAGCGAACGCCGTTGCCGCCGTCGCGGGCTGGAAAGAAGTGCAGGGCCGCGGGCCGTGGCAGCTGGTGACGGTCCTCGACGCCGATGGCTGGGCCGAGGGCTCCGACCCGATCGCCGCGATGCTGATCCACCGCTCATCCGCACTGCAGGCCACCATCGGTGTGGATGCCGCCTTGTTCAGCGCCGGGACGGAGACGCACGCCGTCGTGCTGTTCAAGGAGTCCACCGGGCGGGCCGACCACGCCCAGGTCCTGGTGCACTACCAGCTGGAACTGGCCAAACGCGGCGGCCGGCCGGTCCGCCGGATCATCCTCGGCACGTCCGAGGGCTTCTCCCGGCCGCGCGAGCTGGCCGAGGCGTACCGGCAGTCCCGCCAGGCGGCGCAGGCCGCGGCCGTGGACCCCCAGCTCGGCGAACTGGTGGACTCCCGCGCCACCGGCCTGTACCAGTTGCTGGCCTCGGCGGGCGGGGGTGCCGGCGCGTGGGCGGATGCCGGCTCGGTGTACTTCCGGATGCTGGAGGACCACGACCGCAACAATGAACTGCTTCCGGTGCTGGAACTCTTCTACGACAACGACGGCTCGGTCCAGGAGGTGGCAGCCAAGCTGCACCTGCACCGGAGCAGCATCTACAACCGGCTCGGCCGGATCCGGCAGGTGCTGGGCGTCGATCCGCTCAAGGGGATGGTCCGGCTGGAACTGCACGCGGCGCTGAAAGCGCGGCGCTGGGCCCAACGGCCGAGGATCTAAGGGCGTGAGGGTTAGTGGTCGTCCCGGAGGGCGGGATCGTGTGCCGTTTCCCGCTGCGGCGTCTCCCGCGGTTCGTGCCGCGCTGCCTCCCGCGCTATGTCCCGCCTTCGGCGAGTGATCCGGCTGTCGGTCCACAGGGCCACGGCCACGAACGCAACGCAGCCGGCCATGAAAGCAGCCGTGTAGTTCAGACCCATCGCGGTTCCGAGGATGCCAGTGAGCACCAGGGCGGCGATGCCGGCCAGGATGTGCCACCCTCTGAACTTACCCACAATTCAAGCGTAACCCCGGGCTCTGCCGCGTTCCCGCGCCGGGCCCGGATCGTTGTTTGATCCTTATCACGCCGTCATGAACCGTCCGCTCCGCCGCAATCTTTGTTGTCGGCAGAGTCGCTGCCGCCGGCGGGGGAGGATGTCCTCTCTGCCGCAGTCTTCTTCGTCTGGATCTCCAGCCATGCCATGATGTCGGCCAGCCGGATCCGCCGGTGCGTGCCGCGGTATTCGACCGGAATCTCGCCGCGGTCCGTCATGTTCCGGAGGTAGGTGTGCGAGATCCCCGCGAGCTCCGCCGCCTTCGAGGTGGTCAGCATTTCCTCCACGCTGCTGACCGTGACCGACTCGCCACGGCTGAAGCGGCCCAGCAGGTCCACGACGGCGTCCCTCGCCGCCGGCGGCAGGCGGTGCACAGTGCCGTCGACGAACACCGTGATGTCGCTGCTGCCGTTGAGCGCGTACTGCAGTTTCTGTGCGTCATCGGCAGGGAGCCCGGCCGTCACCCGGGGAGCAATCAGTGTCATGGAGTGCATCCTAACGCCCCGGGTCGGCGCTCACGCCCCGGTTACAGGCCCAGTTCCTCCAGCACGGGCAGCTTCGCCCGGACCCACGCGCGCGCCTCGGTGGCGCTGGGGGCGGAGAGTGCCAGCGTGGCCAACTCCTTCGCTTCGGCCAGGGTGACCGTCTTCAGCACGGCGGCGACGGCCGCAATGGAACGCGCCGTCATGGACAAGGTGGTCACGCCCAGTCCGGTCAGCACGACGGCGAGGGCCGGATCCGCCGCGGCCTCGCCGCAGACGCCTACCGGTTTGGCGTGGCCTTCCGCGGCGGAACCCTCCACCGTGAGGCGCACCAGTCGCAGCACTGCCGGCTGCCACGGGGTGTTCAGCGCCGCAAGCGGGCCCAGCTGCCGGTCGGCGGCCATGGCGTACTGGGTGAGGTCGTTGGTGCCCAGGCTCGCGAAGCCCACCTCCCGGAGAATGGCCTCCGCCGTGAGGGCCGCGGACGGCACCTCCACCATGACGCCGGGCGTCTTAATCCCGGCCGCGGCACACAGGGAGGCGAAGCGGGCGGCCTCCTCCGCCGTTGAAATCATCGGCGCCATCACCCAGACGTCGGCCTCGGAATCCTGGTCCGCCCGGGCGATCGCCTGCAGCTGGCGTTCCAGCACGCCGGGGGTAGTGAAGTCGGTCCGGTAGCCGCGGACGCCGAGCGCCGGGTTGGGCTCGGTGGCGTCGGTCAGGAACGGGAGCGGCTTGTCCGCACCGGCGTCCAGGGTGCGGAGCACCACCTTCTTGCCGGGGAACGCGTCGAAGACGCCCTTGTACGCGGCGGCCTGTTCGTCCACGGTGGGTTCGGTGTCCCGTTCGAGGAAGCAGAACTCGGTCCGGAACAGGCCAACACCCTGGGCGTTAAGCCCCGCGGCGGCCACGGCATCCTTGGCGCCGCCGACATTGGCTAGGAGCGGCACCAGGTGGCCGTCCGCCGTCGCGCCCGTGCCGTCAAAGGCCGCCAGCAGCGACGCGGTCGCGGCCCAGCTTTCCGCAGCGGCGCGCTGGGCGTCGTCCGGCTCCGCGACGATGGTGCCTGCGGCGCCGTCGACGTAAACCTCCGTGCCGTCCGGCAGGGCGTCGACGCCGGCGGCGGCAACGACGGCGGGCAGGCCCAGGGAGCGGGCGATGATGGCGGTGTGGGACTGCGGTCCGCCGCCGGCCGTGAGCAGCGCCAGCACCTTTTCGGGGTCGAGCGTGGCCGTGTCCGCCGGAGCAAGGTCTTCGGCAATCAGGATGAAAGGGGTGCCGGAGGAGGGGATGCCCGGGGCGGGAACGCCGCGCAGTTCCGCCACGATCCGGGCCCGGACGTCCAACACGTCGGTGGCGCGCTCGGCCATGTAGCCGCCGAGGTTGTGCAGCATTTCCGAGACGGAAGCACCGGCTTCCCAGATGGCGCGCTGGTTGGAGCTGCCGCGGCCGATCAGTTTGGCGGCGGACTTCAGCAGCATGGTGTCGGTGGCCATCAGCGCGGTGGCTTCGAGCACCGCCTTGCCGTCGCCGCTGACCGTCTCGGACCGGGCCTTGAGCTCGTCGTGGACTGCCTTCGCCGCGGTCTTCAGCGCCGCCGTCGCGTCCTCGGCGGAGACGCCGGCCGGGAGCTGTTCGCCTGCCGGCGGCTCACTGACCGCCTTGGGCATCTGGCGGATGGTGCCGATGATCCGGCCGGGGCTGACGCCTACACCTTGGAAGTTCTGCACTGAAAGTCCTCATTCTCTGCCGTGAGCCAGTAAGCCAGTAAGCCGGTTCAGGCGCCGCCACTGAGCCGCTGCATCCTAGACTTCCCGTGGCTGACCGCCACGTCAACCTGCAACCCACTGCATCTGGAAAGCGGTACCTGAAAAAAGTGTATGTGATGCACTTCATATAGCATTGCTATAGGTGCTAGGGTAGCGGTCATGAGTACCAATGGCCAGCTACCGCCCAAAACCCGGCTGCTGCGTGCAGCGGCCGGGTTGCTGGCCAAGTCCGGGGGAGCCGCCGTTTCTACCCGCCAGATCACGCAGCTGGCAGGCGTGACCGCCCCCACCCTCTATCACCACTTCGGGGACAAGGAAGGACTGTTCGACGCCGTCGTCGCCGCAGGTTTCGAGGAGTACGTGGCCGGTGAGCGCGACTTCGCCCCGTCCGGAATGCCGCTCGAGGACATCCGCCGGATGTGGGACCAGCACGTGCAGTTCGGGCTCAAGCAGCCTGAGCTGTATCTTGTCATGTTCGGCAATATCCGCCCCGAGAGCCGTCCCGCCGTCGTCGCCGAGGCCGAGGCGCTCATGGAGGAAATGCTGAACAAGGCCGCGGTCGGCGGCCAGCTCGCCGTCCCGCCCAAGGAAGCGGCCCGGAGCATCCTGGCCGCCAACGTGGGCGTGACCCTCATGCTCATCACGGAGAAGGCGCCGGAGCGCAACCTTGAACTCTCCGCCATGACCCGCGACGCGATGATCTTCGCAGTCTCCACGGAGCAGGCCCGGATAGCCGGGCCGGAGGACTCGGGGAAATCACCGGTGGTGGTGGCGGCCATCGCCCTGAATGCGGCGCTGCAGGCCTCGCACTCGGACCAGCTCTCCAGCTCCGAACTCAAGCTCTTCCTTGAATGGCTTCACCGGATCTCCACCAGTTCCACCAGCTAGCTCGCCGAAAATATCGGACAATCCTGCGGTGCAGCAGGAATCACGGTTAGGAAATCACATGGCAACAGAGACAGTTGCGAAACCCCGGACCAGCGTGCGGGTGGGCGTCCAGAAGTTTGGCACCTTCCTGTCCGGAATGATCATGCCCAACATTGGCGCCTTCATTGCCTGGGGCATCATCACCGCCTTCTTCATCCCGGCGGGCTTCACCCCCAACGCGGATCTGGCCAAGCTCGTCGGCCCGATGATCACCTTCCTGCTGCCGCTCCTGATCGGCTACACCGGCGGCCGGATGGTCTACGGCGTCCGCGGCGGCGTTGTGGGTGCCGCCGCCACCATGGGCGTGATCGTCGGAACGGACATCCCGATGTTCATCGGCGCGATGATCATGGGGCCCCTGACGGCCTGGATCATGATGAAGATCGAGAGCCTCTGGGAGAACAAGGTCAAGCCCGGCTTCGAGATGCTGATCGATAACTTCACCGCGGGTATCGTGGCAGCCGTCATGGCCATCTTCGGCATGCTGGTGATCGGCCCGGTAGTGAAGGCCTTCAGCAACGGCGCCAGTTCCGTCGTCGAGTTCCTGGTCCACAACGGCCTGCTGCCCCTCACGAGCATCTTCATCGAACCGGCGAAGGTCCTGTTCCTGAACAACGCCGTCAACCACGGGATCCTGACCCCGCTGGGCACCGAACAGGCGCTCACGCAGGGCAAGTCCATCCTCTTTCTGCTCGAGGCCAACCCCGGCCCCGGCGTCGGCATCCTGCTCGCCTACATGCTCTTCGGCAAGGGCCTGGCCAAGGCCTCTGCCCCCGGCGCCGCGCTGATCCAGTTCGTCGGCGGCATCCACGAGATCTACTTCCCGTTCGTGCTGATGAAGCCGATCATCATCCTCGCCGCGATCGGCGGCGGCATGACCGGCATCTTCACGCTCGTGGTCACCGGCGCCGGGCTGCGCTCGCCGGCCGCCCCGGGCAGCATCCTCGCGGTCTTCGCCGCCACGCCGGCGGACAGCCTGCTGGGCGTGGGCCTGTCCGTGCTGCTGGCCGCCACTGTCTCCTTCCTGATTGCCTCGGTCATTTTGAAGACCAGCAAGACCGCGGATGAGGATGAACTCGGCGCCGCCACCACCCGGATGGAAACCATGAAGGGCAAGAAGAGCTCCGTCTCCTCCACCCTCGCGGGAGCAGGCGCAGGTGCGGGCCTGGCCGCCGGTGCGGGCAGCATCGCGGTGCTGGCCGGCCCGATCAAGAACATTGTCTTTGCCTGCGACGCCGGCATGGGCTCCAGCGCGATGGGCGCCTCGGTGCTGCGCAACAAGATCAAGGCGGCCGGCTACCCGGACGTCAAGGTCACCAACTCGGCCATCGCGAACCTCAGCGACACCTACGACGTCGTCATCACGCACCAGGACCTGACCGAACGGGCCAAGCCCGCCACGGCCAGCGCCGTGCACGTCTCGGTGGACAACTTCATGAACTCGCCGAAGTACGACGACGTCGTGGAGCTGGTCCGGAGCAGCAACGCGACGGGCGACGCCGCGGGTGCGGCGGGTGCGGGCATGGTCGGCGCCGGATCGGCGGCAACTGCGACCGCCGTCGCCGAACCCGAGGAGGAAGCCGGTCCGTCCGGCATCCTGGAAGCCGACAGCGTGGTCCTCAGTGGCACGGCAACCACCCGTGACGCTGCGATCGACGAGGCGGGCCGGCTGCTGCTGGAGCGCGGCGCCGTCGATGCCGGCTACCTGGCAGCCATGCACGAGCGGGAGGAATCCGTGTCCACCTATATGGGCAGTTACCTCGCGATCCCGCACGGCACCAACGCCGCCAAGGACCACATCATGAAGTCCGCCGTCTCGGTGGTCCGCTACCCGAACGGCATTGACTGGAACGGCAAAGAGGTCAAGTTCGTGGTCGGCGTCGCCGGCATCAACAACGAACACCTCCAGATCCTGTCCTCCATCGCCAAGGTCTTCACCAACAAGGCCCAGGTCGCGCAACTGGAGGCGGCCACCACCGTCGACGAAGTGCTCGACCTGTTCGGAAAGGTCAATTCCTAGTGAAGGCTGTTCATTTCGGAGCCGGAAACATCGGCCGCGGGTTTGTCGGGCTGCTACTGCACGAGGCCGGGTATGAGGTGGTGTTCGCGGATGTCGCGGACGCCCTCATCACCCAGCTCGCCGCGGCGGACAGCTACCAGGTCCACGAGGTGGGGGACAACCCCGCCGTCCGGACCGTGGACAACTTCCGCGCGCTGAATTCCGGGACCCAGGAAGCCGACGTCGTCGCGGAAATCGCGACGGCGGACATCGTCACCACCGCCGTGGGGCCGCACATCCTCAAGTTCGTGGCGCCCGTGATCGCCAAGGGGATCGCGGCCCGGGCGGCGGACCTGGCGCCGTTGCAGGTGATGGCGTGCGAGAACGCCATCAACGCCACCGACCTCCTGAAGTCCGAAGTTGCCGCCCACTGGGATCCGGCCGCAGGCTCCCTGGACAAGGCCGCGGTGTTCGCGAACACGGCGGTGGACCGGATCGTGCCCAACCAGGCGGCGGGCCAGGGCCTGGACGTCACGGTGGAGACGTTCTACGAGTGGGTCATCGACCGCACCCCGTTCGCGGGCAAGGAGCCGGTGATTCCGGGAGCGACGTTCGTGGGCGACCTGGCGCCCTACATCGAGCGCAAGCTCTTCACGGTCAACACCGGCCACGCCTCCGCGGCGTACTTCGGCTACCAGGCCGGGCTGGAGAAGATCGCCGAGGCCATGGCGGACCAGGACGTCGCCGCTGATGTGCGCGCCGTGCTGGACGAGACCAAGGAACTGCTCGTGGCCAAGCACGGTTTCAACCGCGACGAGCAGGAAGCCTACGTGCAGAAAATCTGCGGCCGCTTCTCCAACCCGCACCTCCCGGACACCGTGAACCGGGTAGGGCGGGCGCCGTTGCGGAAGCTCAGCCGGCACGAGCGCTTCATCGGTCCGGCGGCGGAACTGGCCGAGCGCGGGATCGTCCCCGAGGCGCTGCTCGGCGCGATCGCGGCCGCGCTGCGCTTCAACGACCCGGCCGACGCCGAGGCCGTTGAGCTGGCGCAGCTCCTGAACTCCTCCACCCCGGAGGATGCCACGGCGAAGATCACCGGCCTGGACGCGGAGCACCCCCTGTTCCCGGCCGTCTGTGGCCTCGTCGAGGAGGCCAAGGCCGCCGTCTAGCCGGACGCTCCCTCACCTTTCGCACGATTCCGATCGACCCTTCCGCACATTCTGCGGAAAAACGACGGGCCCTCTCTCACATGATGTGAGGGAGGGCCCGTCGTTTAGGCCGGGGATCTGCGAGAGCGTCGCCCGTGCGGGATCTGCGGGAGCGTCAGGAACGGACGGCGGCCGCGGTCTCGGCGTCGGCCATCGCCGCCCACTCGGCGACCCGCGCCTGGTGCAGCGGCGAACGGCGGACGACCGCGTAGGCGCCGCCGAGGATCGCGAACCAGAGCGGCGTGACCAGCAGGGCAACAAGCGTGTCCGGCTGCGTGGTCAGAGCCCAGACCAGGAACGCGAAGAACGCGAACACCACCCACACCATCGGGATGCCGCCGGGCAACTTGAACGTCGAGGCCTCGTGCAACGCCGGGCGACGCTTCCGGAACGCCAGGTAGCTGGCCAGGATGATGCTCCAGACAAACATGAAGCAGACGGCGGACACAGTGGTGACCATGTCGAACGCCACGCCCACGTCCTTGCCCGCGTAGAGCAGGGCGACGCCGGCGAGCAGCAGCACGCAGGACAGGAACAGGGCGTTCTGCGGCACCTTGCGGCTGGAGAGCCGGCCGAAGAGCTTGGGCGCGTCGCCGTCGTTGGCCAGCCCGAAAACCATCCGGGAGGTCGAGTAAATGCCGGAGTTGGCGGAGGACATGGCCGAGGTCAGCACCACCAGGTTCACCACCGTGGCAGCCATGCCGAGGCCGGCGAGCGAGAACATGGCGATGAAGGGGCTCTGGCCGGCCTTGAAGCCGGTCCACGGCGTGACCGACATGAGGATGATGAGGGCGCCCACGTAGAACAGCATGACGCGCAGCGGGATCGCATTGATGGCGCGCGGCAGGTTGTGCTCCGGGTTCTTCGTTTCGGCCGCGGCGGTGCCCACCAGCTCGATGCCCACGAACGCGAACACGGCAATCTGGAAGCCGGCCACGAAGCCCATGAATTCCTTGGGGAAGAAGCCGCCGTGGCTCCACAGGTTGCTGAAAGCCGCGGTGCCGGCGTTCGACTGGAATCCGGTGAAGATCATGACCAGGCCCACCACGATCAGGGCCACGATGGCGACGATCTTGATCAGGGCGAACCAGAACTCGGTCTCGCCGAACGCCTTGACGGTCGGGAGGTTCAGCAGCAGCAGGATGATGATGGTCGCGACTCCGGGCACCCACAGCTGGATGCCGGGCCAGAGTTCCTCGGCGTAGCCGGCGATCGCGATCACGTCCGCCACACCGGTGACCACCCAGCAGAACCAGTAAGTCCAGCCGGTGAAGAAGCCGGCCCAGGGGCCCAACAGGTCGCCGGCGAAGTCGCTGAAGGACTTGTAGTTCAGGTTGGACAGCAGGAGCTGGCCCATGGCCCGCATCACGAAGAACAGCATGAAGCCGATGATCATGTACACGAAGATCACGGACGGCCCGGCCACCGAGATGGTCTTGCCTGAGCCCATGAAGAGGCCGGTGCCGATGGCGCCGCCGATGGCCAGCAGCTGGATGTGCCGGTTGCTCAGGGAGCGGGCCAGATGGGGCTCGGAGTCGCGGCTGGAGGTAGTTCTCTGCTCCGCGGTTGTCTGTTCGGGCATATCAGCAATCCTTAGTATTATCCGCCGAGGCCAAAGTGACGGCGGTTACAAATCAGCCTTTCAAAGGTACACGCTGAGGGGCCGCGGTGCAGCGTCGGACAATTCGCCCCTCGTCATGGCAGGCTGGGCATGTGACTTCCAACACGACCGACTGGTCCGCCCTGCTAACATTCGGCGTCGACGGCGGGACGTTCCGGTTGCGTTCCGCGGTCCGGGAGGACCTGCCCGCCATTCTCACGCTGCTCGCAGACGACCAACTGGGCTACGAGCGGGAGGGGGCCGCGGACTTGGCGCCGTATGAAAAGGCTTTTGACGCGATCGACGCCGACCCTTCGCACCTTCTGCTGGTCGGCGAGCTGGCCCCGGAGCGCGGCGGCGGGTCCTGCGTGGTGGCCACCTTCCAGCTCAGCTTCCTGCCGGGCCTGTCCCGGCGCGGCTCGTGGCGCGCACAGCTGGAAGCCGTGCGGGTGGCCCGCGAACTGCGCGGTCAAGGCGTCGGAGCCGCCATGGTGCAGTGGGCGCTCGCGGAATCGCGGCGCAGGGACTGCTCGCTGGTGCAGCTCACCACCGACAAGTCGCGGGCGGCTGCGCACCGCTTCTACGAGCGGCTGGGGTTCGCCGCCAGCCACGAGGGAATGAAGCTCGTGTTGTAGGCCCGCGGCGCCGACCCTGGCCCCAATTGACCATTAGGTTGCCTAACTGTTAGGCTTCCTAACTATGAACGATCAACCGCTGCCGGACGCCGGCCTGCTCGCACTCTCCCGGGATTTCCGCGAGGCGCTGCGCCACAGCATCTACCTGGTCCGTCGGCTCGACGCCGACGGCGAGCTCAGTGCCGCCCAGCTGAGCACGCTCAAGATGCTGCTGGACGCCGTGGACGACGGCGTTCGGGTGGGCGAGATTGCCCGGAACCTTGGCGTCAAGGTTCCCAGCGCCACGGAGCAGATCATCAAGCTCGAACGGGCCGGCCTGGTCCGGCGGGAGGCGGACCCGGACGACTCCCGGGCCGTCCGGGTCAAGCTCACCGGCGAGGGCCACGCCGCCGTCGAATCCGCCAACACGCGCCGCAACGCGGTCATGGCGGGGATCCTCGGCTCACTCTCGGACCGGGAGCGGCAGGCCCTCGCGGCCGCCCTCCCGGTGATCGGCCGGATCAACGAGTCCCTGCAGCCCTGACAGCCGCAGCCTGTCGCGAACAACGGCAGTGCGAACCACGACAGAACGAACCACAACATTAGGAGTGTCCTTCATGGACCGCCAGCTCACGGCCCCCGCGCCGGAAGCAGCATCAACCCTCAAGGCCGAAAAGGCCTCACTACTCAGGCAGCCCAAGGCGGTCTGGGCCACGGCCCTGGCGGCGGTGTTCGCCTTCATGGGGATCGGCCTGGTAGACCCCATCCTGCCGGCCATCGCCAAGAACCTCGACGCCAGCCCCAGCCAGGTGTCCCTGCTGTTCACCAGCTATTTCCTGGTCACCGCGATCGCCATGCTGATCACCGGCTTCGTCTCGTCCCGGATCGGCGGCAAACGCACGCTGCTGGCCGGCCTCGCCATCATCGTGGTGTTCGCCTCGCTCGCCGGAATCTCCGGCGACGTGAGCGAACTCGTGGGCTTCCGCGCCGGCTGGGGGCTGGGCAACGCGCTGTTCGTGGCCACCGCCCTGGCCGTGATCGTCGGCGTCGCCAGCGGCGGCGCCGGGACCGCCATCATCCTGTATGAGGCCGCGCTGGGCCTGGGCATCTCGCTCGGCCCGCTGCTCGGCGCACTGCTGGGCGGCTGGCAGTGGCGCGCCCCGTTCTTCGGTACCGCGGTCCTGATGGCCGCGGCCTTCATCGCCCTGATCGTGCTGCTGCCCAAGACCCCGCGGCCGGAACGCAAGGTCCGGCTCCGGGACCCGCTGCTGGCCCTGGGGCACAAGGGGCTCCGGACGACGGCGGCCAGCGGGCTGTTCTACAACTACGGCTTCTTCACCATCCTCGCCTTCACGCCGTTCATCCTTGGCATGGATGCCTACGGAATCGGCGGCGTGTTCTTCGGCTGGGGCGTCGCAGTGGCCGTGTTCTCGGTCTTCGTGGCCCCGGTCCTGCAACGCCGCTTCGGGGCCGTCCGGGCCCTGGCGGGCACGCTGGCGCTGCTGCTCCTGGACCTGGCGGGCCTGGGCCTGGCCGCGGGGCACTCGATTCCCGCCGTCGTCGTCCTGGTGGTGGCCTCGGGCGCACTGCTGGGGATCAACAACACGATCTACACCGAGCTGGCCATGGGTGTTTCGGACTCCCCCCGGCCGGTCGCCTCGGCCGGCTACAACTTCGTGCGCTGGATGGGCGGTGCGCTGGCGCCGTTCGCGGCGGCGCAGCTGGGCGAGCACTTCGGGCCGCAGGTGCCGTTCTTCGCCGCGGCCGCGGCCATGGCCGTCGCCATCGCGGTGGTCCTGGTCGGCCGCCGGTACCTCATCTCGCACGAACCGCACCTGGTCTAACCCGCCCGCCCGCGGCGCCCCGCACCTGCCCGCTTCGCCCCGCTCCTGCGCGGGGCGCCGCGGGCTTTTACTTCTTCTTGGACGAGCCCTTCGGCACGAAAAGTGTCTCGGCCTGCTCCAGCGCCATGCCGTTGGTTTCCGGCACCTTGAACATCACAAAGAAGAACGACGCCGCCGCGAACGCGGCGTACATGGCGTAGGTCAGGGGCAGCGAGGCTGCCGCCATCACCGGGAAGCTCAGCGTGATGGCAAAGTTGGCGATCCACTGGGCGGCCGCGGCCAGGCCCAGGGCACGGGCGCGGATGCGGGACGGGAAGATCTCGCCCAGCAGCACCCACACCAGCGGACCCCAGGAGGCGCCGAAGCTGATGACGAAGACGTTGGCGGCCACCAGGGCGGCCGGGCCCCAGGCGCCGGGGAGTGTGATGTCGCTGCCGGAGCCGGTGGCCGAGCTGAAGGCCACGGCCATCGTCGCGAGTGAGACGGCCATGCCGATGGAGCCTGTCAGCAGGATGGGCCGGCGGCCCACGCGGTCCACGAGTGCGATGGCCACGAGGGTCACCAGGATGTTGGTGATCGCGGTGGCTACGGAGATCGTGAGCGAGTCCTTCTCCTGGAAGCCCACCGCTTTCCAGAGCGTCGTGGAGTAGTAGAAGATCACGTTGATGCCGACGAACTGCTGCAGCACGGACAGGATGATGCCGATCCACACCACGGGCTGCAGACCCAGTGCCTTGCCGCGCAGGGAGCCCTTCTTGCCGGAAAGCGCGTCCTCGTCGATCGCGGTCTTAATATCGCGCAGGCTGCGGTCGGTGTCCTCTTCCGGGGCGATGGACTGGAACACCTTGCGGGCTTCCTCTTCTTTGCCCTTGAACACCAGGAACCGCGGCGACTCGGGAAGCGTAAACGCGATCCAGCCGTAGACGATGGCGGGGACGGCCCCGGCGACGAACATCCAGCGCCAGGCCTCGACACCGAAATACAGGGGATGTCCGGCTCCGCCCGCAGAGTTGGCGAACACCGCGTCGGAGAGGAGTGCGGCGAAAATACCGGTCGTGATGGCGAGTTGCTGCAAAGACGCCAGACGGCCGCGCACCCGGCGCGGCGAGATCTCGGAGATGTAAGCCGGAGCAATCACCGAGGCCAGGCCGATGCCCAGGCCGCCGACGAGGCGCCAGAAGACCAGGTCCCAGACGCTAAAGGCGAAACCCGCGCCGAAGGCGCTGACCAGGAACAACAGGGCGCCGATCTTCATCGCCGGGATCCGGCCGTAGCGGTCCGCGATCCGTCCGGCCAGGTAGGCGCCGACCGCGCAGCCCAGCAGGGCCACCGCGACAGCGAAGCCGGTCACGGCCTCGCTGAGCCCGAATTGCCCTTTGATGGCGTCGACCGCGCCGTTGACGACCGAGGAGTCGAAGCCGAAGAGGAAACCGCCGACGGCGCCCGCCACAGCCAGCCAAATGACCCGCCCCGGGATCTTGGCGGCAGGCTGGTCATTCTTAGTCATGGAAGCTCCTCGGCAGATCGTGGTCCTCGGCTCACGCCGAATCACCAGTCTTGCACCGGCGCCAACGGGATGCACGTCGAGGCACGTCCGCCATCACGTTGACCATGACGCACCGGCCTAGTGGGCCGGTACCGCCTCCTTGGCAGCAGCCTTCGGATCCGTGAGCTTCTTATTCGGCAGCGCGAAGGTGATCAGGAATGCGATGCCGGTGAGCGCGGCTGCAGTCAGCATGACCGCGTCGATCGACTGTGCGAATCCTTCGGTGATCGGCCGGGTCAGCGCGGAGTTGGCGGTGTGCAGCCAGCTGGTGTCGTTCAGGGAATCGTTGCTGGCTCCGTTCTTGAAGAACGCGTAAAGCTTGGCGTTGGCGGGGTCCGCGGCCACGGCCGGGTCCTTGAGCACCTTGAGGTAGTCCGCGTTCTGCACGGCGTCCTTCATCCCGGTCGCAATCTTGTCCGCCGCGAGGCTGAACAGCATCGAGATGAACACTGCCGTGCCTACGGCGCCGCCCATGGACCGGAAGAACGCGGCGGAGGAGGTGCCCACGCCCATGTCCTTTGCCGGCACGGAGACCTGCATGGCGAGGGTCAGCGGCTGCATGCAGAAACCAAGGCCCAGGCCGAAGAACACGGCAATAGCGCCGGGTACCCAGAGCGGTGTGTCAACGCCCAGCGAGAGACCCATGACGACGGCGGCCGCGGTCAGCACGGCGGTGCCCAGGACCGGGAAGATCCGGTAGGTGCCGGATGCCGAGATGGTGCGGCCCGCCGTGATGGAACCGGTGAGGATGCCCACCGTGAAGGTGATCATCATGAGGCCCGCCTCGGTGGGGGTGAGGCCCTTGACCAGCTGGAGGTACATGGGCAGCATCGCGATCGCGCCGAACATGCCGACGCCGATGATGAAGTTCAGCAGCGACGAGAGCCCGAAGGTGATGTTCCGGAACAGCCGGAGCGGGATCAGGGCGTAGTCGCCGGCCCGCTTCTCTGCCAGCAGGAACGCAATGATGCCAACGACGCCGAGCCCGTAGCAAAGGAAGGAACTGGTGGAGCTCCAACCCCAGGTGCGGCCCTGTTCGGCGACGAGGAGCAGCGGCACGATCGCCAGGGTGATGGCGGCGGCGCCCCAGTAGTCGATCTTCTGCTTCACGTGCTTGGCCGGCAGGTGCAGGTACAGGAACACCACCGCGAGGGCCGCGAGGCCGATCGGCAGGTTGATGAAGAAGACCCAGCGCCAGCCGTCGAAGCCCAGAATGTTGGCGGAACCGGCGAACGCGCCGCCGATCACCGGGCCCAGCACGGAGGAAACGCCGAAGACCGACATGAAATAGCCCTGGAATTTGGCGCGGTCCTTGAGCGCGACAATGTCCCCGATGATGGTCAACGCGAGGGCCAGCAGGCCGCCCGCGCCCATGCCCTGGATGCCGCGGGCGATCGCGAGTTCAGTCATGGAATGGACCGAGCCCGCGTAGAGCGAGCCGGCCAGGAAGATCAGGATTGCGGCCAGATAGAGCGGTCGCCGCCCGAAGATGTCGCTGAGCTTGCCATACAGCGGCGTGCTCACGGTGGACGTGATCAGGTACGCCGTCGTCGCCCAGGCCTGCAGCGAGAGGCCGTCCAGGTCGTTTGCGATGGTGTAGATCGACGTCGACACAATTGTCTGGTCGAGGGAGGACAGGAACATGCCGAGCATGAGGCCCACCATGACGGTGATGGTTTGACGGTGGGTCAGGACCTCTCCGGCCAGGCGCGAGGATGTGGTTTTGGACATGACTGCTCCAAGAGGAAGATTTAGGGTTAAGCAGGAAGGTTGCTTTCAGTAACTATCTTAGTACCCGCTTTGTTCCCGCCCGCACGCTCCGCTGCCATGCGTCTGGCCACGCGGCAGCTAGCGTTCCAGCAGGATCCCGTCCGGGTCGCACCAGATCAGCTGGCCGGGCCGGACGGCGACGCCGTCGATTTCCAGCTCCACGTCGCGCTCCCCGGCCCCGGCCTTCGCGCTCTTGCGCGGGTTGCTCCCGAGCGCCTTCACCCCCAGCGGCAGCCCGGCGATCGCCGCCCGGTCCCGGATGGCACCGTTGATCACGACGCCGGACCAGCCGTTCGCGACGGCGCTCGCCGCGATCAGGTCCCCCATCAGCGCAGTGCGCAGCGAGCCGCCGCCGTCTACCACCAGGACGGCGCCGTTCCCCGGCGTGCCCAGGACGGACTTCACCAGGGCGTTGTCCTCCAGGCAGCGGATGGTCCGGACCGGGCCGCTGAAGTGCGTGCGACCGCCCAGGGACTGGAACTGCAGGGAGATGGAGTCGAGCTCCCCGCCGCGCTCGTCGTA
>JAPLAM010000086.1 GCA_026393275.1 Arthrobacter sp.
CTGGTCGAGACGAGAGAAGGATGAGGCGAATTATGGGCAACCATAGTGACGGCAGTCCGAACCACTCGGGCACCGTAGCTACGGCTGGTCAGAATGAGGTGGAGAAGTTCCAGGATCCTGGAATTCCCCCGCATCGTTTGCGCCTGGCTGACACGGACCCGAGGGCCGCCAAGCGAGCGGAACGGCAGGTGGCCCTTCTGTTCGGCGCCTCGGTCGTGGGCACCCTGATATTCCTGGTGGCGTACTTCGCCATCGATCTAGGACCTGACTCCTCGATCGGCACCATCCGGCTGCAGAACACCCTGCTCGGCATCGGTACTGCCTTTGCCATGCTCGGCATCGGAACCGGCATCGTGCACTGGGCCAAGGCCCTCATGCCGGACCACGAAGTATCCGAAGAGCGGCACGCCATCCGTACCGAAGAGGACCGGCTGGCCGCCGTCCGGATCGTCGACGACATTGTCGAGGAAACCGGCATCAAGCGCCGTCCGCTGATCCGCAACACCCTGCTGGGCGCCGTCGCGCTGGCTCCGCTGCCCGCCCTGGCGGTCTTCGGCGACCTGGGTCCGCGGCCGGACAAGACGCTGGCGCACACCATGTGGGCGCCGGTGGACGGCAAGCACAAGCGACTCACCCGCGACCCCGATGGCACTCCCATCAAGGCAGCGGACGTCACCATCGGCTCTGCTTTCCACGTGATTCCGGAAGGCCTCAACGAGCTGCAAGAAGGCAAACTGAACGAGAAGGCCAAATCGGTCGTCCTGCTCATGCGCCTGAACCCGGACTCCCTCAACCCGTCCGCGGGCCGGGAGGACTGGAGCTACAACGGCATCGTTGCCTACTCCAAGATCTGCACCCACGTTGGTTGCCCTGTTGCGTTGTACGAGCAGCAGACCCACCACCTGCTGTGCCCGTGCCACCAGTCAACCTTCGACCTGACCCAGGAATGCAAGGTTATCTTTGGCCCGGCCAGCCGTCCGCTCCCGCAGTTGCCCATCGCCGTTGACGACCAGGGTTACCTTTACGCTACGAGCGACTTCAAAGAACCTGTCGGACCTAGCTACTGGGAGCGTGATGAGCATGAGCGCGACATCAACAGCTGACACCCCCACTTTCGTCGCCAAGACCAAGGGCGGCCGCATTACCGATTTCGTTGACCAGCGCGTCGGCGGATCCGGGATTCTTCGGGAATTCGGCCGCAAGGTCTTCCCCGACCACTGGTCCTTCATGTTCGGCGAGGTGGCGCTGTACTCCTTCGTCATCCTGCTGCTCTCCGGCACCTTCCTGACGTTCTTCTTCGACCCGTCGATGGCCGAAACCCACTACCAGGGTTCTTACCTTCCGCTGAACAACGTCGAAATGTCGGTGGCCTACAACTCGTCGCTGAACATCTCCTTCGATATCCGTGGCGGCCTGTTCATGCGCCAGGTCCACCACTGGTCGGCCCTGCTGTTCGTCGCCTCGGTGAGCGTGCACATGCTGCGCGTCTTCTTCACCGGCGCCTTCCGCAAGCCCCGCGAAATGAACTGGGTGGTGGGCAGCGTCCTGCTGATCCTGGCCATGGCCGCAGGCTTCACCGGCTACTCGCTCCCCGATGACCTGCTCTCCGGCAACGGCCTGCGCATCATTGACGGCGTGATCAAGTCCATCCCGGTCATCGGCACGTACATCTCGTTCTTCCTGTTCGGCGGAGAATTCCCCGGCACCGCCATCATCGGGCGGCTGTACATGCTCCACATCCTGCTGGTCCCCGCTCTCATCCTGCTGATGATCGCCGCGCACCTGTTCATGGTGGTCGTGCACAAGCACACCCAGTACCCCGGCCCCGGACGCAACGACGGCAACGTCGTCGGCTACCCCCTCGGCCCGGTTTACGCGGCGAAAGCCGGCGGGTTCTTCTTCATCGTGTTCGGTGTCATCGCGCTGATGGCCGGGTTCTTCACCATCAACCCGATCTGGAACTACGGTCCCTACGACCCCTCCCCTGTCTCGGCCGGTACCCAGCCTGACTGGTACATCGGCTTCGTCGACGGCGCGCTGCGCCTGATGCCGGGCACCTTCGGGAACTGGCACGTCGAGCAGATCTGGTTCGGGCACATGTTCAGCTTCAATGTGTTGCTGCCGGCACTGGTCCCCGCGGGGATCCTGTTCACCGTGATGTTCACCTACCCGTGGATCGAACGCTGGATCACCAAGGACGACCGCGAGCACCACGTCCTGGACCGTCCCCGCAATGCCCCGACCCGGACGGGCATCGGCGTCGCCGGTTTCGTTTGGTACTGCGTAATGTGGGCCGCCGCGAGTTCGGACCTCATCGCCACGCACTTCCACGTGTCTTTGAACGACGTCACGTACTGGCTGCGCGCGCTGTTCTTCATCGGCCCGATCATCGGCTTCATCGTTGCGAAGCGGGTCGCACTGGCCCTGCAGCGCAAGGACCGCGAGATTGCCCTGCACGGCCGCGAAACCGGCCGGATCGTCCGACTGCCGCACGGCGAGTTCATCGAGGTTCACGCCCCGCTGGACGAGTACAAGCGCTACAAGCTGGTCGGCTTCGAATCTCCGACCGTGCTCCCGGCCCAGCCGAACAGCAACGGCGTCGTCGACGCCACGGAGAAGCGTCGTGCGATGCTCTCCAAATGGTTCTTCGAGGACCGGGTCGCCCCGGCAACCCCGTCCGAGCTCGCGGCGGCCCACGGCCACCACGGCGAGCACGAGGCCATCGACACGGCTGCGGAGCAGAAGAGCCTCAGCCACTAAGCACCGCCAGAGACACCAGAAAGGCCCGGTCCATCAGGACCGGGCCTTTTTGTGCACTGCTGTCTAGGGGCGGTAGCCCGTGGCGTAGTTGCGCGTCGGCCGGACACCCGGCCGCTGTAGGGGCACCCACAGTTTGTAGCGGTCCGCGCGGTAGTAGGACACGGAGTAGTCCACCATAGCCCGGGCCACGAACGCGTGCCGCTGGATCTTCAGGAGCGGCGATCCGACCTCCACGTTCAGCAGGCGGGCCGTAGACGGCGAGGCCGCCGTCGCCTCGATCATGTCCTCGCCCCACTCCATCACGAGGCCGTACCGCTCGCTCAGCACGTTGTAGAGCGACGTCGGCGGCTCGCCGTCGAGCAGTCCGGGCACGCGGTGGGCGGGGATGAAGTTTTCGTCGACGCTCATGGGCTCGTTGTCGGCGAGCAGGAGCCTTCGGAACCGGACCAGCTGGGTGCCCTCTTCGAGTTGAAGCTCCCGGGCCAGGAAGGCACTGGCGTTGATCTGTTCGAAGCTGAGCACCTTGGCCGCCGGGACCATGCCACGGCGCTGCATTTCCTCGCTGTAGGAGGTCAGCTTGACCTGCAGGTCCAGCTTGGGCTTGCGCACGAACGTGCCAAGGCCGACGACGCGCTCGATCACCTCTTCGCCGACGAGCGCGTCGATGGCCTGGCGAACGGTCATCCGGGCCAGGCCGAACCTGTCGGAGAGATCCCGTTCGGAGGGAAGCGCCGACCCGGGCGGGCAGGAGCTGGCGATGTGCGCGCGGAGGATCTCTCGGAGCTGGACGTAGATGGGGACGCCGCTGTGCCGGTCAATCTCGCCGACTATACGGGCCGCGTTAGATCCCACGGGGAGGCCTGCCGAAGTGGTTCATACCTCAAGCGTAGGTCACATTGCCCTCAGGTCTAGACCGCTCGCCGGTCCGGGTTCGCCCGCCGCTCCTCCCCCGGCTACGCTGGGAAGGCCCTAAACGGCGGCCGGAGCGGCACGCCGCACGGCCCACCTCCAGCACACACTGCCGGCTCCCCCGGCGCCGGAAACTCAAGGAGTTCAGTTGCCAGCACGCAAGGCGGTCGTCCAGGCCTCGATTGGACTGCACGCCCGCCCGGCGGCGGCCTTTGTCCGCGCCGTGACGCAGAGCGGACTACCCGTCACGATCAGCAAGGCCGGCCGGCCGGGCGTGGATGCACGCTCCCTGCTGGAGGTCATGACCGAGGACTTTTCCTGCGGGTGCGAAGTGGAACTGGCTGTCCGCCCCGACGCCGTCCCGGCAGGCTCCAGCCCCGCAGCGGCTGAGCGCGTCCTTGCGGAGCTGTGTGCCCTGCTGGAGTCGCAGTCGGGCTGACCCGAACACCGGTACGCGGACAGCGCCTGGCGCGGCACGGCACGGCACGGCACGGCACGGCACCGCAGCACACGCAAACGACGGCGGGCCCCACCAAATGGTGGGGCCCGCCGTCGTCGATTCATTGCAACTGCTAGTGCGCGTGGTCTCCGCGGCTGTATTCGTAGACCCAGCCAATCAGCGCGACGATAGCAAGGCCACCGGCGATGAAGGTGATCCAAAAGCCGATTGCAATCCCCAGGAAACCACCGGCGCAGGCCAGGCCGAGGACCAGAGGCCACCAGCTCCAGGGGCTGAAGTGGCCCTGCTCACCGGCACCCTCATGGATCTCCGCATCGCTGCGGTCCTCCGGGCGCATGCCCACGCGTCGACCGGTGAAGCCCAGGTAGGCGCCCACCATGCCGGCCAGGCCGCCGAGCAGCAGCACCCCAAGGATGCCGACCCACTCAGACCAGTGCGTCAGGAATCCGTAGATGACTGAGACCGGGATGAAGAAGAAGACTCCGAGTCCAAAAATCCGTGATTCGATCTTCACAGCGCTTGATCCTTCTGGTCGGCGTTACCGAGCGTTGCTGCCGCCGGGGCAGGCGAGGCGGCGGTGTAGTGCTGGGCGAGCTCGGGGTGGTGGAGGTCCAGGGCAGGACGCTCCGAGCGGATCCGCGGCAGCGAGGTGAAGTTGTGCCGCGGCGGCGGGCAGGACGTCGCCCATTCGAGCGAGGCCCCGAAGCCCCACGGGTCATCGACCATGATCTTCTGGTCGCTGCGCCAGGTGATGTACACGTTCCAGAAGAACGGGATCAGCGAGGCGCCCAACAGGAACGACGCGTAGGTCGAGAACTGGTTCATCCAGGTGAAGTTGTCCTGCGGCATGTAGTCCGCGTAGCGGCGGGGCATGCCCTCGACGCCGAGCCAGTGCTGAATGAGGAAGGTGCCGTGGAAGCCCAGGAACAGCATCCAGAAGTGGATCTTGCCGAGCCGCTCGTTGAGCATCTTGCCGGTCCACTTGGGCCACCAGAAATAGAAGCCGGCGAACATCGCGAACACCACGGTGCCGAAGACCACGTAGTGGAAGTGCGCCACCACGAAGTAGGAGTCGGAGACGTGGAAGTCGAGCGGCGGTGAGGCCAGGATGATGCCGGTCAGGCCGCCGAAGAGGAACGTCACCAGGAAGCCGATGCTCCACAGCATCGGGGTTTCGAAGGTGATGGAACCCCTCCACATGGTGCCGATCCAGTTGAAGAACTTCACGCCGGTGGGAACCGCGATCAGCATCGTCATGAAGGAGAAGAACGGCAGCAGGACCGATCCGGTGACGTACATGTGGTGTGCCCACACCGTTACGGAAAGGGCGGCGATGGAGATCGTCGCGTAGACAATGCCCTTGTAGCCGAAGATCGGCTTGCGGCTGAACACGGGGAAGATCTCTGAGACGATGCCGAAGAACGGCAGCGCAATAATGTAAACCTCGGGGTGGCCGAAGAACCAGAAGAGGTGCTGCCAGAGCACGGCTCCGCCGTTCTCGGGGTCAAAGATGTGCGCGCCGAAGCGGCGGTCCGCGCCGAGGGCGAACAGTGCGGCGGCCAGCGGCGGGAAGGCCATGAGCACCAGGATGGAGGTGACCAGTGCGTTCCAGGTGAAGATCGGCATCCGCCACATGGTCATGCCCGGGGCACGCATGCAGATGATGGTGGTGATGAAGTTGACGGCACCAAGGATGGTGCCGAAACCGGAGAGCGCCAGGCCGAAGACCCAGAGGTCCCCGCCGATTCCGGGGCTGAACGTCGTGTTCGACAGCGGCGCGTACGCGAACCAGCCGAACGACGCCGCACCCTGCGGGGTGATGAAGCCGGAGACGGCGATCGTGGAGCCGAAGAGGAAGAACCAGAACGCCAGTGCATTCAGCCGCGGGAAGGCGACGTCGGGGGCACCGATCTGCAGCGGCATCATCACGTTGGTGAAGCCGGCGAACAGGGGCGTTGCGAACATCAGCAGCATGACGGTGCCGTGCATCGTGAAGAGCTGGTTGTACTGCTCTTTGGTCTGCAGGATCTGCATACCGGGTTCGAAGAGCTCGGCCCGGATCAGCAGGGCCATGACACCGCCGAAGCAGAAGAACACGAAGGACGCGATCAGGTACATGAACCCGATGGTCTTGTGGTCGGTCGAAGTGATCCAGTTGACGACGATGCGTCCCTTGGATTTGGGTACTACGGGAGCCTCAAGGGTCCCTGAGGGCTGAGAGTAGGTTGTTGCCACGTCGCGCTCCCCTTACTTAGTCTCGGTCGGGGTCGGGGCCGGGTTGCGGTCGTACTCATCGCCGAGCAGTCCGGTGTTGCCGCTTTGGCGCAGTTGGTCCATGTGCGACTTGAATTCCGAGTCGGAGACGACCTTCACACGGAACAGCATTTCGGAGTGGTACTCACCGCAGAGTTCGGCGCACTTGCCGTCGTAGGTCCCCTCCTTGGTGGGGGTGAACCGGATGTAGTTGGTCTTGCCCGGGATCATGTCGCGCTTCTGCAGGAAGGCGGGAACCCAGAATGAGTGGATGACGTCGCGGGAGTTGAGCTCCACGTCCACCGACTTGTTGACCGGCAGGTACAGCGTGGGCAGCTTTTCCTTGTCCACGTCGTTGCCGGTGAGGTGCGCCTGAACGCCTGCCTCGTGGACGTCGTCGGTGATGACGGCGCCCTTCTTGTAGTTGAAGTCCCAGGCCCACTGCTTGCCGCGGACGTCGACGACGACGTCGGCCGGCTGGTCGCGGTTGTCGATCGCCTGCTGGTCGCGGTCGGTGAAGTAGAAGAAGACCAGGACCATGAATACCGGGATCGTCAGGTAGAAGACCTCGAGCGGCAGGTTAAAGCTGTTCTGGCGGGGGAAACCCACGGTGCCCTTGCGCCGCCGGTAAGCGACGATGCACCAGATCATCAAACCCCAGGTAATAATGCCGACGACCAGCGCGGCAATCCATGAGTTGACCCAGAGGTCCATGATGCGGTCAGTGTGGTTGGTGGTGCCACGCTCAGTGGGCAGCCACCCTTTCTGTACCTCTGGTGAACATCCAGTCAAAGCCAACGCGCCGGCTAGTGCCAAGCCAGTGATCGTAGTGATCTGTTTGCGTCGGCTGCCGGTTCGGTTCTGCGAACTCACAGACGGCCCTTCCTACTTGTTGCTGTCGCCCGCCGCCGTAGCGTTCCGGGCACACTAAAAGTTTTACTACTCGGTGTAGAGCTTACCGCTCCCCGCGAGTTTTCGCCCACATGTCCACGCCGTGCGTCGCCGGCGTTTTGCGCGGTCCCGTCGACCGCCCTAGACGGCACTAAGGCCGGGCTGATAGCCCGGCCTTAGTCCTTAGTGGAACGAATCCCCACAAGCGCAGGATCCGCCTGCATTCGGGTTGTCAATGGTGAAGCCCTGCTTCGAGATGGTGTCCTCGAAGTCGATGCTGGCACCGCTCAGATACGGGACGCTCATCTTGTCGACGACCACCTCGACGCCGTCGTAGTCGCGTACGGCGTCGCCCTCGAGGAGCCGTTCGTCGAAGTACAGCTGGTAGATCAGTCCGGAGCACCCGCCCGGCTGCACGGCCACGCGGAGACGAAGGTCAGTGCGGCCCTCCTGTTCCAGCAGGCTGCGGACCTTGCCGGCTGCGACGTCGGTCAGCTGGACCTCGTGGCTGGCCAGCTCCTGGTCCGCCTGGACGGCGGTGTCGGCGCTGTTTTCATTGGTTGTAGTGCTCATGGCCTACCTTCTAACGACGGTCGTGGCGGCCCCGCCTGCGCGGCGCCCGCCCCTACTTAACGGTATGGGCTATAGCTACATGCTACGTCGATCAGCGGTGTAGCTCTAACTCCTGACGTAACCGTCAATACCGGCTGGATGTTCCCCGGGAACGCACACGCGGCGGAGCCGCAGCAGCAGCAGGTGCGGCCGGCTCAGGCCAGGCCCTCCGCATTCAGCCGGGCCAGCAGGAGCGCCTCGGCGATGATCGCGTTCCGGAAGTCGCCCAGGTGGAGCGACTCGTTGGCGCTGTGCGCCCGCGAGTCAGGATCCTCCACGCCGGTGACCAGGATCTGCACGTCCGGGTAGAGCTCGGTCAGGTCCGCGATGAACGGAATGGAACCGCCGATCCCGGTCTCGACCGCGGGCACACCCCAGGCCTCGCCCAGAGCCCACATCGCCATGCTGGCAGCGGCGGACGTGGTGTCGGTGCTGAAGGCGCTGCCGGTCTCCCCCGGGGTAAACACCACTTCGGCGCCGAACGGTGCGTGGGATTCGACGTGCCGGCGGACTGCCTCCATCGCCTCGGCCGGATCCTGGCCCGGCGCAAGCCGCAGGCTGAACTTGGCGCGGGCCCGCGGGAGCAGGGTGTTGGAGGCGACGTCCACGGCGGGCGCATCAAAGCCGATGATGGACAGCGCTGGCTTGGTCCAGAGGCGGGAGGCGATGGTTCCGGTCCCGGCGAGCTTCACGCCGTCGAGCACGGAGGCGTCGGCACGGTACTCCTCCTCGGTGAGGTCGACGGCGACGTCGTCGCGCCCGAGGAGACCCTCGATCGCGACGCTGCCCTCGTCGTCGTGCAGGGTGGCGATCAGCCGCGCCAGCAGCGTCGGGGCGTCCAGGACGGGCCCGCCGAACATTCCGGAGTGGACGGCGTGGTCCAGCACCTTCACCTCGATGGTCCCGTCCACCAGGCCCCGGAGGCTGGTGGTGAGGGCCGGGATGCCGACCTTCCAGTTGGACGAGTCGGCGACGACGATCACATCGGAGCGCAGCAGCTCCTGGTGGGCTTCGAGGAAGGCGCGGAAAGTGGGCGAACCCGCTTCCTCCTCGCCCTCGAAGAAGTAGGTGACGCCAAGGCCCAGCTCCTCCCCCAGCACGCGGTTCACGGCGGAGTATGCGGCGACGTGGGCCAGGATGCCGGCCTTGTCGTCCGCCGCGCCCCGGCCGTAGAGGCGGCCGTCGCGCTCGACGGCGGTGAACGGCTCGGTCTCCCAAAGCGCCAGGTCACCGGTCGGCTGGACGTCGTGGTGGGCGTAGAGCAGGATGGTGGGCTTGCCGGCCACGGCGGGACGGCGCGCGACGACGGCCGGGCCGCCGGGGGTGCCGTCCTCCTTGTCGCAGCGCAGGATCCGGACGTCCTCGAAGCCGCTCGCACGGACCAGTCCGGCGACGGCGTCGGCGCTGGCATTCAGCGGAGCAGGGTCGAAGCTGGGCCAGGCGATACCCGGGATGGCCACGAGCTCTTTCAACTGTTCGACCGTGGCGTCGAAGGATTCGGTGACGGCCTGGCGGAGGGCGTCGGCATCGATGGAGCCGACGGCTGAGGGCTGCGGGATCCCCGCGGAAGATGAAGTCATGGCCAAAACACTACCCGGGCCGGGCCGGCTGTGGGCTGCGTCTCGGGCGCGCCACCGCAGGGTATTGTATAGGGGTGTTTGGACGTAAAAAGGAAGCGCCCTCGGCGCAGGACGTAGTTGACCAGCAAGTGGCCGAGGCAGCAGCCCGGAACGCCGCCATCGGCAAGGGCGCGCCCACGCCCAAGCGCAGCGCCCAGGTGGCCGCCCGCAAGCGGCCGCTGGTTCCGGAGGACCGCAAGGCCTCCAGGGCGGCCGAGCGCACCGCGGTTGCGGACCAGCGCCTCAAGATGCGCCGGGCCATGGACACCGGGGATGAGAAGTTCCTGCCGGTGCGGGACAAGGGGCCGCAGAAGCGCTTCGCCCGCGACTACGTGGATGCCCGTTTCAGCCTGGGTGAATACCTGATGTTCGGCGCCCTGGTTTTTGTGGTCATTTCCCTGCTGGTGCCGGCGAGCAGCGAGCAGATGATCTACGTGCTCGGTGGTTTCTGGGTCATGTTCCTGGCCGTGTTCGTGGATGTCTTCATCCTGTCCCGGAAGCTCAAGACGCGGCTCGGTGAGAAGTTCGGCGAGGTTGAGCGCGGCACCGTCTGGTACGGCTCGATGCGCTCCCTGCAGTTCCGCCGCCTGCGCCTTCCCAAGCCCCAGGTCAAGCGCGGCGAATACCCCGCCTGATACCGCTCAGCGTGAAGCCCCCGGCAGTTCTTGAACTGCCGGGGGCTTTTCTGTCGCCGGACCCTGTTTGAACTTGCCCGTCAGCGGCGCACGGGCCGTTTGGCCAGCTCACGGTTGATCCGCGCGGCCCAGAAGGGGCCCTCGTAGAGGAACGCGGTGTAGCCCTGGACCAGGGTGGCGCCTGCCTCGAGCCGGTCCCGGACGTCCTGGCCGGTCTCCACGCCGCCGACCGAGACCAGGGTGGTCGCGCCGCCGGTCGCCGCTTTGAGCCGGGCCAGCACCTCCAGCGAACGCTTCCGGAGCGGGGCACCGGAGAGCCCGCCGGCGCCGCACGCCTCGACGCGGTCCGGGCCGGAAACCAGCCCGGTCCGGGCAACGGTGGTGTTGGTGGCGATGATGCCGTCCAGCTTCAGCTCAAGCGCCAGCCGGGCGACGTCGTCGATGTCCTCGTCGCTGAGGTCCGGTGCGATCTTCACCAGCAGCGGCACGTGGCGGCCGGCGGCCGTGTCTGCCGCCTCCCCCACGGCGGCCAGCAGCGGCCGCAAGGTTTCCACGTCCTGCAACAGGCGCAGCCCGGGGGTGTTCGGGGAACTCACGTTGACCACCAGGTAGTCCGCCGCCGGGGCCAGGCTCCGGGCGCTGATCAGGTAATCCGCCACCGCGTCCTCCAGCTCCACCACCTTGGTCTTGCCGATGTTGACGCCGATCACCGGGCGAACCGCGGGATAGCGGCGCTGCAGGGCGGCGCGGGCGGAGCGGAGCCGCGGCGCCACGGCCGCGGCGCCGTCGTTATTGAAGCCCATCCGGTTGATCACGGCGCGGTCCTCGATCAGCCGGAAGAGCCGGGGGGCCGGATTGCCCGGCTGCGCCTGCCCGGTGATGGTGCCCACCTCGACGTGGCCGAAGCCGAGGTCCGTCAGCGCCTCGATGCCGTGGCCTTCCTTGTCGAAGCCCGCGGCCAGCCCGAACGGGGAGGGAAAGGTCAGGCCGAAGGCCTCGGTCCGCAGCGAAGCCGCCGGGGCGGTGAGGCGATGCAGGACCCGCCCCGCGCCGCAACGGTTGGCCAGCCGGATGGCCCGGAACCCGATCCGGTGGGCGCGCTCGGCGTCCATCCAGGAGAAGGCGAGCCGGAAGAAGGTGGGATATACGCGCATGCCCCCTAGTTTTCCGGTTCCGGCTGCGCAAACCAAAATCCCGGAACCAAACCGGACAAAACCGCGCCCGGGCGGGCACTAGCATGAAGCCATGACCAGCGACGATGCAGCCCACAGCACCGGCCCGGCGGCGCCCTTTGCCGGAACCGAGTCGGAGTCCCGGATCGAGGCGGACGTCGTCGTTGTCGGCGCCGGGCTCGCCGGCCTGGTGGCCGCGGCCGAGGCGTACGCGGCAGGCCGGCGGGTGGCGGTCCTGGACCAGGAACCCGAAGCCTCCGCCGGCGGCCAGGCCCACTGGTCCTTCGGCGGCCTCTTCCTGGTCAACACCCCGGAACAGCGGCGGCTCGGCGTCCGTGACAGTGCCGAACTCGCCCTCGCCGACTGGCTTTCGTCCGCCGCCTTCGACCGTCCCGAGGACGCCCTCGCCCGGCAGTGGGCGGAGGCCTATGTGGACTTTGCGGCCGGCGAGAAGCGCGCCTGGCTCGCGTCCCTCGGCGTCGGGCTGTTTCCGCTCGTCCAGTGGGCCGAGCGCGGCGGCTACGGTCCAAGCGGCCACGGCAATACCGTGCCGCGCTTCCATGTCGCCTGGGGCACCGGCCCGGCGCTCGTCGCCCCGTTCCTCGCCAAACTGCGCGAGGGCCAGGCGGCCGGGCGGGTCTCCTTTTACTTCCGGCACCGCGCCACCGAACTGACGACGACGGCGGGCCGGCTCAGCGGAGTGCGCGGCGAGGTCCTCGCGGCCAGCGCCGCCGCCCGCGGCGAGCAGTCCTCCCGCACCGCCGCCGGCTCGTTCGAAGCCGCCGCCGGGGCCGTGATCGTGACCAGCGGCGGCATCGGCGGGAACCACGGAGCGGTCCGCCGGCAATGGCCGGCCGGGGATGCCCCGGCGTCCATGCTCAGCGGCGTGCCGGCCTCGGTGGACGGCGACTTCCTCGCCGCCGTCGACCGCGCCGGCGGCCGGCTCATCAACGGCGACCGGATGTGGCACTACCCGGAAGGCATCCACAACCACTCCCCGGTCTGGCCCCGGCATGGCATCCGGATCCTGCCCGGGCCCTCGGCGCTCTGGCTCGACGCGACGGGCCGGATGCTCCCGGCGCCGCTGTTCCCGGGCTTTGACTCGCTCGGCGCCCTCCGGCATATCCTCGGCACCGGGCACACCCACTCCTGGTTCGTGCTGAACAAGGCCATCGCGCTGAAGGAGTTTGCCCTCTCGGGATCCGAGCAGAACCCGGACCTGACCGGCAAGGACGTCCGGCTCCTCGCCGCCCGTCTCAAACCGTCCGGGGACAGCCCGCTGGAACGCTTCCTGGACCGGGGCGTGGACTTCCTGCAGGCGGGCAGCCCCGCGGACCTCGCCGCGAAGATGAACGCGCTCACCGGGACGCCGCTGATCGACCCCGGCGAGCTCGACCGGCTGATCCGGGCCCGGGACCGGCAGTTCGCCAGCGGGCTTGGGAAGGATCCTCAGCTCGCGGCCATCCGGGCGGCCCGGCGGTTCACCACTGACAGGATCATGCGGGTTGCACCGCCGCACCCGATGCTCGACTCCAAGCACGGGCCCCTGCTGGCGGTGCGCCTCTCCGTGCTGACCCGTAAGAGCCTCGGCGGGATCCAGACGGATCTGCAGTCGCGGGTTCTGGACGGCGCCGGCCAGCCGCTGGCCGGGCTGTACGCCGCCGGCGAGGCCGCAGGGTTTGGCGGCGGCGGCATCCACGGCTACCGCGCTCTGGAAGGGACCTTCCTGGGCGGGTGCCTGTTCTCCGGCCGGGCGGCGGGCCGCGCCGCGGCCGCCGCGCTCTGACCGGCGTTCCCTGACCGGCGTTCTGGGAGGGCACCGATGGAATGGAAGACCGACATCCTGGGCGATGACTTCGCGGCCTGCGCCTTCGAGGCGGCAGGTCCGGACGGCGTCGTCCGCACGGCCACACTGGTGCGGCACGTCCCCGAGGCCGGCGCCGGCCGGGTTCCGCGGCGGGCGGTGCTGTTCCTGCACGGCTGGAGCGACTACTTCTTCAACGAGGAGCTCGCGAAGTTCTGGACCGGCCAGGGCTTCGCGTTCTTCGCGCTGGACATGCACAACCACGGCCGGAGCCTGCGGCCCGGCACCCACGGCGGCTACGTGGCGGACCTGGCCGACTACGACGCCGAGATCACGGCCGCGATCGGCATGATCGAGTCCCTCGCGCCCAAGGCCTCGCCGCCCCCGCCGGTGACGTTGATGGGGCACTCCACCGGCGGACTTATCGCGGCCCTGTGGGCAAGCCGGCACCCGGGCCGCGCCGCCCAGCTGGTGCTCGACAGCCCCTGGCTCGAAATGCACGGCAGCCCGGCCGTGCGGCGGGCCGCGAGGACCATGGTGGGCCCCTGGGCCCGCTTCCGGCCCGAAGCCGTGATCCGGCTCCCCGAGCGCGCCTTCTACTGGCGAAGCATCAGCAGCTCCGCCGAAGGCGAATGGCTGCTGGATGACAACTACAGGCCGCCGCAGGCCTTTCCGGTGCGGGCCGGCTGGCTCAGCGCCGTGCTGGCGGGCCAGTCCCGGGTAGCCCGGGGGCTGAACATCGACGTGCCCATCCTGGTGCTGATCTCCGGCGCCAGCGCCAACGGCATGTTCTGGCAGGAATCCATGCGCCGCACGGACGCGGTCCTGGACGTGAACACGATCGCGCTGCGCGCGTTGAGCCTGGGACGCACCGTGACCCTGGAACGAATCGACGGCGCCCTGCACGACGTGTTCCTCTCCGCGCCGGCGGTCCGCGCCGACGCCTACGCGCGGCTGGCCCGTTGGATCCGCGCTTACGGCCCGGCCGACGGCGGCCCGGCGTGAGGGGTCCGGGCGTGAGGGGTCCCGCGGCGCAGCCTCGCTGGCAGGAGGATGTGCTGGGACGCCGCTTCGAGTCCTTGGAGTTGGGCCTGTGCCCGGACGACGAAGGGCCCGTCGTCGCCACCCTGGTGCGTTCTGCCGCCCCGGGCCGGGCCGCCGCCGGTCCGGGGCGCGCCCCAAGCCTCACGGCCACGGCTGCACCGCCGAATGTGGTCCTCTACCTGCACGGCTGGGCCGACTACTTCCTGCAAACCGAACTCGCCGAGCGGCTGGTGGCCGGCGGCTTCCACTTCTATGCCCTGGACCTGCGCAAGTTCGGGCGCAGCCTGCGGGATTGGCAGACCCCCGGCTACGCGGCCGACCTGGCGGTCTACGACGAGGACCTCGCGGCCGCCCTTGCCGCCGTCACGGCCGACGTCGCCGCCCGCACCGGCCATTCCGGCGCGCCAACGGTCCACCTCCTCGCGCATTCCTTGGGAGGCCTGGTGGCGGCACTGTGGGCGGACCGGAATCCGGGGGCACTGGGCACGCTGATCCTGAATGCGCCGTGGCTGGAGCTGCAAGGCAGCAGCCTGATCCGCAACATCGCCATGCAGTTGGTGGAACCGCTGGCCCGAGCGGACCCGCAGCGGCCGTTGCTGCTGCCCGGCATGCCCGGCTACTGGGACAGCGTGAGCGGCACGGCCCACGGCGAATGGGATCTGGACCCGCGCTGGCGGCCGAGGGCATCGTTCCCGATCCGGCCCGGCTGGACGAAGGCGGTTCTGGCCGGCCATGCGGCCGTGCAGCGGCGGCTGGACATCTCAGCGCCAATGTTAGTGATGCTCTCCGGCCGCACCCGGATCCAGGCCGAATGGTCCGAAGCGCTGATGGAGGTCGACGCCGTGATCGACGTGGAGGAGACGGCACGCCGGGCCCTCGGGCTGGGCCGCCGGGCCGCGGTATACCGCTATCCGGGCGCCATCCACGACGTCTTCCTCTCCCGCCGCGGAGTGCGAGGGGAAGCCTACGACGACTTGCTGCTCTGGCTGGACCCGTACCGGACTCAGGCCGGGCCGGCCGGGGCCGCCGCGTCCACGGCGCCCCCGTAGCGGCGGTCCCGCCGCGCGTAGATTTCGACGGCGTCCCACAGGGTGCGGCGGTCCACATCGGGCCACAGCGTGTCGAGGAAGACGAATTCAGCGTAGGCAGACTGCCAGAGCATGAAGTTGGAGAGCCGCTGTTCACCGGAGCTGCGCAGGAACAGGTCCACGTCGGGCAGATCGGGCTCGTCCAGGTACTTCTGGATGGTCCGTTCGGTGATGGCTCCGGGTTTGAGCCGGCCGGCGGCCACCTCCGCGGCGATGGCGGAGACGGCGTCGGCGATTTCCGCCCGGCCGCCGTAGTTAACACACATGTTCAAGGTGCAGGTGCTGTTGGCCCGGGTGTACTCCTCGGCCTCTTCGAGTTCCCGGATCACCGAGCCCCAGAGCTTGGGCCGGCGTCCGGACCAGCGGATCCGGACACCCCAGTCATCCAGTTGGTTCCGCTGCCGGCGCAGCACGTCCTTGTTAAATCCCATCAGGAAGCGCACTTCCTCGGGCGACCGGCGCCAGTTCTCGGTGGAGAACGCGTAGACGCTGACGTGCTCGATGCCCAGTTCGATGGCCCCGGCCATGACGTCAAGCAGGGCGGGCTCGCCCGCCTTGTGGCCCTCGATCCGGGGCAGGCCGCGCTGGTTGGCCCAGCGGCCGTTGCCGTCCATCACGATCGCGACGTGCCGGGGAATGAACTCGGCGGGGATGGCGGGCGGAACGGCACCGGAGGCATGCGGGTAGGGCGCCACCACCGGGCTGGTCCGCCGCCGGACGTTGGTCTGCTTCCCCTGGCTCTTCTCCAGGTTTTTTCCCAGGCTTCTTCCCAATGCCACTTTTACGTTCGCTCCACATGTTTGAGGGATTTCAGGACACGTTCCAGATGCCACTGCAGGTAGCCGGCCACCAGCCCGGCCGCTTCCCGGCGGTGGACCGGCTGGGACGCGTCCGCCGCGGGCCAGTTGCCGGTCAGCAGGGCTCCCAGCAGCAGCACCGTCTCCGCGGCGGGCGCGGGTGAGCCCGGCGGCCGGCATTCCGGGCAGACCATGCCGCCCAGCGGGGCGGAAAATGCGGTGTGCGGCCCGGGCGCGCCGCAGCGGGCGCAGTCGGTGAAGCTGGGCGCCCAGCCGCCGGTGGACAGGGCGCGGAGCAGGTAGGAATCGAGGATCAGCTCCGCGGCGTGGTCGCCGCGGCTCAGCGAAGCCAGTGCCCCGACCAGCAGGTTGTACTGCGCGGTTCCCGCCTCGCCGTCGACGTCTGTGAGTTTCTCCGCGGTCTCGGTCATCGCGGCGGCGACGGTGTACCGGCCGTAGTCGGCGGCGATGCTGGATCCGTAGGCGCCCTTCGCGACAGCCTGCGTGACCACGTCCAGGGTGCGTCCGGAGATGAGTTGCAGGTCCGCGACCATGAACGGTTCGAGCCGGGCGCCGAAGCGGCTGCTGGTGCGGCGGACCCCCTTGGCGACGGCCCGGACCTGGCCGTGGTGTTTGGTGAGCAGGGTGATGATGCGGTCCGCTTCGCCGAGCTTGTGGGTGCGCAGGACCACGGCGTCGTCGCGGTAGGCGCGGGCGGCAAAGGAGGAAGGTTGGGCCACAGCTAATCTTCGCACTGACTGTCGGGAAACGCCGCCATCGGGACGAACACCGCTGCGCCGCCGGAGATCGGGCGGCGCAGCGGTTGGCGGCGAGACCGCTTAGGCGCGGGCGTCCCGGATGGCGCGGTTGACGGCGGAGATGACTGCCTTGAGCGATGCCATGGACGTGTTGGCGTCGATCCCGACACCCCACAGCACCCGCTCCCCCACGGCGCATTCGACGTAGGCGGCGGCCTGGGCGCTGCCGCCCTCGGAGAGCGCGTGCTCGCTGTAGTCCAGCACGCGGACGTCGACGCCGTCCTCGCGCAGGATGCTCAGCAGGGCCGCGATCGGACCGTTGCCGGTCCCCGTGCGGCGCAGCGGCTTGCCGTCCACCTTGAGCGCGGCGGTCAGCGTCATGACGCCGTCCTCGTCGGATTCGGTGCTGACCGCGCCGAGGGCGTAGCGGCCCCACTGGGCTTCCGCGGCGGCGGAGGGCAGGTATTCGTCCTGGAACACCTGCCACAGCTGGGCGCCGCTGACCTCGCCGCCCACCGTGTCCGTGCGGCGCTGGATCACGCCGGAGAATTCGATCTGCGCGCGGCGCGGCAGGTCCAGGTTGTGCTCGTTCTTGAGCAGGTAGGCGACGCCGCCCTTGCCGGACTGCGAGTTGACCCGGATCACGGCCTCGTAGCTGCGGCCGAGGTCCTTGGGGTCGACCGGCAGGTATGGGACCTGCCATTCGTAGTCCGCCACGTCCTTGCCGGCGGCGGCGGCGTCCTTCTCCAGGGCTTCGAGGCCCTTCTTGATGGCGTCTTGGTGCGAGCCGGAGAAGGCGGTGAAGACCAGGTCACCGCCGTAGGGCGAGCGTTCCGCCACGGGCAGCTGGTTGCAGTACTCGACCGTGCGGCGCACGTCGTCGATGTCGGAGAAATCGATCATCGGGTCCACGCCCTGGACGAACATGTTCAGGCCCAGGGTGACCAGGTCCACGTTGCCCGTGCGCTCACCGTTGCCGAAGAGGCACCCTTCGATCCGGTCCGCCCCGGCCAGGTAGCCCAGTTCGGCCGCCGCGACACCCGTGCCGCGGTCGTTGTGCGGGTGCAGGGAGAGGATGATGCCTTCCCGCGGGTGCAGGTGGCGGCTCATCCACTCGATGGAATCGGCGTACACGTTGGGGGTGGCCATTTCGACCGTGGCCGGCAGGTTGATGATCACCTGGCGGTCGGCGGAGGCCTCGAAGACGTCGGCGATCGCGTTGCAGACCCGCACGGCGTAGGCGAGTTCGGTGCCGGTGAAGGACTCCGGCGAGTACTCGTAGGTGATGTGGGTGTCTTGGAGGGTTTCCTCGTACTTCTTGCACAGGCGGGCACCCTGCAGCGCGATGTCGAGGATGCCGTCCTCGTCCTGGTTGAAGACGACGCGTCGCTGCAGGACCGACGTCGAGTTGTAGAGGTGCACAATGGCCTGCTTGGCGCCCACCAGGGACTCGTAGGTCCGTTCGATCAGGTGTTCGCGGGCCTGCGTCAGCACCTGGATGGTGACGTCGTCGGGGATGTGGTTGCCCTCGATCAGCTGGCGGACAAAGTCGAAGTCAGTCTGCGAGGCCGAGGGAAAGCCGACTTCGATTTCCTTGTAGCCCATCCGGACCAGCAGGTCGAACATCTTCATCTTGCGAGCCGGGCTCATCGGATCGATCAGGGCCTGGTTGCCGTCCCGCAGGTCGACCGCGCACCAGCGCGGGGCCTTGGTGATGACCTTGTCGGGCCAGGTGCGGTCCGGCAGTTCGACCGTGATCAGGTCCTGGAAGGGGACGTAGCGGTGGACCGGCATTCCTGAGGGCTGCTGTGCGTTTCGCATGACTATCGGGGCCTTTTCTCTGATTCCTGGTGAGGGGAGGCCGGGGCAACACTAACTCCGCAGCGAGGGTTGGCCTTGCGCTAGATTGCGTCCGAGGCCTCGCTGCGGCAGCTAAGAAGAAGCAGTTCTGCGCGCACATTTTCACAGTAACACGGGTGCGTAAGATGAAGGAGCCATACCTCTAACACGTCCACCATGCAGACGCTGTACCGGTCCTAGGCCGGGTACAGCCCCCCCCATCGAAGGAGCCGCAGTGCCGCTTTCCGGGATCGACCAGTCCTCTATCGACGTCGGCGTCCGCCCCCAGGACGACCTCTACCGGCACTTCAACGGCGGCTGGCTGAAGAGTACCGCCATACCGGACGACCGGCCGCTGGAGGGCGCGTTCACGGTGCTGCGCGACGACTCGGAACTGGCCGTCAAGGAAATCATCCTCGCCGCGGGCGGCCGCGGCGCGGCAGCGACCGGCATCGAACGCAAGATCGGCGAGCTCTACAACAGCTTCATGGACGAGGCCGCCGCAGAGGCCAAGGGCGCGGAGCCGATTCGGGCACGGCTGGCCGAGGTATTCGCCACCGGCTCTGTGGCCGAACTCGTCCAGCTGTCCGGGCGGCTGTTCCGTGCCGACGTGTCCGGGCTGTTCTACATCTATCCGGCGCCGGATGCGGGCAACCCGGACCGGATCCTGCTCTACACCGGCCAAGGCGGCCTGGGACTGCCGGATGAGTCCTACTATCGCGAGGAGAAGTTCGCGCAGACCGTCCAGGCCTACCGCGAACACGTCGCCACCATGTTCGGGCTGGCCGGCGTCGCCGACGCCGGCGCGGCGGCCGCCCGGGTGGTGGAACTGGAAACGTCCCTTGCCTCGCACCACTGGGACAAGGTCACGCTCCGCGATCCGCAGAAGACCTACAACCTCAAGTCGGCCGAGGAGGTCGCGCAGCTGTTTCCGCTGCTGTCCGCCTGGTTCGACGCCGCCGCCGTCGCCCCGGAGAAGCGGGCCGAGCTGGTGGTCAGCACCCCTGACTTCTTCGCCGGCGCGGCCGGGCTGCTGGAAACGGTGCCGCTGTCCGTCTGGCAGGAATGGCTCGCCCTGCGGGTGGTCAGCGCGGCGGCGCCGTATCTTTCCGCCGCGTTCGTGGATGCGAACTTTGCCTTCTACGGCACCACGCTCAGCGGCACGCCCCGCAACCGGGACCGCTGGAAGCGGGGCGTCGCCGTCGTCGAGGCCGCGCTGGGCGAGGCGGTCGGGCAGATCTACGTGGCCCGGCATTTCCCGGAAGGCCACAAAGAGTCCATGCGGGCGCTGGTGGGAAACCTGATCGAGGCGTACCGCGAATCCATCACCGGCCTGGCCTGGATGAGCGAGGAGACCAAGCTGGAGGCGCTGAAGAAGCTCGATTCCTTCCGCGCCAAGATCGGCTACCCGGACAAGTGGATCGACTACTCCGACGTCGTGATCGACCAGGCGGACCTGCTGGGCAACGTGGAGCGCGCGCACAGCGCCGACGTGGACCGGCACCTGGACGAGGTGGGCAAGCCCGTCGACCGGGAAAAGTGGCTGATGACGCCGCAGACGGTGAACGCCTACTACCACCCGCTGCTCAACGAAATAGTGTTCCCGGCCGCCATCCTGCAGCCGCCGTTCTTCACCGCCGACGCCGACGACGCCGTGAACTACGGCGGTATCGGGGCGGTGATCGGCCACGAGATCGGCCATGGCTTCGATGACCAGGGCTCGCAGTACGACGGCAGCGGCCTGCTCCGGAACTGGTGGACCGAAGCGGACCGGACCGCTTTCGAGGCGCTGACCTCCCGGCTGGTGGCGCAGTTCGATGCGCTCTCCCCGGCCGAGGCAGCGGGCCAGCACGTCAACGGCAAGCTGACCCTGGGCGAAAATATCGGCGACCTTGGCGGCCTGACCATCGCGTACAACGCGTACCTGATCAGCCTCGGCGGGCAGGAGCCGCCGGTCCTGGACGGGCTGACCGGCGCCCAGCGCTTCTTCGCATCCTGGGCGGCGATCTGGCGGCAGGTGATCCGCGGCGAGGAGGCGGTCCGCCGGCTCGCCACGGACCCGCACTCCCCCAACGAGTTCCGCACCAATGACATCGCCCGGAACCTCGACGCCTTCCACTCGGCGTTCGGGACCTCGGAGCAGGACGGCATGTGGCTGGCGCCCGAGGAGCGTGTCAGCATCTGGTAGCCCCGGCGCCCCGGGCTAGCGCGTGATCAGCGCCGGGTTTGCCTGCTGGCAGACGGTGTCGCCCGCGGTCTGGTTGACGATGTCCTTGGGCAACGCCACCGGAGCGCCCGACTGCTGCGCGCCGCCGGTGTAGTCGCTGCCCACGTAAACCTGGACGCCCGCGACGCCGGCCGCCGGGAGCACCTGCGAGGACGGGATGCCCAGAAGTGTTGCCACGTCCGCTGCCACGTCGGCGAAGTTCGCGCCGTAGTACACGGCGGTGGTCGCCACGGCTTTGGCGTTCAGCTGGCCCGTCTGGGTGAAGCCGCCCGCGTTGAGGGCGGCCAGCAGTTCCTTGGCGCGTGCCGGGTCGCCGGAGCCGTTGGCCACAGTGACGGGCTGCAGCGCCTTGTTGTAGGCGGGCGCGGCAGGTGTCTGGCTGGCCGTCGGCGCGGCGCTGGCCGAGGCACCGGCGGTAGCGCCGGCGGACGCCGTCGGGGTAGCGGTGGGGTCGGTCAGGTCAACGTCCTTGCGCATCGCCGCGAACAGCTGCGAGGCGGCCGGCTCGGCCAGCTGCAGCCGGTTGATGTCGGACACCGCGGGCTCCGTCGGTGTGGCCACGAAGGCCACCTTGCCGACGTCGATGTTCTTGAGCCGGTTGCCGACCGTCAGCAGGGTCGGGACGGAGGCCAGGCCCTCGTCGATCGTCAGGTTCTTCGTGATCGCGTCCGCGATGCCGAGCATCCGTGCCGGGTTGGTGAGGGTGCCGTCGTCCTTGATTTTGCGAGTGAGGGAGCTCAGGAAACTTTGCTGGGCCTTGATCCGGCCAAGGTCGCCGCCGTCGCCGAAGGCGTGCCGGGTGCGGACAAACGAGAGGGCCTGCTCGCCCTGGACACTGGACGTTCCCTTGGGCAGCCGAAGTCCGGAGTCGGGGTCGAAGATGGCGTCGCTGACGCACACGTCGATGCCGCCGACCGCATTGGAGAGTTCCTTCACGGCGTTGAAGTCGGCCATCATGAAGTGGTCGATCTCCAGGCCGGTAAGTTTGTTGACGGTGTCCACGGCGCAGCCGATGCCGGCCTCGGACATCGCCGCGTTGATCATGACCCCGGTCTGGGCCGGATACTCCTGGTTGGTTTTCGGATCCTTGCACTTGGGGATGTCCACCAGGAGGTCCCGCGGGAAGCTGATGACGTTGACCCGCTTGTTGTCCGCCGAGATGTCCATCAGCATCATGACGTCGGAGTGGCCGTAGCCGGTGGAGTCCGCGGCGCCGCCGTACTGCGAGTTCTTGCCGTCGCGGGTGTCCGAGCCGAGGATCAGGATCTGCATCCGGCCGGTCGCATCATTCGGGGCGGCCTCGGTCCGGGCGTTGCCGGCACCGAGGGCCTGGGTGCTGATGTTCCCCTGCAGCCGGATGAACCAGTAGGCGCCGAAAGCGATCACCCCGACAAGAAGCACGGAGATGATGATGGTGGTGGCCTTCAGCCATACCGGCGTCCGTCGGGCGGCACCAAGGTGGCGCGCGGGCCCCACGGAATCATCTGCCGTGTGCCGGGCAGCAGCGCTGGACCGAACCGGGGGGCCGGTACCGTCGGCGCGCTTGTCACGGGGTCGAGCCACTGGTGGTGCCTTCCTTTACGAACGGGAGTCAAGCCATTTTAGTGTCCCAAACTGGGAAAACCCCGATGGGCATGCCGGAAACGGACCGCGGATTCGGTCCGCGGCCCGGTCTGGCCGGTATGATCAGCGGCCCGCCACCGACCCTACCGGCGTTGGTTCCGGCCTAGAAGCCCAGCTTGACCAACTGCTTGGGATCACGCTGCCAATCCTTGGCGACCTTCACGTGAAGGTCCAGGTAAATGCGGGCGCCGAGCAGGGCTTCGATCGCCTTGCGCGCGGTGGTGCCGACGTCGCGGAGCCGGGCGCCGCCCTTGCCGATGATGATGGCCTTCTGCGACGGCCGCTCCACGTAGAGGTTGACCCGGACATCCAGGAATGGCCGGTCCTCGGGGCGGCCTTCACGCGGGACAATCTCATCGACCACGACGGCCAGGGAGTGCGGAAGTTCGTCGCGGACGCCTTCGAGGGCAGCCTCGCGGATGAGTTCGGCGATCATCACCGCTTCCGGCTCGTCCGTCAGGTGCCCGTCCGGGTAGAGCGGCGGCGACGGCGGCATGTGGCTGATCAGCACGTCGGCGACGGTACCGACCTGGAAGCCGTCGGTGGCGGAGACGGGAACGATGTCCTTCCAGCCCTCCTCACCCAGCACCTCGCGGCCCAGTGCGGCGACGGCGAGCAACTGCTCGGTCAGTGCCTGGCGGTCCACGGTGTCGGCCTTCGTCACGATCGCGATGACCGGCTTGTTTCCGATGGCGGCGAGCTGGGCGGCGATGAACTTGTCGCCGGGGCCGATCTTCTCGTTGGCGGGCAGGCAAAAGCCGATCGCGTCGACCTCCGCAAGGGTGTCCGCGACCAGCTCGTTGAGACGCTTGCCCAGCAGTGTCCTGGGACGGTGCAGGCCCGGGGTGTCGACCATGATCAGCTGGGCGTCGTCGCGGTGCACAATGCCGCGGATGGTGTGCCGTGTGGTCTGGGGTTTGGCCGAGGTGATGGCGACCTTCTGGCCGACCAGGGCGTTGGTGAGAGTGGATTTGCCCGCGTTGGGACGCCCCACCAGCACCGCGAACCCGGCCCGGTAACCGCCGAAGGGCGCTTCGCCGTCGGACTTATTCTGCTTGCTCACGTGGAACTCCCTGTTGCGTTGATTCGGCCTCGTCGAAAAGGTCTTCAAGGTCAGTTTCTTCCTTTGGCACTGCGGCCGCAATGATGTGGCTGACGCGGTTCCGGCGGCCTTCCAGCCGGTCGGCCCGGAGCGTCACGCCGTCGACGGCGACAGTGCTTCCGACGATCGGCACCCGGCCGAGCGCCTTGGCGAGCAGGCCACCCACGGTGTCAACCTCGTCGTCGTCGAGTTCCAGGTCGAAGAGCTCGCCGAGGTCGTCGATGCTCATCTTGGCGCTGACCCGGTAGCTGCCGTCGCCGAGGTCCACGGCTTCGGCGGCCTCGGTGTCGTATTCGTCCACGATCTCGCCGACGATTTCCTCGATCAGGTCTTCGAGCGTGACGAGGCCGGCGGTGCCGCCGTACTCGTCGATCACGATCGCGACGTGCGTGGATTCCTTCTGGAGCTCACGGAGCAGCTCGCTGACCGGCTTCGAGTCCGGCACATAGCGGACCTCGCGGGCCAGCTGGTCGACCACCGGCGGTTCCTCGCCCGGGGCCAGGTTATGGATCACGGCGGCGGCGTCCTTGAGGTACACGATGCCGAGGATCTGGTCCGTGTTCTCGCCGATGACAGGGATCCGCGAGTAGCCGGAGCGCAGGAAAAGCGACATGGCCCGGTGCAGGCTGGAGCCGGAGTCGATGCACAGGATGTCGGTCCGGGGCACCATCACGGAGCGGACCAGCGTGTCGCCGAAGTCGAAGACCGACTGGATCAGTTCGGCCTCGTTGTCCTCGATGACGTCGGATTCGCTGGCGCGATCGACGAGCTCCCGGAACTCCTCTTCGCTGAAGAAGGCTTCGTTGTCCGCGGGCGCCCCGGGCGCGACCGCGCTGCCGAGGGTAACCAGCCAGCCCGGTATCGGTCCGAGCACCCAGCAGAGCCAGCCGATCAGCGGCGCGGCATAGCGGACCACCTCGGCGGAGTGCACCCGGCCCAGCTGGCGGGGGGACACGCCCACGATCACAAAGCCGACCAGGGCCATGATGCCGGTGGCGGCCAGGCCGGCGAGCCAGACGTTGTCCAGCAGGCTGTGCAGCAGCGCGGTCACGGCCACCGCGGAGGCCATTTCGAACCAGACCCGCCAGAACCGCAGGGCGCGCATGTGGGCTACCGGCTGGGCCATGATCCGCTTCAGCGCGGTGCCGCGGCTGTGCAGGATCGCGTATTCGGCGTCGTGGCGGGGTAGGAAGTTGAAGGCGGCCTCGGCCGCGGTCAGCACGGCGGCGAAGCCGAGGAAGACCAGCGCCATGCCGGCCAGGATCAGTGGGGTCACTGAATCGTCTCTGCCGGAGCGTCCCTGCCGGTGAAGCCGGCGAGCAGTTCGCGCTGCAGCCCGAACATCTCTTCCTTTTCCTCCGGTTCGGCGTGGTCAAAGCCGAGTAGGTGCAGGATGCCGTGGGTGGTGAGCAGCAGCATCTCGTCCTGGGTGGAATGGCCGGCGTTCTTCGCCTGCACCTCGGCCACCTGGGGGCAGATCGCAATGTCGCCCAGCATGCCCTGCGGGGTCGGCTTGTCCGGCGTGCCGGGGGTGAGTTCGTCCATCGGCACGGACAGCACGTCCGTGGATCCCGGCTCGTCCATCAGTTCGATGTGCAGCTTCTCCATCGCGGGTTCGTCGACCAGCAGGATGGAAAGCTCAGCCTGCGGGTGGATGAAGAGCCGCTCGAAGACGAACCGGGCCAGCGCCACCAGCTCGTGTTCGTCGACCGCGACGCCGGATTCGTTGTTGACCTCGATGCTCATGCGTGTTCTCCCCGGTTATCCCGGGCGACGGAATGCTTGACCCGGTTCCTCTGCTTCTCGTCCCAGATGCTGTATGCGTTCACGATGTCGCCCACCAGACGGTGCCTGACGACGTCGGAAGCGTCCAGGACCGTGAAATTAACGTCCTCGATCCCCTGCAGGATGTCTTCGACGATCCGCAGCCCGGAGCGGGTGCCGAACGGCAGGTCCACCTGGGTGACATCACCGGTGACCACCATCTTGGAGCCGAAGCCCAGCCGGGTGAGGAACATCTTCATCTGCTCGGGCGTGGTGTTCTGGGCCTCGTCGAGGATGATGAACGCGTCGTTGAGCGTGCGTCCGCGCATGTACGCCAGCGGCGCTACCTCGATCGTGCCGGCAGCCATCAGCCGCGGGATCGATTCCGGGTCCATCATGTCGTGCAGCGCGTCGTAAAGCGGCCGCAGATAGGGGTCGATCTTGTCGCTGAGCGTGCCGGGCAGGAAACCGAGCCGCTCCCCCGCCTCGACGGCCGGCCGGGTCAGGATGATCCGGCTGACTTCCTTTTGCTGCAGCGCCTGGACGGCCTTGGCCATGGCCAGGTAGGTCTTGCCCGTGCCGGCCGGGCCGATCCCGAAAATCACCGTGTTCGCGTCAATCGCGTCCACATAGTTCTTCTGGTTCAAGGTCTTGGGCCGGATGGTCTTGCCGCGGCTGGACAGGATGTTGGTGGTCAGCACATCGACGGGGTTCTGCAGCGACTGGCTCCGCAGCAGCGAGACGAGCTGCTGCAGCACGGAGGGGGTGATGACGGTGCCCCTGGCCACCAGGCCGCGCACCTCGTTGAGCAGCCGCATGATCCTCGGCACCTCGGCGGCCGGGCCGCTGATGGAGAGCTCATTGCCCCGGACATGGAAGTCGACGGTGGGAAACTGGCTTTCGATGAAGCGCAGGGCCTCGTCGTGACTGCCCAGGGACTGCACCATCTGGTCGGAATTGTCGAACAGGACCACCTCCGTCCGCAGACCTGGGAGGGAGTGGGGAAAATCCCCTGCGGTGCGCCCGCCCGGGCTGATCCGGGCCTTGCCGTTGGCTGCTTCAGTCATGGTGGTGGCCCGTGGGCCTCTGGTCCCCTCCAGTTGGGAAATGGTCCTCTCATCTTACGCCAGCGCAGCCTCGCGCCGGGGCGGAGTGCCCTCCTCCCGCGCGTTAGGTATCAACTTCATATCGTCCTCATATCGTTCATGTTGCAGTTCGCCCGGCTGCCCGGAAAGCCGTCCAGAGCCCCGGCGCCCTGTGCAATGCTGGATTGGGCCGTCCCGGGGCCGCCGCTGTCCCTACGGGGAAGCGGGCGGCGCGGCGGCCACCGGCACACAGCGAAGGGATAACGGCAATCAGCCAGCGTGGAGTGATCAAGGCGGGAGTGTTCCGGCGTGCATGCCGCGGCACCCTGCTGCTGGTGCTGCCGGCTGCTTTGGCGCTGTCCGGCTGCGTGGCCACCCCCCAGCCGGGCATCACGAATTCGGACACTCCTTCCCGGACGGTGCCGGGCCCGGCCGCCGGCGTTGCCACCACCAGTGCGCCGCTGGAGTCCTCGCAGGCTTCCAACAAGACCCCTGTGTACTGGATCGGGCGCAGCAACAACAACGTCTTCCTGTACCGCGAGTTCCGCGACGCGTCAGACCAGGACAACCCCGTGACCCGGGCGCTGCGGGTGATGATGTCCCAGAAGCCGCTGGACCCTGATTTCTTTACCCCGTGGCAGAACCCGAAGAAACTCGCCACCTCGATTTCCGGCAAGAACGTCATCACGGTGGACGTCTCGGCCGACGCGTTCAACAGCAACCTCGACGCCGACATGGCAGAACGCGCCATCCAGCAGCTCGTCTATACGGCCACCGCGGCCGCCGCCAGCGCCGGCCTGACCGATACCGGCCAGCAGATCCAGGTGGTGATCCTGGTCGACGGACACACCGACTATGTCGCCTTCAACCGGGTCCGGCTCGGTTCCCCCACATCGCGCAGCGCCGGGATGGTGGCGCCCGTCTGGATCATCGATCCACAGGAAGGTACCCAGTCGCCCGAGGGCTCGGTCAAGATTTCCGGCCGCAGCACGGTTCCGGGCGGCAAGCTGCACTGGGAGATCCTGCGGGTGGACGGCACCGCCAAGACCCCCTACCTGAACGGCACTGTCACCGCGGACGCCGACGCTGCCCAGGCCGGCCTGTTCGCCATTTCAACGAACCTGGGGCCCGGCAGTTACGAGGCGAGGGTCTCCCAGATTGATCCCGGCAGCAACGTCCAGGACCTGAACGTGGATACCCGCGGGTTCACCGTCCGCTGAGCCGGTCCCGGCGCCGACTCGGCCCGGTAACCTACCAGCGCCCCAGGATGTCGCTCGCCAGCACGGTGGCGGCGGGTCCGGCGGTGGAGGAGCGCAGCACGTGGTGGCCCAACAGGGCGGTCACGGCTCCGGCGTCGCACAGCCTCGTGACCTCGCGGGGGCTGATACCGCCCTCGGGTCCCACAATCAGGAGCACCTCGCGGGGGCCGGCGTCGCCACTCTGCTGTTGCTCCTGCCAGGCTTCCAGCACCTGCCGCAGCGGCCGCACCGCGTCTTCATGCAGGATCACGGCCAGGTCCGCGGCCGCGACGGCCGCCTGCAGGCCCGTTCCGTCCACGGCAGCGCGAACCTCGGGGATCCAGGCGCGGCGGGCCTGCTTCGCGGCCGCCGTCACCACCGACTGCCACTTGGCGTGCGCCTTCGCTGCGCGTTCGGGCTTCCACCGCACAATCGACCGCTCCGCCTGCCAGGGCACGACGGCGTCGATCCCCAGCTCCGTCACGGTTTCGGCGGCCAGTTCGTCTCGGTCCCCCTTGGCCAGTGCCTGCACAAGGACCAGCCGGACATCCGGCCGGGCCTCCGTGCTTACCCCGCTGCACTCCACGGTCAGCTCCTGGGGCGCGACGGCGGTGACGGTGCCGGTGATGCGCCGGCCCGCGCCGTCGGCGATGTCCACCGCTTCCCCCACGGCCAGCCGCTTGACGGTCACTGCGTGGCGCGCCTCGGCGCCGCCGAGGACGAACGTTGAGCCGGGGACCTGCTGGTCCAGGTTTCCTGCCGGGGTAAAGAAGACCGGGTTACTCACCGCTACAGGTTACCGAGCCGGTCCCGCAGCTTGGCGAAGACGCCGCCGCTGGCGGCGAGCTTCCCCTCGGTGAACTGCTCGCCGCGGAGTTTGGCCAGCTGCCGCAGGAGGTCCTCCTGGGCGGCGTCGAGCTTGGCCGGGGTGTCCACCTGGAGGTGCACCTTGAGGTCGCCGCGGCCGTAGCCGCGCAGGTGGGTCACGCCCAGACCCCGGAGCGTGATGACCTCGCCGGATTGGGTACCGGCCTTGACGTCGATTTCCTGCTCGCCGTCAAAGGTTTCCAGGGTCAGCTCCGTGCCCAGCGCGGCGGCGGTCATGGGAATGTTGAGGCTGGCGTGCAGGTCGTCGCCTTCCCGCACGTAGGTGGCGTCGTTGTTAACCCGGATCTCGACGTAGAGGTCGCCGGACGGACCGCCGGCCGGACCGGCCTCGCCCTGGCCGGAGAGCTGGATGCGCGTGCCGGTGGCGACGCCGGCGGGAACCTTCACGGTGAGCGAGCGGCGGCTGCGGATGCGGCCCTGGCCGGCGCACTCGTTGCACGGGTCCTTGATCACGGTGCCGAAGCCCTCACAGCTGCCGCAGGGAGCGGTGGTCATGACCTGGCCGAGGATGGACCGCACGGCGCGCTGGACCTGGCCGCTGCCGCCGCAGATGTCGCAGCGTTCGGGGTGACTGCCCGGGCGGCAGCAGGAGCCCTCACACGTCGGGCAGGTGACGGCGGTGTCCACTTCGAGCTTCTTGTTGACACCGAAGACGGCGTCGCGGAGCTCGATCCGGACGCTGATCAGGGCGTCCTGGCCGCGGCGGACCCGCGACGCGGGGCCGCCCTGGCCGCCGGCGCCGCCGAAGAAGGTTTCGAAGATGTCCTGGAACGCGAAGCCCTGGCCCGCGTACCCGCCGCCGAAGCCGTTGTCGTTGCCGTTCTCGTTGCCCGTGGTGTCGTAGATCCGGCGTTTCTGCGGGTCGGAGAGCACCTCGTAGGCGTGCGTGACCGCTTTGAAGCGTTCGGAGGCGTCGTCGCCGGGGTTCACATCCGGGTGCAGGTTCCGCGCCAGCTTGCGGTAGGCCTTCTTGATTTCTTCCCCCGTCGCTTCGCGGGAGACTCCAAGAACGTCGTAGTGGCTGCTCAAAATGTGTATCTCTTCCTGGTTGTACTGCCGGTAATGGGCAAGAAGTCTGGTGCCTGGGATTTGACGCCCGGGCCGGACCCTCAGGGCCCGAGGATCCTCGAAAGATAGCGGGCCACCGCACGGACGGCGGCCATGGTGGTGGGATAGTCCATCCGGGTGGGTCCCAGCACCCCAACCTTGGCCGTGGCATCCGGGCCGTAGCCGGTGGCGACCACGGAGGCCTCGGAAAGCCCGTCGTATGGGTTCTCCCGGCCGATGCTCACGGTGACGCCGCGGGGGTCCTGCGCCATGTCGCTCAGCAGGCGGAGCATCACCACCTGTTCCTCGAGTGCCTCGAGGACGGGGCCGATGCTCAGCGGGAAATCAACGTTGGAGCGGGCCAGGTTGGCGGTCCCGGCCATGACCATCCGTTCCTCACGGCTGGCCCTGGCCAGCGACTCGAGTCCCCGGGCCAGGGCCCGGGCCGCGCCGCGGTGCACCGGCGGGCAGCTGTCCGCCACGGCCTGCAACGACTGCGGCAGCAGGCTCAGCGGGGTGCCGGAAAGCCTGGCCAGGAACAAGGACCGAAGTTCCGCGAGGGCCTCGTCGCCGAAGTCCTGGCCGACGTCGATCACCCGCTGCTCCACCTTGCCGCTGTCCACGATCAGCACCGTCAGCACCTTGCGGGGTGCCAGCAGCACGAACTCGATGTGCCGGACGCGGGCCCTGCTCAGGAGCGGATACTGTACGACGGCGACCTGGTTGGTCAGCTGCGCCAGCAGCCGCACGGTCCGGTCCAGCACGTCGTCAAGGTCATCGGACCCCTCAAGCAGGGCCTGGATGGCGCGGCGTTCCGCCGGAGACAGCGGTTTGACGGCCGAAATCTGGTCCACGAACAGGCGGTAGCCCTTGTCGGTGGGGATCCGGCCGGCGCTGGTGTGCGGCGCCGTGATCAGGCCCTCGTCCTCCAGGGCCGCCATGTCATTGCGGATCGTGGCACTGGAGACGCCCAGGTGGTGCCGCTCCACCAGCGCCTTGGATCCTACGGGTTCACGGGAATGAACGTAGTCCTCGACGATGGCGCGCAGCACTTCGAGTTTCCGTGGCTCGCTCACGCCCCACCTCCAATCGACCCATATCCTGTTCACCGGGTGCCGGGCGGGTGGGATGGACCGGCCCGACAACACCCGCGGTTAGCACTCGACATGCCTAAGTGCTAACCAGTCTAATATGAGTCACGCGTTGTTAGCATTGGATTCGCTGCGGGCCCGTCCGCCGGGCCGGTGTTTCCGGACACATAGCGGGCCGCGCGGCCGTTCCCGCCACAATTTCCAGTCCAAAATTCCCAGTCCGAATTTCCGAGTGCAACTAGTCCCCGTGCAAGTTTCCGAGTGCAAAGCAGTGTGTAGCCGATGTCGTACCACAATTGGGGCCCGCAAGAGCTCTCCGCCCCCGCCAAGGCCCAGTTGCCCGAAGTTCCGGTGGAACGCGGCATGGTGCTGGAAGATGTTCAGTCCGGCTGGGTGGGCGCCGTAACCCGGGTGGAGAAGTCCGGCGGCATGCACGTCGTGGCCCTTGAGGACCGGCGGGGCAAGTCCCGCTCCTTCCGGCTCGGCTTTGGCTTCCTGCTGGACGGCCGGCCGATCCGCTTGATGCCGCCCGCGCCGCGGCCCCCAGCAGCCGCCGGCGGAGCGCGCACCGCCTCCGGATCGGTCCGGGTGGCCGGCCAGCGCGCCCAGGTGGCGAAAGCCAGCCGGATCTGGGTGGAAGGCAAGCACGACGCCGAACTCGTCGAAAAAGTCTGGGGCGACGACCTCCGGGTCGAGGGCATCGTCGTCGAGCCGCTGCACGGCATCGACGACCTCGCTGGCGCCGTCCGGGAGTTCGGGCCCGGCCCGGGACGCCGCCTCGGCGTGCTGGTGGACCACCTCGTGCCCGACTCGAAGGAATCCCGGATCGCCGACGCGGTCATGGCCTCACCCGGCGCCGCCGGCAACGTGCTGATCGTCGGGCACCCCTATGTCGACGTCTGGCAGGCCATCCGCCCCGCCGTCCTTGGGATTGAACGGTGGCCGGTGATTCCCCGCGGCATCGACTGGAAGACCGGCATCCTGACGTCGTTTGGCTGGCCGCACAGCACCAAGGAGGACATTGGCCTGGGCTGGCAAAAGCTCCTCGGCGCCGTCCGCAGCTACGCGGACCTTGAGCCATCCCTCCTGGGCCGGGTTGAAGAGGTCATCGACTTCCTCACGGTGCCCTGACCCCGCTCTCCGTGCAGCACTTCACGGTCAGTGCCAGTATTCTTGGAATGCTGGCCGCTGCATTTTGCCGCGGCCGCGGCTCCTACCGGTATCAACGCTCCACCGCAATCCAAAGGACGACACGTGGCAGAAGACGCACGCGAACACACGGACCATCAGGCGGGCCATGGCCCGTCTCCGTACCATGGCGTTCCCGCAAATGCCCTGCCGCTGACGGCACGCGAGGACCGGCAGTGGGCCACCCTGGCGCACTTTGGCGGCATCCTCGGCTGCATCCCCTCGCTGTTGATCTACCTGATCTTCAAGGACCGCGGCCCGTTCACGGCGCAGGAGTCGAAGGAAGCGCTGAACTTCACGCTGCCGCCCACGATTGCCGCGGTGCTCGCCAATCTGCTGGTCTTCGTCCCGGTGGTGGGCAACCTGTTCGCGGTGCTCGCCACCCTCATCTGGATTGCCCTGGCCTGCTTCTCGGTGGCCGCCGGCATCCACGTCAACCGGGGCCAGCCGCACCGCTACGACTTCAACCTCCGCTGGATCAAGTAGCCCGGCGCACCGGGGCTGCGCAAGCCGGACCCGGCGCTAGTCCGGCAGGATCCGGCGGACCACCGCGTCGGCCAGCAGCCGGCCCTTGAGGGTGAGCACCAGGCGGCCCTTGAAGGCTTCCCCCGGGTCCACGAGCCCGTCGGCGATCAGGCCGGCCACGGCGTGTCGTCCGGTGTCCCCCAGTCCGCCGAGGCTCGGGATCGCCAGGCCGGTGACCAGCCGGGCCTCGAGCATGACACGTTCTACGTTGCGGGTTTCGGCGTCGAGCGTTTCCCGGCCGGCTGCGGGCGAGACGTGTGACCCCAGCCGGGCCGCGTAGGCGGTGGGGTGCTTGACGTTCCACCAGCGGACGCCGCCCACGTGCGAGTGCGCGCCGGGGCCGATTCCCCACCAGTCGTCCCCGCGCCAGTAGGCCAGGTTGTGGCGGCAGGCCTGCTCCGGTGTGCGGGCCCAGTTGCTGACCTCGTACCAGCCCAGGCCCGCCGCGGTGATCAGTTCGTCGGCCAGTTCGTACTTGGCGGCATGGTCGTCGTCGTCGATCCCCGGAACTTCGCCGCGGCGGATCTGGGCGGCCAGTTTGGTGCCGTCCTCGACGATCAGCGCGTACGCGCTGATGTGGTCCGGGCCGTAGGACAATGCGGTCTCCAGCGAGTACCGCCAGTCCTCCAGCGACTCTCCGGGGGTGCCGTAGATCAGGTCCAGGCTGACGGCCAGGCCCGCGTCCCGGGCCCACTCGACTACCTGCGGCACCCGGCTGGGCGTGTGGGTGCGGTCCAGGACCTTGAGGACGTGCGGCACGGCCGACTGCATGCCGAAGGACACCCGGGTGAAGCCGGCGTCGGCCAGCACCTGCAGGGACTCGGGCGTGACGGAGTCGGGATTGGCCTCGGTGGTGACCTCGGCGCCGGGTTCCAGACCCCAGGTGTCGATCGCGGCCGCCAGGATGCGGGCCAGGTCCCCGGCCGGCAGGAGCGTGGGCGTCCCGCCGCCGAAGAACACCGTGCTGAGCCGTCGTTCGGGCAGGCCGGAAGCCCTCAGGACGCGGCCGGCGAAGTCAACTTCGGCGACGGCGGTGCCGGCGTAGGCGTCCTGCGAGGCACCGCCGCCCAGCTCCGTGGCCGTGTAAGTGTTGAAGTCGCAGTAGCCGCAGCGCACGGCGCAGAACGGGATGTGCACATAGAGCCCGAAGGCCCGGTCCGCGGCGCCCTCCAGCGCCTGGCCGGGCAGGAGCCCGTCCGGCGGCGCCGGATCACCGAGGGGAAGCGCGCTTGGCATGGCTACTTCTTGGCCTTGTCCTTGGACTCTTCCGTGGTGAGGGCGGCGATGAAGGCTTCCTGCGGCACCTCGACGCGGCCCACCATCTTCATGCGCTTCTTGCCTTCCTTCTGCTTTTCCAGCAGTTTGCGCTTACGGGTGATGTCACCGCCGTAGCACTTGGCCAGGACGTCCTTGCGGATCGCGCGGATGCTCTCACGGGCGATGATCCGGGAGCCGATGGCGGCCTGGATCGGCACCTCGAACTGCTGCCGCGGGATGAGTTCACGCAGCTTTCCGGTCATCATCACGCCGTATGCGTAGGCCTTGTCGCGGTGGGTGATCGCGCTGAAGGCGTCCACCTGTTCGCCCTGGAGCATGATGTCCACCTTGACCAGGTCGGCGACCTGGTCGCCGTCGGCCTTCCAGTCCAGCGAGCCGTAGCCGCGGGTCTTGGACTTGAGGATGTCGAAGAAGTCGAAGACGATTTCGGCCAGCGGCAGGCGGTAACGGATCTCCACGCGGTCCTCGGAGAGGTAATCCATGCCGCCCATAACCCCGCGGCGGCTCTGGCAGAGCTCCATGATGGCGCCGACAAACTCGTTGGGCGCCAGGATGGTGGCGGAGACCATCGGCTCGCGGACCTCGGCGACCTTCCCGGTGGGGTACTCACTGGGGTTGGTGACGTGGACGACCTTCGTGTCCTCGAGCGTCACCTCGTACTCCACGTTGGGGGCAGTGGAGATCAGGTCCAGCTTGTACTCGCGCTCGAGGCGCTCACGCGTGATTTCCAGGTGCAGCAGGCCCAGGAAGCCGACGCGGAAGCCGAAGCCCAGCGCGGCCGAGGTTTCCGGCTCGTAGACCAGGGCGGCGTCATTGAGCATCAGCTTTTCCAGTGCATCGCGAAGCACCGGGTAGTCGGTGCCGTCCAGCGGATACAGGCCGGAGAACACCATCGGCTTGGCGTCCGCGTAGCCGGGCAGGGACTCGGTGGCCGGCTTGGCAAGGTTGGTGACGGTGTCGCCCACCTTGGACAAGCGGACGTCCTTCACACCGGTGATCAGGTAGCCGACCTCGCCGACACCCAGGCCCTTGGACGGGGTGGGCTCCGGGGAGCTGACTCCGATCTCGAGGAGTTCGTGGGTGGCGCGGGTGGACATCATCTGGATGCGTTCCCGCGGGTGCAGCATGCCGTCGACCACACGGACGTAGGTGACCACGCCGCGGTAGGTGTCGTAGACAGAGTCGAAGATCATGGCCCGGGCGGGGGCGTCGGGGTCGCCCGTGGGGGCCGGCAGGTCGCGGACGATTTTGTCCAGCAGGACCTCGACGCCCATGCCCGTCTTGCCGGAGACGCGGAGGACGTCGTCCGGGTCGCCGCCGATCAGGCTGGCGAGTTCCGCGGCGTACTTCTCCGGCTGGGCGGCCGGCAGGTCGATCTTGTTCAGGACCGGGATGATGGTGAGGTTGTTTTCCATCGCCAGGTAGAGGTTGGCGAGGGTCTGGGCCTCGATGCCCTGGGCGGCGTCCACCAGCAGCACGGCGCCTTCGCAGGCGGCCAGCGAGCGTGAGACCTCATAAGTGAAGTCGACGTGGCCGGGGGTGTCGATCATGTTCAAGGCGAAGCTGGTACCGTCGAGCTCCCACGGCATCCGGACGGCCTGGGACTTGATGGTGATGCCGCGTTCGCGCTCAATGTCCATCCGGTCCAGGTACTGGGCCTTCATGTCGCGGGACTGGACGACTCCGGTGTACTGGAGCATCCGGTCGGCCAGCGTGGACTTGCCGTGGTCAATATGCGCAATGATGCAGAAGTTCCGGATGAGGGCCGGATCTGTTGCGGCAGGCACCGGGGCGGTGCGGGCCATGGGAGACACGCAGGGTCCTTACTGTTGGCACAACTTGTGGGCTGTACTGATGGGCAATGCTGATGGGCTGTACGGCGGACTAAGGCAGCCGGTGGTCCACAATCGCTGGTTCCACCCTGCTGCGGCAGGCCGCATTTCTCGTCCCCCTAGTCTCCCACGTCCGGGAGCGTGGCCTTGCATCCCGGTAGGGTTTGCCCCATGGCCCTGAATCTTCGCTCCCTCGGCAACGCCCTCCGCGGCACCCTGCGTTTCCTCGACCGGCTCAGCGGCGGCGCGCCCGCGGCCCGCCCGCCGGCAGGGACTCGTGCCGGCGCTCCCGGCGGCGGCGCTCCCGGCGGCCTCACGGGCACGTATCCGGGCGATTTCCGCGGCAAAGCCAAAGTGCAATACCGCCCGGCCGCTAAAGGACTGCCCGAGCCCGGCGAGATTATCTGGACCTGGGTGCCGTTCGAAGAGGACCACAGCCGGGGCAAGGACCGCCCGGTGCTCCTGGTCGGCAACCACGGCCGGTACCTGCTGGGACTGATGCTCACCAGCAAGGACCACGACGGCGACGCCCGCCGCGCGGACGACTACGTCGACATCGGCACGGGGCCCTGGGATCGGCAATGGCGCCCCAGCGAGGCCCGGCTGGACCGCGTCCTGCAGATCAACCCCCGGGACGTGCGGCGTGAAGGCGCAGTCCTCGACGCCGGACGGTTCCGCGACATCGCCAGCGCGCTTCGCGGTCGGCACGGCTGGTCCTGAACACCGCGGCCGGCGTCACCCGACCCGCGGCGGCGGAACGAAATCGCCAGCGCGTTCTCCTCTCTGCTATTATTGACAGCTGTGTGTCCGTGCAGGTCGACGGCCACTGATGGTTGGTCGCCATAGGTATCCCCACGCCGCTCAGTCAATGGCCAATCTGAAAGCCCTCTAGACCATTTTCCGCATTGAAAAAGAGAGTTCACACGTGGCTAATATCAAGTCCCAGAAGAAGCGCATCCTGACCAACGAGAAGGCTCGCCTGCGCAACAACGCAGTCAAGTCCGAGCTGAAGACGGCCATCCGCGCCGTCAACACCGCCGTTGAGTCCACCGACAAGGATGCCGCTGCTACTGCACTGGTTACTGCCAGCCGGAAGCTCGACAAGGCTGTCAGCAAGGGTGTTCTTCACAAGAACAACGCTGCAAACCGCAAGTCCGCGATCTCCAAAAAGGTCAACGCACTCTAAGGTTTTCCAGTTCAACTGAACTGATGATTGTGGCCGGTACCCTCTGGGTACCGGCCACAGCCAGTTAAAGCGGCAGTTGTCCCCGGCACCCAGGCCAGGCGATGCCGGGGCGTCGGTGCGTCAGCGGCGGACCGCGCCCGCAATCACCGTCACGGCGTGCTCGACGGCGTAGACCGGGTCCCGGGACAGTCCCTTGACCTGCGCATCGGCTTCGGCCGTGACCTGAATGGAACGGGCCAGGCCTTCCGGGGTCCAGCGCCTGACGTCACGTTGGGCCTGCTCCACCAGCCACGGCTGCATGCCCAGCTGCTTGGCGATCTGTGAGGAGGAGCCCTGCGCTCCCGCAACTTTGGCGAGGGACCGCAGCTTCGCGGCAAGGGCCGCCACGATCGGCACCGGATCGGCACCGGTGTCGAGGGCGTGGCGAAGGGTGGAGAGGGCCAGCGGCGCGTTGCCGGCCATGGCGGCGTCGGCCACCTTGAAGCCGGTGGCTTCCACCCTGCCGCCGTAGTAGCGGTCCACCAGGTCCGAATCCACCGCAGTGGTGGCATCCGCGATCAGCTGGCTGCAGGCGGCCGCGAGTTCGGCCAGGTGGGCGCCGACGGCGTTGACGAGGGCGTGCACTGCGTCGGGCTCGATCCGCCGGGAGGCGGCTTTGAACTCGGTGGTGACAAAGGCTGCCTTGTCCGCATCCTTCTTCAGCGGCTGACAGTCAACCACCGGCCAGCCGCCCGCCTTGATGGCATCGAGGAGTTTCTTTCCCCGTACTCCCCCGCCGTGGCGCAGCACCAGGACGGCGTCCGGTTCGGGGCGGCCCAGATACTTCAGGGCGTCGGCAAGGAAGGCATCGTTCATCGTCTCCAGGCCTTCGACCTCGATCAGCTTCTGCTCGCCGAACAACGATGGGCTGACGTTCATGGCGAGCGTTCCGGGTTCGTAGCTGCCGGCGTTCAGCCGGGTAATTTCGACGTCGGGCGCGGCGGCGCGGACCTGGGAACGGATCCGGTCCATGGCCCGGGAGCCGAGGTAATCCTCGGGGCCGCCCACCAGCACCACCGGCGCCGGCGTCACATCGCGCCAGGTGGCGGTCTTCGTCGCCGTCGTCCTGGTGCGTTGGGTCTGGGCAGCAGCCACTCGTGATTCCTCCGGAAGGTTGGTTTGCAGACTCTAAGCCTGCCACGGCGGGGGCGGTCCACCAAGCCGCGCCGCCCCGGCCCAGTCCGAGGTCTGGCGCCCTGGCGGCCCCACTGACCGGCCCACCGGCCGGCCCCGGAGCGGGCAGTGCCCGGCGGGCGGGTTTTCCGGTCGAGAACCTGGCCGAGGAACAGCACGATCCGACCCTGCACTTTGAGCAGCAGGGGCCCGGCATGGGCCGGGTGGGTGACGAGCCAGACGCCCGCCAGGGACAGCACCGAGAGCGCCGCCATCGTGGCCGAACCATAGGCGCCCTCCGGCCATGGCAGCGCCGCGCCGGGCAGGGCCGCGAAGTAGCGTGCGATTCCGGCCACCGCGGTTGCGAAGGTTCCGGCCACGGCGATGGGCAGTGCCGCGAGGCCCGGGACCAGGGGCACCAGCGGGACGGCAGCCGTGCCCGCGACGGTCACCGGCGCCACCAATGCGGCAGCCGCCAGGTTCGCCGGCAGGGCGTAGCTGGAGAACTGCGGCTGAAGCAGCACGATGACGGGGCCGCAGAACAACTGGGCGGACAGTGGAACCGCGAGGCCGGCGGCCACCGTGCGCGGCACGGCGGCGGGCAGCCAGCCCATGATCGGCCTGCCGGCCACGACGATGCCGAGGGTGGCCAGGACGGACAGCAGGAAACCGAAGTCGGCAGCCAGGGCCGGCTCAGCCAGTAGAAGTCCGGTGGAGGCCACGCACAGCAGGCTGAGGCCGCGTCCTGCACGGCCGAAAACGAGCGCCGAGAGTCCGATAGTCCCCATGCACGCGGCCCGGAGCACACTGGCGTCCGGGCCGAGCATCAGGACGAAGAGACCCAACCCGCCGCGGGCGAGTCCGGCGGCCGCCGGGCGCGGCAGCCGCAGCCCGCGGGCCGCCAGCAGTAGGACGCCGAGAACCAGGCTGCAGTTGGCTCCGCTCACGGCCGTCAGGTGGGTCATCCCCACGGTCTTCATGGCCGCGGCGAGTTGCGGATCGAGCGCTCCGGTGTCGCCGGTCACCATTCCGGGCAGCAGCCCCTTCGCGTCGCCGGGCAACCCGGCGGCGGCGGCGCTGAAGCTGCTCCGCAGGCCTGCCGGGGCGCTGTCCCAGCCGCCGGCGGCGGCCAGACGGACGGGGACGGAGGAGGCGGAAAGCATCCCGGCCTCGGCCTCGCCAGGACCGGCCGGCTTCAGTTTGCCCGTAGCCCGGATCCGATCACCGGATGCGGCAGCTCCCCAATCCGCCCCGCCCAACACAAGAAGTCGGGCACGTGCTTCCACGCGGCGGCCGTCAAAAACCAGGACCAAGAGCGTGGCCGGCACGGCCCAACGCTCCGACAGCCCGACGCGGCCCGGGGTGGCGAGCCGCCTCGGCATGCCGTTCACCTCGATCTCCGCCACTACCGACGCACCGGCAGCGACGGCTTCCGCGACCGCACCGTCATGCCGCGGCACCGAGGCCACCGCCGCATGGGCGCCGGCAGCGCACGAGAGCAGCAGCGCCGCCGCCACGGTGCCCCGAAGACTCCGGGCGGCAACCGTCCGGCGCCGCCCGCGCGGCAGCAGCAACAAACCCGCCGCGGCGGCCAGAGCGGCGCAGAGGACAGCAAGCGCCGCCGGTGACAGCCACCCTCCCGCCAGGGCAGTCCCCCAGACGAGCAGCGCGGCCGGCACCAGCCGAAGGTCGGTCCGGCGCCGGCTGTCCGGCGAAGCACCGGACGGCGATGCACCGGCCGGCAGCGGTCGGGCAGCCGCCCGGCGGACCCGCAGCGCCTCACGGACACGGCGATCCAGCCCGGCCAGGACGGCTTTGGCAGCAGCTCGCGCCTGCCGGGCGCTCGTGCGCTCTGCCGCGGGCTGCCGGGCCCTCGTGCTCTCTGTCGCGGGCTGCCGCGTGGCCGGCGCCTGCGGGTCCGCGTTCGGGACCATGGATGCGGCTGCGGCGTCCCGAAGGGACTGCCAGCGCGGCGGCTGCCGGTCTGCGGACATATCAGATCCGCACCAGTGGCAGGAGGGCCGCGAGCAGCTTCGGGCCGACCCCCTCCACGGCGTCGAGCTCCTCCACGGTGCGGAACCTGCCGTGCTGTTTGCGCCAGTCCACGATGCGCTGGGCCAGGACCGGGCCGACGCGCGGCAGCGTGGCCAGCTCTTCGACGCCGGCAGTGTTCAGGTTGATTTTCGCCACCGGCGGTCCGGTGCCGCCGCCTCCTTTTCCATCGGTTCCGGCGGCGGGTCCGGTTGCTTCGGCCGCGGCTGCTCCGTCCGGGCTACCGCGCTCCGGACTGCCGCGCTCCGGGACAAGGATTTTCTGGCCGTCCTCAAGAACGGCGGCGAGGTTGAGCCGGTTCAGGTCCGCGGCGGCGGTGCTCCCGCCGGCGGCCTTGATGGCTTCGTGGAGCCGGCTTCCGCCCGGTAGCTCCACCACGCCGGGGCTGCCCACGGCGCCGGCCACGTGCACGACGATCGTGCCGCCCGCCGCTGCGCCCGGCACTTGCGCAGCGGCCGGGTCCGCCGTGCCCGTCGCCTGGCTGCCGGTTCCGCCCGGACCGGAGCCGCCCACGGGCTCGGACCCCGGCGGATCGCCGAGCGGTTCGGCCCTCGGGGCGCCGTCGGCCGCCTGCCACCAGAACCAGCCACCCAACAGCACGCAGATCAGCGCAAGCAGCGCCGCGGCACGGCGTCCCGTGCGCCACCTAAACGCCGCGCGTGCCGTAGCTCCGGGGTTGCCGGCAGCAGGGGTCGCAGCCTCCGTCACCGGGACGCCGTCGCGTGTGTCATCGTCGCGCTGGTCGTCATCCATCAAAACGTCATCCAGCAGGGCATCGTCCCGCGCCGGGCCGAAGCTGGCGGCCCAGCGGTGCCGGGCCAGGCCCGATCCGCTGCGGGCTTCGGGTCCCGGATAGTGGCGCGGCATGCAACCCAGCCTATGGAGCGCCGCGCGCCCGGCGACAGGAGCCGGAGAAGCTATGTGGACAGTGCCCCGGGCCCCGCGGCAGTCCCGGCGGTTCCGGGAACCCCGGGCAGCGGGGTGCTGCTCTCCCCCACGATCACGGCGAGGACGCCGAGCCCGGCGTGGGCCGCGAGTACGGCGGGCAGGGCGCTGATCTGGGCCGGCGGGCACGCCGGCAAAAGGGCCCCCAGCCGTGCCGCCAGCTGCTCCGCCTCGGCCGGGTTGCCGAAGTGGTGCACCGCGATCCTGGCCTCCCCGGGCGGGCGGGACAGCGCATCGGCGGCGGCGACCTCCTCGAGCCTGGCGATGGCCCGGGCCGCCGAGCGGACCTTTTCCAGCGGCACCACTTTGCCGCCGTCGACCGCCAGGATCGGCTTAATCGAGAACATGGTGCCCCAGAGCGAGGCGGCCGCACCGATCCGTCCGCCGCGGCGCAGCTGTTCCAGACTCGGCACGTAGAAGTACACCTTGGTGCGGTCCAGCCGTTCCCGGGCGAACGCGCTGACCTCTTGTGCGGTCCCGCCGTCGGCGGCCGCGACGACGGCGCTCTGCACACCCATTCCCTGCGCCATTCCAACGGTGCGGGAATCCAGGACTTCCACCGGAATCCCTACCCTGGCGGCGGCAAGCCGCGCGGAGTCCGGGGTGCCGGAGAGTTCGGCGGAGATGTGAATGGAGACCACGGACTCGAAGCCACGGGCGGCCGCGGCGAGGTACGCCTGTTCGAACTGGCCGGGTGAGGGCCGGGAGGTCCGGACCGGCAACCCGCTGGCCAGGGCCACGGCAATGGTGTCGGCGATGTCGTCCTCGCCCTCGCCGTAAATCTCGGAGCCCACCATGACCGGCATCGGGACCACCGTCAGGCGGCCGTCGGCGGTGAAGTCACGCACCCACTCGGCCGGCAGCGCGGCAGCGGAGTCGGTGACCACGGCCGTCCGCGGGGCGGCCGCGGGCAAAGTCTCGATAGCCGCGCCGGGTCGGGTGGCCTGGCGGAGCCTGACGAGGCGCTCGCGCAGCCACGGCCAGCCCGGGGGCTCACGGTCGGGCACGAAGCACCTCCTGGAAAGTGTTCCGGCCGCCGGCTTCTGCCGGCGGCCGGTAACGAACGGCCTGTCCGGCTACGCCGGCACGATGTTGACCAGTTTAGGTGCCCGCACGATCACGGTGCGGATCCCGCGCCCGTCCAGCGCGCGCTGGACGTTGTCGGAAGCCAGCGCCAGTTCGCGCAACTCGTCCTCGGAAATGCCCGGGGAGACCTCGAGCCGGTCGCGCACCTTGCCCTGGACCTGGACGACGGCGGTGACCGTGTCCTGCACCAGCAAGGCCTCGTCGTGCGTGGGCCAGCCGGCGTTGGCCACCGACGCCGGGTGCCCCAGCACGTTCCACAGGTCCTCCGCGGTGTACGGGGCGAACAGGCTCAGGATGACCGCGATGGCCTCCACGGCCTCGCGAACGGCCGGGTCCGCGCCCCCGTCGCCGGTGTCCGCGTCAATCTTTTTCCGCGTCGCGTTGACCAGTTCCATCAGTTTTGCCACCACCACGTTGAACTTGTTGTGGTCCAGCAACGCCTCGGCGTCGGCGATGGTGCGGTGGGTGACGGTGCGCAGCGCACGGTCGCCGGCAGCGAAGTCGACGCCCGGATCGCTCGTGACGTCCTGGCCGAGCCGCCAGGCGCGGGCCAGGAACTTCGCGGAGCCCGACGGCGACACGTCCGCCCAGTCGACGTCGTCCTCCGGCGGGGAGGCGAAGATCATGGTGAGCCGCACGGCGTCGACGCCGAACCTGTCCAGCTGCTGGCCCAGGTCCACTCCGTTTCCGAGGGATTTGCTCATGGCCTTGCCGCCGTTGAGCACCTGTCCCTGGTTCAGCAGCGCGCGGAACGGTTCGTCGGCTTCGATCAGGCCCAGGTCGTGAATGACCTTGGTGAAGAAGCGGGCGTACAGCAGGTGCAGGATGGCGTGTTCGACGCCGCCGACGTACTGGCCCACCGGCATCCAGTCGTTGATCTTGGCCGGGTCGAACGGTCCGTCGGTGTACTCCGGCGAGACGAAGCGCAGGAAGTACCAGGACGAGTCCACGAAGGTGTCCATGGTGTCCGTGTCGCGTTTGGCCGGGCCGTGGCAGGAGGGGCATTCCACGTTGACCCAGGCCTCGGCGGCGGCCAGCGGGGAGGTGCCCTTCGGGGACAGGTCCTCGCCGCGCAGGTCCTCCGGCAGGGTGACCGGCAACTGGTCGTCCGGGACCGGGACTTCGCCGCAGGCCGGGCAGTGGATGATCGGGATGGGGGTGCCCCAGAAGCGCTGCCGGCTCAGCAGCCAGTCACGGAGGCGGAAGTTCACGAACTTCTCGCCGGTGCCCTGTTGCTCCAGGATCGCGATGGCGGCCGGGATGGCTTCGGCCTTGGGCAGCCCGTCCAGCGCTCCGGAGTTGATGAGGGTTCCCTCACCGGTGGTCGCCGTGCCGGTCACGGCCGGGTCTTCGTCGCCGGTGTCCAGGACGGCCCGCACGGGCAGGCCGAAGGTCTTGGCGAAGTCCAGGTCGCGTTGGTCGTGGGCCGGGACGGCCATGATGGCGCCGGTGCCGTAGTCGGCCAGCACATAGTCGGCGGCCCAGACCGGCAGCTTTTCGCCGTTCAGCGGGTTGATCGCGTAGCGGCCGGTGAAGACACCGGTCTTCTCCCGCTCGGTGGCCTGGCGCTCGATTTCCGAGAGCGTCTTGACCTGTTCGCGGTAGGCCTCCAGGGCCGGGGCGTGTTCCGCGGTGACCAGTTCGACGGCGAGCGGAGCATCAGCGGCGACCACGAAGAACGTCGCACCGTACAGGGTGTCCGGACGGGTGGTGAACACGGTGACGTCCTGGGCGGGTTTCCCGCCGTCGGCCTCGATGACGAAGTTGACGTGGGCGCCCTCCGAGCGGCCGATCCAGTTCTTCTGCATGGCCAGGACCCGCTCGGGCCAGTGGCCGCGCAGCTCGTCCATGTCGTCCAGCAGCCGGTCGGCGTAGTCGGTGATCTTGAAGTACCACTGGTTCAGGGACTTCTTCGTCACGGCCGTGCCGCACCGCTCGCAGGCGCCGTTGACCACCTGTTCGTTGGCCAGCACGGTCTGGTCCTTCGGGCACCAGTTGACCGGGGAATTCTTGCGGTAGGCCAGGCCGCGCTCGTAGAAGCGCTTGAACAGCCACTGGGTCCAGCGGTAGTAGCCCGGATCCGAGGTGTGCAGCCGGCGGGACCAGTCGACGGAGATGGCGTAGCGCTTGAACGAGGCCGCCTGGGTGTCGATGTTGGTGTAGGTCCACTCGCTGGGATGCGCGTTGCGTTTGATGGCGGCGTTCTCGGCCGGCAGGCCGAAGGAGTCCCAGCCGATCGGGTGCAGCACGTCGTAACCCTGCTGGCGGAGGTAACGGGCGACGACGTCGCCCATCGCGAAGGCTTCTGCGTGGCCCATGTGAAGGTCCCCGGAGGGGTACGGGAACATGTCCAGCACGTAGCGGCGTTCCTTCGAGCCGTCATCCAGGGGCGTGAAGACCTTGAGGTCCTCCCAGACCTGCGGCCATTTGGCCTCCATGGCGGCGAAGCTGTAGGCACCCTCGTCGGGGCCTTCGTTCGCGACGGCTGCTGCTGTTCCGGTCTCTGTCTCCGGCTGAACGCTCACTGCTGGCCTCTTCTTTTCTTTCGATCTTGTTGATCAGGACTGTCCTGCCTGATCCCTCGGTCCCCTGCTGCGGGCCGGCAAATCTCCCGGACACACAAAAGCCCCTCGACACGGAGGGGCTGCCGCTCGGCAATCCGAGTTTCGTCGGGATGCCGGGCGGCTAGCTAAGCAGGGTGATCGCACGCATAGAACCACTTTAGCGCACCGGCCAACTCCCTATCTGTAAGTCGCCACAAGCGGCTGAAAAGGGGCCGGTGACTCCCCGCCATGGTGTGGTGGGCACCGCGAAGCGGGCGGGCGGGAGTCACCGGCCCCTTTTCGGGGCACCTATGTACTACTTCACGTCCTCGTCGACCCAGCCCATGGACTTGGTGACGGCCTTCTTCCAGAGGCGCATCTGGCGATCGCGTTCGCCCGCCTCCATCTTGGGCTCCCAGCGCTTGTCCTCCGCCCAGTACTTGCCGACCTCCTCGGTGTCCTTCCAGAATCCCACGGCCAGGCCCGCCGCGTAGGCAGCACCCAGTGCGGTGGTCTCAACGATCTTCGGACGGATGACCGGGATGCCCAGGATGTCTGCCTGGAACTGCATCAGCGCGTCGTTGGCGACCATTCCGCCGTCGACCCTCAGGTCCTCCATGTCCACCCCGGAATCGGCGTTGGCGGCGTCCAGGACCTCGCGGGTCTGGAATGCCGTCGCCTCCAGGGCGGCCCGGGCAATGTGCCCCTTGTTGACGAAGCGCGTCAGGCCCACGATGACGCCGCGGGCATCACTCTGCCAGTAGGGGGCGAACAGACCGGAGAAAGCCGGGACAATGTAGACGCCGCCGTTGTCCTCGACCGTCTTCGCCAGCGTTTCCACCTCGGGTGCGGACGAGATCAGGCCGAGGTTGTCCCGGAGCCACTGGATCAGGGAGCCGGTGACGGCGATGGAGCCTTCCAGGGCGTAGACCGGTTTCGCGTCGCCGATCTTGTAGCAGACGGTGGTGAGCAGACCGTTCTTGGAGTGCACGACCTCCTCACCGGTGTTGACGATCATGAAGTTGCCGGTGCCGTAGGTGTTCTTGGCACCGCCCTTCGCGAAGGCGGCCTGGCCGAAGGTCGCCGCCTGCTGGTCGCCCAGGATCCCGGCGACGGGAACTTCACGCAGCAACTGCGAGGTGTGCACCGTGCCGTAGACCTCGGAGGAGGACTTGATCGCGGGCAGCATGGACTTCGGCACACCGAACGCGGCCAGGATCTCCTCATCCCAGCTGAGCGTTTCGAGGTCCATGAACATGGTCCGCGAGGCGTTGGTGACGTCGGTGATGTGCACTCCCCCGTCGGTCCCGCCGGTCAGGTTCCAGGTGACCCAGCAGTCCGTGTTGCCGAACAGGAGGTCCCCGGCCTCTGCCTTGGCGCGGGCACCTTCCACGTTGTCCAGGATCCACTTGATCTTGGTGCCGGAGAAGTAGGTTGCCAGCGGCAGGCCAACCTTCTGCTTGAACCGCTCCACTCCGCCGTCCGCCGCGAGCTCGTCGACGATGGGCTGCGTGCGGGTGTCCTGCCAGACGATGGCGTTGTAGACGGCCTTGCCGGTGGTCTTGTCCCAGACGACGGCTGTCTCGCGCTGGTTGGTGATGCCGACGGCGGCAATGTCGTGCCGCGTGAGGTTCGCCTTGGACAGCGCGGACCCGATCACTTCGCGGGTGTTGTCCCAGATCTCGGCCGGATCGTGCTCCACCCATCCGGCCTTGGGGAAGATCTGCTCATGCTCCTTCTGCCCGCTGGAGACGATGTTGCCGTCGTGGTCGAACACGATTGCACGGGTGCTCGTCGTTCCCTGGTCAATGGCGATTACATACTGGTTCATGCTGACGTCCTTGTCTGATGGGCTTGCCTAATGGGCCTGCGGTTGAATTGATGCGAATCGAGCGGGGTTACGAGGCGGCGGCGTGGGCGATGATCGGCACGATTGCTGCGACGATGCCGGCGAGTGCGCCGCCGACCAGCGGTCCGACGACTGGGATCCACGAGTAGCTCCAGTCGGAGGAACCCTTCCCCTTAATCGGCAGCAGGGCGTGGGCGATGCGCGGGCCAAGGTCACGGGCCGGGTTAATGGCGTACCCGGTGGGGCCGCCGAGTGAAACGCCGATGCCGACAACCAGCAGCGCCACGGACAGCGGGCCCAGTCCGGAGGGAGTCCCGCCGAAAGTCAGGATGACGAAGACGAGGACAAAGGTGCCGATGATTTCCGTGATCAGGTTCCACGGGGTGGAGCGGATGGCCGGGCCGGTGGAGAAAACGGCCAGTTTGCTGGCGGGCTCAGGCTCGACGTCGAAGTGCTGCCGGTGCGCCAGCCACATGACGACCGCGCCCAGGAAAGCACCCAGCAGTTCGCCGCCGAAGTAGGTCAGGGTGGAGCCGAAGTCGACCGCGACACCGGGGGCGTATTCCTTCTTGCCGTTGAGCAGCAGGCCGAGGGTGACGGCCGGGTTCAAGTGCGCGCCCGACTTGGCAGCAACGTAGACGCCACAGAAGACGGCAATGCCCCATCCCCAGGTGACCATCAGGAACCCGCCGTTGTTGCCCTTGGTGCCTTTGAGCGCGACGTTGGCCACCACGCCGCAACCCAGCAGGGTCAGCATGCCGGTGCCGAATACTTCGGACAAGAAAACTATTCCAAGAGACATCTTTGACTCCTCTATTTTCTGTTGTCAGCCCTTCGCGAGTTTGAAGGGCCGTTGACCCGGCAACGGTTTCGCGCTGCCGGGCCAGCCACCGCCGGTCCCCGGAAGGGCCTGCGGTCTTCGTGCCCGGACCAATCCGGGCACGCAAGCTGTCAGGCGACCAGGCTGTGGACCTGGACGCCGTGGAACCGTTGGAGCACCTCCTGGGCGTGGTCGATCTCGGCGGTCCGCGCCGCCGCGTCCCAGCCCAGCGGACCGGACAGGATTTCGGCTACTTCGTTCAGCAGTTCCCCCGTCACGAGCCCGCGGAAGGCGAGCGAGGTGCGGCGGACCAGCACGTCGATCAGGTGCCCAAGCTGCTCGTTTTGTGCCATGAATTCGAGTTCCCGCACGCTCAGTTCGTGGGTGGAGTGCAGCAACTGGTCGGCTCCGGCGTCGAGGTACGCCATGACGTCCACAGCGCGCGTGCCGTAGCGGGTGAGCAGACCGGCGGTCCGGGCCGCGTCACGGCCAGCGCCCATGTGATCCTTGATCCAGCGCTGGACACCGTCCTCGGTGTCCGGGAAGCCGGCGCCGCCGCCGATGGCGAGCTTCGCCGTCGAAACTTTCCGCGGCAGGCCAAGTTCGGCCAGGACATCGTTGCTGAGGTGCTCGGCGAGGGCCCGGAACGTCGTCCACTTGCCGCCGACCAGGCTGAGTACGACGTCGCCGCCTCCGCCTTCGCCCCTGCCCTGGCCGCCGGCGCGGCGTTCGATCCGGTAGTCACGGCTGACGAACCCGGGCTGTGTGGCGTCGTGGCGGGGCAGCGGCCGCACCCCGGAGAAGGTGTAGACGATCTGGCCCCGGTGTACCGCCACGTCCGGGAAGACGTGTCCGATGAGGTCGAAGAAGTAGTCGATTTCCGCGTCCGTGCAGACCGCGTCTTCGGCCATATCGGCGTCGACGTCGGTGGTCCCGACCAGCACGCGGTCGCCCATCGGGTAGATCAGCACGATCCTGCCGTCCGTGTGCTCGAAGAAAATCTCCCGGCCCCCGCACGCCTCGAGCAGCTCCGGGTGGTCCAGCACGATGTGGGAGCCCTTGGTCCCTCCCATGAAGGCAGAGGCGGCGCCCATCGCCTGGTTCGTCAGGTCCACCCAGGCGCCGGTGGTGTTAACCACGACGTCGGCGCTGAAATCGAAGACCTCGCCGGTCAGTTCGTCGCGGAGCCGGACGGAGCCGGACTGCGCGCCGGCGGCTGCCGCCGTCGAAACAACGGTGAGGTAGTTGCTGGCGCGGGCGCCGTTGCCGCCTGCTTCGCCGGCCTTCTCGCCGTCCTGGAGCACGTCCAGGGTGAGCCGTTCCGGGTTGTGGACGGAGGCATCGAAGTAGGTCGCGGCGTACTTGATGCCCGGGTGCAGGCGGGGCAGTTCGGCCAGGGCCCTCTTGCGGCCATGGAACTGGTGGCGCGGCACGCTGCCGCCGTCGCGGGAGAAAAAGTCATACATGCTCAGGCCCAGCTTGATCAGGAAGGCGCCCCGCTCGGTGGGCGTGCCCTGCTTGTGGGTGAGGAACCGCAGCGGCGCCGCGAGGATGCCGGAGAAAGTGCTGAAGATCGGAATGGTGGTCTGTAGCGGCTTCACGTAGTGCGGGGCGATGCGAAGGAGCCGGTTGCGTTCGACCACGGACTCCCGGACGAGGCGGAATTCGCCGTTTTCGAGGTACCTGATGCCGCCGTGGATCATGTGCGAGGAAGCGCCGCTGGCGCCCTGGCAGAAGTCGCCCCGTTCAACGAGTGCTACGTCCACGCCCTGCAGGGCCAGGTCGCGGAAAGTCCCCACTCCGTTGATGCCACCGCCGATGATGAGCACCTGGGCGTGCGGCCGGTTCCGCAGCCGCTGCACGGACGTGCGCGGTGTGCTCGACGCCGGATGGCCGGATGAAACCTTGTTTCCCAAAACTGCTCCTTGGGGCTTGGTACTGCGCGGCGCGCCGCAGGGCACGTCGCCGTTCAAGACTATTGTTTGGACTAATGGAAAATGGAGTCAAGGACTATGCACAAACGTGCAGATCGGAAATCGAATGTCGCCGACCCGCCCATCAGATGCCCTCCGGGCCGCCCAGCTTTATTACCTCCAGGACCTGACCATGGACGCCATCGCCCGGGAGCTCCGGACCTCCCGTTCGACCGTCTCCCGGCTGCTCTCGGCGGCCCGGGAATCCGGCCTGGTGCAGATCCAGATCCGCAGCCCGCTGGACACCGGCCCGGAACTCGCGAGCATGATCCGAGCCCAATACAAGGTCGACGTTCACGTCGTCCCGGTCGTGGACACGCTCAACGAGGCCGAAACGCTGGACCGGGTGGCGATGCAGGCGGCCCGCACCATCGGACCGCTCGTCGACTCGAACGCGATCATCGGGGTGGCGTGGGGTTCCACGCTGAGTGCGGTGAGCAGGCACCTGACCCGAAAGCTCACCCACGACAGCATCATCGTCCAACTCAACGGCGCCGGAAATATGCAAACCACCGGCATCACCTATGCCTCGGACATCATGCGGCGCTTCGGCAGCGCCTACGGCGCACGGGTGGAACAGTTCCCGGTACCGGCGTTCTTTGACCACGCGGCGACCAAGAAGGCGATGTGGAATGAACGTAGCGTTCAACGCATCCTGCGGCTGCAGTCGCGGATGAGCATCGCCATCTTCGGCGTGGGATCGGTCGACGCCGACTACCCCAGCCACGTCTACGCCGGCGGCTATCTGGACGAGGATGACCTCGGCGTGCTGGCGGGGTCCGAGGTCGTGGGCGACGTCGCCACCGTCTTCTTCCGTGCCGACGGCTCATCCGACGGGATCACCCTCAACGAGCGCTCCACCGGGCCGGACCTGGCCCAGCTCCGGCAGGTCCGACGCCGGATCTGCGTGGTATCCGGCGCATCCAAGATCAACGGGCTGCGTGGCGCGCTGGCTGCCGGCCTGGCCACCGACCTGATCCTTGATGAGGCCAGCGCCCGGCGCCTGGTCAGCACCGAAGGCTTGTCCTGAGGGCCGGCCGGGCGGCCGGACTGGGTAGAGTCGTTGCTATGAGAATCTCTCCCCGGCTGACCCTGAACAACGGTGTGCTGATGGATCGTCTCGGGTTCGGGCTCTACAAGGTTCCCCCGGCCGACGCCGCCGGGCTCGTCACCACGGCACTGGAGTCCGGCTACCGGCACTTCGACACGGCAGCCATGTACGGGAACGAGACGGGCGTGGGGAAAGCGGTCGGGGCCTTGTCCGCCTTTGACGGGTCCGCGGGCGGCTCCGGCGAGCTGCACCCGGGGCTCGCCCGGGAAGACCTCTTCGTGACCACCAAGCTCTGGAACGACGACCAGGGCTACGACGCGACGCTGCGCGCCTTCGACGCCTCCATCGCAAGACTGGGCCTCGCCTACGTGGACCTCTACCTGATCCACTGGCCCTGCGCGAGACGCGGCCTCTTC
>JAPLAM010000079.1 GCA_026393275.1 Arthrobacter sp.
GCCCTCAGCCAACTTCGGTCGACTAACTCAGGTCCCCGGTACAAGGGACGCCGGGCAGCAAGCCAACCTCCGCACCTACCTGGTGACAGCCACGCTTTGAGGACGCGGGCCGGGCACACGAGATCCGCTGCCGCTCAGCCTGTACCGTGAACGCCTCAACCTCACCGGCGGCCATGGCTGGATCCGCGTAAGGGGAACCCTCTATGGGACAGCGCAGACGTTGTTCAGGTCCCTATACGGTGTTGGCCAAGTAAGTCCTACTTGTGGATGGGCTTTGTTCAAGGCGAGGCTGATGGTCTGGCCGGGGGCGACCTCCCCCGCGGGTAGGTCGGTGAAGGCGTACCAGATGCGGTCGGTGCCGGTGAGCGGGCGGTTTGCCCATTCCAGGTCTGTCACGCTGAAGCGCAACGAGATCTGGCGCTCGGTGTCCCCGGGTGCCGTGGTGTAGGTGAGCGGGATACTTGAAGAACTCTGAGAACGACGTCCCCGTCGTCCCGGATCGGGATACTTCACCAGCAGCTCAATTGAAACGCGAACCGAAGGCTATTGCATCCAGATCATGCGCAGTTAAGGTGGCTCCATGAGGGACAGGATGCTGCCGATCATGTGCGCTACGACAGAGTTCAATGACGCCCTCGACGACTACGAGACGGAAGGCTGGCGCCGTGCGGAAACTGATCTACGGCATGAATCTGACTCTAGACGGCTATATCGCCGCGGCCGGCGATGACATCAGCTGGGGCGGGCCGAGCGACGAACTGTTTCAGTGGTGGCTCGACCAGGAACGGGCCTCCAGCCTGTCGCTGTACGGCCGCAAGCTCTGGGAGACCATGAGCTCCTACTGGCCGACCGGCGACCAGCAGCCCAACGCCAGCCCGGCGGAAATCGAATTCGCACGGAACTGGCGGGACACGCCGAAGGTGGTGTTCTCCTCAACGATCGACAAGGTCGACTGGAACACACGGCTGGTCACCGGCGACGCGATCGCCGAGATCACCCGGCTCAAGGCCGGGGACGGCGGCCCGATGAGCGTCGGCGGCGCAACGCTCGCCGGGGCGGCCATGCGGGCCGGGCTGATCGACGAATACGCGCTAGCCACCCATCCGGTCCTGGTGGGCGGCGGCACTCCGTTCTTCACCTCGCTGGACGGCTGGGTGAACCTGAATCTGGTGGAGACGCGGATGTTTCCCGGCGGCGTTGTCCTGACAAGGTACGAGACGAGGCGCTGAGCGCGATTCCTCCGCGCGGTCAAAGTCTGCGGGCTCCATTGTGTATTTGGTCGCACGCTCGGCAGTGCTGTTCTCCCAAAGTGGCCACCGATGGCCGTAGCGGGCGGTCAGGCCGGGTTAGCTGCAGAATTCGAGGAATCGACGTCCTTGCGGATTGCCCAACGCGCAATGGCTGCCGCTGCGCCGACGGTGGCCCATGGGATCAGCAGCCAGGGCTGCCAGCCGAGGCCCAGGACGCTTCCCAGCAGCCAGAACACGAGGGTGGGCACTGCGAAAAAGGCCCGATGTGGATCCATTGATTCCGGATCGGGCGCAAAAGATAGGTCAACACCCATGCCAGTGGCGCCGCTATCACCAGGGAAACTCCGAAGCCATACAAAATCACCATGCCCAAAAAGCCCCATACGTGGCCAGCGTCGGTGCCGTCCCGCGAGGCGGGCACGCCATAGCCTGCCGCCACCAGGAGCAGTAGCACACCCACCCAGAGCGCGGTGGCGATGAGCCAGCCCTTGATGAACGCGTACGCATCCCGGACCACCCTGTGTGACCGAACTGCCTGCGGCTGCGCCGCCTCCCCCAAAGCCATGGGCTCAGCCTACCGATCCGCAAAACTTCCCGCCCGTGCCGGGGGCGGCCGTCCGATATTGAAGCAAAGCGTTCGACGTACTCCGCCGCCCTGCGCGAGTACGCCTCGCTGGCAACGTTGAGCGTGCGTTCGAGGCTAGGCGAGCTGCGGATAAATGCCGGGTAGCCGATCCCTGTCGCGACTGCCCTAATCCAGTTGTATTTTGCAACTCATACCCGTGGGCTCCGTGAGCGCGAGACTTGATGCAGAAGGGCAGGGAAGCCGAATGGGTCTAACTGGGGAACGGCCTTCAGGCTAGCAAATAGTAGACCTCGGTCCATACCTTGGCGGGGTCGTCGTTGTGCGGTCCGTAGACCTCCCATCGCGTGCCGACCTTCTGTTCTTCCTGTGCAGCACACCAGTCAATCACGGCGCGATGTGCCGCTCCCAGCCCCGAGTATGGGCCGTAATGAACGGTCATCGCCACTTCTCCGGCCGGCAGGGCTGAAGCCACTACCCGCCCGGTGAGCGGGCACGGTACGAGCAACTCGACCCCAACCTCGACATGTGGCACATCGTCCAAATACAGCATGACAACGCGGCATTCTCGGTAGATCCCGCCTGCGTGTAGACACGCCCACACCTCATCACTCAGTTTCGGCCACAGTGTCGGGAACTCCTACCAGGTGGTCGTCGCAGGAACGACCGCCGTCGGACGAGCCGGGACCCTCGTCACCGAAACCTGATAGCTCATATTTCCTCCTGGATCGGCGACGGTAGTGAAGGCACAGGCCGTACCATCGGCACAAGGGCAGAATAGGCACTTCTCTTGAGCGTATGTCCAGGATGGTCCATTCTGGCACCACTGGTGGCCCGTGTATGAAGTTTGCGTGGGGTTGGCCCGCGTGAAGGTCCCCGAACGGTGTAGTGACGGCCGTGGAAACTCCGCGGGCTTGGGCCATCATTGATCAGGCAAAATTCAAGCCGAGACTGAAAGAGCTGGAATACTCTGACGATGGCCGTCTATTTTGAGTGCACAACGCGAACAAATATGCCCAAATTGGAGCTATTTGACTTGGCCCGGAGCATAGACGCCCACAAGGACTCCATGGCGCAGTCTCGTGAAGAGGCCGTTGCAGGCGTGACGTCCGGTCTCATCTCTTGGGGTGAGGAAGTGACTTGGCGAGCTTGGCACTTCGGCGTTCCGCTTCAGATGACGAGCCGGATTACTGAGATGCAGTCACCCGACTATTTCGTAGACGAGCAGGTTAGAGGGCCCTTCCGGCGGTTCCGGCATGTCCATGAGTTCAGCCACGACTCAGGAGTAACCACGATGGTGGACCGTATCGAGTTCGCGGCACCGTTCGGACCCATTGGAAGTCTGGCCGAGAAACTCGTGCTGGGCCGCTACCTCCAAAAGCTGATCGAGAGGCGCAACCGACACCTTGCGGGTGACTCGGTTCGCGAATAATTCCTCCAGGTAACCGAGTCGGACAGATCCGCCGGAGTCATCCCCGCGGCTAGGATCAGGGCACAACACGTGGCAGCCGGTCCGTCTGCCTGTTCGACGAGCGACCCGGTTAGGTTCACGCAGCCACCGAGCGGGTGGTTAGGCTGGGTGGATGGCGACAGTTATTCTCGTGCGGCACGGCCGCACCACAGCCAATGCGTCTGGTCTGCTGGCAGGCCGGGCCGTCGGCGTCGGACTCGACCAGATCGGGCGAGACCAGGCGGCTCTGACCGGAGACCGGCTTGCGGCCGTGCCCGTAGTAGGGGTGGTGTCGAGCCCTCTTGAGCGTTGTCAGCAGACCGCCCAGCTCATCCTCGATCGCCAGGCTGGCACACCGTACGCGCCGGTCGATCTCGATCTCACCGAGTGCGATTACGGCCAGTGGCAGGGCCGCACGCTCAGTGATCTCGCGACCGAGGATTTGTGGCCGGTGGTGCAGTCGCAACCGTCCGCCGTCGTCTTTCCCGGCGGTGAATCGATGGCCGCGATGCAGGCTCGGTCGGTTGCAGCGATTCGACGCCACGATGCAGCCTTCGAAGCCGAGTACGGGCCAGGGGCCGTGTGGGTTGCGGTGAGTCATGGCGACATCATCAAGTCAATCCTCGCCGACGCGCTCGGCATGCACCTGGACCTGTTCCAGCGTATTAATGTGGGCCCCGCCTCCGTATCGATCGTGCGGTACGGCGCCAGCCGGCCGAGCGTTTACGCGACCAACACCGACGCCGGCGATCTGTCCTGGCTGTCGAACGGCATCGGCTCGGGCGATGCCCCGCTGGGCGGCGGTGCAGGGCAGAAGGCGCCATGAACCTCATGTGCCTAAAATACTGACATGCCTACACGAGTTCACGAGTTTGCCTGGCCTGATCGGGTCGTCGTCGGCACCATTGGCCTTCCGGGGGCGCGCACGTTCTACCTGCAGGTGCGCGCAGGGAAGCAAATCGTGAGTATTGCCCTGGAGAAGCAGCAGTCGGCCCTGCTCGCGGAGAAGATCGACGAAATCCTTGACCAGCTCATCACCGTCGAGGGCAACCCGTTCAGCGTTCCCACGAGCACTCCCATTGAACTTGTCGACAATGACCAGCTCGAGGCCGTTCAGGAGCAGTTCCGCACCGGCGCCATGAGCTTAGGTTGGGACCCAACCACGGCCCAGGTTGTCATTGAGGCCTATCCCATCACCGATGTCGATGCCGATGACAACGACGAATCGCTGGATAAGGACGGCGCTGATGCGGCCGAAATGCTGTTGGTGCGAATGCCGGTCGGCACCGCCCGCGCGTTCGCCAAGCGCACCCGGGATATCGTGGGAGCTGGGCGTCCGGCATGCCCGCTCTGCGGTTACCCCATAGACGCCGACGGGCACATCTGCACCATTCCCGAGGTCTGATGCCGGCGTCGGACCTAGTGACCGCCGAGCTGACGCTCACCGGCCGCATCACGACGGCGTCAAACGCTACATTTGTGGGCAGCATCGGCGACGTGGTGGTGGTCTATAAGCCGATAGCGGGCGAAAGTCCGCTGTGGGATTTTCCCGACGGCGCCCTGGCTCACCGGGAGGTGGCCGCCTACCTGGTCTCGCAGGCCTTCGGCTGGGACGTCGTGCCGCACACCTGGCTGCGCGATGGTCCCCTGGGCGAAGGAATGGTGCAGCTCTGGCAGGAGCAAGACCCCGCCCAAAGCGCCGTGGACCTGGTCGCCACGGACCAGGTGCCGGAGACGGGCTGGAAACAAGTCCTCGAGGGCCGGGATGAGACCGGACAGATGGTCGCCCTCGTTCACGAAGACTCGCCAGCGCTCAGACGCATGGCGGTATTCGACGTGGTCGTCAACAACGCAGACCGCAAAGGCGACCACATTCTTGCCGTGACGGACGGACACCGGCACGGCGTGGACCATGGGCTCACCTTTCACCGTGACCACAAGCTGCGCACGGTGCTGTGGGGATGGATAGGAGACGCGCTGACCCCCGAGGAACTCGACGGCATCGATCGTGTCAGTGAAGGACTGCGCGGCGGGCTGGGCCGATATCTGGCGGACTTGCTGAGCGCCGAAGAAATCGCATCGCTCGCCGCGCGCTGCGCCCGGTTGCGCCGGGCAGGGCGGTTTCCGGCTCCGAGCGGTGAGATGCCAGCGGTGCCCTGGCCGCTGTTCTAAGGGAATTACGGCTACGGCTTCGCAGGCTGTGTCACGTTGATGGCATGGACCTTAGATAGCGACGGCGCCCATCATTCCTGAGCACGAGCTCGACGGCCGACTCCACCCAAAGACCCTTCAGCGGTCGACGCACTGCGCTGCTCAGCATCTTGCCCCCCGAAGGTCCCGGGTGGAGCATTGGGGCAGAAATATGCGCGGATGGAGCTGTAATGGACGCCAGGTGGGCCTAAGCGGTGTGGTGCATGGAATTTCGCGTCGGATGCTCGCCTTCCACGATGCCGCCGCTTGCGAACGCGTGGGGCTCCGCTGCTGGCAGCGAACAACAATTCATCGGAAGGGGTGTCCTCGATGAAGGTCGACTTCGCAGATAAGACCATCGGAGGGTTCAACTACGAGTTCGCTCGGGGAATCTCCACTCAATATGTCGGGGCTGCTGAGTTCGGAGAGTGCACGGAGACTCTGCGCCGCATCAAGAACGGCGACTTCGAGAGCTGGACGGTCGAGTGGACGGCAACGGCCGACGGCGTAGCAGGATACGCCGCCAGCATCGCCGCGGCCGGGGAACGACGGGCTGCCGCCCGCGCCCATCTGCGGGCCAGCAACTACTACCGCATGGCAGCGTTCTACCTCGCTCATACGGATCCCAGGCACCGAAAGCTGTGGCAGAGCAGCCGAGACCGCTTCCGTCAGATGACGAAATTGGGCACCAAGGCCATCGACTACGTCGAGATCGACTTCGAAGGCAGCAAACTTCCGTCCTACTACGTCCCCGCACCACAGGAAGGCAGCCCCACTCTGATCGCAGTTGGCGGGTTCGACTCGACGATGGAGGAGGTCTACTGCTGGGTCGGGGCCGTGGCGGCTGAGCGCGGATACAACTGTCTGGTGTTCGAAGGGCCGGGCCAATGGGGCGCCCTGATGGAGAACCCCGGGCTCGTATTCCGACCCGACTACGAGAAGCCGGTGGCCGCCGTGGTCGATTACCTGTACTCACGCGACGACGTCGACCGCGACAGGATTGCACTGGTCGGCTACTCCGCAGGCGGCTACTTCGCACCCAGGGCCGCCGCCGGCGAGCCAAGGATCAAGGCCTGCATCGCCAACACCTTAGTTGTTGACTGCGGCGAGTCGGCCCGGGCGGGCCTCAAAGGCCTCCGTAACCCAAGAGTGATCGACCCCCTGTTCGGACTGCTCCAGCGATTCAGCCCGCCAGCACGGTGGGCATTCCAGCACGCGCAATGGTCCCTTGGCATCACCGAGCCGCATGACTGGATCGACTTCTACGAGCCCTTCACCCTCCGCGGCGTGGAGCAGAACCTTAAAAACCCCATGCTGTTCCTGTTCGGAGAGGACGACATCAAAGACGCCGCTGCCTCGTCAGCCGCCATAGTCGCCGGCATCCCCGAATTCATCGCGTCGCTGCCGTGCGAGAAATACATCCATGTCTTCCCGCGAGCCCAGGGCGCCTCCAGCCATTGCCAGATGGGTGGCCTGACCTACGCACACGTCGTGATCTTCCAGTGGCTCGATCATGTGTTCTACGCCAGTCCCCGCCCTTCCCAGGATCTCGGCGCGTCGGCGCAAACGGTCATCGACCTCTTTGGGAAATACGGTGGCGAACGCGCCTCAACCGGCACTGAGAAGCTCCTACGCTCCGCAACACTGGTCTAGCCAGGTCACGCCGGCGCCGGCTAATTGCTGCTCACGCGGAAGAGCTCAGATCGAGCCTGTCGTCTGGCGGGGAACCTCATCTGTGACTTGCGTTCGGCGCCCCAGTGGGTAGGATCGCGGCATGTCACGAGGTTGGTCTGTGTTTGATGAGGGCAACCAGCCCAGACCCCGCACCGTAGGAGAAAAATGAGCAGTCGACCCGCACTGTCGGGGCTCATTGCTGGAGTGTTCTTCCTGGTCTGGGCGGCAATCTTTCTGCTGTGGGCGCCGGTGGATACTCTGCGCCTGGTCACTGGCATCATCTTCGTGCCGATCGGCCTAGCCCTGATCCTCAGGTACTTCATCGGGACCCGACCCGCGGAACGCGAGCACTCCGTCGGCGGACTGTTTGGATGGAAAGTAACCCGCGTCTTGTTCTCGGTCGGCACCATGGCGATTCTGACCGGCATTTTCCGCATCGCGCTGGATCAGTCACAGGTATTCCCCTGGGTTCTGGCCGCGGTCGGCCTTGGGCTGGTGGCCCTTTCAACCCGCGGCCCGTGGGACAGCGAAAACAGCGGTCGAAATCGTTCCGTTCTGGGTTTCAGGGCCCGCCCGCGTTAGTCCTCTGGCGAGCCTCGATGAAGGTCCGCTCCACCAATACACCGAAGGGGGAAATGATGACCCCAGGACGATGGGCACTTCTCATAGTTGCCGTAGTACTCCTGGCCGTCTCCGTAACTCTTGCCATTCAGGGATCGGCAGGTCTGTGGTTCACCGCAGTGGCCATGGGCATCACCATCTTCACTACCCTGCGGTCAGGACTCAAGGAACATCGCCGGAACCCAGACAGCTCAGAGGCAAGAAGCTAGGACACAGCGGCTGTGTGAGTTTCCGGCGGCCCAGCGACGACGCCGTAGGCGGCTGCGGCTAGTCATCGTCGCAAAACGAAGAATGCGCACCAAAAAGTACGTCTCCGACAAGGCACAGACTCACGTACTCGCCGACGAGAAAAAGAGGCCTTCCGGCCCGCGCTCCGCCCTAATCCTGGAGCAGCTCGAGGTCTTCCTCGTCGTCGACCTCTTCGCTTTCGTCGTCGTCATCTTCTTCGTCGATGACTTCAAGCGGCGTCACTTCGCCGTAGGCTTCATACAGCGAGTCGTCGTAGACTTCAAAGGCATCGGCCACGGCAAAGAAGGCCGCTTCTACCGCGGGATCGCCGTCCCCCCGCCGCGCTGAGGCAGCGGCCAGGTGCTCTTCCAGGGCAGCGGTTAGGGACTCAAGCGCGACACGCGGATCGATGCTCATGACTTCACGTTAGCCCGAAAAAGACGAAAATGGAGAGCGATGAAGGAACATTTTCTGAGCAGTTCCGTCCGACGCGAGCGGGACTACGCGAGGCAGTACGAGTACCTCGTACTGACGGTCAGCCCTGAGGATTCCCTGCCCGAGGCGCGCCGTCTCCTCGCCGCGCACTCCGAATACGGCAAATGGGAACTCGAGCGCAGCGTGCTCTACGTCGGCGGCGGACGGCGCTTCTGGCTGCGCCGGAAAGTCATCCAAGTCCAGCGGACCGTGTAGGAGTCCAGTGGACCGTCTGAGACGCCAGCGGACCGTCTAGGACTCCAACGGGCCCAGCCAGGCGCTGGCCACCGTATTATGCGCCGACTCATCGTCCGAGGGATGGAACATACCCGCGAGGACGTCCCGGTAGAGGCGTTCGAGTTCCGAGCCGCGGAAATAGCTTGAACCGCCGGAGACCCTGATCGCCAGGTCCACTACGCTGCGAGCGGTTTCGGTAGCGCGCACCTTGACCCCGACGAGCTGGGGGAACCATTGCCCGCCGTGGTCGGTAAGGGAGTCGACGTCGGCCGTCACGGCAGCGAGCTGCGGGTAGAGCGCATCCATGGCCATGGCCGCTTCCGCGACCTTCCAGCGGATGTCCGGGTCCTGGGCGTAGCTGCGCCCGCCGTTCTTGAACGAGGTGCGCCGCTTGACCGCCTCAACGCCGAGCTGCAGGGCGCGCTCCCCGATCCCGGTGTACACGGCCGCCAGCAGCGTCTCGAAGCAGGCGAAGATGGCGAAGATCAGCGGATCCGCGTTCGGGCCAACGGGAAGTTTGCGGAAGATCCGCTCCGGCGGAACCACCGCGCCGTCCAGGATCGTGGTGTTGGACTGGCTGGCCCGCATGCCCAGCGTGTCCCAGTCGGCCAGGATTTCGTAGCCGGGGGTCTCACGGTCAATGAAGCCGTGCACCAGCTCGCCCTCGCCGTCGCGCGCCGCAGCGTCCTTGCCGAAGATCCCCAGCCGGGTCCAGGCCGGCGAGAGGCTCGTGAAGATCTTCCGGCCGGTGAAGCCGTAACTGCCGTCCGGCAGCGGTGTGGCCTCGGTCCGTGAATCGGAGAGCACGGAGTCGTTGCCGGCCTCGGAGTTGCCGAACGCGAAGATCTCGCCCTGGGCGGCTTCCTTGAGGACGAAGTCCAGCGAGGAGTCGCCCCGGGCGGCCAGGACATGTGCGACGCCGGTCCAGACCAGGTGCATGTTGATCGCCAGTGCACTGGCCGGCGCAGCCGTGGCGAGCCGCCGCTGCAGCTGCGCCGCCCCCGCCAGTCCCAGGCCCAGCCCGCCGTCGGACTCCGGCACAAAAATCTTCAGGTAGCCGGCGGCAGCGAGGTCGTGGAGGTCTTCGGTGAAGAACGCGTTGTCCCGGTCATATCCGGCCGCGCGGCCGCGGATCCGTTCCAGCAGGGTATCGGGCAGGATGTCTTCGGGAGTCATGTCTTGGGCGGCCAATTCTTCGGTTTCCGCTCAGTAGTTGCTCAGCAGCGTGTTCAACACACGGGCGCCGAACTTGAGCGAGTCGGCCGGAACCCGTTCGTCCACGCCGTGGAACATGCCGGTGAAGTCCAGTTCATCCGGCAGCATGAGCGGCGCGAAGCCGTACCCGGTGATGCCAAGCCGGCTCAGCGACTTGTTGTCCGTGCCGCCGGACAGCGTGTACGGGAGGACCTTGGCGCCCGGATCCTCGGAGTGCAGCGCGTCGATCATGGAGTCCACCAGGTTGCCGGCGAACGGCACTTCAAGCGACACATCCTGGTGGACGTAGCTGACGTCCACGCCCGCGCCGGCCAGTTCACGGACAATCTCGAGCACCCGCTCTTGCTGACCCGGAAGCGTCCGGCAGTCCACGAGGGCTTCGGCCGACTCCGGGATCACGTTGTGCTTGTAGCCGCCCTTGAGCAGGGTGGGGTTGGTGGTGTTCTGCAGCGTGGCGCCCACAAAGCGGGCCACCGTGCCGAGCTCCTTGAGGATCTTGTCCGGGTCGTCCGGGTCGAACTCCACGCCCGTGAGTTCGGTCACGCCGTCGAGGAACTGCCGGGTGGTGGGTGTCAGCTCCACGGGCCACCGGTATTCACCGATTCTTGAGACGGCGCTGGCGAGCCGGGTCACGGCGTTGTCCGTGTTGATCTGCGAGCCGTGGCCCGCGCGCCCGTGGGCGACCAGCCGCAGCCAGGAGAGGCCCTTCTCCGCCGTCTGCAGCAGGTACGTCCGCTGGCCGCCGATGGTGGCCGAGAAGCCGCCCACTTCGGAGATCGCCTCGGTAGCGCCCTCAAACAGTTCCGGCCGGTGGTCGACGGCGTAGCTGGCACCGTACTTGCCGCCGGCTTCCTCGTCGGCGAAGAACGCGAAGATCAGGTCACGCTTGGGCTTACGGCCCGTACGGGCGAAATCCCGCATGACGGAGAGGATCATGGCGTCCATGTCCTTCATGTCCACGGCGCCGCGGCCCCAGATCAGGCCGTCCTTGAGTTCCCCGCCGAAGGGGTCCACGGACCACTGCTCGCGCAGCGCTGGGACGACGTCGAGGTGGCCGTGGACCACCAGGGCGCTGGCCGACGGGTCCTCGCCCGCCAGCCGGGTAACCACGCTGGCGCGGCCCGGCGTGGATTCGAAGATTTCGGCGTCCAGCCCGACTTCCGTGATGAGTCCGGCGGTGTACTCGGCGGCGGCGCGCTCCCCCGGTCCGGATCCGTCCCCGTAGTTGGAAGTGTCGATCCGGATCAGTTCCTGGCAGATCCGGACGACCTCATCTTCGGGCCGAATTTCACTCATTGCGCTCCTCGTGGCGGTGGGTCAGTGCTGGCTTCAGCCTACCCACTGGGCCCGATTATTTGTTTGCGGAATCTTCGTGCTAGAGTCTTTCTCGCTGCTTCCGAGAAAAGCAAAACGCTGAAAGGCGAAGTTGTTCACGGAATTACCACCTGCGCGGGTGGCGGAATGGCAGACGCGCTAGCTTGAGGTGCTAGTCCTCGAAAGGGGGTGGGGGTTCAAGTCCCCCTCCGCGCACAAGGGAAAACCCCTAGAATCCAAGGATTCTAGGGGTTTTTTTCTGTCCCCGCCCCAACGCATACCTCAGGGGCCGCTCAGGGGTCCCTCAGTGGCCGGAGGCGATCGCCGCGAGCAGGGCTGTGCCGTCGGGACTGCCGAGGCCGGTGCAGGGATCCCAGCCGGCAGCGGCCTGATAGGTCCCGTTGTTTCCGCTGGTGATGTCGCGGAACCCGGTCTTGCGGCTGTAAAGCAGCGGCTGGATCTGGCCGAACCGCCGGTTGCTTGACTGGACGAAGATGGCAATCAGTGCGGCCCAGAGAGGCGCGACGGCGCTCGTGCCGCCGATCACCATGTCCTTGCCGTCAACCCTGACCCGGTAGCCCGTCCGCGGATCGGCGACGCCGCTGACGTCCGGGACACCCCGGCCGTGGGCGCCCGGTGTCGGCTTCTGTGCGGGGCCGTGGTGCCGGGCGTGGGCGGGGAGCCCGCTCTGCCAGGAGGGGCCGGCGAAGGTGTCGCTGTAACCGCCTCCCGTGGCAGAGTGTGTGCCGTCATTCCAGACGGTCTCGGACCTGATCTTTCCCGTGGACGGGTCGGCATCAAGGCGCGTGCCTCCGCACGCCAGCGCATACGGGCTGGACGCGGGAAAATCCGCATGGTCTTTGCCGTCCGAGGTCCCGTCGGCACTGCCGTTGTCCCCTGCCGCCGCCGTAACAGTCACGCCCAGCGCCGAGGCGTCAGCGAGTGCCTGGTCGAAGGCGTTCCGGGCCTGGGCGGTCCACGCGTCCTCGTTCTGACCCCAGCTGATGCTGATCGACGTCGGCGTCGGGTCAGCGTGGGAGGCGTTGATGATCGCGTCGAGGAAACCCGCATCGGTGTTCGGGGCGAAGTAGACGGCAATGTCCGCCTTCGGAACCAGCGCGCCAACCACTTCGACGTCCAGCAGCACCTCACCATCCGCGCCGGTCGGGTCCTGTCCGGGCTGGTTGGCAGCGCCGTCGACGCCGACAGCAGTCACCTGCGGTCCGTTGATCCCGAGCCCTGAGAAGTAGGCGTCCAGGTCCCCTTGGCCGAAGCCGCCGCCGAGCTCGATGATCGCCACTGTCTGGCCGCTGCCGTCACCTCCCGCAGGGAAGTTGTAAATCTTGGCCAGCTCGGGCGGGCTGTAGCTGGTCACGCCCGCGGTCAGCGGGATGGCATGGAACTGCGCGCGGGCCTGCGGGCGATCGTCAAGGCCCAGGACGGCCGTGACGATTCCGTCCAGCTCTGCCGGGATCTGCAGCCCGCCGGTCCGGTGCCGGTGCGTGACGTCGTGACCGTGCGGGCCGCTGCTGGTCACGTCCTCCAGGCTGGTGCCGAAGATGCGGCTCAGCGTCTCCACCGTTCCGGCCAGGCGTATGCGGCGCGAGGCCGGGTCCGCGTCGAGGATCTCCGTTCCGAGCCTGGTGAAGGTATCGGTAGCCAGACGCAGGTCATCGGCGGAGGCGCCGTGGCGATCGGCAAGCTCTGCACGGGACATGGGTTCGGCAATCGTCTCCGGAAGCGGCGCCTGGCGGCGGAGGATCACTGTCACCTCGATCCTGCGGGACGGATCGACGGGGCCGAGCGTTGCCTGGATCCTTGCCGCCGCCGGACGTTCGGAACCGCCAAGCGGGACGCTGTGTTCGGCGGGGGTCGGTGTGGTGTGGGACTGCTTTGACATGGGACTTCTCCATTCGTGGGACAGTCATCGTTCGGTACTGGGTGACATCACCGGTCCAGCTGGAGGTCCTGCTGGACCGCGCCAAGGAGGGAACGGAACCTGGCGTCGTCGGGCAGTTCCTCGATGAGCATGACGCCGTCCGGTCCGGCAAGCGGGATGCGCCAGTTGGGGTACTCGGTGCTGGTGCCCGGCTGGTTTTGAGTGCGGGTCTCCCCCACGGCATCGACCAGCGCCACACCCAGCAACGACGACGGCGTGAGAGCTGTGAACGCGTACAGCGCCTCAATGGTTTCCTGCACCCCTGCCGGCTCGATCGCCGGGTCCGTGGCGGGCAGGAGTCCACGTTCCCGGACGAGGGCCAGCACGGCTTCCTGTTCCGCCGCGTCGGCGGCCCGTTCTTCCGCGACCGGGCGTCGCAGCAGCCCCAAGGACTCGCGGAGCGTGACGTGGTCGCCGGCCAGGTAGCCGGCGGTGGGCGGCAGGTCATGCGTGTTGACGCTGGTGAGGCACTGCTGCCGGTAGCGTTCGGGCGCCAGCGGGCCGGCGTCGTCGTGCTCGAACCACAGGATCGAGGTCCCGAAGATGCCGCGCTCGGCCAGGCAGTCACGGACCCAGGGCTCGAAGACGCCGAGGTCCTCGCCGATGACGACGGCGCCCGCCCGCTGGGCCTCCAGGGCCAGGATCCCGATCAGTGCTTCATGGTCGTAGTAGACGTAGGTGCCTTCGCCGGGCCCGGCGCCCACCGGGATCCACCAGAGGCGGAACAGGCCCAAAACGTGGTCCACCCGGATCCCGCCGGCATGGCGCAGCACTGTCCGCAGCATGTCCCGGTAGGCCGCATACCCGGACTCC
>JAPLAM010000109.1 GCA_026393275.1 Arthrobacter sp.
GCAAACGATGCGGGGGAATTCCAGGATCCTGGAACTTCTCCACCTCATTCTGACCAGCCGTAGCTACGGTGCCCGAGTGGTTCGGACTGCCGTCACTATGGTTGCCCATAATTCGCCTCATCCTTCTCTCGTCTCGACCAGCGTCGAGTTAGTTTTCAATTCAACCTGCTGACGAATCAGCAGACAATTCTTACAGGTGCCGCGGGTGTCTAGGACGTCCGCGAAGTCAGCCAGATGGTGAAGGCGATGATTACGCCCAGGCCGGCAATCCAGACAAACAGGCCTTCGGAAACCGGACCCAGACCGCCCAGGTCGTTGCCGCCCGGGGAACCGTTGGCTTCGATCTGCTTCAGGAACGTGATGACGTCGCGCTTGCCCTCGGGGGAGATGTTGGCGTCGGAGAAGACCGGCATGTTCTGCGGGCCGGTCACCATGGCCTCGTAGATGTGCTTGCCTGAGACGTCGGCGAGGGCCGGAGCGAACTTGCCCCGGGTCAGCGCGCCGCCGGCCGCAGCAGCGTTGTGGCACATAGCGCAGTTGGTGCGGAACAGTTCGCCACCCTTGGCGGCGTCGCCCTTCTCGTCGAGGACACCCGCCTCGGGGATGGACGGGCCGGGGCCGAGCGAAGCAACGTACGCCGCAAGCTGGTGGGTCTGCGCATCGTTGAACTGGGCGGGCTTCTTGTAGGCCTGCGGGCCGTTCATCTGCATGGGCATACGGCCGGTGCCAACCTGGAAGTCAACGGCGGCGGCGCCGACGCCAACAAGCGACGGTCCGGTGGCTGAGCCGCTGGCACCCATGCCGTGGCAGGTGGCGCAGTTAGCGGCAAACAACTTGCCGCCTTCCTGTGCGTCACTTGCACTGAAGCTGGTGGTGTCGGCCTTGGCCTGGTTGACGGTGGTGGCAACGGCGTACAGCCCACCAGTGATGAGGAGACCCATCAGCAACAGCGCAACCGCTGCCAGTGGGTGACGTCGCTTCTGCGAAAGTGCCTTCACGTGGTGGTTCCTTTTTTCGATCCTGCGTGGGCTCCGGGAGCCGCTTCTTGAAATTCTGCCTCTTGTAGAAAAAGAGTCAAGGCTTGGTTACTTGAGGACGTAGATGACCAGGAAGAGGCCGATCCACACGACGTCGACGAAGTGCCAGTAGTACGAGGTGACGATCGCCGAGGTTGCCTCAAAGTGTCCGAACTTCTTCGCTGCGAAGGACCGTCCGATGATGAGCAGGAAGGCAACGAGGCCGCCGATCACGTGCAGACCGTGGAATCCGGTGGTCATGTAGAACGCGGAACCGTAGGCGTTGGAAGAGAGCGAGACGTGCTCGGAGACAAGCATGGCGTACTCGGTCGCCTGGCCGGCCACGAAGAACGCACCCATGATGAATGTGAGTGTGAACCACTCGTTCATTCCCCAGCGGGTGAAGCTCAGGGGCCCGCCAAGCCTGCGCGGCTGGAGCCGTTCGGCGGCGAAGACGCCCATCTGGCAAGCAAAGGAACTTGCCACGAGGACGATGGTGTTTACGAGCGCAAAGGGGAAGTTGAGCTTGGCTGTCTCTTCAGCCCACATCTGTCCGGAAGTCGAACGGAGTGTGAAGTACATGGCAAAGAGACCGGCGAAGAACATCAACTCACTGGACAGCCAGACGACGGTTCCAACGGAAACCATGTTCGGGCGATTCAGCGTCGGGTGCGCCGGGGTACTGGGGGCATGGGTCGCAGATGTCACATAGACATTATGTCTGTAAAAGTCCTGTGTGCCCAACGCAAACCGCGTTTCGGAAGGACTTTTTCTACAAAGACGCGAAATTGCGCGGAAAAGTTCCAGGACCCCCTCGCATTGGGCATTGCGGCCCGCGGCTCGATAGCATCAGAACGTGACTTCTCAGGCATCTGCTCAGGCGGTAGGCAAGACTTGGCCGCGTCTCATTGGCGCCCTCATCAACGGCACGGACCTCACTGCCGACGAGACTGAGTGGGCCATGGGTTCCATCATGTCCGGCGAAGCCAGCCCCGCCCAGGTGGCCGGATTCCTGGTAGCGCTCCGCTCCAAGGGTGAGACCGTGGACGAACTGGCGGGACTGGTCGAGGCGATGATCGCCAACGCCAACCCGATTGACATAGCGGGCGAGAAGCTGGACATCGTCGGAACCGGCGGAGACCAGCAGAACACGGTCAACATCTCCACGATGGCCGCCCTGATCTGCGCCGGCGCCGGGGCCAAGGTGGTCAAGCACGGCAACCGTGCGTCATCCTCCACGTCCGGTTCCGCCGACGTCCTGGAGGCGCTTGGCGTGCGGTTGGACCTGCCGATTCCGCGGGTGGCCCGGAACGCGGAGGAGGCAGGGATCACCTTCTGCTTCGCCCAGGTGTTCCATCCCTCGATGCGGCATGCAGCCGTCGCGCGCCGGGAACTCGGCGTCCCCACCGCCTTCAACTTCCTGGGCCCCATGATCAACCCCGCCAACGTGCAGGCCTCCGCCGTCGGGGTGGCCAATGAACAGATGGCCCCCCTGGTGGCCGGGGTGCTGGCCAAGCGCGGCAGCCGGGGACTCGTGTTCCGCGGCAACGACGGCCTCGATGAACTGACCACCACCGGCCCTTCCCACGTCTGGGAAATCCGTGACGGCGAGGTCGCCGAGCAAATTTTCGATCCCCGCGAGCTGGGGATCCGTCAGGCAACGCTGGCGGAACTGCGTGGCGGCGACGCCGTGGCCAACGCCGCCGTCGTCCGTGCGGTCCTGTCCGGCGAGGAGGGCCCCGCACGCGACGCCGCGCTGCTCAATGCCGCCGCCGGCCTGGTGGCGTTCGATCTCAACGCCGTCGGTACGCTCACCGAGCGGATGGCGGCGGCCATGAAAGTGGCCGAGGAGTCGATCGCCTCCGGCGCCGCGGCCACGGTTCTGGACCGGTGGGTCGCACTGACCCGGGACTGACGCTGAAACGGGCCGTGTTGCTGCAGTCCCGGGACGCAGACGCGGGGCCCGGCTAGTCTGCCGGGCCCCGCGTGTGTCTATACAGTTCTGTTGTTTGCGCTACTCAAAACCGAGGGCGAAAGCCGCGTCGAGGTCGTGCTGTGAGTAGGCGCGGAAGGCGATCTGGGTGGTGGTGTGCACCACGGCCGGGACCTTGGAAAGCTTGTCCGCGATGACGTCGGCCAGGTCCTCATGCTTGGCGACCCGGGCGATGGCAATCAGGTCCCATTCGCCCGTCACGGAATAAACCTCGCTGATGCCCTGGATGGCGGAAATTTCCTCCGCGGTCTCGGGGATACGGGAAGCCTCTGTCTTGATCAGGACGATAGCGGTGACCACGTGTAAACCTTTCGGGACCTGTTGCGCCGTTGCCGGCTTCTCAATTGCCCCAGGAGGGCCGGACCATGTCCTTTCAAGCCTAGTCCATCAGCTCCGCTGATGTCCCCGGATGCGCCTTGCTGCGGCTACCAACAAGCGGTAGCCCAGCAGGAAAACGCCCAGGCTGAGCAGCGCCACAATCACGAAGGGCAGGACCACGATCTGCCCGGTGGCGGCGCGGAGCAACATGCCAACGGCCACCGTGCCGATCCAGACGGCGACGCCGGCCGGCCACAGGGCGAGCGGCCCCCTCCACAGACGCAGGGCGAGCCACGCCACGGCGGCGCCGGCGAGGAACGGCCACGCCGTCGCCAGGACCCCGGTGATGATCTCGCCGCGCTGGTGGGCGTCACGGCCGATCGCGGCGAAAAGCAGGATCAGGACAGTATCGGCGGCAGCAGCGGCAATGACGGTGCGCTGAGTCGCCGGCGGGTGGGACTGAGTCAACGGCGGGTGGGACAGGGAGGAAGGCTTACGTGGCATGCTTCCAGCCTAGCCGCGCCCGTTGTCCTGCGGATGCCACGCGTCTAGGCTCGTCTCCAGTTGAAACCAGGAGGAGGCGCTCATGACAACGTTGCCGGATCGGCCCAATACAGCGTTGTTGGTGATCGACGTGCAGAACGGTGTGGTGGAGGGGGTGCACCGGCGCGACGCCTTGGTCGCCAACGTCGCCGCACTCGTGGAGAAGGCGCGCCGTGCAGCGGCCCCGATCGTCTGGGTCCAGCACTGCGACGAACGGCTGGAGCGGGGGAGTGAGGCGTGGCAGCACGTCCCGGAGTTGGACCCGCTGGAGCCGGAACCCGTGGTGCACAAGTCATACGGCGACGCCTTCGAAGACACGGTCCTTGAAGACGTGCTCGCGGCCGCCGGCGTCGGACACGTGCTGGTGGCCGGTGCACAAACCGACGAGTGCATCCGGTCCACGATCCACGGCGCGTTTGTCCGTGGCTACGACGTGACACTCGTGTCCGACGCCCACAGCACCGAAGACCAGGGTGCCTGGGGCGCGCCGCCGCCGGAACAAGTCATTGCCCACACGAATCTCTACTGGCAGTACCAGACGGCGCCCGGCCGCGCGGCGGGCGTCCTGACGACCGACGCGGTGACCTTCGGCGCACCTGGCGGTGCCCGTGCCAGTGCCCATGCCGGCCCGTGAGCCCGGAGGCGGGTTGATCCGTTCGCGGTGGCGTCTTCCGGCCGGCTGCTAGTCGTTGCTGCCGGGGCAGCCGGTTTCTGGGTGGATGGCGCGCATGACGCGTTGGCTGATTTCGGACAGTTGCCGGGACTGGGCCCTGGTCAGGGGGTCGAAGACCAGGCTGCGGACCGCCTCGACATGGCCTGGCGCCGTCTCGACAACCTTCTGCAATCCCGACTCCGTGAGCGTGGCCAGGGTGCTGCGGCCGTCGGTTGGGTCGGGGGAGCGGCGCACCCAGCCGCGCTTTTCCAGCCGGCCAACAACCTGGGACAGGCGGGGCAAGCCGGACTCGGCAAACCCGGCCAGGTCGCTCATGCGCCGCGTGCGTCCGGGAGCTTCGGACAGTCCGGCGAGGACCATGTATTCGAAGTGGCTCACGCCGGAATCGCGCTGCAGCTGCGTGTCGAGAGCTGCGGGGAGCCGCATCATCACGCCTACAAACGCCAGCCACGCCTGCTGCTCCTCGGCGCTGAGCCAGCGCGGTTCCACGGAAGGGTCCATGCGGCCAGCCTAACGCAGTTTAGTTCAAGCATGAACCTTCATGCAGTGAATTTCACTTGCCTCGTGAAGTAACGGCCCGTACTGTTTAGTTCAATATTCAAGTACTAGCAAGGCTGTCAGCCTGCCAGCCTGCGCCTGCCCGCACTGAAACCTGAGGACCTGAAATGACTATGGTGTCCGCGACCACTGCCCCGCAGATGAGCGGCGCTCCCGCCGTCGTCCGCCGTCGGGTCACCGTGCCGCTGCGTTTCCCTGACGGCTTCACCGCCACGGCCGAGGTGCTGACGTTCCACGGGCTGGCTGACGGCAAGGAGCACCTCCTGCTCGCCCTCGGTGGGTGGGAGCAGGCGTTACTGAACGCGGCGCCGGAGGCTTCCGGGCCGCTGGTGCGCCTGCACAGCGAGTGCCTGACCGGGGACGTGTTTGGCAGCCAGCGGTGCGACTGTGGCCCGCAACTGCGCGAGGCCGTTGAGGAGATCGCCGCCGTCGGCGGGTTCCTGGTCTATCTCCGCCAGGAGGGCCGGGGGATCGGCTTGTACTCCAAACTCGATGCCTACGCCCTGCAGGATGACGGGCTGGACACCTACGAAGCAAACATCGCCCTGGGCCACCGCGAGGATGAGCGCGACTACAGCGCCGCCGCACAGATGCTGGCCTCAGTCGGGGCCACCACTATCCGCTTGCTGACCAACAACCCGGACAAAGCCGCCCAGCTCGGCAGCCTCGGCATCGACATCACCGAGCTGGTCCGCACTGGGGTCCACGCGTCCGCGGAGAACCATCGCTACCTTGCTGCCAAGCGCGACCACACCGCACACACCCTGGACCTCCCGCCGCTTGCCGCAACGGCCCCGGAACCGCAAGGTGTCACCGCTCCGGAAGCCGGGACGCCGGCGGCAACGGGGACATCCGCGGCCGTATACGGCACGGAGGACTTGCTCGCACGGGTCGGGAAGCTCATACCCCGGTTGCGGGAACGGGCGGAAGAAACGGAGCGAACCCGCCAGCTGTCGGAATCCAGCATCGAGGACATGAAGGCGGCCGGGGTCTTCCGGATGCTCGCTCCGGCCGGCGTCGGCGGATTCGGGCTGGGAGTGGAACCCTACGCTCAGGTCGTGCGCCTTCTGGCGAGGGGTTGCGCGTCCACTGCCTGGACAGCCGGGCACCTGGCCGAACACGTCTGGATGCTCGCACGCTGGCCGCAGGTGGTTCAGGACGAAGTCTTCGCGGGCGGTCACGCACCGCTGGCGGCCGCTACCGGGGCGCCCGCCGGGTCGGCGGAGAAGGTTCCGGGCGGGTACGCCATCTCTGGCCGGTGGACCTTCGCCTCCGGGGTGATGCATTCGGAGTGGGCCTTGCTGGCCGTGGATCACGGCACTTTCCGCCTGCAGTGCCTGGTGCCGGTGTCCGAGCTTGAGGTGCCGGACGTGTGGCACACGGCCGGCCTCCGGGGGACAGGCAGCAGTGACATCCTGGCGCAGGACCTGTTCGTCCCGACGCACCGTACCTTGGACTGGACCCTTCTGGCCTCGGCGGACAACCCCGGCAGCAGGATCCATCAGTACCCGCTCCTTCACACCCCGATGGCGGCACTTCTGAACCTCGTGGCGCCTTCCGCGGCCCTGGGCGCCGCTGAGCACGCCCTCGAACTGTTTCGGGAGCGGCTGCTGGTGCGCAAAGTCAAGAACACCACGGAGGAACGCCAGGCCGATTCGCCGCTGGCCCAGGCCCGGTTCTCACAGGCATACGGGCTGGTGGCGACGGCCCGGCTGCACTGGGAGGAGGCGCTCCGGCTGGTCTCATTGCTCGACGGCGGGAACAGGCCGGCATTGACCGACGACGAACGCGCCCGGTGCCGGCTGTCCCTAGCCTTGAGCGGCGAAGCCTCCGCGGACGCCGTCCGTCTGGTCATGGCGGGATCGGGAGGGAGCGTTCACCGGCTGACGCACCCGCTCCAGCGGATCCAGCGGGACGTGAACGTGCTGGTCAACCACCCGACCGTGGCCATCGATCCGGTCCTGGAACAGTCGGGCCGCGGCCTGCTGGGCCTTGGGTTCACGGTTCCCACCTTCTGACCGGCTCGTCCGCGACAGGAAAGCCGCAGGTCTGCATAGGTCCGGGCTGGACCTGAACGGCGGCGAAGGGAAAGATAAGCACGGGATCAGCGGGATGATCTGCATCTTCCATCCTGCTCCGCAACTACTTTCGGGCCTGTGTTGAAAGGACAACGATGGACATCACGGATGTGATTCTTAACGACCACCATGACCAGCGCCGCATGTTTGCGATCCTGGATGAAATGCAGGACTCCCCGGCCACAGACCTGGAGGCCGTCTGGTCCCGCCTCCGCATTCTGCTGGAGGTCCATGCGAAGGCCGAGGAAGTGCTGTTCTATCCCGAACTTCTGGCATTGGGAGCGGGTGCCGGCGGCAAGGACACCCCGGAGGATGAAACCACAGACGCGATTCATGATCACAACGAGATCCGGGACGCGATCGCCGACGTGCAGGCACACCCGGCGGGCTCCCCTGAGTGGTGGCGTGCTGTGGCGAAGGTAAACGAGGTCAACGGGGACCACATGGCCGAAGAAGAACGCGAGGGGCTGACCGATTTCCGCCGTCAGGCCAGCCTCGATCTCCGCCACACCCTGGCCTTGGCGTTCTGTTCCTTCGAAGCCGCCCACGCCGGCGGAATCACAGGACACGACGTGGACCCCGACACCTACGTCCGGGAGAACAAATAGCCGGCATCGTCAATTGCGGTGGATCGCGGCATCGACCATGCGCGCAGTCCTTTTCCCGAATCAGGATATTTGGGATGCCGCTGCGGACGGTTCGAGGTCCGCGACGGTGAGCGGGTGCGCGGGAGCATCCGGGAAGGGGAAGGCCGTGGTCACTGCAAGATCCGGACCCACGTGCACCAGTTCCCCGGGCGCCATCGCGTGCCAGCCCGGGTTGTGATCCATCGGTTCGGTGGCGATGAGGACGTGTGAAGAACGGGCGAGGTCTTCACTGCGGGCGTGGATGCGGTGGCTCCGTGCTTCCAGAGGAGCTGCCGGTCCGTAGACGCGCGACGGGTCGCTGTGCAGGAGATGCAGCTCGTGGGTGGCCGGGAACCTGACCGCCCACAGATCCGTCGCCGTCGTCAGAATGAGGTTCAGGCTGTAGACCGGCAATCGCTCGGCGACCCACGTGATGGCGCGGGTGATGCCCTCTGTGACGTCCCCGCCAGCCCTCCGGCTCTCGGCGGTAATGAGGGCGAAGAGGCGTTCGCTGTCGGTCTCGCCGTGCACGAGGTCGGCGACCCCGAGCCCGGTCAGGTGTTGATCGAGCTGCCCGAGGCCACCGAAGGCGCCGTTGTGGGCGAACAGCCGGCCGTCCTGCTCAAACGGATGCGTGTTGACCATGGTGTGCGCGCCGGTGCTGGCATAGCGGACGTGGGCCAGGAACGTGGTGCTCTTCAGATTCCGTGCCTCGCGTGCGAAGGCATGGTCCTCCCAGGCGGCGAGCGGCTGCTTGGCCACATGGGCTCTGCCGTCCGCGTCGTAGGTGCCGATGCCGGTGCCGTCGGGTTCCCTCCGGCTCTGGTTTGAGAGGCTGTCCGGGGCGTCCAGGAGCCAGAACGTCGCACGGACGGGTTGCGGGCCTGCATGCAGGCCAAACAGTCGGCACACGATGGCTCCCTTGGCGGTGTCTGCTGGTTAGTGGTGGAAAGCTTGCGTTTTCCCGGTGGCGGGCATCGGTGCGGTAAGTGCGTCCAGGTAGGCGACCTCCTTCTTCAGGTCTGCCAGGAAACTGGATGCGAGATCCCGGGTGAAACCGTTACGGACGACGATTCGCTGCACCGTGATCTCGCCCAGCCCATCAGGCAGCGGGTAGGCCGGGACGAGCCAGCCGTTCATGCGCAGCCGTTCGGAGAGGTGGTGCAGGTTCCAGTTTCCGGTGTGGCCGTCGGTGAGCTGCCACGCGAAAACCGGGATGTCGGATCCGTCGCTCCAGAGGGTGAAGGGCTCCATCGCCCCGATTTCACCGGACAGATAGAGAGCCACGTCCCGGGAGGTGGCCTGGACCGACTTGTAGCCGGCGAAGCCGAGCCGGAGGAACAGGTAATACTGCAGCAGCACCTGGGCGCCGGGCCGCGAGAAGTTCAGCGCGAAGGTCGGCATGTCCCCGCCCAGGTAGCTGACATGGAAGATCAGGTCATCGGGCAGCGCCTGTTTATCCCGCCAGATGACCCAGCCGAGGCCCGGATACACCAGACCGTACTTGTGGCCCGAGGTGTTGATCGAAGCGACCCGGGGGAGTCGGAAGTCCCAGACGGTGTCCGGCTGCAGGAAGGGCGCAATCATGGCACCGGAGGCGCCGTCGACGTGGATCGGAATGTCCAGGCCGCGGCGGGCCTGGATTTCGTCCAGGGCCGCAGCGATTTTCTGGACCGGTTCGTAGGCGCCGGTGTAGGTCACGCCCATAATGGCGATGACGCCGATGGTGTTCTCGTCGACGTACGAGTCCAGGTCGTGGCCGTCGAGCATCTGGTGTTCCTTCGACACCGGAACAAAGCGGGGCTCCACCTCCCAGTAATTGCAGAATTTCTCCCAGCACACCTGCACGGCAGAGCTGAGAACCAGGTTGGGTTTGTCCGCCGGCAGGCCGGCTGCGCGCCTGGCATGCTGCCATCGGCGCTTCAAGGCCAGGCCGCCGAGCATGCAGGCCTCGGAGGAACCGATCGTGGAGGTGCCGATAGTCGCTGCCGGATCGGGTGCGTTCCACAGGTCCGCGAGCATCCGCCAACACCGCGTCTCGATCAGTGCCGTCTGCGGGTATTCATCCTTGTCGATCATGTTCTTGTCGAAAGTCTCGGCGTAAAGTCTTGATGCTTCGGGTTCCATCCAGGTGCCAACGAACGTTGCCAGATTCAGCCGGGCGTTCCCGTCCAGCATCGCCTCGTCGTGGACAACTTGATAGGCGGTGGAGGGCAAGGACTCTCCGCCCGGGATCGTGAAGCGGGGGAACGTGGTGGATTCGCCCGGGCGGCTGAACAAGGGGTTCAGCTCGACGACGGCGTCGGGATCCTGAGTCGATGTCCGGTGTGAACTGCTCATGGTTCGCTCCTTAGAAGTTCCCGCGGTGCTGGCGCGGTGTGCCCCGGCTCACGCTACCGGCAGCACGCACAGAACCCAAGCCGTGCCCTCCCGCAGTTTGCGGCAGCAAGAATGCGCTGGCATGCGCTGGCACCACGGCGCACGAGATGGAGCCATGCATTGAACCTGGAGGCTCCCGGGACCGTCTATTACTTCGAGCCAGACGTCCCTGTCGGGCCAGACCCGAGGAGTACACGATGAAGAATCCTCGCCCCGTGTTGGCTATAGCAACACTGGGCACCACCCTGCTGCTGGGAGCATGCTTCGGCGGACCATCGGTGGCACCGGCCCCGTCGCCGTCCACCGTCACAACAGTCCCAGCCGCCGTGACACCCTCCCCGCAGCCCAAAGCGGGGACTGCGACCCCGGACCTAACGCCGACGCCGGTGGTTGCGCCGCCGGCTCCGGCACCGCCGCCGGTTGTTGCGCCGCCGGCTCCGGCACCGCCGCCGGTTGTTGCGCCGCCGGCTCCGCGCGCACCTATGGGAAATGATCGTGACGCGGACAATGCCGGAGGCCCGGACGATGGTGACGGCAACAGGTAGCGCGCCGGCATCGTTGCCCCGGGGGCCGGCAGGCCGCAGCAGGGTGCAGTTGTTCGCCGGGGTAGCGGCGGCCACCGCGGTAATGCTCTTGGGTGGCTGCAGTTCCCGGGCGCCCAGCCGGATAGCAACGGCTGTGCCGCCCGCATCAACGCAGTTGGCCTGGTTTCAGGCGGCCCCCACCCCGGACGGGTGGAGCACAATGGAACTTCCAGACGGAACGGGAGTCTTGTCCGTCCCGCCCGAGGCGAGTCCGGCACAAAGCGATACTGGAAGCGTTTCCGCAGAAATCCGGGCGCCAAACGGTGACCTGCAGGTCTACCTCAACGCCACACCGCGGCAGGGGGACGAGTCACAGGCCAACTGGCCCCAGTTCCGCCTCGACCATCTCACGGGCGAACACGCCGCATCCGTGACCCGGACGGCTAGCCGGGACGGGATGGCGTTCCGCGGCGGCACCGGTTCCTGCGTGGCCGACAGCTACGTGACCAGCATCGGCGGCCACGAATACCGTGAGCTGGCGTGCCTCGTGGCAGGAACCCGGGGGAGTAGCGTCCTGGTGGTCGCAACTCCCGCCGAATCCTGGGACCGCTACAAACCTCTACTGCAGCAGGTGGTGGACTCTTATCAGGCCAAGTAGGCGCCGCCAAGACTGACACCCGGCCGGCGGCCGCGCACTATTGGTCAGTAGTCCTGCCTAGCCGCCGGAGCTGGTGGCCTGGCAGGTTTGATCGTTGGCCGTCTGGGCGACCACGCCACCGGCGGCCTGGGCCGCTGGCGGTGTTGGTTTTGTGCCGGTGGTGAAATCTTCGCCGGCATAGAACTGGACGCCCTGGACGCCGGGTACCTGCTGAACGCTCGTGGGCGGCAGCCCGAATATCCCAGCGATGTCCGTGGCGACGTCGGCGAAGCCGGGTCCGTAGTAGACCATGCTTTGCGCCCGGGGCTGGGCCTGGATCCGGGCAAGTTTGGTGAAGCCGGCCCCGGTTATCTGCGCCCCGATTTCATTGCTCCGGCCTGACACGTTGGTCCCGTTGGCGACCGTGACGGGCTGGAGCGCCTTGTTGTAAGCCGGCGCTGCGGCCGTAGTGGCTGGATCCGTGGAAGGGGCGGTTGCCGGCGCGCTCTGGGTCAGGTCGGCGCTGCGGCGCAGGGCTGCGAACAGGTCTGTGGCCGCGGGTTCATTGAGCGCCAGCCGGTTGGGATCCGAAGCGGCCGGCACGGTGGGTACCGTGATGAAGTTGACCTTCGCCGGATCGATGTTCTTGAGCCGGCCGGCGAGGGTCAGCATCGTGGGGACCGAGGCGAGGCCCTCATCAACCGTCAAGTTTTTGGTCATGGTGTCGGCGATGGACAGGACCTTCTGGGGGTCACCCAGGGTCCCTTCCGCCTTCAGCTTGCGGGTCAGGGAGGCCAGGAAAGACTGTTGGCCCTTGATCCGGCCCAGGTCCCCGCCGTCGGCGAAGGCGTGACGGGTGCGCAAGAAGGCCAGGGCCTGGTCACCCTGGACTTTGGAGGTCCCCTTGGGCAGCCGGAGGCCGGAGTCGGGGTCGGAGACGGCAGTGTTGACGCAGACGTCGACGCCGCCGACGGTATTGGAGAGTTCCTTGACGGCGTTGAAGTCGGCCATCATGAAGTGGTCCACTTCCAGGCCGGTCAGCTTGTTCACCGTGTCCACGGCGCAGCCGATGCCGGCGTCGGCCATGGCGCTGTTGATCATCACGCTGCGGCGCGCGTCGTGTTGCTGGTTGGTGGTGTGGTCCGTGCAGGCCGGAACGTCCACGAGAAGGTCGCGCGGGAAGCTGATGACGTTGACATTGTTGTTGTCGGCGGAGATGTCCAGCAGCATCATGACATCGGACTGCCCATACCCTGAGGAATCGGCCGCGCTGCCGTACTGCCCGTTCTTCCCGGACCGGGTGTCACTTCCCAGTACGAGGATCTGCAGGCGGTCTTTGCCGTCGTCGACGGGCCCCTCTGTCCGGACACCGCCGGCACCGAGTGCGGAGGAGGTGATGTTCGACTGGAGGCGCCACAGCCAGTACCCGCCGAAGGCGAGAACTCCCAACAGCAGCACAACCGCGGCGAGGCCGGTGATCTTCAGCCAACGGGGCCGACGTCGGCCCGCCTGGTTGCGACTGCCCTCAACCAGGGTTCCATACCCCGGGTAGGGGACAGGGGAGGACCCTCCCGATTGGGGGTCAGGCGTATGTGGACTCACTCTGGATATACCTCTCCGGGGGAACCTTGGGACCCGCCTATGATACTGACCGCTACTGGGAACTTCCTTCATGGGGCGACGGCGCGGTTGTGCGAGATCGTCACTTGTCGACATGCCGGCTCCCGGCTGCGTGTGGCTGACATAGTTGACCTCAAGCCGTGGGGAGCGGAACCCGCGATATTGCAGGAGCGGCCAAAATCACTTCTACTTGACATAATGTTGATTATCGGCACTTTGTCACTGGTGCTGGAAGCGGGGTTCGCACTGCCTTTCCGTAAGCCCGCCCGGCTGAGCAGACCCTTGGCCCTTCCGCGGCCAATTTCCCGGGCCTACACTCGATTCACCTGATCCGTTGCGGGTGTCTACGGGCGCAGCAGCAAGAGGAAGAAGTCAGGCATGAGGCTCGTCGTCGATCTCACCAAATGCCAGGGGTACGCTCAGTGCGCCTTTCTTGCCCCGGACGTGTTCACGATCCAAGGGGACGAAGCCCTTACCTACGACCCGGATCCCGACGCCGGGCAGCGCACAAGGATTCGGCGGGCAGCCGCCGCATGTCCGGTTCAGGCCATCCAGTTCGAGGAGCTGGATGCGGACCGACCGCCGTCGAGTCCGACCCGGCCGGCTCCGACCACAGGGACTGTTTCCGTCACAGCTGCCGGCTTCGAGGGCAACGGCGGCGCGTTCAAGCGGATCGGACGGATCGTCGTCGTCGGAGCATCAGTGGCGGGTCTGCGCGCGGCGGAACGGCTGCGGGAGGAAGGTTTTGCCGGCTCGTTGACGCTCATCGGCGAGGAACCTCACGAGCCCTACGACCGGCCGCCGCTCTCCAAACAGGTCCTGGCCGGGTCGGTGCCGTCGGAGGACACCTCACTCCCCCGCCACCGGGATATTGATGCCGTGTGGCGGCTGGGCGTGGCCGCGACGGGGCTGGATCTGCCCGCCAAACAGGTTCAGCTCGCCGACGGTGCACGGATTGGCTTCGACAAGCTGTTGATCGCCACCGGCGTGCGGGCCCGTGCCTGGCCCAATACGGCGGAGGCCTCGCTGGCCGGCGTTCTCACCTTGCGGACCCGGGAGGATTCCGCGACGCTGCGCGCCCTCCTGGCGGCCCGACCCCGCCGGGTGCTTGTCATTGGCGCCGGGTTCATCGGTTGCGAAGTTGCCTCGGTGTGCCGCGAGCTTGGCCTGCCGGTCACCGTGGCGGAAGCCGGCCCGGCACCGCTCAGTGCAGCGCTTGGCGGGGTGATCGGCGGAATCGCCGGGGAACTTCAGCTCGAGAACGGTGTGGATCTGCGCTGCGGCGTCCGGGTGGTGTCCCTCGAAGGCGACGCCGGGGGCCAACTGCGCCGGGCCCATCTGTCGGACGGCACCTCGCTGGAGATCGACGTGGCGGTGGCTGCGCTGGGGGCTGTCCGCAACGTCGAATGGCTGGCAGATTCCGGTCTGGCCTGCGGCCAGTGGGGTGTCGCGTGCGACGCCGGCTGCCGCGCCTTCGACGCCAACGGCCTGGTCACCGACGACGTCTTCGTCGCCGGCGACGTGGCGCGCGCGCCGCAGCCGATGTACGGCTACCAATTCCTCGCCGTCGAGCACTGGGGCAACGCGATCTCACAGGCGGAGGTCGCGGCGCACAACATGGTCAGCGGCGAGACCGAGCGGTGGCCGCACCTGGCGGTGCCCAAATTCTGGTCCGTCCAGTTCGGGACCGAAATCAAAAGCGTCGGTGTGCCCTCGGCCGCCGACCAGGTCGCCATCGTCCAGGGATCGGTGGCCCTGCGACGCTTCGTGGCCGCCTATGGCTACAAGGGCCGCATCGTGGCCGCTGTGGCTTTCAATCAAAACAAGTGGCTCGAATTTTACGAACCGCTGATCGAGCAAGCCGCTCCCTTCCCGCCGTCGTTCCACCACGTTGACTGCGCGGACGGCGGGCAGCCGGTGCCGGCGGGTTTCCCGCCCGCCGTCTCCCCCACCCAGGACGCGACCGTCGTTGTGACCGGTCACGACCCCAATGAGCGCCGTGCCCGCTTGACCCACCCCCGACGTCCGTGAAGGCCCGTCCTGTGAGCTGGCAAAACGGGCGGAAGCCGGCCCCACCAGCAAGGAGAGATTTCGCCATGACCCAGCCCAACGCCTGGGAGCAGATCCTCGACTACTCCAACCGGGCCAACCCCTACCCGCTCTACGCCGAGCTCCGCCGCACCCCGGTAACGCTGCTGCCGGACGGTTCTTACCTTGTGAGCACCTACGCGGAGATCGCCTCGCTCCTCCACGACCCGCGGGTTAGCTCCGACATCACCCGCAACCCCGCTGCCGCCGCGGCCGGCGTCACCGTGGGTGACGGCGGCGCTGAAGGAGCCGATGGCGCCGGCGGCGGCCCCGGCATGACGCCCACCTTCCTCAGCATGGATCCGCCGGATCACGACCGATTCCGCCGGCTCGCCATGCGCCACTTCGGACCGCCCAGGACGCCAGGCCGGGTCGCCGGGATGGAAGCGCGGATGAGGGACATCGTCACCGGGCTGATCGACGACATGGCGGGCCGCCGCAGGATCGACGTCGTCGAAGACCTGGCGTATCCGCTCCCCGTCACCGTCATCTGCGAGCTTCTGGGCGTACCTCCCGGCGACGAACAGCGCTTCCGGATCTGGGTGGACATTGCGCTGCAGTCGACGGATCCCCGGCTCGACCCGGAAACACAGCAAAAGAAGCGGGCCGAGGCAGGTGCGGAGCTGCGCTCCTACATGGAAGAGCTGGTCGAGGCCCACCGGCAGTCGCCGGGCACCGACTTGCTTTCGGCGATGGCGGCCGACGACGGCCCGGAAGGCCGCATGGAGGGCGACCAGCTCGTGAGCACCGGACTTCTCCTGCTCATCGCCGGACACGAAACCACGGTGAACCTCATCTCCAACGGCGTACTGACCTTGCTCCGCCACCCCCGTGAGCTCGAGAGACTGCGTGATGACCCTGAGCTGGCGATCCCCATGGTCGAGGAGTTGCTGCGGTACGAGCCGCCCGTGCATTTCGTCCCGTTCCGCACGGCCCTGGACGATATCGACGTCGCCGGGACGACCATTCCCGCAGGCTCCTCGTTCACGCTGCTCCTGGCCGCAGGCAACCGCGATCCCGCCCACACCGACGACCCCGACGTCTTCATCCCGGACCGGCGCAACAACCAACACCTCGGCTTCGGCGGCGGCGTCCACCTCTGTTTCGGCGCGCCGCTCGCCCGGTTGGAAGCCCAGATCGCCCTCAGCGAATTCGCCCGTCGAATCGAGAACTCGCAACTGGTCGACGATCCGCCCCCTTACCGGCCGAGTCCGTTCCTGCGCGGACCGTCCCACCTTCTGGTGGACATCGGCGGGATTGCGCCCAGGACGAGCGGTCAGGCCGCTCCGACGTAGGCCGCCAGATGCTCGCCGGTGAGGGTCGACCTGGCGTCGACCAGGCCGGCGGGCGTGCCCTCGAAAACGATCCGGCCGCCTTCATGGCCCGCGCCGGGGCCCAGGTCGATGATCCAGTCGGCGTGCGCCATGACCGCCTGGTGGTGCTCGATGACGATCACCGACTTACCCGAGTCGACCAGCCGGTCCAGCAGCCCCAGGAGGTTCTGGACGTCGGCAAGGTGCAGCCCGGTGGTCGGCTCGTCGAGGACGTAGACCTCGCCCTTCTCCGCCATCTGGGTGGCCAGTTTGACGCGCTGCCGCTCGCCGCCGGACAGCGTGGTGAGCGGCTGGCCGAGCGTGAGGTAGCCGAGCCCGACGTCCACGAGCCGGCCGAGGATCTTGTGGGCCGCCGGCGTCCGGGCCTCCCCGTCGCCAAAGAAAATCTCGGCCTCGGTCATCGACATTGCCAGCACCTCGGCGATGTTGCGGCCGCCGAGCTTGTATTCCAGGACTGACGCTTGGAACCTCCTGCCTTCGCAGTCCTCGCAGGTGGACTCGACGGTAGCCATGACGCCCAGTTCGGTGAAGATGACGCCCGCGCCGTTGCAGGTGGGGCAGGCGCCTTCAGAGTTGGAGCTGAAGAGCGCCGGCTTCACGCCGTTGGCCTTGGCGAAAGCCTTGCGGATCGGCTCGAGGAGGCCCGTGTACGTCGCCGGGTTGCTGCGCCGGGATCCCTTGATGGCACCCTGGTCGACCACCACAACGCCGTCGCGGCCGGCGACCGAGCCGTGGATCAGCGAGCTCTTGCCCGAGCCCGCGACACCGGTGACGACGCAAAGCACGCCGAGGGGGACGTCGACGTCGACCGCCTTGAGGTTGTGCGTCGAGGCGCCACGCACCTCGAGCCTGCCGGACAGCTTACGCACCGAGTCCTTGACGGCGGCCCGGTCGTCGAGGTGGCGGCCGGTGATGGTGTCACTGCGCCGCAGCCCCTCAACGCTTCCCTCGAAGCAGACACTGCCGCCTTCGGTGCCTGCGCCCGGGCCGAGGTCAACGACGTGGTCCGCGATGGCGATGGTCTCCGGCTTATGCTCGACGACGAGCACCGTGTTGCCCTTGTCGCGCAGCTGCAGCAGCAACTGGTTCATCCGCTCGATATCGTGCGGGTGCAGGCCGATCGTTGGCTCGTCAAAGACGTAGGTGATGTCCGTGAGGGACGAACCCAGGTGCCTGATCATCTTGGTGCGCTGCGCCTCGCCGCCGGACAAGGTGCCCGCCGGCCGGTCCAGCGAGAGGTAACCCAGCCCGATTTCGGCGAACGAGTCGAGCAGGTGCTGCAGGCCGTTGAGGAGCGGCGCGACCGAGGGCTCTTCGAGTTCGCGGACCCAGCCGGCGAGGTCGCTGATCTGCATCGCGCACAGCTCGGCGATGTTCTTGCCCCGGATCTTCGAGGACCTGGCCTCCGGGCTGAGCCGCGTGCCGTCGCACTCGGGGCAGGACTGGAATGTGATGGCGCGCTCCACGAAGGCGCGGACGTGAGGCTGCATCGCGTCGACGTCCTTGGAAAGCATGGATTTTTGGATCTTGGGGATCAGCCCCTCGTACGTAAGGTTGATACCCTCGACCTTGATTTTGGTCGGTTCCTTGTACAACAGGTCCTGAATTTCCCTTTTCGTGAACTTCGCGATCGGCTTGTCCATATCGAAGCCGGCGCCGCTGAAGATGCGGCCGTACCAGCCGTCCATGCTGTAGCCGGGAATCGTCAGGGCACCGCCGGCGAGCGACTTGGTCTCGTCGTAAAGCGCCGTGAGGTCGAAGTCGGAGACCGAGCCCATGCCCTCGCACCGGGGACACATGCCGCCCAGGTAGACCGCGTTCTGCACCACGCTCTTCTCGACCCTGCCGCCGGCTTTCTCGGTGCTCATCACCCCGCTGGCCTTCCGCGTCGGGACGTTGAACGAGAAAGCCGTCGGAGGCCCCACATGCGGGGATCCCAGCCGGCTGAAGAGGATGCGCAACATTGCGTTGGCATCGGTGGCGGTGCCCACCGTGGAGCGGGGGTTCGCCCCCATCCGCTCCTGGTCCACGATGATCGCCGTCGTCAGCCCCTCGAGGTGGTCCACCTCGGGCCGCGAGAGGGTGGGCATGAATCCCTGGACAAAGGCGCTGTAGGTCTCGTTGATCATCCGCTGCGACTCGGCGGCGATGGTGGCGAACACGAGCGAGCTCTTGCCCGAGCCGGAGACGCCGGTGAACACGGTCAGCCGGCGTTTCGGGATTTCGACGCTGACGTCCTTGAGGTTGTTTTCCCGCGCGCCCTGCACACGGATCAGCGCGTGAGTGTCGGCAACGTGCAGCGCAGGCAGCTGTGACTCCGTCGGCGCGTCCGTTCCGGTGGCCATGCTCATCTTGTCTCCCTCTGTGGGCCGGCGCGGTATCAGCGGTACTCCGACCGCGCCGCCCGGCTCGTTGTGACCAGCTTAGAACAGTCGGTGGGGCGAGTTTCCACTGCCGGGAATCCATTGTCATATCCCGCGGACTCACTGAGAATGAACCATGACGGTCTACCTGAGGTCCCTGGAAACTGCTGTCCCGCCCACCGTGTTGATCCAGGCCGAAGCCCGCGACGTGTTTGCCGCCCAGCCCGGACTCAGCCGGCTCGGCTCCCGGCTCGTCAGCACCTGTTTCGACTCCGCGGCCATCGACACGCGCTACACGGCAGTCGGCGAACTGACCACCCGCAGCCGGGCCGAGAACCCGCAGTTCTTCGATCCCGCCACCGGCCTGCTGCTGCGCCCCAGCACCAAGGTCAGGAACGACATTTTCGCCGTTGAAGCCACCAAGCTCTTCATCGCGGCGGCGGAGCAGGCCGTCGCCGCCTGCCCGGACATCGCTCCGGCGGACATCACCCATCTGATCACCGTCTCCTGCACGGGCTTCTTCAACCCCGGACCGGACTTCAAGATTGTCCGCGCGCTCGGGCTGAACCCTGCGGTCCAGCGCTACCACCTGGGCTTCATGGGCTGCTACGCCGCCTTCCCGGCACTGCGGGCCGCCAAATCCTTTTGCGACGCCGACCCGGAGGCCGTGGTGCTGGTGGTCTGCGCGGAACTCTGTTCCCTGCACGTCCGGACCTCCAATGACCCCGACACCATCATGGGGTCAGCACTCTTCGCCGACGGCGCGGCCGCCGCCGTCATCAGCGCCCGGGATTTCCCGGCCCAGCCCGCGCTGCTGAGCCTGGACCATTTTGAAACGGTCCTGACGCCTGTCGGCGAAGAGGCCATGGCATGGAACATCGGGGACGAGGGCTTCGAAATGGTCCTCGGCACGTACGTCCCGCACATCATCGATGACCACATTATCGGCGCCCTCGAACCGCTGCTGGCCAGGGACCCGTCGCTGGGCGGGCTCCCCTACCGGAACATCCGGCACTGGGCCATCCATCCCGGCGGCCGGAGCATCCTGGACAAGGTGCAGTCCAGGCTGGAGCTCAGCGATGAGCAGCTGCTGCCGGCCCGGGAAACGCTCCGCAACTACGGCAACATGAGCAGCGCCACGGTCCTGTTCGTCATCCGGCACATCCTGGATCTCCCCGCCTGCACAGACGCGGCCGGGGACGCAACGGACGACGCCGGAAGCGGGGAACGCATCTGTTCGATGGCGTTCGGCCCGGGGCTGACGGTGGAAACCGCACTGTTCACCAAGATCACGGCACCGCAGGCCGCCGGGCCCGACGCCGCTGCGGAACAGCGGGGGATGCTCCGGCCGGAATCAGCCCTGGCCTGAGCAGCGACACCATGCTTCTGCTGCGAACCCGCGCCGTGGACGCCGTCGAGGAGATGGACCGGCCCGACTGCGATCCCGCCCGGCTGGACCGCACCTACGCCCAGTTCGCCATGGTCAACCGCGCGGTAGCGGGCTGGCGGGGCATCTACCGGCAACGGCTGAGGCCGCTCCTCTCCGCGGAAACCGCCACCACGCTGCTGGACATCGGCTGCGGCGGCGGCGACGTGGCCGTGCTCTTGTCCCGCTGGGCGGCCCGCGACGGGCTTCGCCTGGCGGTCACGGCAATCGACCCGGACCCGCGGGCCGCCGCGTTCGCCGCCGGCCGGCGGGGGCACGCCGGCGTGACCTTCCGGCGGCAGACGGCGGCCCAACTGCTGCGCGACGGGGGCCGCTTCGACGTCGTGGTGTCCAACCACGTGCTGCACCACCTGCGACCCGACGAGCTGGCCGGTTTCCTCGCCGAATCCGCCGCCCTGAGCGCCGGCACGGTCATCCACAACGACCTCCGGCGCAGCGCGGCCGCCTTCGCGCTGTTCTCCGCCGGCGCCTTGCCCCTCCGCGGTTCCTACATCAGGCAGGACGGCCTGACGTCGATCCGGCGCAGCTACACCGCTGCCGAACTGCGGGACGCCGCTCCCCCGGGCTGGACCGTGCTGCCCCGCTCCCCCTATCGCAACCTGCTGATCCTCGGCAAGGCGCACGGGCGACGCGCCGGGGCCGGCGCATGACCGACGTCGTGATCATTGGCGGCGGCCCAGTGGGACTGTTCCTGGCCGCCTTGTTGCTGCAGGAGGGGGTGGACGTCACGGTACTGGAGCAGCGGACCGGCCCCGAACCGCACTCGCGGGCCATCGGCATCCACCCACCGGCCCTGGAGGCCCTCGCGCGGATCGGGGTGTCCGAGGATCTTGTCCGCCTCGGCGTCCCAATCCGGCACGGCGTGGCCATCAGCGGCGGCGCCACGCTGGCGCGGATGTCCTTTGCCCGGGTGTCGCAACGCTTCCCGTTCGTCCTGTCCCTGCCGCAGGGCTCCACCGAGGCGGTCCTGGCACAACGGGTGCACAGGCTCCGCCCGGAAGCCCTGCGCCGCGGCGTGCGCGTCACGGGACTGCACGACGACGGCTGCCGGGCCACGGTTGAAGCGTGCGTGGACGGACGCCCGGTCAGCTACACGGCGCGCGTGGTGATCGGCGCCGACGGGGTGCGGTCTGTGGCCCGGGCGGCACTCGGCGCTCCGCTGCGGCGCAGGAACTACCCGGACCGGTACCTGATGGGCGACTTTGCCGACAGCACCGACTTCGGGCCCGCGGCCGCGCTCTTCCTCGCCCCGGACGGGATCGTGGAGTCGTTTCCGCTGCCGGGGACGCTGCGACGGTGGGTGGTCCGGCTGGGTCCGGCGGGCGCAGCACCTTACGCCGAAGCGCCGGACGCCGCCTGGCTGGCCCGGGAAGTCCGGCGGCGGACCGGCATCGACGTCGACGCCGGGACCAACAGCATGCTCAGCGGCTTCGGCGTCCGCTCCCGCCTGGTCCGACGGATGGTCACCGGACGCTGCATCCTGATCGGCGACGCTGCACACGAGATCAGCCCGATTGGGGGCCAAGGCATGAACCTGGGTTGGCTGGACGCGCTGGCACTCGCACCGCTGGTGCCGGCAGTCGTGGCCGGCGGCAGCAGCACCGACCTGCCGGCGTTCGAGCGGAACCGGAGGCGGCAGGCGGTACGGGCGGTGCGGCAGTCGGAGATCAACATGGCGCTTGGCCGGCCGCTGCGGGGAGGGCTGCTGGCCGCCCGGGACGGCGCCGTCGCCGCCTTTGCCGCCGTTCCGGCCGCCAACCGGCTGGTGGCCCGCCGGTTCACCATGCAGTAGCCGCGGCGGGATCCGGAGGGGTGAACGTTCGGGGGCCGTACCGGCCGCTGGTCCCTCGGCCTACACTGGCCGCATGGGCAGCCTCCCCCGGACCCTTCGCTGGTCCGCCGTCGTGCTGGCGTTGCTGGCAACCGCGTCGTGCAGCGCCGCGCCCGGCCCTACCGCTCCCGGCAGCGCCGCTTCCGGCAGCGCCGCTTCCGGCAGCGCCGCTTCCGGCAGCGCCGTTTCGGGCAGCGCCGCTCCCGGCAGCGGGTCGCCGCCGGCGCCTGCCGGGACGAGTCCACTGACCGCGCAGATCAGCCAGTTCCGCGACAACTACAGCAAGCGGATCATCGAGATCCAACTGACCAACACCGGCGGCGGGGCCGTCACCGTGCTCGCCGCCGAGCTGAAGAGCCCGTTTTTTGCTGGCGGTATCAGTTGGACGTCGGCAGCCGCCGGAACCGAATTACCGCCGGGCCAGACTAAGAGTCTTCCCGCCCAGCTGCCCGCCGCCTCCTGCCCGGACCGGGCGTCCCCTTCCGACTCGGCGCCGCAGCCCGGCGAAACCGCAGCGCAACCGGCCGCCGTCGTCGAGGTCCGGCTCGCGTCCGCCACCGGGACCGCCGGCAATCCGGTCACGGTGGCGGCGGCGGACCCCTTCGGCGTCCTGGCCCGGAACAATGCCGAACTGTGTGTGGCGCAGGCCGCCGCCGCGGTTGCGGACCTGCGCCTCAGTCCGGATCTCGAACTAGCGCAGGGCGGCGGGAGCGCCGTCCTGCGGCTGGTGATCACCCCGCGGTACCCGGCCGGCGGTGCTGCGGGTGCGGGCGGGGAGCTGACCATCAACAGCATCGGCGGGACCACCCTGCTCGAAGAGGATCCGAGTGCTCCCTGGCCCGGCGGGGTGCGGGTCGACGCCGCCGGACCCGGGCGCGAGCTGCGGCTGGGCATCCGTCCCGCGCGGTGCGACCCGCACGCCGTGGCAGAAGACAAGGTCGGCACGCTGCTCCCGCTGCACGTCACCGTCGCCGGACGGGAGGGAGAACTCAAGATCGACGCCGGCGCGCAACTGCGCGGACGCATCTACGATTTCGTCACTTCCGCGTGTGGACACCAGTAGTCTGTTTCCATGTCTCCAGACAGCAGGAACCCCACAGGTCACGAGGCGTCCATCGCGGATGTCAGCGCCGAACGCATCCAGGAAATCGTCGATCAGATCCTGAACGCCGGGGTGCTGCCGCCGATCGTTCAAGTGGGCCACCCGGTGCTCCGTCAACAGGCCGTGCCCTTTACCGGCCAGATCGACGACGGCGAACTGGGCCGGCTGATCGACCTCCTGCGCCGGGTCATGCACAAAGCTCCGGGAGTCGGCCTCGCCGCACCGCAGATCGGTATTCCCCTGCAGCTGGCCGTCCTTGAGGACAAGTTCGACGTCGACCCGGAGGTCGCGGCGGTCCGCGGCCGGGAGGCCCTGCCGTTCTTCGCCATGTTGAACCCGCGCTACGAGCCGCTGGGAACGGCGCAGAGAGCGTTCTATGAGGGATGCCTCTCGCTGAACGGTTTGCAGGCGGCCGTGCTGCGCCCGGAATCCGTGCGCCTGGATTTCACCGCGGTGGACGGCACCGCGCAGCAGCGTGACTTCACCGGCTGGCAGGCCCGCATCGTGCAGCACGAGACCGACCATCTGCACGGCATTATCTACCTGGACCGGGCGGAGCTGCGATCGCTCAGCAGCAACGCCGAATACTCCGAGCGCTGGTCCCAGCCGGACATCACGCACGCCCGGCAGGGCCTGGGGTTCCTGCCGGGCGAGCCCGCCGGTTAGTTTGCCGGTTAGTCTGCCGGGGCGGGGTTGGCCGCCGTCGGGAGATGGTGTGACCACCACCGCAGGATCTGGTCGAAGCGCTGCCGGCGGTGATGCGGGGTGCCGGACCGGGACAGCTCATGGTTCTCTCCCGGGAAGACCAGGAAGGCCGCCTCCACGCCGAGTTGCTTGAGCGCGGTGAAGTAGCGCTGGCCCTGCTCCACCGGGCAGCGCAGGTCCTCCTCGCTGTGGATGACGAGGGTGGGCGTCCGCACCTGGTCCACCCGGGCCATGGGGCTTTGCGCCGCCATCTCCTCCGCCGAGCGGCCGGTGTACTCGCCGCCGAAGAACCAGCCGATGTCGGAGGAACCCGTGAAGCTCATCGGATCCAGGAAGCCCCGCTCCACGATGGAGGCCTTGAAGCGGTGGTCGTGGCTGATGGTCCAGGCCGTCAGGTAGCCGCCATAGGATCCGCCCATGATGCCGAGGGCGTCCGCGTCCAGCTCCTCGAACTTCTGCAACGCCCCGTCCAGGAAGGCCAGGACGTCCTGCATGTCCACGGTTCCCATGCGTCCCTTGATGGTGCGGCCGTGGGCCTGGCCGTACCCGGCGGAACCCCGCGGATTGCACATCAGCACGGCGTACCCCGCCGCCGCGTACACCTGGGCCTCGTCGAAGAGTGCCCCCGTGAACTGGGCAAACGGGCCGCCGTGGATGTTGAGCAGCACGGGGTGCCGTCCGTCCCCGGCAGGCCTGACCAGCCAGCCATGCACCGGATAGCCGTCCGCGGACGCAAAGGTAAGCTCCTGCGGGGCGATGATCCCGGCCTCGGCGCGCAGCGGCGCTGAGAAATCGCTCAGCACCCGCAGCCGGCCGCCCTCGAGGACCGCCACGTCTCCGACGGTCCCCGCATCGGCGAAGCTCAGCAACACCGTTCCCGCGCGCTCGGCCGCGCCGCTGACCACGCGCTCGCCGTCGTGCAGCACGCTGCACTGCCCGCCGGGGCCGAACTCCAACAACTGCACGCTGCCGCGCCGGTTGTTCAGGATCAAAGCCCCGTCCGCGCCGCGCAACTCGATCCAGCCACCCAGATCCATGGACTCCGGATCGCTCAGCCTCACGGCGTTTCCGCCTGCGGACGGCATGACGTAGAGCGCGGTGTTGCGGGCCACGAAGTCCACACCCGCGGCGCCGATGTCCTGCGCTGCGAAGTACAGCCACTGCCCGTCCCGGCTCTGCCTGACGGCGGAGACGGAGAGCATCCCGGTGTTGCCGGTGGTCACGGCTTCGGGGCCGTCTCCCCCGGCAGCGGGGTCAAGCGGGAGCCGGTAGATGCCGCTGGCCAGGTCGTTGTCGCTGCCCTCGTGCAGGGCGGCGGTGAAGTACACGGCGCCGCCGTCGGTGCTGAAGCTGGCGCCGTTATGGTCGGCTGCGGCCGTGGTCAGCTGGCGTGCCACCGGCAGGTGACCGTCGCCCTCGCTACCGTTGGCGGCCTGGGCGGAATTGGCTGCATTGAGCGCCCGGCCGGCGGGGGCCACCCTGGGTTCCTCGTCCAGGCCGGGGACCGCGATGACGAAGAGCTGCAGGGGCTTGTCCGCCGTGTAGCCGACGCCGTTCATCCGGTACTGGTAGTCCGTGATCAGGCGGGCGTCCTCAGCGCCGGCCGCAACCCCGTCGATCGTGCCGTAGCGGCCGTCCTCGGGTGTCCTGGCGCTAAAGACGATGCCGCGGGAATCCGGCGACCAGGAAAATGCGCTCACGCCCAGCGGCGCATCCGTCACGGGCACGGGCTCGCCGCCCAACGCCTCGACGATGTGCAGCTGCGGCTTGCCTCCCGGCTCGGCCCGGAGGAACGCCAGCACCTGCCCGTCAGGAGAAAAGTCCGGTGCCGTGTCGCGGAATCCGCGGGTGATCCGGCGCGGCCGGAGCGCCGGATCCACCGGCACCTCCCATAACTGGCCCACGTAGGCGTCGGCGTCGAAATCGGGGCGGACCACGGACACGACGGCCCGGGACCCGTCAGGGTGCACGGCGGGGGCCGAAACGGACTTGAGCAGGGGCAGCTGTTCGGATTTCACGAGTGCGAGCCTAGCCCCTGCCGCCCGGTAGGTGAAATACCTCACACCGGCGGCCCGCTGCCCGCAGCGGCTCGGCGCCGGCCGTGGCCCGCGGCCTACGATGGAGTCTATGCCCGCCGCCAGCCTTGCCGCCCTCGTGTGCCCCGTGTGCCGGAGCCCCTTCGAAGCGGGCGGCCCGGGCCGCCCCCTTGTCTGCGCCGCCGGGCACAGCTTCGACGCCGCCAAGCAGGGGTACTTCAACTTCCTGACCGGCAAGGGCACCGTCTTCGAGGCAGACTCCGCCGCCATGGTGGCAGCCCGTTTCGACTTCCTGTCCGCCGGTCACTACCGGGGATTGGCCGAGGCCGTCGCCGAGCTCGCTGCCTCCTTCCTGGCCGGCGCCGGGACTGCGGTGCTCGACGCCGGTACGGGCACCGGCCACTACCTCCGTGCCGTGCTGAACCGGACGCCGGCGGCGGCCGTCGGCCTGGACATCTCGAAGTTCGCACTGCGCCGGGCGGCGCGGCTGAACCCGGAGGCGGTCAACCTCGTCGGCGACGTGTGGCAGCCGCTGCCGTTGGCCGACGACGCCGTCGACGTCGTCACCGTCGTGTTCGCGCCGCGCAACGCGCCCGAGTTCGCCCGCGTCCTGCGCCCGGGCGGCCGCCTGATCGTGGTCACCCCCCGGCCGGGGCACCTGGCCGAGATCGCCGGGCAGACCGGCATGCTGGGGATCGAACCCGCCAAGGAGGAACGGCTCGCCGCCACGCTTGCCGGTCATTTCCAGGCTCACCCCGGACGCGAGCTGGACCTGGCGCTGAGCCTCACGCCCGCCGACGTCGCCAACCTGGCCCTGATGGGCCCTGCCGGGCACCACCTGGACCGGGGCGCGCTCGCCGCCCGGGTGGCGGGCCTGCCCGCCCGCACCGCCGTCTCCGCCCGGTTCCGGATCAGTCTCTTCGAGCCGCTGCCGGTGCAGACAAACGCCGCAGGACCCCGCTCAATGTAACGAGTTGGCCACGTTCACCGGCCGAATCGGGCAGCCCGCCCGCGCCCTTGCTGTCCGGCTTAGGATGGAACCACGTTACTGGGTCTGCGCCTGCGGCCCGGGCTGAGCGTCAAGGGGGACACGATGTTTGAATGGCTGGCCGACAACTGGTGGGCCCTGTGGCTCACGGTCTTCCTGGTGTTTGCCGTGGTGGAGATGCTGACCCTCGACCTGTTCTTCATCATGCTCGGCGGCGGCGCCTTGGCCGGATTGCTCTCTGCTTTCGCGGGCGCCGACCTCTGGCTCCAGATTGTCGTCTTCAGTGTGGTCTCCCTGCTCATGATCGGCTTCGTGCGGCCCGTCGCCCTCAAGCACCTGCGCAGCAGCCCCGCCGACCAGCGCAGCAACGTCGAACGCCTGATCGGTGAATCCGCCCTCGTCATGGAGCCCGTCAGCGCCACTGGGGGCCTGGTCAAGATCGGCGGCGACGTGTGGACCGCCCGCTCGGACACCGGTGTCCTGGCCGCCGGCCAGCGCGCCGTCGTCCGGGCCATCGACGGCGCCACCGCCGTCGTCGACCCGCAGCCGGATGCTGCAGCCCAGCAGGACACGACAGCGCCGTAACGCAGTAACGCCGCCCCGAACGGGGCCCATTCTTCCTGCCGCCACCGGCCGCAGGGGCAGCGGCAGCCAAACTGCCGGCAAAGAAGCAAAACCACATAACTGGGGAAAAGGTGATGTATGGATATCGCAGTCGCAATAGTGCTGCTGGTACTCGTTGCGTTCGTAATAATCGTGCTGGTCCGGTCGGTGCGGATCGTTCCGCAGGCCCGCGCCGGCGTCGTGGAACGCCTCGGCAAGTACCAGCGGACGTTGAACCCCGGACTCACCATCCTGATTCCCTTCGTTGACCGGCTCCTGCCGCTGCTCGACCTGCGCGAACAGGTGGTCTCCTTCCCGCCGCAGCCGGTGATCACCGAGGACAACCTCGTGGTCTCCATCGACACCGTGGTCTACTTCCAGGTGACCGATGCGCGGGCGGCGACCTACGAGATCGCCAACTACATCCAGGCCGTCGAACAGCTCACCACCACCACCCTGCGCAACGTGGTCGGCGGGCTGAACCTCGAGGAAGCCCTCACGTCCCGTGACCAGATCAACGGCCAGCTCCGCGGCGTTCTGGACGAGGCGACCGGGCGCTGGGGTATCCGGGTCTCCCGCGTGGAGCTCAAGGCGATCGATCCGCCCCACTCCATCCAGGACTCGATGGAAAAGCAGATGCGCGCCGAACGTGACCGCCGCGCCGCCATCCTCACCGCCGAAGGCACCAAGCAGTCGGCCATCCTCACCGCCGAAGGCCAGCGCCAGTCCTCGATCCTGAAGGCAGAAGGCGACGCTCAGGCGGCAATCCTGCGGGCCGACGGCGAGGCGCAGGCCATCCAGAAGGTCTTCGACGCCATCCATAAGGGCAACCCGGACCAGAAGCTCCTGGCCTACCAGTACCTGCAGACGCTGCCGAAGCTCGCCGAAGGCAGCTCCAACAAGCTGTGGATCATCCCCAGCGAGGTGGGCGAAGCCCTCAAGGGCATCGGCAGTGTCCTGGGCGGCACGAACGCCGACCCGCGCTCGGACGGCCTGTTCGGCGCAACGGCCCCGGCAGCCGCTGCCCCGCAGCCGACGACGACGGCGGCCCCGGCAGTTCCGGGCGGGACGCCGGAGGCCTGAGCCGGGCGGCACGGCCAAGGACACGGGGAGGCATCCGCTGCTGCGGGTGCCTCCCCTGTCAGTTTCAGGCGTGTCAGTTTCAGGAGTCGCGGTTCAGGGCTTCCCTACGCCCGGAGTGCCGGATCCGACAGGTAGTGTTCGATGGCGTCGGCGGCGGCAACGGATCCGCCGGCTCCGCGGACGCGTTGGCTCATGGTCCGCAGGTTGCGCCGGACCTCCGGGTCCCCGCCGAGGTCGGTGACGGCCGTGCGGATCAGGGCCGCTGAGAGCCCTTCCACGGGGAGGCGGCGGCCCAGTTGCAGGTCCTCGACGCGGCGTGCATTGGCTTCCTGTTCCGGCTGCAGCGGAAACGCCAGCAACGGCACCCCAAAGTACAGGGCTTCCATGGTGGAATTCATGCCCGTGTGTGAAACAAACACATCGGCGTGCCTGAGGACATCCAACTGCGGAAACGTAGGACGGACCTCGGCGATGGCCGGTATCGGCCCGAGCTCGGCTACCTCGACCCGGTCGCCGATCGCCATCGCCACCTGCCAGGGGCTGGCAGCGAAGGCCTCCAGGCACATCCGAAAGAAGTCCGGACGGTCATTCAGTGGCGTAGTTCCGAGCGAGATGAACACCAGGGGAAGGTCCTTCCTGCCCGGCTGCCATGACCCCTCGATGGCTCTCGGGCCCAGGCTGGGTCCCACAAAGTGGAAGCTGGCGTCAAAGGTGTCTCCCGCGGGCTGGAATTCCCTGGGGATGAAGCAGATGTTCAGCGACGCTGGTGGTCCTTCCAGGAAGGTGAAGTGGTCCAGGCCCTGCTCGGCCGCGAAGTCCGCGATGAGCTGGCGGGCCTGTTTCCACGCTGCGAGCATTTGCGCCGGCGCCCGGGCGGGCATTAGCTCCCGCATCGAGAAGTGTTCGTTGCTCGCGTAGCTCGGCAGCAGCGCGATGTCGGGAAGTCCGAGCTTGAGGGCGGCCATCTTCCCGGCCAGCGTCATGGCGTCGTAGCACACCGCGTCCGGCCGGTCCGCGGTCAGCCGGGCGAAGAGGGCGGGGAACTCCGCCTGTGCCCGCTCGAGAAGCCGTTCCAGCAATCGTGACATCATCCCCGGCGCCAGGGCTGCCTGCCCACCCGGCGAAGACGACGCCGCCCGGGCACCATCGGGTGAACCGGGGAACCGGGGAAACAGTGCGGCCAGGTCCTCTCCACTCTCGAAGAAGGTGGCGCCGGCAGTGACGACCGCCCTCGCGTAGCTCGCCGAGGTTGCGTACGTGACACGGTGGCCCCGCCGGACCAGCTCCGCCACGACCGGCAGCGTCGGATTCACGTGGCCCGCGGCAGGCAGGCAAATGAAAGCGATATGCATCGGTACCGCTCCTCCGAGAGGCAGGAACCACCCGTTCCGCCGGCGAACCCCACCGCACCGGATTCCGGGTCTTCAATCATCGTACGTACCGGCACCACGGATGGCCATGAGCCGTCCAGCAGGACGCGGCTGGGCAGCCCGGGCTGCGCAGGCTCAGACCTCGGCTTTACCTGTACTGCCGCACCCGCGTATACTTGTGTATTTGTCCGGTCGGTTCAGCCAGCCGGAACAATTACGCTTCGCGGCGCGTTATACCCACTGACGAATTCTGCAGATCTCTGCAGCGGGGAACGCAACGCACAAAGTAGTCCGGCGAGGTCCCAGCGGCCCCCCGGCTAGCGCAGGGCCCGGCCCTGCGAACCGATCATGAGGGAGAAAAGATGAGCGATCGCAGCCTGCGGGGTATGCGCCTTGGCGCACAGAGCATGGAGACCGAATCCGGCGTCGAGCCGGCTCCGCGCCAGCGGGTTGAGTACCGTTGTGCAGACGGCGAGCAGGTCTTCGTGACCTTCTCCTCCGAAGCAGAGATCCCCCCGGTATGGGTTTCGAAGACGGGCAAGGAAGCCCTGCTGGTCAACGGTGAACGCCCCGTCAACGGCAACGAGAAGGCCGTCCGCACACACTGGGACATGTTGCTGGAACGCCGCTCACTGCCGGAGCTGGAGCAGATCCTCGAAGACCGGCTCACCATCCTGCGCGAACGCCGCGGCGAACGCCGCTCTGCCTAGGCACCCGCCGCACAGTCTCGACGGCTGAACGGCGGTCCGGCCGCAGCCAGCAAAAGGGCCGGGCCCGCACCAACAGGTGCGGGTCCGGCCCTTTTGCGTGCCCGAACCGGTCCGGCCGGGAGCGCCCGCTACTTGCGGCCGAGCTTGTGGCTCAGCGTGTTCCAGCGTGCGGTGAGGCCCCACCTGGTGACGTTGATCATGGCCTCGACCACGATGTTGCCGCTCATCTTCGAGGCGCCCAGTTCCCGCTCCACGAACGTGATGGGCTTTTCCACAATGTTCAGGCCCAGCTTGGCCACGCGCCAGGCCAGGTCCACCTGGAAGCCGTAGCCCACCGAGTCCACCGAATCGAGATTCAGCTTCTCAAGGGTGGTCCGCCGGAAAGCCCGGAAGCCACCGGTCACGTCCTTGATTTTGACGCCCAGCATGATCCGGGCGTAGGTGCTGCCGACGCGGGAGATCGCCTGGCGGTACAGCGGCCAGTTCACCACGCTGCCGCCGGGAACCCAGCGGGAACCCATGGCGAGGTCTGCACCCTGTTCCACGGCTTCGATCAGCTGCGGCAACTGCTCCGGTTTGTGCGAGCCGTCGGCGTCCATCTCGACGAGGATGTCGTAGCCGGCGTCCAATCCCCACTTGAAGCCGGCGATGTACGCCGCCCCGAGTCCGGCCTTGCCCTCGCGGTGCAGGACGTGGACCTGGCTGTCCTCAGCGGCGATGCTGTCCGCCAGCTGGCCCGTGCCGTCGGGGCTGTTGTCGTCAACCACCAGGACGTCTGAGGCCGGCACGGCCGTGCGCAGGCGCCCAAGGGTTTTGGGCAACGATTCCAGCTCGTTGTAGGTCGGGATGATCGTGAGGACACGCACAGCGAGGCCTTTCCTTGAAGGGGGCGGAAGGGCCCGGGCAACCGGCAATTAGCCGATCACGGGCACAGCTCCCCAGTATAGTCAGTCGGCAAGCCCGCGCCCGGCGTGCCTAGCTTCCGAGCGAGCCGTTGGAGAAGAGCTCGACGCCGTCCCGTACCGTCTGCAGGCAGACGGGATCGTTGCCGGTGTCCAGTGCCGGCAGCAGGGGTGTCCGGGCCCGCGGGTCCGTGCTCCAGGACTGGACCCTGCCGTCCGCCACCTGCACCATGAGCTCTTCGACCTCCCAGACCGCGAAGCTGGCGGGGGCGCCCGGGACGAGCTGGCCCGCCATCGGGTTCCGGTACCGGGCGGCGCGCCAGCCGGCCCTGGTGTGGCCCAGGAAGGCTGCCCGGGCGGAGATCCGCTCGGCGGCGTTGTGGTGCTCCAGACAGGCCCGCACGCTGGACCAGGGCCGCAGCGGCGTGACCGGGCTGTCGCTGCCGAAGCTGACCGGCACCCCGGCGGAGTAGAAGGAGCCGAAGGGGTTCATGCCGGCGTGGCGGGAGCCCAGCCGGCGGGCGTAGAGACTGTCCTCGCCGCCCCAGCGGGCGTCGAAGACCGGCTGCACGCTGACCGTCACGGAGTACTTCGCGAGCCGTTCGATGGCGCCCGGGTCTGCGATTTCGACGTGCTCCAGGCGGTGGCCGGCAGCGCGGACGCGCTGTTCGCCGACCTCTGCGGCTGCCCGGTCCAGGGCCTCCAGCGTTGCGTCCAGCCCGGCGTCGCCGATCACGTGGAAACCTGCCTGGATGCCCAGCACCGAGCACGCTGCCAGATGCGCGGCGGCCTCGTCGACGGAGAGGTACTGGTTGCCCCGCTCCCCCGCCGCGTCGGAGTAGTCGTTGCGCAGCGCTGCGGTGCGGGATCCGATCGAGCCGTCCATGTTCAGGTCGCCGGCCAGGCCCAGCACCGGCACCCCCAGACCGTCGAGGATGGACCGGGCGTGGTCTGCCGAACCGGCCAGCTGGCCCCAGTACGGCAGGATCTCCGGGACGGCGTGCCCGGCCCGGTCTGCGGAGTTCCAGCCGGCCGCGAGCTGCAGGTCTTCGATGCCGCCGATGTGCGGTGCCGCCATTTCGGTCAGCGCCACGTACCCGTTGGCGGCCGCCTCGGCCAGCGCGGCCTGCTGGTAACCGCGCAGCGCCTCGGCCGGCAGATCCCTGGCGGCGAGCCGCGCGGCGATGTGGGCGGCACGTTTGACCTGGCTGCCGGTTCCAGAACCGTCAAGGCCCACGAGGCCGGAGCCGGCTGCCATCGAGGCAGAGACGAGGGCCGAGTGCACATCCACCCGCGACAGGTACACGCGTCGGCCGCCGGCGGCGCGTTCCAGCTCGTCGCGGCTGGGCAGGGTGGGGTCGGCCCAGAGCGTCTCGTCCCAGCCGTGCCCCAGCACCGTTCCGCCCGGGCTGGCAGCGGAGACGCAGAACCGGGCGACGGCGTCGAGCAGTTCCGCCGCCGAGCGGACGTCGCCCAGCTGCAGCGAGTCCAGCGCGATCCCGGTCTCGGTCAGGTGGACGTGGGAGTCGACGAAGCCGGGGGCGAGGAGGGCGCCCTGCAGGTCGATGACCTCCATTGAGGAGTCGGCAATGGAAGTGGCGGCTTGTTCGGCGCCGACCCAGGCCACCGTGTCGCCGTCGACCAGCATGGCGGTCGCGAAGGGGTCCGCGGCGGTGTAGACCGAGCCGTTGCGGTACATCGTCACCTTGCGCGGTGCCTTAGGGGCTTCGGACGGTGAAACGGTCATGCTGGTGACTCCTCGTAGCTGGTGGCCGGCGGTGGCCGGACGTGCGGGCCGGCCAGGGGAAGATAGCCGGACAGGGGAAGGAAGGGTGGACGGCCCTCAGCGGCCGGTCACGCGACGGCCGAGTAGGCGACGACGCCGCGTTTGACCAGGCTGATCGCCTCGGTGCAGAGCCGGGCAACGCGCGGTTCCAGGCCCGGGATCTTGGCCAGCTGGTCCAGCAGGTCGATCACCTGTTTGACCCAGCGGACGAAGTCCCCGGCGGCGAGGTCCGTGCCGCTGAGCACTTCCTGGAGGTGCCGGCCCTTGGCCCACTTGAAGATCGGCCAGACCAGCCCCAGTTCGGGCTCGCCGGTCAACGGCAGCTTGTTGGCCTCCTCCACGTCCTCCAGGGCCGACCACTCCCGGACCACAATGTCGACGGCGGACTCGAGGGAGATGCTGGGCATTTTGGGCCGCAGGCCGCGGTCCTCGCGTTTGGCCTGGTAGACCAGCACGCTCGCCAGCGCCGCGACTTCGGCGGCGTCCAGGTCGCTGAAGGCGCCCAGCCGGAGCGACTGCGAGATGAGCAGGTCCTTTTCGCCGTAGATCCGGCGGAGCCGTTGGCCGTCCGGGCTGATCGAAAGCGCCCCGGACTCCGAGGTTTCGAGGTAGCCGTAGGTGGAAAGGACCCCGCAGACCCGGTCGAAGGTCTTGGCGATGGTGTTGGTGCGGCCCTGGATCTGGCGGATCAGGCCGTCCGTCTCCTGGCGGAGCTTCCACCAGCGCTCGGACCAGCGGGCGTGGTCCTCACGTTCGCTGCAGCCGTGGCACGGGTGCGCCCGGAGCTCGCGGCGCAGTTCCGTGATCTTCTTCTCGAGGTTCGGCAGCGCGGCGGACCGGCCGAAGTCTTCGTTCCGGTTCGGCGGGGCCGGCGGACGCCCCTCGCGCATGGCGTTGCGGACGGAGGACGCCAGGTCGCGCCGGGACTTGGGCACCTTGGCGTTGAAGGATTTGGGGATCCTGATCCGGGTGATCGGGGCGAGCGGGCCTTCGACGTCGTGCAGGCCGATCCGGCGCAGCTGGTTGTCGAGGGTCATGACGGCGGGGCGCGGTTCGCGGGAGTGGTGGTCCGAGCTCAGGACGACGGCGAGGCCGGGCGCCCGGCCCGACGGGACGTCCACGACGTCGCCGGGCAGCAGCCGGCTCAGCGAGTCCTCGGTGAGCGACTTCCGGGCCCGGGACGTCCCCTTCGCGGCGTTGTTTTCCGCGTCGGACAGCGCCCGGCGCAGCCGGGAGTAGTCGGTGAAGTCGCCCAGGTGGCAGTTCATGGCCGTAGCGAAGCCGGCGAGGGATTCTTCCCGGCTGCGGACCTGTTTGGCCAGCCCGACGACGGAGCGGTCCGCCTGGAACTGCGCGAAGGAGGATTCGAGGATTTCGCGGGCGCGGGGCCGGCCGAACTGCGCGACAAGGTTGATGGACATGTTGTAGGTGGGCCGGAAGCTGGAGTTCAGCGGGTAGGTGCGTCGGGAGGCGAGGCCGGCGACGGCCGCCGGATCGGTCCCGGGCTGCCACAGGACAACGGCGTGGCCCTCGACGTCGATCCCGCGGCGTCCGGCCCGGCCGGTCAGCTGGGTGTACTCCCCCGCCGTGATGTTGACGTGCGCCTCGCCGTTGAACTTGTCCAGCTTCTCCAGCACGACGCAGCGCGCCGGCATGTTGACGCCCAGCGCGAGGGTTTCGGTCGCGAAGACTGCCTTGACCAGTCCGTCCACGAAAAGCTTCTCGACCACTTCCTTGAACGTCGGAAGCATGCCGGCATGGTGCGCGGCGAGGCCACGGAGCAGCCCGTCCCGCCAGCTCCAGAAACCCAGCACGTCCAGGTCGTCGGAGGGGATGTCCTGGGCTGCCTCGTCGACCCGGCGGGCGATGACGAGCTGCTCCTGCTCGGTGGTCAGCCACAACCCGGCGGAGACGCATTGCGCGACGGCGGCGTCGCAGCCGGCGCGCGAGAAGATGAAGGTGATGGCCGGCAGCAGATCCATCCGGTCCAGGCTGGCGATGACCTGCGGGCGGCTGGCCTTCCGGACCGGGCTGCGGGTGCCGGCTTGCGGGGTCTCGTCGCGCTGGCCACGTTGGTTCCGTTGGCGCTGGTTGCGGCCGCCGTGGCCGAAGCGGCCGCGGAAGTTCATCTGGCTCTCGGCGCGCGCCATCGACAGCAGTTCCGGGTTGACTTCGAAGCCGGTCAGTTCGGTGATGACGGCGCTGGGAGCTGCGCTAGCCGCGGTGGCGGTTACCGCCGCGGCGTTGTCCTCGCCGGCCGGCGCGATCTCGTCGAAAGTGGTGTCGCCGGCAAACAGGTCCACAATCTTGCGCCCCACCATGACGTGCTGCCAGAGCGGGATGGGACGGTGTTCGGAGACAATGACGTCGGTCTGGCCGCGGACGGTGTCCAGCCAGGCGCCGAATTCCTCGGCGTTGGAGACGGTGGCGCTCAGCGACGCCACCTGGACCTCGCTGGGGAGGTGGATGATGACTTCTTCCCAGACGGCGCCGCGGAACCGGTCGGCGAGGTAGTGCACCTCGTCCATCACCACGAAACCCAGGTCGTCCAGGGTGTCCGAGCCGGCGTACAGCATGTTGCGGAGCACCTCGGTGGTCATCACCACCACGGGGGCCTCGCCGTTGATACTGGTGTCACCGGTCAGCAGCCCCACCTGGGCCGCGCCGTACTTCTCCGCCAGTTCGGCGTACTTCTGGTTGCTGAGCGCCTTGATCGGGGTCGTGTAAAAGGCCTTCAGGCCCCGCTGGAGGGCCAGGTAGATGGCGAACTCCCCCACGATTGTCTTGCCGGCGCCGGTCGGTGCGGCCACCAGCACGCCGCGGCCCGCCTGCAGGGACAGACAAGCCTCCCGCTGGAAGGGATCGAGGTCGAACGCGAGCGAGCGGGTGAATCCGCCCAGATACGTTTTGGCTTCTGCGGCCCGCTCGGCGCTGGCACGGTAACGCTCGGACGGCGACTCCGGCCCGGGTAGTGAGGACATGCTTCCAGCCTAGTGTGCCAAGGGCTAGAGATTTTCCAGCTCTGAGCTGGGGGTCGCCACGTCCGCGGTGGCTTCGGTCTCGACGGCGACCCGGGCGGCGCGCTTCTCCCGCCTGCGGTCGTTCAGCATGCACAGACCGATCGCGGTGAAGAAGAGCAGCAGCATCGGCACGGCAAGGTAGAACATGCTGGTGGCGTCCGCACCGGGAGCGGCCATCGCCGCGAAAAGGCAGACCAGGAACACGGTAATGCGCCAGCTTTTGAGCAACTGCCGGCCCTTGATCAGGCCGGCCAGGTTTAGCCCGAACAGCACCACCGGCAGCAGGAAGGCGATGCCGAAGGCGAGCAGCAGGCGCAGCACGAAGGACAGGTACACCTGGGCGCTGATGAAGTTGGAGCCGCCCGACGGGGTGAACTCCGTGAGCACGCGCACCGCGTTGGGCAGCACCAGCCAGGCAAGGAGTACGCCGCCGATAAACAGCGGGACGGCCGCGGCCACGAACGAGAGCGCCAGGCGCCGTTCCTTCTTATGCAGGCCGGGAACGATGAACGCCCAGAGCTGGTAAATCCACACCGGGCTTGCCACGATCAGGCCGAGGAACACGGACACCTGGATCATCAGGTCAAAGGAACTCGCCACGCCGTCGAAGTTCAGCGTGGCCTGTCGGCCCTGCTGCTCGTTCAGGTCGCGGATCGGCTTGATCAGCGCCGACAGCATCGGCTGGTAGACGAAAAAGCCGACCACGGTGCCGAGGAGGACGGCGATTGCCGACTTGAAGAGCCGGTTCCGCAGCTCTTTGAAGTGATCGAGAAGGGCCATCCGGCCTTCGGGGTTCGATCGGCGGTTCATGGTAACTGCCATGTGGTTCTAGGCGCGGCTCGGCGGCGGAACGTCGGTTCCCTCGCTCGGGCGGCTTTCGGCGCCGGTGGACCGGGGGTGATTCACGACCTTGCCCTCAACCGCGTCGGGGTCATCCTTCGTCTCCGGGGTGCCGTCCTTCTTCATTTCGCGAACCTCGGATTTGAAAATCCGCATCGACTGGCCCAAGCTGCGGGCCATTCCCGGCAGCTTCGGTGCAGCGAAAAGCACCAATGCCAGGACGATGATGATGATGAGATGCCAGCCTTCAAGCCTCATGCCGGGTGGTCCTTTCGTTTGAGTACATCCTACGTCTAACCGAGATCGATGTCGCGCAGCGCCTGGGGCTGCCCACGCTCCGTCTTGCGTTGGATCCGGCGCAAGCGCCGGGCTTCCTGCCGCGCAGTTTTGGACGCGTCATAATCATGTCGCATCACCGCGGGCGGGGCAAAAACCGCCGATCCGGGCGCAGCCAGTGCCGCCAGTCCGTGCCCACCGCCATCGCCGTCCGAGCCTACGGCGCCCACATGAACAACCGCTGAACCGGAGGTAAGCGGCCCGGAGGCGAAGGTCGAGAAGCGATCCCCTGCCTCGCCGAGTTCCTTGGCCGTGGCCATGAACTGCCGGAACAGCCGGAGGCCGAGCACGCCGATGAAGAGCAGCGACAACGCGATGAGCGCTATCCAGATTACGATCCAGGACCACCAAGGCATGCTGATCAGTCTAGCTGGCGTGCTGTGGAGTCCTCGTACAGTGCCAGGGCGGCGTCGAGCCAATCCCGGGTGGCGGCGGCCAGGTCTGCGGGCTCCAGAATACGGACGGCGCCGCCGTGTTGGGCCACGAACATCGGCAACCAGTCCGCGCTGCCGAAGCGGATTTCGGCCAGGACATTGCCGCCCGGAAGCTCGGCGGTCCGTTCCGCGTAGTAATCGTCCGCCAGCCCGGCGCCTTGCCGGGTCAGCTCCAGGACCACCACGGCGTCGTCGTCGTTCGGGGTGAACAGTTTCACCGGAAAACCGCCGGCCGGGTCGGCGGCCGAAGACACCGGGCGGCCGTTGGGCTGCAGGCTTTGGATCCGGTCCAGCCGGAAGTTCCGCAGGCCCTGCGCCGAGTGGCAGAACGCCTCGAGGTACCAGGTGCTGTCCAGCGAGTAGAGCCGGTGCGGGTCCACGTCCCGTTCGGAGACGGCGTCGCGCTGCGGGGCCAGGTAGCTCAGGCGCAGTTGCGCGCCGCTGCGGATGGCGTCGCGGGCCGTTTCGAGGATGGCGGAATCCTCGGGCGCCACGTCCGGCCCGGCGACCGCCGCCGCCTTGAGGCCTTCCTCGCCAGCGGCCGCCATCAGCTTGAGGGTGACGGACTCCAGGTCGCCGCCCTCGGCGAGGCCGGGCAGACCGTTCAGGGCCTCCAGGCCGGTCAGCAGGGCACACGCCTCGTCCACGGTGAAACGGACCGGGCGGTTGAGGTCAAGGTCCTGGATGATAAACACGTGGTCGTCGTCCCACCGGATGTCCAACAGATCGTCCGGGTAGCCCTCCGGCAGGCCGGAGCAGATCAGGATCCGCAGGTCGTCCTCAAGCTCCTTGCGCGTGATGCCGAAGCGCTCGGCCACCTCGCTGATGTGCAGCCCCTGGTTGTGGACCAGGAACGGGACCAGCTGCAACATCCGCTTGAGCTGGTCCTCGGAGGTGCGTTTCCGGGGCCGCTTTGCCGGTCCTGGGCGCGGAAAGTCGATTGGCGGGACCGGTGCCGCGGCGAAGGCGGCCGCCGCGGCCAGGCGCCGTCGTACGGCAGTGTGCAGTGCGTCCGGGGCAACGACGGCGGCTTTCGGACCATAGGAGGCGAGTTCTTCGGCAAGGGTCTCCGCGTCCCGGTACGGCACCCTGATCCGGTCGAATCCGGCGGGGACCGGTCCGTCGGTGCCGTCCGCCCGGGCAGAATCCGCGCCACCGCCCGAGTGGGCGTGTTTGCGCAACCCCAGCAGCGCCCCCGCGGCGACGTCGACGACGGCGTACCGCACGGGCAGTTCGGGCAGGGCAGCGAGTTGTTCGCGGACGTTGAAGGACGACGGCGCGGTGAAGGTCTCGTGCTCGAGGACGGCGACGGCGGACGTGAAGCGAGAGAGCCGGAAGAACCGCTTGTCCGCACGGGCGCGGTCGTAGCCGACCAGGTACCACTGCCCGAAGCGGCTGCCGAGGCCCCAGGGTTCGACCGTGCGCTCCTCCTCCTGACCGGTGCTGCCGGCCAGGTAGCTGAACGTCACGGGGTGCTGGGAGTGGACGGCGGCGACGAGGTCCTCGAAGGCCTGTCCGGCGGGCCGGATGCGGGGCTGGACGCCCGGAGGAAGTTCCGGGTCCACCAGGCCGCCGGCAGCCTGCAGCTTGCGGACGGCGTTCCGGGCGGCGGAGCCGAGGGCGGCCTGTTCCCACAGCTGGGCCGCCAGGATCAGGACGGTGCACTCCGCCGGGGTCAGGCTGACGTCCGGCAGCCGGTTGGATTCTTTGCCGATCCGGTACCGCGTGGTGGCCGGGTCGTCAGAGCCCCAGCCCTTGTCGGTTACGGTCTCGACCTCGAAGCCGAAGGCGCGGAGTTCGCCCTTGTCCCGCTCGAACATCCGCCCGAAGGCGGCCTCGGAGCTGGTGGTGTCGTGGTACACCTTCTGGCGCAGTTCGCTGCGGCGCAGCCCGTACGTGGTGTTGAGCAGCGCGATGAGCAGGTTCAGGAGGCGTTCAGTACGTGAGGCGGACACCCCGCAAGGCTACTAAAGTCCCTGCGCTAAAACGGCGAAAGCGCGGCAACAGCCGGAAGAACTTTCCGATTGTTACCGCGCTGCCGCAGTACGGTGAGTGGGCCCACGCCGGCGAGGGCCCCCGCCCGAGCTTGCGAGGGCCGGGAGCCGGTGGGTGGGCCCACGCCGGCGAGTGCCCCCGCCCGAGCTTGCGAGGGCCGGGAGCCGGTGGGGACTAGCGGACGGCGACGAGGTCGACGACGAAGATCAGGGCCTCGTTGGGGCCGATCGCTCCGCCGGCGCCACGGGAGCCGTAGGCCAGCTCGGAGGGGATCTCCAGCCGGCGGCGGCCGCCGACCTTCATGCCCAGCAGGCCCTGATCCCAGCCCTGGATGACCTGGCCGATGCCGACCCGGAAGTCCAGGGGTGCGCCCCGACCCCAGGAGGCGTCGAACTCTTCGCCCGTGGACCAGGCCACGCCGACGTAGTGGGTGGAAACGGTGTCGCCGGCTTTGGCTTCGGGGCCGTCGCCTTCGATCAGGTCAGTGATGACCAGTTCGGTGGGTACGTCGCCCTGGGGGAAGTCAATTTCCGGCTTCTCGCGGTCGAGGTTGCGCTGTCCAAACGACATGGTTTCTCCTTTGTGGATGGTTTGGTGGGTGGTGTTGGTTACTTGACGCCGAGGATGTCGACGACGAACACGAGGTCGCCGACGGGCTGGCCGCTGGCAGCGGTCGCGTCGGGGTAGGCGAGGGCCTTGGGAACGACCAGGAGGACGCGGGAGCCGACGGTCTTGCCATCGAGGCCCTGGGTCCAGCCCTTGATCACGCCGGTGAGCGGGAACGTCGCCTTCTTGCCGCTGTCGAAGCTGGAGTCGAAGACCTTGCCTCCGGCCAGCGCGACGCCGACGTAGTTCACGGTGATGGTATCGGTCGACTTGACGGCCTGGCCCTTGCCCTTGATCAGGTCCTGCGAGATGAGGGCGGTGGGTGCGGCCACGCCGTCAACGGAGATGACCGGAACGCCCTTGTCGTTATCCTTCACGGTCGGCAGGCCGGCCGGCGGGGTGACGGCGTCGCCCTCGGGCTTGTCGAGGACGGGAGCCGCGTCCTTGGCGGCGAGGATCTTGATGACGAGTAGCTGGGAGGGCTGGGCCGGGGCGCCTTCGGCAGCGGCCTGGCCGGGGACGGCCAGGGCAAGATGCGAGCCGACCTTGGCGCCGACGAAGGCGTTGTAGATGATCGCACTGCCGGTCTTCAGGTCATCGTTCAGCTCAAGCTTCTCGGGATCCTTCGGGAAGGTGTCCTCGACGGTGGAGCCGTCCTTGCCGTTGAAGGCGACAATCGAGATGTCCGCGACCTGGTTGGCCTTGACGCGGTCGCCGCTGCCCTCATCGACGACCTTGACGGTCGGCTGCGTGACGTCCAGCGGCTTGGTGAACTCAACGCCTGGAGCCTTCTTGTCGCCGTTGTCGGTAAGTTTCAGCGAGTCCAGTTTCGCGGTCTCGCCGGCGGACTGGCTGGTAGGTTCCGGGGCGGCAGGCTGCCCGCCGCAAGCGGTGAGCAGCAGCAGTCCGGGGATAAGAATTGCTAGTAGTCGGCGCACGTAAAAACTTTCGTCGGGGCAGGATGGGCTCTTCACCGGACAGATGCCAGCGGCAAAGCATGCGGTAGCCGTAAAACGGCACCTTCCCCAGAATAACGTGGAAAGCTGGGTATCAGCCCATAGAGTCCAGCAGGGCGTCCACGCGCTCGTCCACACTGCGGAAGGGATCCTTGCACAGGATGGTCTGGTGCGCGCGATCGTTGAGCTTCAAATGGACCCAGTCCACGGTGTAGTCCCGGCCCAGTTCCTGCGCCCGGCGGACGAAGTCGCCGCGCAGTTTGGCCCGGGTGGTCTGCGGCGGGGCGTCGACGGCGTCTTTGACGGCCGTGTCGTCCACCACGCGCCGTGCGGCGCCGCGGGCCTGGAGCAGATAAAAGAGCCCCCGGCTGCGGGAAATGTCGTGGTACGTCAGATCCAGCTGGGCGATCCGCGGCGCGTCGAGTTCCAGGCCGTGCCGCGCCCGGTAGTTGTCCATCAACTTCTTCTTGATGGCCCAGTCCACCTCGGTGTCGATGGTGCCCGTGTTGCCGCTCTCGATGGCGTCCAGGGTGCGCTCCCACAGGTCCAGGATCTGCGGGACGTGGGGGTTGTGGGCCCCGCGGTCTGCCACGAACTCGGTCACCTTGGTCAAGTACTCGCGTTGGATTTCCAGGGCGGTGAGCTGCCGGCCGTTGGCCAGGCGCACCACCGCGCGCCCGGTGAGGTCGTGGGAGATCTCGCGGATGCTGCGGATGGGGTTCTCCATCCGCATGTCGCGCATGATCACGCCGGCCTCGATCATCCGCAGGATCAGGTCGACGGTCCCGACCTTCAGCAGCGCAGTGGTCTCGGACATGTTCGAGTCCCCCACGATCACGTGCAGCCGCCGGTAGAACTCGGCGTCGGCGTGCGGTTCGTCGCGGGTGTTGATGATGGGCCGGGACCGTGTGGTGGCCGAGGAGACGCCCTCCCAGATGTGGTCCGCACGCTGAGAGAACGCGAAGGTGGCGCCGTGCGGGGTTTTCAGGATCTTTCCCGCCCCGGCGATCAACTGGCGGGTGACCAGGAACGGGATCAGGATTTCGGCGAGCCGGGAAAATTCGCCGCGGCGCGGTATCAGGTAGTTTTCGTGGCTGCCGTAGGAGTTCCCGGCCGAGTCTGTGTTGTTCTTGAACAGGTACACGGTCCCGTTGAAGCCCTCGGCCGCCAGACGTTCCTGCGCCTCGTCCACGAGGTCGTCGAGAATCAGCTCCCCGGCCCGGTCATGGGCGATGAGCTGCGCAAGGTCGTCGCACTCCGCGGTGGCGTACTCGGGGTGCGAGCCGACGTCGAGGTACAGCCGGGAGCCGTTGGTGAGGAACACGTTGGAGGACCGGCCCCAGCTGACCACCTTGCGGAAGAGGTACCTGGCCACTTCCTCCGGCGCCAGCGGGCGGGACTCCGGGCTGGAGTAGGAAATTCCGAATTCGGTCTCGATCCCGAAAATGCGCTTGTCCATCTCAGTTCTCCTCAGCCAGCAATGCCACTACGTCCGCGTCGTCCAGGCGTCGGAAGGCGCGCCGGGTGCCGCGGCTGCTTTCGGAGCCGCGGTCCAGGACTGCGACTTCCACGGCCGACGCCGGCAGCGCGCCGGCCTCCTTGTCCGCGACCAACCCGGCCAGGGCCAGCCGGACGGCGCCGGTGAAGTCGAGTTCGCCGCGCCAGCCGGCCGCGACGGCCTCGGACACCTTGTCGGCCTGGCCGCCCATCACAATGAACCCCTGTTCGTCCGCGATGGACCCGTCGAAGGTCAGCCGGTAGAGGTGGTCGGTTTCCGGGCCGGCACCGACCTCGGCCACGGCCAGCTCCACTTCGAAGGGCTTCTGCTCGGCGGTGAACACGGCGCCGAGGCTCTGCGCGTAGACACTTGCCAGCCCGCGGGCGGTGACGTCCTCGCGGTCGTAGGAGTAGCCGCGGACGTCGGCGTACCGGACACCGGCCTGGCGCAGGCTCTCGAATTCGTTGTACTTCCCGACAGCGGCGAAGGCGATCTTGTCGTAGATTTCACCGATTTTGTGCAGCGACGGCGACGGATTCTCCGCCACGAGGGCAATCCCGTCCCGGCAGCTGATGACCACCACCGATCGTCCCCGGGCTATCCCCTTCCGGGCGAAGTCCGCCCGGTCCTTCATCAGCTGTTCCGGTGAGACATAGAACTGCTGGGTCATCTCAGGCCTCCCGCTGGGCCACGGCCCGTGATTCGATGATGGTGCCGGCCACGGCGGCGAGTTGGCGTTCCGGGATGCGGACGGCGCCGGAACGGCTGACGGCGTAGACCACGGGCCAGAGTTGCCGGACCGGGTCCGGGCCGCCCGTGGCGGAGTCGTCGTCGGCCGCGTCGTACAGTGCTTCGACGGCCACCCGGACGGCTTCATCCTCGGAGAGGTTGGGCCGCCAGAGTTTTTTCAGCGCGCCGCGGGCAAACATGGAACCTGAACCGACAGTGTGGTGTTCCTGCTCCTCGTAACGGCCGCCGGTTATGTCGTAGGAGAACAGGCGGCCGACGCCGGTGGGCCGGTCGAAGCCGGCGAACAGCGGGATGACGGCGAGGCCCTGCATCGCCATGGGCAGGTTGCCGCGGATCATGGCGCCGAGCCGGTTGGCTTTGCCGTCCAGGCTGAGCTGGGTGCCTTCGATCTTTTCGTAATGCTCCAGTTCAACCTGGAACAGCCGGGTGATGTCCAGCGCGATGCCGGCGGTCCCGGCAATGCCCAGCACGGAATAATGGTCCGCGGGAAACACCTTTTCGATGTGCCGGCTGGCGATCACGTTGCCCATGGTGGCGCGGCGGTCGCCCGCCATCAGCACTCCCCCGGCGTAGGTCATGGCGACGATGGTGGTCGCGTGCGGCACCTGGACCGGCACCGCGGCGGATCCCGCGGTCATCCCATTGGGCATCCCGTTGTGCAGGGCGTTGTACGGCAGCAGTTCCGGCCGGGAACGCTGCAGGTGCTCGGTGAATGAGGACGTCGCGTTCGCTGCTACTTGGCTGGCTGATGTTTCCTGCACTGGTGCACTCCCTCAACGTAGTGGCTCAACGACTTCCGGCACTCAGCCCCGTGTTTCCTCAAGCAGTGTCTCCTCAGTTCCGCTTCTCCTCCAGTAGTTCCACGCCCTGCGGCCGTCGGCCTACTGGCCGCCCTTTTGGACGAAGGCCCGGACGAACTCCTCGGCGTTGGACTCGAGGACGCCGTCAATCTCGTCGAGCAGATCGTCCACGCCCTGGGTCGCGGCAGAGGCCTGGCCCTCCGGCGGCGCCGGTGTGGCGGGGATGTCCTCGTCAACCTCGGTGTCGCGGGACTGCGGCTGCTGCTGCTCCTGGCCTGCCATCGTTTTCTCCTTCTCGCTGTCTGTCCCATGGTGCACGGGACATCCTGTAAGCAATATTGCCACGCCGGGGCGCTGCGCGGGGGTCTTTGGGACTAGGAACCGGGGGGCAGCCCGAGGAGCTCGGCAAGGAACGGCCCGGCCTCGTGGTGCCGGGCGAACAGGCCGCCGGTCAGGGCTTCCGTTCCGCGCAGGGGTTCGCGGGTGGGGACGCGTTGGAGCTTGCCGCGGCCGGGCAGATCGAAGATCACTGAGTCCCAGCTCGCCCCGACCAGGTCGGTGCCGAATCGGCTGACGCAGCGTCCGCGGAAGAAGGCCCGGGTGTCCGACGGCGGTTCGCTGACGGCACGGGCGATCGCCTCGTCGTCGACGATCCGTTGCATCCGGTCGCGGGCCAGCAGCCGGTGGTAGAGGCCCTTCTCGGGGCGGATGTCCGACCATTGCAGGTCCACCAGGCCCAGCCGAGCGTCCGACCACTGGAGCCCGTCGCGCTGCCGGTAGCCCTCCAGCAGGGAGAGTTTGGCCAGCCATTCCACGGTCGACGCCGCAGCCGCCCGGTCGCTGTCCAGCTCGGTCAGGGTCGCGGACCAGCGTTCCAGCACCGCGTGGGTGTGCCCGTCGCCGTCGACGGCGTCGGCCACTCCGGTGTCCTGCGCGAGCTTCGCGGCGGCCTCGAAGTACATCCACTGCAGGTCAAGGGCGGTGACGCGGCGCCCGTCGAGCAGGCGCAGGGTTGCGGTCAGCGAGGTGTCGTGGCTGACCGCCTGCAAGGCCCCCACCGGCTCGTGGACGTCGACGCGGGGCGCCAGACCGGCCTCAATCAGGCTCAGCACCATCGCGGTGCTGCCGAACTTGAGGAAGTTGGCGGCCTGGCTGAGGTTCGCGTCGCCGATGATGACGTGCAGCCGGCGGTACTTGTCCGCGGTGGCGTGCGGCTCGTCCCGGGTGTTGATGATGGGGCGGCGGATCGTCGTTTCGAGTCCGACTTCGGTTTCGAAGAAGTCGGCCCGCTGGCTGATCTGGTAGCCGGGCCGGGAGCTGTCCTGGCCGAGCCCGACCCGGCCGGCGCCGCACATGATCTGGCGGGTAATGAAGAACGGCGTAAGGCCCCGGGCGATCTCGCCGAATGGGACCGACCGGGGCATCAGGTAGTTCTCGTGCGAGCCGTAGGAAACCGACTTGTTGTCCGTGTTGTTCTTGTACAGGTTGATTGGCGGCAGCTCCGGGTCCCCCGCCAGTCGGCGGACCGCGGCGAGGGCCACGAGGTCGCCGGCTGCGTCCCAGGTGACGGCGTCGCGCGGATTGGTGACTTCCGGGCTGGAGTATTCCGGGTGGGCGTGGTCGACGTAGAGCCGGGCGCCGTTGCCCAGCACCATGTTCATCAGCAGCGAACCGGACTCGTCCTCGCCGTCGTGGTCCAGTTCCGCGCGGCCGTAGGCGAGGGCGATCGCCTCGGCGTCCAGGACCGGCGGCCGGTCGGTGAGCTGCTCGGGCGTCGCCGCGCTCCGCTCCAGGGTCCAGCCGCGGGCGTCGTGCAGGGGCTCTTCGTCGGTGTAGTCCCAGCGCATTTCGGCGCCGCCAGCCGCGCGCTGCCGCGTGACCTGGGCGTAGGCCTGGATGACCCGGGCGGACATCATGGTGGCGTTGGCGCCCGGGGCGGAGGGCGCGTGGATGCCGTATTCGGTTTCGGAGCCCATCACGCGCATGGCACCGCCGACGGGCAGGCCTCCGGAAACCGCCGAGGGGCCCGCCGTCATAGGTACTGGCCTGTGTTGGGCATTGTTTCGATGGACTTCCCGGGTTCCTGGCCTGCCTTGCCCTGCACGATGGTCCGGATGTACGTGATGCGTTCGCCCTTCTTGCCGGAGATCCGTGCCCAGTCGTCCGGGTTGGTGGTGTTGGGCATGTCCTCGTGCTCGCGGAACTCGTCGACGACGGCGCGGAGCAGATGGTCGATGCGCAAGCCCTTCTGCCCAGAGGTGAGCAGGTCCTTGATGGCCGACTTCTTGGCGCGGTCCACCACGTTCTGGACGACGGCGCCGGAATTGAAGTCCTTGAAGTACAGCATCTCGGTGTCGCCGTTGGCGTAGGTGACCTCAAGGTACTCGTTGGACTTTTCGGTGGAGTACATGGCCTCGACGGTGCGCTGGACCATGGCGTCCACGGTGGCCTGGACGTCGCCGTCGTGTTCGGCGAGGTCGGAGGCGTGGAACGGCAGGTCCGTGGTGATGTACTTGTTGAAGATGTCCGCCGCGGCTTCGGCGTCGGGGCGCTGGATCTTGACCTTCACATCCAGCCGGCCAGGCCGCAGGATGGCCGGATCGATCATGTCTTCCCGGTTGGAGGCGCCGATCACGATCACGTTGTCCAGCCGCTCCACGCCGTCGATCTCGCTGAGCAGCTGCGGCACGATCGTGGTCTCCACGTCCGAGGAGATGCCGGTGCCGCGGGTGCGGAACAGCGAATCCATCTCGTCGAAGAACACCACCACCGGGCTCCCCTCGGAGGCCTTTTCCCGGGCGCGGGCGAAGATCAGCCGGATGTGCCGTTCGGTTTCGCCGACGTACTTGTCCAGCAGTTCCGGTCCCTTGATGTTCAGGAAGTAGCTCTTCATGTCCGTCTTGCCGGCGCGTTCGGCGGCGCGGGCGGCCAGCGAGTTGGCCACGGCCTTGGCGATCAGGGTCTTGCCGCAGCCTGGCGGGCCGTAGAGCAGGATGCCCTTGGGCGCCTTGAGGCCGTGCTCCCGGTACAGGTCGGGGTGCAGGAACGGCAGTTCGACGGCGTCGCGGATCTGTTCGATCTGCGGGCCCAGGCCGCCGATGTCCTGGTACGTGATGTCCGGGACTTCCTCGAGGACGAGGTTCTCGACCTCGGAGCGCGGGATTTTTTCCAGCGCGTAGCCGGTGCGTGTGTCGATCGAGAGTGCATCGCCGACCCGGAGCTTCTGCGCCAGCAGGGCCCCGGAGAGCCGGATGACCCGCTCTTCGTCGGCGCGGCCCACCACGAGGGCGCGGTCCGAGCCCAGCAGTTCCTTGAGTGTGACGAGGTCACCGGCCCGTTCATAGCCGAGCCCGGCCACCACCAGCAGGGCCTCGTTGAGCAGGACTTCCTGGCCGACGGCGAGCTGGTTGATGTTCACGAGCGGGCTGATCCCCACCCGCATCTTCCGGCCCGCGTTGAAGATGTCCACTGACTCCTCGGTGGCGGCCTGCCCGCTGTTGCCGGGCGCCGGGTGCCGCTTCAGGTTGAGCTGCAGGATGGTGCCGAAGCTGTACGGCGGCTGGCCCTCCTGGTCCAGGGCGTTCTTCAACCGCAGGATCTCGGCCTTGGCTGTCTCCAGCATCCCGACCAGCTTGGAGTTGTTCTGCGTGGCGGCCGCGAGCTGGCGGTCGATGTGGCGCAGCTTGTCGCGCAGGATGTTGACCTGGCGTTCGGCGACGGACAGCTCGCTGTCGGGAAAGCGGTCGGCGTCGGCAAAGCGGTCGACGTCGGCCGCCGCCGGCTCGGTCCGGCCGGCAGCGGCAGCAGTCAGGGCCGCGTCCTCGGCCGGCGTGCGGCCATGGTTGTTATTCGGAGTCTCCATCGTGCATCAGCCCCTTCAGTACCTCTGTTAAGACCATAGCCCCAACATGTGGCGCGCCGCTGAAGACTTCCGAAATGCGGACTAGTTCGTAACCTCGGGGGTGTCCTTGACGTTGGTGCCGGCGATCGCGTCTCGGGCGGCCCGCCGCAGCTTCTTGTCCGAGACCGGCCGCTCTCCGACGGCGCCGGGGGTCCACGCGTTGACATCCTCGGCGTCGAACTCGGTTTTGGAGGGCCGACGCTTCACCGAGATGCCTGTGACGCCGTCGGCCAGCCGGCGGGTGACCAGCAAGAAGCCGGTGTGCGCCACCATCCGGTGGTCGGGGCGGACGGCGAGGCCCTCCAGGTGCCAGCCGCGCACCATGGATTCCCAGGCGTCCGGCTCGGTAAAGCGGCCGTCGGCGCGGATGGCCTCGGCGGTCCGCGAAAGCTGCGTCACAGTCGCGACATAGTTGATCCAGACGCCGCCGGGTGCCAGCACGGTGGCAACGGCGTCGAGGCATTCCCAGGGTGCGAGCATGTCCAGGACCACACGGTCCACGGAACCCGGCTCCTCTGTCCGGACCACTTCCGACTGGAAGTCGCCCAGGGTGATCTGCCATGCGGGGTGCGGGCCGCCAAAGATCGTCTCGACGTTGCCGCGGGCGATGTCCGCGAATTCCTCGCGCCGTTCGAATGAGTGCAGGTAGCCGTTGTCCCCCACCGCACGCAGCAGCGAGATGGACAGCGCGCCGGAGCCGACGCCGGCCTCGACTACCCGGGCGCCCGGGAAGATGTCCGCCATGGTGACGATCTGGCCGGCATCCTTGGGGTACACCACGGCGGCACCGCGCGGCATCGAGAGCACGAAGTCGGAAAGCAGGGGCCGCAGCGTCTGGTACTGCTGGCCGACGTTGTTGACCACGACCGAGCCGTCCGGCTTGCCGATGATCTCGTCGTGGTTGAGGAAGCCGCGGTGCGTGTGGAACGCGCCGCCGGCCTCGAGGCTGATGGTGTTCATCCGGCCGCGTTCGTCGGTGAGCTGCACCCGCTCGCCCTCCCGGAACGGTCCGCGGCGCCGGGTTGCGCCGACCGGCGGCGTAGCCGTTGTTGTGGGTGCGCTTGTGGTGTCCCCTGCGGGGGTGTCGCTGCTCATGGAATGTTCCTCGCTCCTGTAAAGCTGGGCGGCCGCGGTTATAGCGGCGGGCGCCGGCCCGTGGTCGTGGGCCGGATAATTCACGACCGGCAGGTAACTCTACCGGTTCTGCTCCTAATTCCGGCCCTCGGTCGCTGCCCGGGCGCCCGCCGTTCCTTGTTGCCGTTTGCCGGTGATGGCGTTCAGCACGGTCAGCTGGCGCAGCAGCCCCGTGACGGTTCCGGCGTCGTCGACCACCGCGTAGTCCGAACCTTCGAGCTGGGCCAGGTACGCCAGCAGCTCGGCGCCGCGGTCGGTCGCCTTGACGTAGGCGCCTGCGGCCAGCGGGTAGGCGACGGCGGAGGCCGGGGTCGCGCTGGCCAGCGCGGCGGGAACCTGGGCGGCGGCGTCGTCGTCGACGACGGCGGCGGGCCTCTGGTCCGGACCGTAGAGCACGACGGCGGGGACCCCCGCCGTCGAGTACCGCTGCACATCAGCGACGGTCGCGGTCGCCGGCAGGCCGATAGCCGGCTCCGCGAGGGCGGCCGCGTCGACGAGGTGCAACCGGCTCCGGTACCGGGCCTGCTGGATGGAGGCCGAGGCGCCCATCCAGAGGAAGCCGCCCACCAGGACGGTGATGAGCATCAGTGAGGTGTCCGGTTGGTTGCCGCTGAGCAACGGCAGCACGACGAACCACACGGCGATGCCGATCACGATGATCCTGCCGGTCCAGCCTGCCGCGATGGTGCCCTTTTCACGGTTGCCGGTAACCTTCCAGACCGCGGATTCCACCAGCCTGCCGCCGTCCAGCGGCAGCCCGGGCAGGACGTTGAAGATACCGATCAGCAGGTTGGCCCAGACGAAAATGTTCGCCAGGGTATCCGCAACGCCGGTCAGCTGGCCGCCGGTGAGCAGTAGCCAGCCGCCGGCGGCGAGGGCCAGGTTTGCGGCGGGCCCGGCCAGGGCGACCAGCACCGACCGGCCCGGCGACGCGGTGAAGTCTTCGAATTGGGTGTGGCCGCCCCAGAGGTTGAGGACGATCTTGCGGGTGGGCCAGCGGTACATCCGTGCGGTCAGTGCGTGGGCAAGTTCGTGGACCAGCACCGAGATCAGGAGCAGGACCGAGTAGGCGAAGGCCACGAAGTAGGCGCTGACGCCCAGCCGCGGGCTGTTATGTGCGAGCACAGGCCCGTAGACAAGGACCGTGAACGCCGCGATGGCGAACCACGAATAGGCCAGCACCACGGGAATGCCGGCGATCTTGCCCAGCGGGATGCCCCCGCGAAGCGAGAACGGGCGCTCCTCGGTGCTCTGCGGGGTATTTTGCGGCTCAGACAAGGCCGGCCCCGATGAATTCGTGCCGGAGGGAGACGAGTTCCCGGAGGTCCGCGACGGTGCGTCCGGCCAGGGTGTACCAGGTGGCGCGGCGCGGATCGTCGGGGAGCGGGACAATGTGCGGAATGGCCACCGTGACGACGCCGGAGGCCACGGCCGCAGCGACCCCGGGCTCCGAGTCTTCGAGGGCAACACAGTGCCGGTGATCCAGCTCGGGATCGTCCTGCTGCAGGAGTTCAACGGCCTTCAAGTAGGCCTCGGGGTGGGGTTTGCCCTGCGTGACCGTGTCCCCGGTGACGAGGAATTCGAAATAGGGTTTGGGCAGGCTGGCGACGATCTCGCGGGCCAGGGGTGCCTCGGACATGGTCACGAGGGCGCAGCGGACGCCGGCCGTGTGCAGCTCTTCCAGCAGTTCCCGCGCGCCGGGACGCCACGGGACGGACTCACGGACCTGGCACACGACATGCCCGGTGAGGGTGTCGATGATTTCACGGACCTCCAGCGCCACCCCGGCTTCCTGGAGTATGCCTGCCGAGTAGACGAGCGACTGCCCGACGAGTTGCATGGCCTTCTCGTGCGACCACTGCCCGCCGTGGGCAGCCACCAGGGCGTGTTCGGCTTCAATCCAGTACCGCTCGGTATCCACGATCGTGCCGTCCATGTCCCACAGCGCGGCTTTGAGCAGGGGCTGGGAGGCTGGAGATCGCATGCCCTCCAGTCTACGGGGTGGCCCCTGGGCCCGGCCGCGGGCTACGCCGTCGGCGAATTCCCGGTGCCGTGCGGCGCCTGCCTCCCTGCGTTCCCCCGTGACTTGGACGTAGGGTGAAGACATGAATAGCTTCGAGTCAGACACCACGGACCCGGGCGTCACGCCCGAACCGGAGCGGTTGTTGCAGCCCGTGCCCGAGGGCCAGCGCATCACGGTGATGCTTGCGGCCTTCGAAGGGTGGAACGACGCCGGCGAAGCGGCGAGCGACGCGTTGCGGTACCTCAACAAGCTTTGGGGCGGCAAAAAAGCCGGCTCTATCGACGCCGACGAGTACTACGACTTCCAGTTCACCCGGCCCACCATCCGGCGCACAGCTGCCGGCGAACGGAAGATCAAGTGGCCGTCCACCCGGATCTTCAAGGCCAGCGTCCCGGGCTCGAATGTGGATGTCATCTTCGTCCAGGGCACGGAGCCGTCCTATAAGTGGCGCGCGTACACGGCGGAGCTTCTGGTGCACGCCGAGGCGCTGAACGTGGACTACGTGATCCTGGTCGGCGCCCTGCTGGCGGACGTGCCGCACAGCCGCCCCATCCCGGTCAGCGCCTCCACCGACGACGCCGCGCTGCGGGAACGGATGGACCTGGAGGCCTCCCAGTACGAGGGACCCGTGGGGATCGTCGGGGTGCTCGGCGAAGTGGCCCTGCTGGCCGGGCTGCCCACGATCTCCCTCTGGGCGGCTGTTCCGCACTACGTGGCGCAGGCGCCCTCGCCGAAGGCCCAGCTGGCGTTGCTGCACCGGATCGAGGAACTCCTGCAGGTTCCCCTGGATACACAGGACCTGGTGGAGGATGCCGACGCCTGGGAACGCGGCGTGGACGAACTCGCCACCGAGGACCCCGAGATCGCGGCGTATGTGCGCCAGCTGGAGGAAGCCAAGGACACCGCGGACCTGCCCGAGGCCAGCGGCGAGTCGATTGCGCGGGAGTTTGAGCGTTACCTCAAGCGCCGGGGAAAAGACAAGCCCTAGGCAGCTACAGTACGACGCCGAGCAGCGCGTCGACGGCGTCGGCCACCAGGGCGGCGTCTACGGCCGAACCGGTCGCGGCGCCGGCGGCCGGCGCCGCTGCCGCCCAGGCATCCACTGCGGCGAGGGCGCGAGGCGCGTCGAGGTCGTCCGAGAGTGCGGCCCGGAGCCCCTCGATGAGCGGCACGGCCGATCCTGCCGGAGCGTGATCCGCGGCGGCCCGCCACTTCTTCAGCCGCTCCTTGGCCGCAGCGAAGCCTTCGTCGGTCCAGGACCAGTCGCTGCGGTAGTGGTGCGCCAGGATGGCAAGCCGGATCGCGGCAGGCTCCTCGCCGGCGGCGCGCAGCCTGGAGACCAGCACGAGGTTGCCCTTGGACTTGCTCATCTTTTCGCCGTCCAGGCCCACCATGCCGGCATGCGCGAAGTGCTTGGCCAGCGGGACGCCGGTCAGGGAGTACGCGTGCCCCGCTCCCATTTCGTGGTGCGGGAAGACGAGGTCGGAACCGCCGCCCTGGACCGTGAAGGGCGCTGGCAGGTATTTCTGCGCGATGACGGTACATTCGATGTGCCAGCCGGGGCGCCCCTCCCCCAGCTCGCCGCCCGGCCAGCTTGGCTCACCCTCCCGGGCGACCCGCCAGAGCAGCGGATCCAGGGCCTGCCGTTTTCCGGCCCGGCCCGGGTCGCCGCCGCGTTCGGCGAACAGTTCGAGCATCTCGGCGTCGGAGAGTCCCGAGATGGACCCGAGGGTCCAGGCGTCACGCGCCTCGGCGGAGTGCTTTCCGGCCGCTTCGACGTCGTAGTAGATATCGCCGTCGGGCTCTCCGGCGGTGCCGGCGACGGCGTAGGCCAGTCCGCGCTGCACGAGTGACTCGATTGCGGGAACGATCTGCGGGATCGCTTCGACGGCGCCCACGTAGTTGTCCGGCGCCAGTACGTTCAGCGCTTCCATGTCGGTCTGGAACAGTTTGATCTGGCTGGCCGCCAGTTCGCGCCAGTCCACGCCGGTCGCCGTCGCGCGCTCCAGCAGTGGATCGTCGACGTCGGTGACGTTCTGGACGTAGGCAACCTGCTGGCGGCCGTCGCGCCAGGCCCGGTTGAGCAGGTCGAAGGCCACATAGCTGGCCGCGTGGCCCATGTGGGTGGCGTCGTACGGGGTGATTCCACAAACGTACATGGACTGATTCCCCGTCGCTTCAACAGTGACGACACTGTGCTTGACGGTGTCGAAAAGTCGCAGCGCGGGCGTGCTGCCCGGGAGTTGGGGAACAGGGCGGGAGGTCCAGGTTTTCACAGCCCAAGCCTAGTGCTAGGCGCTGATGACATTGAAACCGAGCAGCAGGTACAGCGCCAGACCCAGGAAGATCCGGTACCAGACGAAGATCCGGTAGCTGCGGGTGGAGACGTAACGGAGGAACCAGCCGACGATGACATAGCCCACCACGAAGGCGATGACGGTGGCGAGCCCGGTCTCCGGCAGGCCGTAGGGCCCGGTGATGCCTTCCTTCGAGACGACCTTGTAGAGCTGGTACAGGCCGCTGCCGAAGACGGCCGGAATGGCGAGCAGGAAGGAGTACCGTGCCGCGGCTTCGCGGGTGTAGCCCATCAACAGCCCGGCCGTGATGGTGCCGCCGGAGCGTGACACCCCCGGGATCAGTGCCATCGCCTGGGCGAGCCCGAAGAAGATGCCGTGCTTGTAAGTGAGCTGGCTGAGGTCGCGTTCCTGGCGGCCGACGGCGTCAGCGACCGCAAGGATCATGCCGAAGACGATCAGCGTGGTGGCGACGACCCAGAGGCTGCGGAGCACCGATTCGATCTGGTCCTGGAAGAGCAGGCCCAGGACGATGATCGGGAGGCTGCCCAGGATCACGAGCCAGCCCATCCGGGCGTCCGGGTCCTGCCGGGATACCTTGCCGGTGAACGATCCAAACCAGGCCTTGACGATCCGGACGATGTCGCGCCAGAAGTAGACGATCACCGCGGTCTCGGTGCCCAACTGGGTGATGGCGGTGAAGGCCGCCCCGGGGTCGGCGGCGTCGGGCAGGAAGGCGCCCACGATCCGCAGGTGGGCGCTCGAGGAAATGGGGAGGAATTCTGTCAGCCCCTGCACAAGGCCCAGAAAGGCCGCTTCTAACCAGTTCACGTTTATAGACCCTACGTTATGCACGGTCCGGAGCATCGTAAGCTTGCAGGCATGCAGCAGCGTTATGTCGGCAACAGTGGGTTGCGAGTCTCGTCCCTATCCCTTGGCACCATGTCGTGGGCCGGTGAGACCGATGAGCAGGATGCAGCCGGCCTGCTCCGTACCTTTGTCGACGGGGGCGGCACGCTGATTGACACCGCTGCTTCCTACGCCGGCGGCCGGGCCGAGGCCCTGCTCGGCGGCATGCTGGGCGACGTTGTTGCCCGCTCGGAAGTGGTGATCTCCACCAAAGCCGGCCTGACGACGTCGGGCGGCCGGCACAGCGTCGATACGTCGCGCAACGGCATGCTGTCCGCCCTCGATGCGAGCCTCGCACGGCTGGGCACCGATTACGTCGACATCTGGTTCGCCCAGGCCTGGGATCCGAACGTGCCGTTGGAGGAAACCCTCTCCGCCCTGGACTTCGCGGTGCGCTCCGGCCGGGCACGCTACGCCGGAGTATCCAATTTCAACGGCTGGCAGACAGCCAAGGCCGCGGCCGTGGCGGGGTTCCCGCTAGTGGCGAGCCAGGCCGAGTATTCGCTGGTGCGGCGCCAGCCCGAAGCGGAATTGATTCCCGCCATCGAGGATGCCGGGCTCGGCCTGATGGCGTGGGCGCCGCTGGGGCGTGGCGTGCTGACCGGGAAGTACCGTGGGCACATTCCCGCCGACTCCCGGGCCGCGCACCAGAAGCTGGCCAGCTATGTGGAGCCATACCTGGAAGGCAACGCCTCGAGTGTTGTTGAAGCGGTCGCGATGGCGGCCAAGGGGCTGGGCCGTACCGCCTTGGACGTGTCGCTTAGCTGGCTGCTGTCCCAGCACGGCGTGGCGACCGCGGTGGTGGGCGCCCGGACGCCGGTCCATTTGAAGGAAATCATGGATGCGGTGCTGACGCCGCTGCCGCCGGAGATTGCCACGGCACTTGAGGACGTTTCCAGCCCGGCCTGAGCACCGGCAGTCCTTAGTTCCGACCAACTCCCCCGATCAACTCCCCCGACCCACTCCACCGGCCCACTCGCCCAACCCACTCCACGCCGGGGTGCCTCGTCACGATCGGAAGTAGTGGTTTCGTCTGGGTTGCTGGCGTGGGTCGAGGTGGGGTGGCGGGATGAACCAGGGGATGCCGGCGCGGGGCTGGATGGTCCAGTGTTCTTTGTGGATCAGGTGGTGATGGTGGGAACAAAGCAGGACTCCGTTGTCGGCGCTCGTGGTGCCGCCGCGGGACCAGTAGTCGATGTGGTGGGCTTCGCACCAGGGGGCGGGGATGGTGCAGCCGGGGAACGCGCAGCCTTGGTCGCGGGCGGTGATGGCTTTGCGGATGTGGGGCGGGAAGATCCGGGTGGTGCGGCC
>JAPLAM010000064.1 GCA_026393275.1 Arthrobacter sp.
ATGATGCTGGCCGTAATGTACGGCATGATGCCCAGCGCGAAGATGGACACCTGAAGCAAGGCACCGCCGCTGAACAGGTTGACGAGCTGGTAGAGCCCGCCTGCTGTCTGACCGTTCTGCAAGCATTGCTGGACATTCTGGTAGTTCACACCAGGCGAGGGAATGAAGGCACCCAAGCGGAAGATTGTGATGATTCCCAGCGTGAACAACAACTTGCGTCGCAGATCAGGCGTGCGAAAGGCCCGGCCAAATGCGCTAAGCAAGCGTCCTCCTGAGTAATAAGTAAAGTCGTGTGAGATAGGTCAAATAAACCCAACAACCGAGTCTAACGGGTGGATGCGCCCGCCGAACAATCGGCAGGGCGGGAAACAAGAAAAAACTCCCGGTACCGGGGGCCTGAGCCCCACGGTGCCGGGAGTTTCTACAACGGGCTACTGCCCCGCCGCCCGTTAGAGGGCGGTGGTGCTGCCGCCTGCTGCTTCGATCTTTTCTGCGGCACTGGCCGAGAATGCGTGGGCGGTGACGTTCACCTTGACGGTGATGTCGCCGGTGCCAAGCACCTTGACGGGCTGGTTCTTGCGAACGGCACCCTTTGCAACCAGGCTCTCCACGGTGACGTCGCCACCCTCCGGGAACAGCTCGTTGAGCTTGTCCAGGTTTACAACCTGGTACTCGACCCGGAACGGGTTCTTGAAGCCGCGCAGCTTCGGCAGGCGCATGTGCAGCGGCAGCTGGCCGCCGGCAAAGCCAGCCTTGATCTGGTAGCGGGCCTTCGTACCCTTGGTACCGCGGCCAGCAGTCTTACCCTTGGAACCTTCACCACGACCAACACGGGTCTTGGCGGTCTTGGCACCCGGGGCGGGACGCAGGTGGTGAACCTTCAGGGCGTTCTGCTTCTCAGCAGCGGCGCCCTGTGCCTTCTCGGCGGTGTTCTTCTCTGCCATTTACTTCGCCTCCTCTACCTTTACCAGGTGCGGAACCGTGTTGAGCATTCCAACGGTCACGGCATCGGCGGTGCGGACAACGGTGTGTCCGATCCGCTTCAGGCCGAGGGACCGCAGGGTGTCGCGCTGGTTCTGCTTGCCGCCAATGGCGGACTTGATCTGAGTGATCTCCAACTGGGCGTCGGAGGGAATCAGGTTCTTAGCCATGACTCAGACACCTGCCTTCTGGTTCAGGAGAGCCTTCACCATTGCCGGCGGAGCGATCTCGTCGAGCGGGAGGCCGCGGCGTGCTGCCACTGCTGCCGGCTCTTCGAGACGCTTCAGCGCATCAACGGTCGCGTGAACGATGTTGATGGCGTTGGAAGAACCGAGCGACTTGGAGAGGATGTCGTGGATGCCCACGCACTCCAGTACTGCACGGACCGGACCGCCGGCGATAACACCGGTACCGGCGGAAGCCGGACGCAGCATGACAACGCCTGCGGCGGCTTCGCCCTGAACGCGGTGCGGGATGGTGCTGCCGATGCGGGGAACGCGGAAGAAGGACTTCTTGGCTTCTTCAACGCCCTTCGCGATGGCGGCGGGAACTTCCTTGGCCTTGCCGTAGCCGACGCCGACCATACCGTTGCCGTCACCGACGACGACGAGCGCGGTGAAGCTGAAGCGACGACCACCCTTGACGACCTTGGAAACACGGTTGATGGTTACGACGCGCTCTACGAACTGGCTCTTCTCGGCTTCGCGGCCGCCGTCACGGCCACCACGGCCGCCACGGTCGCCACGGCCCTGGCCGCGGTCGCCACGCTCGCCACGACGGGCGCCACCACGGGCGCCGTCGGTGGTAGCAGGCGCAGCGGTCTCAGTTGCCGGAGCAGCTACAGCTTCAGTCACCTGAATGTCCTTTTCGTTATTTTCGGTCACAGTGCCAGCCCACCTTCACGTGCGCCGTCAGCGACGGCGGCGATCCGGCCGTGGTACTTGTTACCACCGCGGTCGAAGACAACTGCTTCGATACCGGCAGCCTTGGCACGCTCGGCGACGAGCTCGCCGACGCGCTTGGCCTTGGCGGTCTTGTCACCGTCGAATGCACGAAGGTCGGCTTCCAGAGTGGACGCGCTCGCTACGGTCAGGCCCTTGCTGTCATCGACAACCTGGACGAATACGTGGCGGGCCGAACGGTTGACAACCAGACGCGGTCGTACAGCCGTACCGGAGATGCGCTTGCGGATACGAAGCTGGCGGCGGCTGCGCTGGGCAGACTTGCTCTTGTTCGTACGCTTCTTGTTAATTGCGATCGCCATGGTTACTTACCAGCCTTTCCGACCTTGCGGCGGATGACTTCGCCTGCGTAACGGATGCCCTTGCCCTTGTAGGGGTCCGGCTTCCGCAGCTTGCGAATGTTGGCAGCAACCTCGCCGACCTGCTGCTTGGAGATACCTGAAACAGAGAGCTTGGTCGGGGTCTCAACTGCAAAGGTGATGCCGTTCGGAGCCGAGACGTTGACCGGGTGACTGTAGCCCAGAGCGAACTCCAGGTCAGAACCCTTGGCCTGGACGCGGTAACCAGTACCGACAATCTCAAGCTTCTTCTCGTAGCCTGCGGTGACACCCTGGATCATGTTGGCGATCAGGGTGCGGGTCAGGCCGTGCAGCGAACGTGAGGCGCGCTCGTCGTTCGGGCGGGCGACAGTCAGGGTGCCTTCTTCCAGGGAAACCTCGATCGGGCTGGCCACAGTGTGGCTCAGCTCGCCTTTGGAACCCTTGACGCTGACGACAGAGCCGTCAACCTTGACCTCAACGCCGGCAGGAACGGTGATGGGGAGACGTCCAATACGTGACATTATTCTCTTCCTTTCCCGTTACCAGACGTAAGCGAGGACTTCGCCGCCCACGCCCTTCTTGCCGGCCTGCTTGTCAGTCAAGAGGCCGGAAGAGGTGGACAGGATTGCGACACCCAGGCCACCGAGCACGTGCGGCAGGTTGGTGGACTTTGCGTAAACGCGCAGTCCCGGCTTGGAAATACGACGAACGCCAGCGATGGAACGCTCGCGGTTCGGACCGAACTTGAGCTCGAGGGTCAGCTTCTTGCCAACCTCAGCGTCTTCTTCTTTCCAGGAGGCGATGTAACCTTCAGCCTTCAGGATGTCGGCAACGCGTGCCTTGAGCTTGCTGTACGGCATGGTCACGGATTCGTGGTATGCCGAGTTAGCGTTGCGCAGACGCGTGAGCATGTCTGCGACGGGATCTGTCATTGTCATGTGGGCTCTTGCCCTTCCTCATAACGGTTTCCGCTGCAGCGGTTTCAACAACCGGCAGCCGGACCTTTTACGTAGCTAGATTAGTCTTCGGTCTTGAACGGGAAGCCAAGCGCCTTGAGCAGCGCGCGGCCTTCGTCGTCGGTCTTGGCAGTGGTCACGACAGTGATGTCCATGCCGCGAACGCGGTCAATGGAATCCTGGTCGATCTCGTGGAACATAACCTGCTCGGTCAGACCGAAGGTGTAGTTGCCGTTGCCGTCGAACTGCTTGCCGCTGAGGCCCCGGAAGTCGCGGATACGCGGCAGTGCCAGCGTGACCAGACGGTCCAGGAATTCCCACATACGGTCGCCACGCAGAGTTGCGTGCGCACCGATCGGCATGCCTTCGCGCAGCTTGAACTGTGCGATCGACTTGCGGGCCTTGGTTACCTGCGGCTTCTGGCCGGTGATCAGGGTCAGATCGCGGACAGCGCCGTCGATCAGCTTGGAGTCCTTAGCGGCATCTCCAACACCCATGTTCACAACGACCTTCACCAGACGGGGAACCTGGTTGACGTTCTGGTACTTGAATTCCTCAGTCAGCGAGTTCTTGATGGAATCGGCGTACTTGGTCTTCAGACGAGGAACGATCTTGCTTGCCGGAGTCTCGAGAGTCTCAGTCATTAGATGTCCTTCCCTGAGCTCTTGGCCACGCGGACGCGCACGTCACGCTTGACGCCATCGCGCTCAACCGTCTCGGTGCGGAAACCGACGCGGGTGGGCTTCTTGGTGGAGGGGTCAACCAGAGCCACGTTGGAGATGTGGATTGAAGCCTCTACGACCTCGATGCCACCGGTCTTGGTGCCGCGCTGCGACTGACCGACCTTGGTGTGCTTGGTTACGCGGTTAATGCCTTCGACCAACACGCGGTTGGTCGCGGGGAAGACGCGCAGAACCTTGCCCTGCTTGCCCTTGTCGCCGCCGCGCTCAGCCTTGGCGCCAGTGATGACCTGAACGAGGTCACCCTTTTTGATCTTAGCCATGGACTAGAGCACCTCCGGAGCCAGAGAAACGATCTTCATGAACTTCTTGTCGCGAAGTTCACGACCAACCGGTCCGAAGATACGGGTACCGCGGGGGTCACCGTCGTTCTTCAGGATGACGGCCGCGTTCTCGTCAAACTTGATGTAGGAACCATCCGCACGGCGGCGTTCCTTCTTGGTACGGACGATGACCGCCTTGACGACGTCGCCCTTCTTTACGTTGCCGCCCGGAATTGCGTCCTTGACGGTAGCGACGATTACGTCGCCAATGCCTGCGTAGCGACGGCCAGAGCCACCGAGAACGCGAATGGTAAGGATTTCCTTAGCACCCGTGTTGTCGGCAACCTTGAGTCGCGACTCCTGCTGAATCACTATTTACTCCTTGCGTCGCGCCGGTTCTCAGACCGAAAATCTTCCTACGGAATGAGCCTTGCGGAACGGTTGATCGGGGTGTCTCTTGACCTGCCTGGATTTTGCCAGACCAGGCCTAAACGCCCGTGCCAAAAACATTTGCTTCCCGGCCGCGCGGGGCGCGAGGGGGCACTATGCCGTGGCACGATTGTTTACGAGGTTGACGTTGACGCACGAACGGCGCCATACAAACTCAAAATCTTAGCATGTTTTCGCCGGATCCCCATATCACAGCCATGCGCTCTCGGCACAAGCCGGCCCACCGCCGGCACGGCATCCGACGGCGTCACTCACGGCAGGCTTTCGGCCCGCCCGGCAGGCCGCTCCCCCGGACGCTCCCTCAGATCCCGCAACCTTTCCGGCGACGCTCCCTCACATCCCGCACGGACCCGGCGACCCTCCCTCAGGTCCTGCAGCCCTTCATGCCTGAACTCATCGAGCGTCGTCCGACAACCAACTAAAGTGCAGGAGCGTCCGTCAATTGCGTGCCAAAAGTGAGGGGCGTTTGGGCAAGACGACGCCGGGGCTATTCCGTTAACGGAGAAACCCCCGCTCCCAGGAGGGAACGGGGGTTTCGTCACAGATCCCCTTGGCGGGAAGCTGCAGGTGTTACTTGGCCTTCTCGAGGATCTCCACCAGGCGCCACCGCTTGGTAGCGGAGAGCGGGCGGGTCTCGGCGAGGAGAACGAGGTCGCCGATGCCGGCGCTGTTCTCTTCGTCGTGAGCCTTGATCTTCGTGTTGCGGCGAAGGACCTTGCCATAGAGGGCGTGCTTCACGCGGTCCTCGACCTGGACAACGATGGTCTTTTCCATCTTGTCCGAGACCACATAGCCGCGCTTCGTCTTACGGTAACCGCGCTCGTCAGCCGTAGCTGCGCCGGAAACAGTTTCCGTCACGTTCTCGTCCTTTTCAGTCACTTGGCATCCTCCTCGGTTTCAACCGTTTCAGCCTTGTCAGCCTTCTTGGTTGCAGCCTTCTTGGACTTCTTTTCTTCCTTGGCTTCCACAACCGGTGCGGCAACCTCGGCACGAATGCCCAGCTCGCGCTCACGGAGAACGGTGTAGATGCGGGCGATGTCCTTCTTTACCGCGCGCAGGCGACCGTGGTTCTCCAGCTGACCGGTGGCGGACTGGAAACGCAGGTTGAACAGCTCTTCCTTGGCCTTACGGAGTTCTTCAACGAGTCGCTCGTTGTCGAAACCGTCCAGCTGTGCGGATGCAAGTTCCTTGGATCCTACTGCCATTTCTATTCACCACCTTCGCGACGCAAAATGCGTGCCTTCAACGGGAGCTTGTGGATTGCCAGGCGCAGGGCCTCGCGAGCAACCGATTCCTCGACACCGGAGATCTCGAAGAGAACCCGGCCCGGCTTGACGTTTGAGATCCACCACTCCGGAGAACCCTTACCGGAACCCATGCGGGTTTCGGCCGGCTTCTTCGTCAGCGGACGGTCCGGGTAGATGTTGATCCAGACCTTGCCGCCACGCTTGATGTGGCGGGTCATCGCAATACGAGCAGATTCGATCTGACGGTTGGTGACGTATGCCGGGCTCAGAGCCTGGATACCCCACTCACCGAACGAGACCTCGGTGCCGCCCGTGGCAGCGCCGGAACGACCCGGGTGGTGCTGCTTACGGTGCTTGACTCGACGTGGGATAAGCATTTAAGCCTGTCCTCCTTCTACTGCAGCAGGTGCAGCCTCAACTGCCGGAGCTTCGGCGGCCGGAGCTGCCTCCGCTGCCGGACGGTCGTTACGACGACGGCGGTCACCACGGTCAGCGCCACCCGGGCGGCCCGGACGATCGCTGGCACCACGGCCGCGGGACGGAGCAGCAGCTGCCTGCTGAGCCAGTTCCTTGGCGGTGACGTCACCCTTGTAGATCCAGACCTTCACGCCGATGCGGCCGAAGGTGGTCTTGGCCTCGTAGAAGCCGTAGTCGATGTTCGCGCGGAGGGTGTGCAGGGGCACACGGCCTTCGCGGTAGAACTCCGAGCGGGACATTTCTGCGCCACCCAGTCGACCCGAGCAAGCGATCCGGATGCCCTTGGCACCGGCGCGCTGTGCGGACTGCATTGCCTTCTTCATCGCACGGCGGAACGCCACGCGGGAAGTCAGCTGCTCTGCAACACCCTGGGCAACAAGCTGGGCTTCCATCTCGGGGTTCTTGACCTCGAGGATGTTCAGCTGGACCTGCTTGCCGGTGAGCTTTTCGAGCTCGCCGCGGATGCGGTCTGCTTCGGCGCCGCGGCGGCCGATGACGATGCCCGGACGTGCCGTGTGAATATCCACGCGGACACGGTCGCGGGTGCGCTCGATCTCAACCTTGGCGATGCCGGCGCGCTCCATGCCCGTGGACATGAGCTGGCGGATGCGGATGTCTTCGCGGACGAAGTCCTTGTACCGCTGGCCGGCCTTGGTGCTGTCGGCGAACCAGTGCGATACGTGATCGGTGGTGATACCGAGTCGGAACCCGTGCGGGTTAACTTTCTGTCCCACTTAGCGAGCCTCCTCTTTCTCCGGGGTAGCGACTACCACGGTGATGTGGCTCGTGCGCTTCTTGATCTGAAATGCACGACCCTGGGCACGCGGCTGGAACCGCTTCATGGTCGGGCCTTCATCAACAAACGCTTCGCTGATGATGAGGTCACCTTCGTCAAACGCCACGCCGTCGCGGTCCGCGAGGACCCGGGCGTTGGAGATTGCCGACTGAACTACCTTGAATACCGGCTCTGAAGCTGCCTGGGGGGCAAACTTCAGAATTGCCAGAGCCTCATTCGCTTGCTTACCACGAACAAGGTTGACGACGCGCCGGGCCTTCATAGGCGTTACGCGGATGTGACGCGCAATTGCCTTGGCTTCCATTGCTTTCCTTCTCTCGTCTTTGACGTAAGTGCAGGCGCCTAGCGGCGCTTGCCCTTACGGTCGTCCTTGACATGGCCGCGGAATGTCCGCGTGGGAGCGAATTCGCCGAGCTTGTGCCCGACCATCGACTCAGTGACAAACACGGGGATGTGCTTGCGTCCGTCGTGTACGGCGATCGTGTGGCCGAGCATGTCGGGGACGATCATCGAACGGCGGGACCAGGTCTTAATGACGTTCTTGGTGCCCTTTTCGTTTTCCCTGGCTACCTTCACAAAGAGGTGCTGGTCAACGAAAGGACCTTTTTTCAGGCTGCGTGGCATGTGTCCAGGCTCCTATCGCTTGTTCTTGCCAGTACGACGGCGACGAACAATAAGCTTGTCGCTCTCTTTGTTGGGACGGCGGGTGCGGCCTTCGCGCTTACCGTTCGGGTTGACGGGGTGACGTCCACCGGACGTCTTACCCTCGCCACCACCGTGCGGGTGGTCGACCGGGTTCATGGCGACACCACGGACGGTCGGGCGAACGCCCTTCCAGCGCATGCGGCCGGCCTTACCCCAGTTGATGTTCGACTGCTCGGCGTTGCCGACTTCGCCGACCGTGGCGCGGCAGCGCACGTCAACGTTGCGGATTTCGCCGGAAGGCAGACGCAGCTGGGCGAAGCGGCCTTCCTTGGCAACGAGCTGGATCGATGCGCCGGCGGAGCGGCCCATCTTGGCGCCGCCACCCGGGCGCAGTTCAACTGCGTGGATTACGGTACCGACCGGGATGTTGCGCAGCGGCAGGTTGTTGCCGGGCTTGATGTCAGCGTCGGCACCTGCTTCCACGGTGTCACCCTGGGCCAGCTTGTTCGGGGCGATGATGTAACGCTTGGTGCCATCAACGTAGTGCAGGAGGGCGATGCGAGCCGTGCGGTTCGGATCGTACTCGATTTCGGCAACGCGGGCGTTGACGCCGTCTTTGTCGTGGCGACGGAAGTCGATCAGACGGTACTGGCGCTTGTGGCCACCACCCTTGTGACGGGTCGTGATCTTACCGGTGTTGTTACGGCCACCCTTTTTCGGGAGGGGACGTACCAACGACTTTTCCGGCGTCGACCGCGTGATTTCGGTGAAGTCCGCTACGCTCGAGCCACGACGGCCCGGTGTAGTCGGCTTGTATTTACGGATTCCCATAATTTATTTCCTCGTTAAAGTGGTCTCCGCTACGAGAGCGGACCGCCGAAGATGTCGATAGTGCCTTCTTTGAGGCTCACAATTGCACGCTTGGTGTTCTTGCGGGTACCCCATCCGAATTTGGTGCGCTTGCGCTTACCGGCACGGTTGATGGTGTTGATCGATTCGACCTTGACGGAGAAAATCTTCTCCACGGCCAGCTTGATCTCGGTCTTGTTCGAGCGGGGGTCCACCAGGAAGGTGTACTTGCCCTCGTCGATCAGGCCGTAGCTCTTTTCCGAGACGACGGGTGCAAGCACGACGTCGCGCGGGTCTTTGATGGTGGCTGCGCTCACTTGGCATCCTCCTCGGTCTTTGCAGCCTTGTCAGCAACGAATGCTTCGTAGGCAGCCTTGGTGAAGACTACGTCGTCAGATACGAGCACGTCGTAGGTGTTCAGCTGGTCTGCGTACAGAACGTGAACATCCTGGAGGTTGCGCACGGAGAGTGCAGCAACATCGTTGGCGCGGTCGATGACAACGAGCAGGTTCTTGCGCTCGGAGACGCCACGCAGCGTTGCCAGTGCTTCACGGGCGGACGGCTTGGTGCCGGCGACCAGTTCAGCAACGACGTGGATGCGGCCGTTACGGGCGCGGTCAGAGAGTGCGCCGCGCAGTGCAGCAGCAATCATCTTCTTGGGGGTGCGCTGGCTGTAGTCACGCGGCGTCGGGCCGTGGACAACGCCACCACCGGTCATGTGAGGAGCACGGATGGAACCCTGACGGGCGCGGCCGGTGCCCTTCTGCTTGAACGGCTTGCGACCTGCACCGGAAACCTCGGCGCGGGTCTTGGTCTTGTGGGTACCCTGGCGAGCAGCAGCGAGCTGGGCAACGACGACCTGGTGCAGCAGCGGCACGTTGGTCTGTACGTCGAAGATCTCTGCAGGCAGGTCAACCTTGACAGTGCTAGTCATTGAACTAGGCTCCCTTCACGGCGGTGCGTACGAGTACGACCTGGCCGCGGGCGCCGGGGACGGCACCCTTGATAAGGAGCAGCGACTTCTCGACGTCAACCGCGTGGACCGTGAGGTTCAGCGTGGTGTGACGAACGGCGCCCATGCGGCCGGCCATTTTCATGCCCTTGAAGACGCGGCTCGGGGTGGATGCGCCACCGATTGAACCGGGCTTACGGTGGTTCTTGTGGGCACCGTGGGAAGCTCCAACGCCGTGGAAGCCGTGACGCTTCATAACACCGGCGAAGCCCTTACCCTTGGTGGTGCCAACGACGTCGATCTTCTGGCCGGCTTCGAAGAGCTCAACGGAGAGCTCCTGGCCCAGCTCGTAAGAGTCAGCATCTGCAGTGCGCAGTTCTACGACGTGGCGGCGAGGCGTGACGCCTGCCTTTTCAAAGTGACCAGCCAGCGGCTTGGTGACCTTGCGGGGATCGATCTGGCCGTAGCCGATCTGAACGGCGACGTAGCCATCAGTCTCTGCGTTGCGCAGCTGGGTGATGACGTTTGAGTCAGCCTGGACCACAGTGACGGGGATGAGCTTGTTGTTCTCGTCCCAGACCTGGGTCATGCCGAGCTTCGTGCCCAGCAGGCCCTTTACGTTACGGGTTGCGGTCATAGTCTCTCAGCACCTCCCTACAGCTTGATTTCGATGTTCACGTCGGCCGGCAGGTCGAGACGCATGAGCGAATCGACAGCCTTGGGCGTGGGATCGATGATGTCGATAAGACGCTTGTGCGTGCGCATTTCAAAGTGCTCGCGGCTGTCCTTGTACTTGTGCGGAGAGCGGATAACGCAGTAAACGTTCTTCTCCGTCGGCAGCGGCACGGGGCCAACTACAGTTGCGCCTGCGCGCGTGACCGTCTCAACGATCTTCCGTGCTGAAACGTCAATGACCTCGTGGTCGTATGACTTCAGCCGGATGCGGATTTTTTGTCCCGCCATGTCGCCTGACTCTCTTTCAGTCTGTGCTTCCCCTGGTTAGGGCTGCCCTGTTCACTTACCTGTTGTGCGGCTGCCGAAGCATTTGAAGTCGTAACTACCACCCGCCGCACAAGCTGAATCCGGATGAATCCGGGTTCCTCAACCTGCCGGCGTAACCGACCCCCGCGGTCGGGCGTGTCGCGCATTCCGCGCGTACTTGCCCGCAGTTCCTTGGGAAGTGGGTTATGTTTGGGCTCTTACTTGGACCCTGACACCCGGCATTATCCGGATCGGGACACGAAAGAGCGCTTGAACAACTCATCTAGTATGCCGGAATTAATCGGCAGAAGCGAATCAGCCGTCGACGGCGCCCGCGCCGTAGCCCTCGGGATTGCCTTGCTCATTGCCTTCAGCAACGGTCGATACGAAGATAGGGGCATGACCGTGCAGGAAACCCCCGCCGTCCAGGAGCTCGCCGCCCGCCTGCCGCACGGCTTCCTGCTGGGGGTTGCCTCGGCCGCCTTCCAAATCGAGGGCGCCCTCGCCGACGGCGGCCGCGGTCCCTCCGGCTGGGACGCCTTCGCCGAAAAACCAGGGAGCATCCTGGACGGCCACTCCCCCGCCGTCGCCTGCGACCACTACAACCGCTCGGACGACGACGTCCGGCTGATGCGCGAGCTGGGCATCGACTCCTACCGTTTCTCGATCTCCTGGCCGCGGATCCAGCCGGACGGCACCGGGCCGTTCAACGCCGAAGGCCTCGACTTTTACGACCGGCTGATCGACAGGCTCCTGGAGGCCGGCATCGCGCCGATGGCGACCCTGTACCACTGGGACACCCCGCTGCCCCTCGAGCACCGCGGCGGCTGGATGAACCGTACGACGGCGGAGCGCTTCGCCGACTACAGCGCCGCGGCCGGTGCCCGGTTCGGCGACCGCGTCACCCAGTGGGTGACGCTGAACGAACCGGCCTCCGTCACTCTTAATGGGTACGCCCTGGGTGTGCACGCCCCCGGCCATGATCTGCTCTTCGATGCCCTACCGTCGGTGCACCACCAGTTGCTGGCCCACGGCCTCGCGGTGCAGGCGCTGCGGGCCGCGGGGGTCAGCGGCGCGGTCGGTGTCACTAACCTGCACTCCCCCGTCCGGCCGGCAACGCGCTCGGTCACGGACCGGTTGCTGGCAAAGGTTTTCGATCTGGCGCTAAACCGCATCTACGCCGATCCGATCCTGCTGGGGAGCTACCCCAGGCCTCCGCTGCTGGCGCGCCCGTGGTTCCGGTCGCTGGGGAAGATCTCCGACGCGGATCTGCGCAACATCCACCAGCCGCTGGATTTCTACGGCGTCAACTACTACTACCCGGTGCGGGTGGCCACGGGCCGCGGGCCGGCGGACAGCCCCGTCGGCTCGGCAGAGGCCATGGTGCGATTGCCATTCCACATGGCGGCCTTCCCGGAATATGAGACCACGGGCTTCGGCTGGCCGGTGGCGCCGGACCATCTGGGGCCGCTGCTGCGGGAGCTGAAGGACCGTTACGGCAAAGCGCTTCCGCCGCTGTACATCACCGAGAGCGGGGCCAGCTTCCCGGAACCGGACCACGTCGACGGGCCGATCGCGGACACGGGGCGGATCAGCTACCTGGCCAGCCATCTCGGTCAGGCCCTGGCGGCGACCGCGCCCGGGGGTGTCGCCGACGACGTCGAGCTCCTCGGCTATTACGTCTGGACCCTGATGGACAACTTTGAATGGGCGGCGGGCTACTCGCAGCGTTTCGGTCTGGTGCATGTCGACTTCGGGACCCAGGAACGGACCCCCAAGGAGTCCTTCTACTGGTACCAGGCGCTCAGCCGGGCCAGGCTGCGGTAACGCGGTAAACGCGTCCGCTACTGGTTCTTGTTGGCCCGGTCGATCCGCTTCGCGCGTTCGATCTCGTGCCGGAAATACTTCTTGGCCCACAAGCCGCCTCCGATGACAACCACCACGGCGACAGCCAGAATCAGCAAGATGATCCACTCCATGTCGACTTCCCTTCTTCACCTGCAACGGTAGCAGGGCTTTAAAGCGAACAGCCCCGCTGCAGTGCAGCGGGGCTGTTCCCTTCCTCGTGGCGGCCGTCAGACGGCCTGAGGATTCAAGCTAGGTCAGCAAGTAGTTACTTGATGATCTTGGTGACACGTCCCGAACCAACGGTGCGGCCGCCTTCGCGGATTGCGAAGCCGAGGCCCTCTTCCATGGCGATGGGCTGGATCAGCGCAACGCTCATTTCAGTGTTGTCGCCGGGCATAACCATTTCCGTGCCTTCCGGCAGGGTGATAACGCCGGTTACGTCCGTGGTGCGGAAGTAGAACTGCGGGCGGTAGTTGGAGTAGAACGGGTTGTGACGCCCGCCTTCGTCCTTGGACAGGATGTAGACGTTGGCTTCGAAGTCGGTGTGCGGGGTGATGGAACCCGGCTTGACGACAACCTGGCCACGCTCGACATCGTCGCGCTTCAGACCGCGAAGCAGCAGGCCACAGTTCTCGCCGGCCCAAGCTTCGTCGAGCTGCTTGTGGAACATCTCGATACCGGTAACCGTGGTCTTCTGGACCGGACGGATGCCGACGATCTCGACCTCGGAGTTGATGGCGAGGGTTCCACGCTCGGCGCGGCCCGTAACAACGGTGCCACGGCCGGTGATCGTGAAGACATCTTCGATCGGCATCAAGAACGGCTTGTCACGGTCACGAACCGGGTCCGGAACGGACTCGTCGACGGCAGCCATGAGGTCCTCGACGGACTTGACCCACTCCGGGTCGCCTTCCAGGGCCTTCAGGCCCGAAACGCGAACGACCGGGGCGTTGTCGCCATCGAAGCCCTGCGAGCTGAGCAGCTCACGAACTTCCATTTCGACGAGGTCGAGGAGCTCCTCGTCGTCAACCATGTCAGCCTTGTTCAGCGCGACCAGCAGGTAGGGAACACCAACCTGGCGGGCGAGCAGAACGTGCTCACGGGTCTGAGCCATCGGGCCGTCGGTAGCGGCAACCACGAGGATTGCGCCGTCCATCTGAGCAGCACCGGTGATCATGTTCTTGATGTAGTCAGCGTGACCGGGGGCGTCTACGTGTGCGTAGTGGCGCTTCTCGGTCTGGTACTCAACGTGCGAGATGTTGATGGTAATGCCGCGCTGACGCTCTTCGGGAGCAGAGTCAATGGACGCGAAGTCACGCTTCTCGTTGAGAGTCGGGTACTTGTCGTACAGCACCTTGGAAATGGCGGCCGTCAGCGTCGTCTTACCGTGGTCAACGTGACCAATGGTGCCGATGTTAACGTGCGGCTTAGTCCGCTCGAACTTTGCCTTTGCCACAGGTTCCTCCTAGAACGTTTTCAAATGACTTGCCCTCCGCCCGCGCTTGTCGCGGCCGAAACTTCAGCAAGTCTACTTGGGGGGCTTTGGATTGGTGAAATTGCTGATTCAGGTACTAATACTAGTGCCTAGTGCCTGGTCGTGCTGGCGGCCGGCTCCCGGCTTGACCGGAACTGCATCTAGCCGGGAGCCGGCCGCCTGCACCAGGTGGATCCCCATGTTGAGGAACCGCACCCGAGTTTTTGTCGCTGCTGCGGGTAGCCCTGGGGGCTACTCGCCGCGGCTCTTCTGGATGATCTCGTCGGCTACTGCCTTCGGGACCTCCGCGTAGCTGTTGAACGTCATGGAGTACACAGCGCGGCCCTGGGTCTTCGAACGCAGGTCACCGATGTAGCCGAACATGCCGGACAGCGGAACGTGCGCGCGGATGACCTTGACGCCCTGGGCATCTTCCATGGACTGCATCTGGCCACGGCGGGAGTTGATGTCACCGATAACTTCACCCATGTATTCCTCAGGGGTGCGGACCTCGACATCCATCAGCGGTTCGAGCAGGACAGGGTTCGCCTTGCGTGCGTCTTCCTTGAAAGCCA
>JAPLAM010000044.1 GCA_026393275.1 Arthrobacter sp.
ACGCATACGAAGGCGGAAGCCGTGCTTCTTGGCTCGACGGCGGTTATTCGGCTGAAAAGTCCGCTTGCTCACGTTAGTTACTCCAGTGGATCAAAGGTGCGCCCACCCGATCAAAAAAGGGGAAGAACTGGCCGACGCTAAATTTTTGTATGTGCCGCCCTCCTCGACTCGCAAGACGCAGGCGTCGGGAGAGATTCAATGAGGCAGAAAGCGTACACAAAGGACTTCACAACGTTAGGGGAAAAACGCCCCCATAGTCAAACCGGGAGCTGTTCCTCCGCCTGTCCCCAGCTGTGGTTAACCCTGTCTCCTGCCTGTGGATGAAGTGCGTCACGCACCTCATTTTCGAACTACACCGGTGTGATTATCCACAGGGCTGATCCCAGCTATCTTCTAGGCTTTTCATCCCCTAGAGTGTCCCAGTAGCCGATTATCCACGGACTGTGCACAACCCTGTGGATTAAGCCGGGACCAGCAGCCTGGTTCGGGCTGGTGGCTGCAGGAAATGCAGACAAGCAAGGTTTGAGGAACTGATTGATGACGGTAGACGAAGCCAACCATGCGAATACCGTCGGAAGTTCCTGGCGGCGGGTTGTCAGCCTTCTCGAGAATGACCACCGGGTCACACCCCGGCAGCGCGGCTTCGTGATCCTCGCCCAGGCCCAGGGCCTGATCGGCTCCACCTTGCTGGTGGCCGTACCCAATGAGCTCACCCGGGAGGTCCTCCAGACCCAGGTCAAGGAAGCCCTGGACGATGCCCTGCGAAATGTTTTTTCCGACGAAATCCGCTGCGCGATCGACGTCGACACCGAACTGGTGCCGCTGCACGTCGAACCGGAACCCGCCGCGGAACTGTCACTGGCCGCCGACCCCATGGTGGAGCTGCGGCCGCAGCCGATGCTGCCGAGCACTTCCCACGAGTTCGGCCGCCTCAACCCGAAGTACGTGTTCGACACGTTCGTGATTGGTTCCTCCAACCGCTTTGCCCACGCGGCCGCCGTCGCCGTCGCCGAGGCACCCGCGAAGGCGTACAACCCGCTGTTCATCTATGGGGACTCCGGTTTGGGCAAAACCCACCTGCTCCACGCGATCGGCCACTACGCCCGCAGGCTCTACAGCGGCATCCGGGTCCGCTATGTAAATTCCGAGGAATTCACCAACGACTTCATCAACTCGATCCGCGACGACGAGGGCACCAGCTTCAAGACCACCTACCGCAACGTCGACGTCCTGCTGATCGACGACATCCAGTTCCTGGCCGGCAAGGACCGGACGCTGGAGGAGTTCTTCCACACCTTCAACGCCCTGCACAACAACAACAAGCAGGTCGTCATCACCTCCGACCAGCCGCCCAAGCTGCTCGCCGGCTTCGAGGACCGCATGAAGTCGCGCTTCGAGTGGGGCCTGCTGACCGATATCCAGCCGCCCGAATTGGAGACCCGGATTGCGATCCTCCGCAAGAAGGCCCTCAGCGAAGGCCTCTCCGCTCCCGACGACGCCCTGGAATACATCGCTTCCAAGATCTCGAGCAACATCCGCGAACTCGAAGGCGCCCTGATCCGGGTCACCGCTTTCGCGAGCCTGAATCGGCAACCGGTGGATGTAGCGCTGGCCGAAATGGTGCTCAAGGACCTGATCACGGACGACGGCGCCCAGGAGATCACATCGGCGCAGATCCTCACCCAGACTGCCGACTACTTCAAGCTCAGCATGGAAGAGCTTTGCAGCAAGTCCCGCACCCGGACGCTGGTCACCGCCCGGCAGATCGCGATGTACCTGTGCCGCGAGCTGACCGACATGTCGCTCCCCAAGATCGGGCAGGAGCTCGGCGGGCGCGACCACACCACAGTGATCCACGCCGACCGGAAGATCCGCGAACTCATGGCAGAGCGTCGCGTGATCTACAACCAGGTGACCGAACTGACCAACCGGATCAAGCAGCAGCAGCGCAATTCCTGAGCGGCCGCACCGGGAACTCTTACCTTATTAACAGGGGCCTGTGGACAACCCTGTGGATACTTAAGGGGACAACCGCGGTTAATGGGCTTAAAACCCTTAAGGCGCCTGTGGATCGGCGAATCGGACAAAAATGTTGTCCCCATCCACACCCTGTTTAAAACCTGCTCCACCCACAATCCATGAACAGGGCTTAACCCCGGAATCGCACGGCCAGACCGAGTTATCCACAGTTTCCACAGGGGTTATTAACACTACTAATCCCAAGAAAATGAAATTCCCTCAAATAACAGTTTCTGTTCCACCCTCCGCCGGCTGACTTTGGCAGCGCCGACCCACCGCCGGGGAGCCTGGACGAGAACCACAGCGGTGTAACCCGGGGATGGGAGAACGCCGTTCATGGGGCTAAGCTGTCTGCAGTGCGTCCATCCCGGACAACCTCTTGTGATTCGCACCCGAAACGGGGGCAGTGGGCAGGGCTCCGGGATGCCTGCCCTCACCCTTTGGTGGATCCGGCACGATCTGCGGAGACGCCGTGGTCCAGTGATTTTTTAGCGATGTCAGCAGCAATGAAAGGCGGCACCCCTCCGTGAAGTTCAGAGTCGAACGGGACGTCCTGGCCGAAGCCGTGACCTGGACCGCCCGGTCGTTGTCTCCGCGGCCGCCTGTTCCAGTCCTGTCCGGCCTGCTCCTCAAGGCCGAAGCCGGTACCGTCAGCTTGTCGAGCTTCGACTACGAGACCTCGGCCCGCCTCGAAATTCCTGCCGACATCACCACCGAGGGCACCATCCTGGTTTCCGGGCGCCTGCTGGCTGACATTTGCCGCAGCCTGCCCTCCGCGCCGGTCGAAATCGAAACCGATGGCAACAAAGTCACACTCAGTTGCCGTCGAAGCAGCTTCCATCTGGCCACCATGCCGGAGGCCGAGTACCCGCCGCTGCCTGCACTTCCCCCGATCAGCGGAACGGTTCCGGGTGACTCGTTCGCCCAGGCCGTTTCACAGGTGATCATCGCAGCCAGCAAGGACGACACGCTGCCGATCCTCACCGGTGTGCGGATGGAAATCGAAGACGACCTCATCACCTTGCTGGCCACCGACCGCTACCGCCTCGCCATGCGCGAAGTGCCCTGGAAGCCCGCAACACCGGGCATTTCCACGAGCGCCCTGGTGAAGGCCAAGACCCTCAACGAAGTTGCCAAGACCCTCGGTGGCAGCGGCGACATCAACCTTGCCCTCGCCGACGACGACAGCCGGCTGATTGGGTTTGAGAGCGGCGGGCGCACCACGACGTCGCTCCTGGTTGACGGGGACTACCCCAAGATCCGTTCGCTCTTCCCGGATTCCACCCCGATCCACGCCACCGTGCCGACCCAGGAACTGGTCGAAGCAGTCCGCCGCGTCTCGCTCGTGGCCGAACGCAACACCCCCGTGCGGCTCGCGTTCACCCAGGGTCAGCTGCACCTCGACGCCGGAACCGGCGAGGATGCCCAGGCTTCCGAAGAACTCGAGGCCCAACTGACCGGTGAGGACATCACGGTTGCCTTCAACCCGCACTACCTCATCGAGGGCCTCAGCGTCATCGAGACCAAGTTCGTCAGGTTTTCCTTCACCACGGCCCCGAAGCCGGCGATGATCACCGCGCAGCAGGACGCCGACGGCGACGACCAGGATGACTACCGCTACCTGGTCATGCCGGTCCGCCTGCCCAACTAGTCCCCACCGCCACCCTCGCCTCGCAAGCTCGGCCAGGGAACCCTGGCGGCGTGGGCCCACCCCGAAATCCCAGCGCAGAAAAGAGTTCATACCGTGCACATCGGACTGATCGGTCTTGGCAAAATGGGTTTCAACATGCGCGAACGGCTGCGCAAGGCGGGAATTCAGGTCACGGGATTTGATCGCAACGCGGAGGTTACCGACGTCGCCAGTGTTGACGAATTGATCGCCACGGTTCCGGCGCCCCGGCTGATCTGGGTCATGGTCCCGTCCGGCGAGATCACCGGTGCCGTGATTACTGAACTCGGTAACAAGCTCGACGCCGGCGACCTTGTGATCGACGGCGGCAACTCCCGCTTCACCGAGGACCAGAAACATGCGGCCGCACTGGCCGAAAAGGGCATCCGTTTCGCCGACTGCGGCGTTTCCGGTGGCGTCTGGGGCCTGCAGAACGGCTACGGCCTGATGGCCGGCGGCGACGCGGCCGACATCCAGCGGGCGCTCCCGGTCTTTGATGCACTCCGGCCGGAGGGTGAGCGAGCCGACAGTTTTGTGCACGTGGGCGGCGCGGGTGCGGGACACTACGCCAAGATGGTGCACAACGGCATTGAATACGGCCTGATGCAGGCCTACGCGGAGGGCTACGAACTCCTCGCGGCAAAGGACATCGTGAACGATCTGCCGGGCACTTTCCGTGCCTGGCAAAAGGGAACGGTCGTCCGATCCTGGCTGCTGGACCTCATGGTCAAGGCCCTCGACGAGGATCCCGGCCTGGAATCCATCGACGACTATGTCGAGGATTCCGGCGAGGGGCGCTGGACGGTCGAGGAAGCCATCGCCAACGCGGTGCCGGCCCCGGCCATCACCGCCGCGCTGTTCGCGCGGTTCTCTTCCCGCGAAGACAGTTCGCCGGCCATGAAGATGGTTTCCGCGCTGCGGCACCAATTCGGCGGCCACGCCACCCGGCCGGCCAAGTAGTCCCTGGAGTCCTGAAACCGGCGTGTACCTAGAACAACTTTCGCTGACAGATTTCCGCAGTTACACCCAGGTGGATCTCGGCCTGGAACCGGGCGTCACCGTGGTCGTGGGATCCAACGGCATCGGCAAGACCAACCTGATGGAAGCCATCGGCTACCTCGCCACGCTGAGTTCGCACCGGGTCAGTTCCGATGCGCCGCTGCTGCGCTTCGGCACCGAGCGGGCGTTGATCCGGGCCAAGCTGGTCCGCGGTGTCCAGTCCACCGTGCTGGAGTTGGAAATCAACGGCAACCGTGCGAACCGTGCACGCATCAACCGCAGCAACCCGGTCCGGGCCAGGGACATCCTGGGGATCTGCCAGACGGTGCTCTTTGCCCCCGAAGACCTCGCCTTGGTCAAAGGCGATCCGTCCAACCGGCGCCGCTTCCTGGATGAACTGCTGGTCAGCCTGGTACCCCGGCATGCCGCCACCCGCAGCGACTACGACCGGGTTCTCAAACAACGCAATGCGCTGCTGAAATCCGGCCGCGCCGGCAAATTCACTGCCGGCCACGAGGCAACCCTCGACGTCTGGGACCAACACATGGCCCGGGCCGGAGCGGAACTCCTGCACGCACGGCTTGAGCTGGTGGAACGGCTGCTGCCGCATCTGCAGAACGCTTACGCCCAACTGACGGACGGGTCCAAGGCAGCCGGCGCGGTGTACCGCTCCAACCTACAGGACATGATCGACGACGACGGGGAAGCCGCCGTCGGCGGACCCGCATCCGCCGGTGCGTCCGCCGCCGGGGTGGCAGGCACGCAGGCAGATGGGCTCGAAAACCTGCGCCTGCTGAGCGTCGCCGAGCTGACCGACCGCTACGTCCGGGCCTTCGCCGCGTCGCGCCGCAAGGAACTGGAACGCGGCGTCTCCCTGGTGGGTCCTCACCGGGACGAATTGGAACTGGTGCTCGGGCAGGTCCCGGCCAAGGGCTATGCCTCGCACGGGGAAACCTGGTCCATGTGCCTGTCCCTGCGCCTGGCCTCGTACTACGTGATGCTGGACGATGCGCGGACCGGTGGTTCCGCGCCGATCCTGATTCTGGACGATGTGTTTGCCGAGCTGGACGTCCAGCGGCGGCGTAAACTTGCCACAATAGTATCCGGCGCGGAACAGGTCCTGGTGACAGCCGCTGTCGAGGACGATATCCCGGTGGAACTGACCGGACGGCGGGTGAAGGTCATTCCGGGAGGAATCGATGAGCCGGACACGCGATGAATAAGGACACCGACGGCGGTCTGCAACCGGGCCGCGACCCCGACGACATCGACGCGGCCCAGGCCGCACTGAACCGGATGCGTGATGCCGCGGCCGCTCGCGGCGAAATCCGCCGCAAGGCCCCGCCGCGTCCCGGTAGTGCCAGCCAAAAACCTGCCCGGGGCGCCCGGACCCGGGGTTTCAGCCAGTTCCACGGCACCGGACGGGACCCGCTGGGGCTCGGCAAGGTGGTGGGACGGCTGGTGGCCGAACGCGGCTGGAGTTCACCCGTGGCCGTCGGATCCGTCATGGCGCAGTGGCCAGCCCTGGTGGGACCGGAAATTTCCGCTCACTGCACCCCGGAGAGTTTTACCGACACCACCCTGCACGTGCGCTGCGATTCGACGGCATGGGCCACCCAATTGCGCCTCCTGAGCCTGAGCCTGCTGGAAAAATTCCGGGTTGAACTGGGCGACGGCGTCGTGACCAGCATCCAGGTGCTCGGTCCTGCGGCGCCCAGCTGGCGCAAGGGCCTGCGGACCGTGAACGGCCGCGGCCCGCGCGACACCTACGGGTAGCAGCGAAGTGTCCGCGACACCGGGTCTGAAGCACTTCTTCCAAAACCATTGAAAAAACCGCAAGCGCCGTGTAGGGCGCTCCGGGCCCCCGGATCCGTATAGGAACCCAACCGGAGCACCCCGGGGGCCTTGGAGGCGGAGCCAACGGCCTCCCAGCGGCACTTTGCCTGCCGTTTGGGGCTCCAAAATGCGGGTTTCCGTTGTATAACACGGTAGAATCAAGATAGATAACTGGGCGCCGGTGAAACGTCGACTGAGTCTGTTTCCGACGCGATTTTTCTGTGCGGAGATCGGCTCTCGCGAGGGATGCTGCCGGCGCCATCAGTGACGTGCCTGTTGGCGGTAACCGTTCCTCTTCGGATACGGCGACGGCCGGCCTTCAACGAACGTAGAGGAGTCGAAAGCGCCTGTGGCCAACGACAATACAGATTTCCCGGCAGTGGATCCAACAGCAGTGGACCCAGCGGCAGCGGATGCTTTGGCGGATACCCCCGCGGAGGACGTGGCGCCCCGCGAATACGGTGCCAGTGACATCACGGTGCTCGAGGGCCTGGAGGCTGTCCGCAAACGCCCGGGTATGTACATCGGCTCCACGGGCCCGCGCGGCCTGCACCACCTGGTCTACGAAGTCGTTGACAACTCGGTTGACGAGGCGCTGGCCGGCTACTGCTCGCACATCGAGATCGTTCTCCAGGCCGACGGCGGCGTCAAGGTTGTCGACGATGGCCGCGGCATCCCGGTGGACATGCACCCCACCGAACACAAACCCACGGTGGAAGTGGTCATGACCATCCTGCACGCCGGCGGAAAGTTCGGCGGCGGCGGCTACGCGGTCTCCGGCGGCCTGCACGGCGTAGGCATTTCCGTGGTGAACGCACTCTCCAGCCGCGTCGACACCGAGGTACGCCGCCAGGGCCACGTCTGGCGGATGTCGTTTGCCGACGGCGGCAAGCCGCAGGGTGGCCTGGTCATGGGCGAGGAAACCGATGAGACCGGCACCACCCAGACGTTCTACCCGGATGCCACCATTTTTGAGTCGACGGTGTTCGACTTCGAGACCCTGCGGGCCCGGTTCCAGCAGATGGCGTTCCTGAACAAGGGCCTGCGCATCACGCTGACCGACGAGCGCCGCGCCGCGGCGGAACCTTCCGAGGACGCAGACCTGGACCTCGACGTCGTCGAGACCGAGGGCGAGGTCCCCGCGGACTTCCACACGGTGGTGTACCAGTACGACAACGGCCTGCTGGACTACGTGAAGCACCTGAACTCGGGCAAGAAGGTCGAGGTTGTCCACGAGGACGTCATCGCCTTCGAGACCGAAGACAAGGAACGGCACATCGCCCTCGAAATGGCGATGCAGTGGACCAACGCCTACTCCGAGAGTGTCCACACCTACGCCAACACCATCAACACCCACGAAGGCGGGACCCATGAAGAGGGGTTCCGCGCCGCGATGACCTCGCTCATCAACCGCTACGCGCGGGAGAAGAGCATCATCAAGGAAAAAGACGACAACCTCACCGGCGACGACATCCGCGAAGGCCTGACCGCCGTCATCTCGGTCAAGCTCGCGGAACCGCAGTTCGAGGGCCAGACCAAGACCAAGCTCGGTAACTCCGAGGTCAAGGGCTTTGTCCAGCGGGTGGTCACCGACGGTCTCGGCGACTGGCTGGAGCGCAACCCGGGCCCGGCCCGCGACGTGATCCGCAAGGCCATCTCCGCGGCCCAGGCCCGCATGGCGGCCCGCAAGGCCCGCGACAACGCGCGCCGCAAGAGCCCGCTCGAATCCTTCGGCATGCCCGGCAAGCTGTCGGACTGCTCCTCCAAGGATCCGCAGAAGTGCGAGGTCTACATCGTGGAGGGCGACTCGGCCGGCGGTTCGGCCAAGCGCGGGCGCAACCCCGAAACCCAGGCCATCCTCCCGCTGCGCGGCAAGATCCTGAACGTCGAACGCGCCCGGCTGGACAAGGCGCTGGGGAACGCCGAGGTGCAGTCAATGATCACGGCCTTCGGCACCGGCATCGGCGAGGACTTCGACATGTCCAAACTCCGGTACCACAAGATCGTCCTGATGGCAGATGCCGACGTCGACGGCCAGCACATCACCACGCTGCTGATGACGCTGCTGTTCCGCTACATGCGGCCGCTGATCGAAAACGGCTACGTCTACCTCGCACAGCCGCCGTTGTATCGGATCAAATGGTCCAACGCACCGCACGACTACGTCTACAGCGACCGGGAGCGCGACGCGAAGCTGCTCTCGGGCCAGGCGGCCGGACGCCGTATCCCCAAGGACAACGGCATCCAGCGCTACAAGGGTCTCGGCGAAATGGACTACACCGAACTGTGGGACACCACCATGGATCCGGACCACCGGACCCTGCTGCAGGTCACCATGGACGACGCCCTGGCCGCGGACCAGGTCTTCTCCACGCTGATGGGTGAGGACGTTGAATCCCGCCGAAACTTCATTCAGCAGAACGCCAAGGACGTCCGGTTCCTCGATATTTAGCGCGCGCCGCCTAATATTCTCGAACCGGTATATACCTGAAACGGAAAATAGACTATGAGTGACGAAACACCCGAAGTTCCCGCCGAATCCGGCGCGGAACCCGTGCTCGAAGGCAACGTTCTTGACACCGATGTGCTGACCGACCGCGTCGAGCAGGTCGACCTGCAGACGGAGATGCAGCGGTCCTACCTCGACTATGCGATGGCCGTGATTGTGGGCAGGGCCCTCCCGGACGTCCGCGACGGACTGAAGCCGGTCCACCGGCGCGTGCTCTACGCGATGTTCGATGGCGGCTACCGCCCGGACCGCTCCTTCAACAAGTGTGCCCGCGTGGTCGGCGAAGTCATGGGCCAGTACCACCCGCACGGCGACACCGCGATCTACGACGCCCTGGTCCGGCTCATCCAGGACTGGACCATGCGCTACCCGCTGGCGCTCGGCCAGGGCAACTTCGGCTCGCCCGGCAACGACGGCGCAGCCGCCCCCCGGTACACCGAAACCAAGATGGCGCAACTGGCCATGGAAATGGTCCGGGACATCGACGAAGAAACCGTCGACTTCCAGGACAACTACGACGGCAAGAACCAGGAACCCACCATCCTGCCGGCGCGGTTCCCGAACCTGCTGGTCAACGGCTCCTCCGGCATCGCCGTCGGCATGGCCACCAACATCCCGCCGCACAACCTCCGCGAGGTTGCCGACGGCGTTCAGTGGTACCTGGCCAACCCCACCGCCAGCCGCGAGGAATTGCTCGAAGAGCTGATGGTGCGCATCAAGGGACCCGACTTCCCGACCGGCGCCACGATCCTGGGCCGCAAGGGGATCGAGGACGCGTACCGCACTGGCCGCGGCTCCATCACCATGCGCGCCGTGGTCAACGTCGAGGAACTCCAGGGCCGAACCTGCCTCGTGGTCACCGAACTGCCGTACCAGGCCAACCCGGACAACCTGGCCATCAAGATCGCCGAACTGGTCAAGGATGGCAAGATCTCCGGCATCGCCGACCTCCGCGACGAGACCTCCGGCCGCACCGGCCAGCGCCTCGTGATCGTGCTCAAGCGCGACGCCGTGGCCAAGGTGGTGCTGAACAACCTCTACAAGCACACCCAGCTGCAGGACAACTTCCCGGCCAACATGCTGGCCATCGTCGACGGCGTGCCCCGCACGCTGAGCCTCGATGCCTTCATCCGGCACTGGGTCACGCACCAGATGGACGTCATCGCACGGCGCACCCGCTACCGTCTGCGCAAGGCCGAGGAGGAAGCGCACATCCTGCGCGCATACCTGAAGGCGCTCGATGCGCTCGACGAGGTCATCGCGCTGATCCGGGCGTCCAACACCACCGAAGCGGCGCGCGACGGCCTGATGGAACTGCTGGACATCGACGAACTGCAGGCCAAGGCGATCCTGGACATGCAGCTGCGCCGGCTGGCCGCCCTGGAACGCCAGAAGATCCAGGACCGCCACTCCGAGCTTGAGGCCCTGATCGCCGAGTACACCTCGATTCTGGCGTCCGAGCAGCGCCAGCGCGAAATCATCAGCACCGAACTTGCTGAAATTGTGGCCAAGCATGGCGACGACCGCAGGACCAAGATCCTGATGGGCTACGACGGGGACATGTCGATCGAGGACCTGATCCCCGAAGAAGAAATGGTGGTCACCATCACCCGGGGCGGCTACGTCAAGCGCACCCGCAGCGACAACTACCGTTCCCAGCAGCGCGGCGGCAAGGGCATCAAGGGCGCCCAGCTGCGCGGCGACGACGTCGTCGAGCACTTCTTCGTCACCACGACGCACCACTGGCTGCTGTTCTTCACCAACCTGGGCCGCGTCTACCGCGCCAAGGCGTACGAGCTGGTTGAAGCAGCCCGCGATGCCAAGGGCCAGCACGTCGCGAACCTGTTGGCGTTCCAGCCGGATGAGCACATCGCGCAGGTGCTGGATATGAGGGACTATCAACACGCGCCGTATCTGGTGCTCGCAACCAAGCGCGGACTGGTCAAGAAGACCCGCCTGGAGGACTACGACACCAACCGTTCCGCGGGCGTGATTGCCATTAACTTGCGCGACGGCGATGAGCTAGTCTCGGCCCAGCTGGTGTCCGAGACGGACGACCTCATGCTGGTCTCCCGCAAGGGCCAGTCGATCCGGTTCACCGCCACGGACGAGGCCCTGCGCCCGATGGGCCGGGCAACCTCCGGCGTGACCGGGATGAAGTTCCGCGAGGACGACGAGCTGCTGGCAGCCGACGTGGTCACGGATGGGTCCTTCGTGTTCATCGTGACCGAGGGCGGCTACGCGAAGCGCACAGCCGTCGAGGAATACCGCCTGCAGGGCCGCGGCGGCCTCGGCATCAAGGTCGGCAAGTACCAGGAGGAACGAGGCCATCTCGCCGGCGCGCTGATCGTCCAGGAAGAAGACGAAGTCCTGGTGGTCATGGAAGGCGGCAAGGTGGTCCGCTCCGCGGTGAGCGGGGTCCCCGCCAAGGGCCGCGACACCATGGGCGTAATCTTTGCCAAGCCGGACAAGAACGACCGCATCATCGCGGTGGCCCGGAACAGCGAACGCGGCCTCGAGAGCGAAGATTCAGGAGACGAAAACGACGCTGAAACTCCGGCTCCGGAGCAGGATGACGTAACGTTGGCTGGAGCTAGCGGATCACACGAGGGGTCCGCAGAGACAGAATCAGTACCGGTCCCGGAGTCAGATGAGTCATCAGGCAATGCCGAACTGGACGAAGACAACACCGGAGGTAATGCGTGAGTAATTCCGACCCTTATCCCAAGTCGACCAGCGGCCCCGGCAGCGCCCGGCAGCCGGCAGCCGCTCCCAGGGTAAACGCCCCGTCGCGGCCGCAGCAGCGCCCGGGCGTCGTCGGCTCCGGCCAGCGCCCCGCGGCGCCGGCCCAGCGCCCCACGGGGCCTGGGCAGCGTCCGGCGGCCCCCGGTCAGCGTCCGGCGCAGCCTGGCCTCGTCAAGCCTGCCCCGAAGGCCAAGGTCCGCCGTGCGCGCCTGCTGGTCAGCAAGGTGGAGCCTTGGTCCGTGCTCAAGATGGCCTTCCTGCTGTCGGTGGCGCTCGGCATTGTGACCGTCGTGGCCGCGATTGTGCTTTGGACAGTCCTGGACCTGACCGGCATCTTTGACCAGGTCGACGGCCTGCTCGGCACCCTGGCGGGCACCGAAAGCGGTGGCTTCGAACTGAAAAAGGTGGCCTCCCTGGGCCAGGTCGCCTCCTTTGCGGTCATCATTGCGGTCATCAACGTGGTCCTGCTGACCGCCCTCTCGATGCTGTCGGCTGTTCTCTACAACATCGCAGCCACCCTCGTGGGCGGCATCGGCGTCACCCTCACGGACGATTAGGACCCGAACTTTTCCCCGGGAATCACCGTGGAAATGCCTCGATTTGAGATCGGGCCGGGATGTGCTGTAAAGTCATATCTCGGCCCGATGAGGCATCGGGGCGTATAGCTCAGGCGGTTAGAGCGCTTCGCTGATAACGAAGAGGTCCCAGGTTCAAGTCCTGGTACGCCCACGGAACCTGTACTGGTTCTTGTAATGGTTCACATGAAACTGGACCGGAACGGGGTGCATGTGAAGAAGTTGCTGGTAGTAGCAGCCACGATCGCAGGCGTCCTGCTCTACAAGAAGGTGCAGGAATCCGAGGCCCGGAAGGCAGTCTGGAGCAAGTCGACCGACACGGTTGATTAGCCCCAGTCCCCGCTAGGCGAGCTGGAAACGGCTCGCCGCTACGGGGGATATGATTGACGGGTTGCTTCTTATGGGGGCATGGCGCAATTGGTAGCGCACCTGCTTTGCAAGCAGGGGGTTCGGGGTTCGAGTCCCCGTGCCTCCACCATAAGAAAAGGTCCCGGTCAGCTGAAAATGCTGACCGGGACCTTTTGCGTTGCGCCCAGCCGGCTCCCGGGGCAGGAGGTCGGACCCAGGGCCGGACGCCCCCGCCGGCACACTACTGTTGACTCGTGAACTTCTTCCTCGCCGCGCTCGGTGTGCTGGGCGTCGCCTCGTCGGGCCCCCTAATCGCCGCCACCCTGGGTGCGACCTCAGTCAGTGCCCTCGCCATAGCCTTCTGGCGCAACGCCATTGGCGCGGTGGTCATGGCCGGTCCCGTGTTGGTCCGGGAACCGCGCCAGTTCGGCCGGGTCACGGCCAGCGAGTTCCGCTGGTCCCTCGCCGCCGCGGTCGCGCTGGCGCTGCACTTCGCCTGTTTCATCACCTCCCTGCAGCTGACCTCAGTGGCGGCCGCGACCGCCCTGGTCTGCCTGCAATCGGGCTGGATCGCCGTCTTCCAGCTCTTCCGCGGCGTCCGGCACGGCTGGCAGGTCCTCGCCGGACTCGGTCTCGCTTTCGGCGGGGTGGTGACCATTACGGGCTTTGACGTGGGAAGCTCACCGGAGGCCCTCACCGGCGATCTCCTGGCCGTCGCCGGGGGTGTGCTGGCGGGAATCTACACGCTGGCCGGCGGCAAGGCGCGGCAGACCATGGGCACGGGCGTCTACACCACTCTCTGCTACGGCATGTGCGCCGCCGTGGTCGCCGTGCTGGCCCTGGCTGCCGGACAGCCGCTGGCGGGTTTCGACGCTACCGGCTGGCTGGGCATCCTGGCCATCACGGTGTGCGCGCAACTGGTAGGCCACACCGCGTTCAACCATTTGTTGGCCACGATGAGCCCACTGCTGGTTTCGATGATCATCCTGCTGGAAATTCCCGGTGCGGCGCTGCTGGCGGCCGCGTTCCTGGATGAGACCCTGCCGGCCGGAACGTACGCCGGGCTGGGAATGATCCTTGTGGGACTCGCCGTCGTCGTGATGGGCCAGCGCCGAGCCCATATGGTGCGGCGCGATGCCGCACGGCTCGCAGAGCTGGGGACGGACTGACGACGGCGGCCGGGCCTACTGGCCGCCGCGGCGGGCCGGCTGGGCCGTGTTGACGGTGTGGATGGCCCGCAGCAGCTTGGCCGGGAAGTAGACCGAGAAGAACACCACCATGGGTGCCTTCAAGGCCATCTTCTTGACGTTGTGAGCCTTGTAGGTCCGGTCGAAGCGCGTGACGTAGTAACGGTAGTCGCGCGGTGAATCCTCGAGCCGGCGCGCCGACATGCCGGAGACCATCTGCGGCCAGTACTGGATCCGGAGCTCGTGGTCGGCAAGATGCAAGGAGAGGTCAATATCCTCGTGCATCTCGTCTTTTTCATCAAGGCAGGTGTCCAGCCGGATCGTCTCCCAGGCGGAGCGGCGCAGCGCCATGTTGGAGCCGAACAGGAAGTGGTACTGGTGCTTGGCCAGCTTGAGCATGAACTGGCGCATCTTGTCGTCGGCCTTGAGGCCAAAGCGGCGCATGGGCATGTCGTAGTACACGACGGGCCCGGTAGCAGCGTGCACAGACGGGTCCGCGAAGGCTTCCTGGACCTGCTCCACCCAGTCCGGTTCCAGCACCGAGTCGGCGTCAATCCTGCCCAGGACATCGCCGGTGGCGTGGTCAAGGCCGAAGTTCCGCGTGGGGATAAGGCCCTGGTCCTTGTCCTGGCTGAGCAGGATGATGGGGCTCTCCGGATATTCGAGCTGCATCTGCCGGACGATGTCCGCGCTGCGGTCCGTGGACATGTTGTCCACCACGATGATCTCGTGGGCCGGGACGGATTGGTAGACGGCGGCGATCAGGCACTGCCGAATGACGCTTTCCTCGTTGTACGCCGGGATCACGATGGAGACAGCCGGGGGCAGCACAGCATCATCTAACGCATCCACTAGGGATTTTTCGGGTGACATCACCCCAAACTTAGCATCTGCACCGTCGTTGGGGTCCGTTGACCGGCACCGCCGCGAAGCAATGTGAAAATCAAAAAGAGGGACTCCGCCAACGGCGGAGTCCCTCCCTTTGCTGAGGCCCGGGCCGGCGGCTCGTTTTCCGGCCGGTCGTCGGGCTACCTGGTCCTTACTTGACCTTGTCGTCGCCGTTCAGGGTCTCGGCGACGTCCGACTTCGCGGTCTCGGCATCGGATGCTGCCTTCGCCGGGGACTGCCCGGACTTGGCTGCGTCGGCAGCGTCCGCGGAGGCCTTGGCTGCCTTGTCGGCGGCCGCGACGGCGCCTGCCGCAGCATCGTCGGCGGTCTCCTTGGCGCTTTCCTTCACATCGGTGACTGTCGTGGCCGGAACGGGGGCGGGCGTCGTCGGAGTCACGGGGGCAGGGGTCTTCCACGGATCCTCGATCGGCTTGGAGGCCTTCCAGGCGGCGACGCCGGCGGCTGCCGCCGCGGCAATGACGCCGAAGATCAGGAAACCGCGATTCTTGCGCTTCTGCGGCGTGGCGAGCTTCCCCGACACGGCACGGCTGGCCTCGGCCGCTGCGGCGTTGACCTGCTGGCTGGCAGACTGCACCTGCTCCTGGAAGTTGCGGATAACACCGGAGTCAACAAGCCGCTGCGCCACCGCATCCACGTGGGCCGGTGCGCCTTCGAGGGTGCGGTGTACGGCGTCGGACGCCAATCCGATCTGGTCGGAAAGCTTGGGCAGGTATTCGACGACGACGCGGTCCCGGGCGTTGGCGATCGCCGGGGCGGCCTTGTCCAGGGCTTCGTGCAGCCGAGGGGCGGCGCTGTCAACGGCATCGTGGATCTTCGGGGCCAGCTGGGCCAGCCCGTCCTGAAGACGGGGGGTTACTGTGGCAACACCGCCGGCCAGGTTGTGGGCCGCCGACTTGAGGCCCTCCTGAATCTTGGGGGAAGCGGTGTCCAGGCCCTGCTGCAGACGCGGAACGGCCCAGTCGACCGCAGCTTCAACCCGCGGGGCTGCCCAGTCCTTGGCGTTCTCAACTGCGCTGCTGACTGACTGCTCCAGCTCACGAGCCATACGATCCGTTTTCTTCACAACTACCTCCCGATTAATGTGACGGTTCTGCAGTTAGCCTACGGGTCAGGGACTCCACCGGCTATTCTTCGGCCGGATTTAGACCGGATTTCACCCAGCGCGGAACTGCCTGCGGGGCCCTGTGCACCGGCCCCCGCCGTGGAAGAATAGGCCCCATGACTGCCATCGCAACCGCAAAAGCAACCATTCACACGAACCTCGGCGACATCGTCGTCAATCTCTTCGGCAACCACGCGCCCAAGACCGTCAAGAACTTCGTCGGTCTGGCCACCGGCGAGCAGGCCTGGACGCACCCGGAAAGTGGTGAGGACAAGACCGGCACGCCGCTCTACAACGGCACCATCTTCCACCGCATCATCAAGGACTTCATGATTCAGGCCGGCGACCCGCTGGGCCGCGGCATCGGCGGACCGGGCTACAAGTTCGACGACGAAATCCACCCGGAACTCACCTTCAACGAGCCCTACAAGCTGGCTATGGCCAACGCCGGCATCCAGATGGGCCGCGGCACCAACGGCTCGCAGTTCTTCATCACCACCATCCCCACCGGCTGGCTGCAGGGCAAGCACAGCATCTTCGGTGAGGTGGCGGATGAGGAGTCCAAGAAGGTCGTCGACGCCATCGAAGGCGTCCGTACCGGCATGGGCGACCGCCCGGTCGAGGACGTCGTCATCAACAGCATTGACGTAGAACAGCTCTAGCCCAGGCCATGAGCTACGGAATTCCGGCGGCAGAGCCGTCCGCGCAGATCCCGGTATGCCCCCGGCACCCCGACCGGCCCGCCTACGTGCGGTGCCAGCGTTGCGGGCGCCCTGCGTGCCCCGATTGCCAGCGGGCGGCCGCCGTCGGATTCCAGTGCGTTGACTGTGTCAACGAAACCAAACGTACGACGCCGGCGGTGCGCTCGGCCTACGGCGGCGCCGTTGCGGCGGGGAAGCCCCTGGCCACCCTCGGGATCATCGCGGCGTGTGCCCTGGTGTACGTCCTGCAGTGGATAGTTCCGAATGACTGGGTCTACCAGAATTTCGCTTTCGCCACCGTCTACGCCACCCCCGATTATGGAGTCTTCGAACCCTGGCGCATGCTGACGTCGGCGTTCCTCCATTCGCAGGGCTTCATCCTCCACATCGTGCTGAACATGTACATGCTGTGGATCTTTGGCCAGGCGCTCGAGCCCCTCCTCGGACGGCTCCGCTTCCTGGCCGTGTATTTGCTGTCCGCCGTTGGCGGTTCCGTCGGCTATCTCCTGCTGACGCCTAGCTACATTCCCGGCCAGCCGCTCAGCGGCGTGGTGGGCGCCTCCGGTGCTATCTTCGGTCTGTTCGGCGCCATGCTGGTGGTCCAGCGCCACCGGGGCGGCGACACAAAACAGTTGTGGGTACTGATCGCCATCAACGGCGTCATCGGCTTCGTGGTCCCGCAGATCGCCTGGCAGGCCCACTTGGGCGGCCTCATCACCGGGGCGCTGTGCGCGGCCGTGATCGCCTACGCGCCCCGCGGCCGGCGCCAAGGTCTGCTGCAGGTCGCAGGTCTGGCCGTCGTGGTGTGCTTGTTGATCGCGGCAACCGCCCTGCGAGTCGCCGCCACAGCCCTGCCCGCCTAGGCTCCAGCCGCGACCTTTCGGCGCCCCGCGCGTCCTTCCGGCCCACTCGCGGCCTTTCGGCACCCCGCGCGCTTCCCCGGGTCCCGCGCGCCCTCCGACCCCCTCGCGGCCTTCCGGCGCCCCGCCTCGCATCTCCGACCCCGCGTCCTGCGTCCCGTGACTCGTCCAGCGTCCCCGTCCAGGGCGCGACTTTCCACGCGGGATGTCTCCGCTTGCACTTATCCACAGGTGTTATCCACACTGTTGGTAACTTACACGCCTGTAGTTCATCGGCGGAGGACGAATCTGACGGCCCCAGCTGGGAAATCCACGTAATTCGCCTGCCACCTCTCCACAGCTGTGGAAAAGCTCGCCAGGACTCCCTGTGGTTAAGTGGACAACCCCGGCCTGGCGTAGGGCCGGCAGCGGCGCGGCACGCGTGACGCCGCACCCTCAAGCACCCGTGTTATCTGATTTCTAGCGGATATTCACAACGTTGTGCACAGTGTTAATATCTTGATCCGCTGAGTTTCATGGCGTGCATCCCGTTCCTACGGCAATTTCAGGGACCTGGGGCGGTGGCCGACAGACGTTATCCCCAGCTGTGGATAAGTTGTGGGTAGCGGCCTGTTATTAAGTGGAAAAGTCTTGGCCGCCCGCCGCGGCGTAGGTCTGACGAGGGGGGCCAGTGCGGGATTCGCGCTGCAGGGATCCAAAACCGCCCGATTTCGTCACCCGCCGGCGTCTCCCGGAGTTATCCACAGCTAATCCACACTGTTAATAACTCACAGAGGTGTACTTACCTGGAGATTGCAGTGCCGTCGGCGCCGCAACGGGCGCCAACGCGCGGCAACAAGCGCTGATCAGGCCGCGCATCCGCATTCCGGAGCCATCCACAGCTTGTGGATAACTTTGGACACATTGTGCACAGTTGTGGATCCTCGGCACGGCCGCCGGGTGGGGCTCCTAAACGGACCAGACGCCCGAAGTCCCCCGCCGGTGGCTGTCCAGGAGGTGGGTGTCGACCATCCCGATGGCCTCCATGAGGGCATACATGGTGGTGGGCCCGACGAAGGCGAAGCCGCGCTTCCGCAGCGCCTTGGACAGCGCGATCGATTCCGGTGAGCTAGTGGGGATCTGGTCCGGCGCGGTGGGCTCCGGGGTGACGTCCGGCCGGAAGGCCCAGACGAAGTCCACGAGTCCGCCGTCGTCCCTGAGGTCAAGCGTGGCTTGAGCGTTGGTGATCGCCGCCCGGATCTTGAGCCGATTGCGCACAATGCCGGCATCCTGCAGCAGGCGTTCGACGTCGTCCTCGGTGAAGGTCGCCACGGTTTCGGGGTGAAAGTCAGCGAATGCGGCGCGGAAGGCGGGCCGCTTGCGCAGGATCGTGGCCCACGACAGCCCCGCCTGGAAGGCCTCAAGGCTGATCCGTTCGTAGAGGCCCTGTTCGTCCCTTACCGGGAGGCCCCACTCATTGTCGTAGTAGGCGCGCAGCAGCGGGTCCACGGCCGCCCAGGCCGGCCGGGCCAGGCCGTCGTCGCCGATGATGCAGCCGCTTACGTCCGGGGCCATCTGGAATCCTTTGCTAATGAGTGGTCTGCAAGCATTATCGCCCGCTCCGCCGCCAAGCGGCGCTGTTAACGCAGCAGGCCGGCACGCGGAGGTGCCGGCCTGCTGCAAAACGGGAAGGGGGTGGATCAGGAGCGCCACCGCGTGGTCATCAGGAAGCCCACAATGGCGATGCCGAAGCCGGCGACGATGTTCCACGAGGCCCAATCCTTGACCGGGAGGGTGCCTTCGCTGATGTAGAAGGTGATGATCCACAGCAAACCGATAATCATCAGGCCGAACATCACCGGTTTGAACCACACGGGGTTGGGCTTGTACGCCTGCGTCGCGGAGGTCTGCTGCGACACGGGGGCATTCCTCTTTCGCGGCTTCGACTCTGGCACGGGTCCTCCTTGGCGGGCTGAATGCAGGGCGGCTGACGCGGCTTGATATCCTGCAAGAAGGAACAGCCGTCGGTCAACGCGCTCTTGGTCACGTTTAAAATCCTGATCGCAGCCAATTCTAGCTGTAGTTCAGGCCACCCCGAGCCCGGCGCCAAGCCCAAAGGAGAGCCCTCGGTGTTGCAGGAGAAAGCGGAAGCCGCGGCGCCTGCCCGTGGCGCCGGCGGAGCCCAGCCGTCGGCCGTGTCCCGCACCCTGCAGATCGGCGGCGAACTCCTGCTCACCGCCGGGGTGGTCCTGCTGCTTTTTGTCGCGTGGCAGTTGTGGTGGACCAATCTCGACGCCGATGCCCGGCAACGCGACGTCGTCAAGGACTTCGCCCGGGGACTCAGCGGCCCGGCACACGCCGCCGCCTCCCGACCGGATGCCGGCGCCGGCCCCGGTACCCGCAACGCCGCCGTGTCCGTTCCCGCCGTGGCGGGCGAGCCGGAACCCGGCGCCACGATCGGCGTCGTCTATGTGCCCCGCTTCGGCGCGGAGTACACGCGGCCCATCGTGCAGGGCACCACGCCTGCGGTGCTGGACTCGCTGGGGCTGGGCCACTACGAAGGGACCGCGATGCCAGGAGCGGCCGGAAACTTCGCGGTGGCCGGACACCGGCAGACCCACGGCGCCGTGCTGGACAACATCGACACCCTGGCCCCCGGCGACAGGATCTACGTGCAGACCCGCGACGGCTACTACGTCTACCGCTACCGCAACAGCGAGGTTGTCCTGCCCTCCGCCGCCGACGTGCTGCTGCCGGTTCCGCGCCAGCCCTCTGCCGTGCCCCGGGAAAGTTACCTCACCATGACCAGCTGCAACCCGCGCTTCGGATCGCAGGAGCGCATCATTGCCTATTCCCTGCTGGAGAGCTGGCGGCCGGCAGACGCCGGGCCCCCGGCCGAGATTGCCGCCCAGGTGGCGCGCACCGTGGGAGGTGGGTAGGCCGTGTACGGATGGATCTTCCGCCGCCTCCCCGGTCCGTTATGGTTGCGCCTTGCCACGGCGCTGGTCCTGCTGGCGGGCGCACTGGTATTGATGGTTCAGTTCTTATTCCCCTGGATGGCGCAATTCAGCCCGTTCACCGACTCGACGATTGGCACGGCAACGCACCCATGAGCACAACCAAGATCCTGGTCGTAGACAACTACGACAGTTTTGTCTACACGCTAGTCGGCTACCTCCAGGAGCTCGGCGCGGAAACCACCGTGGTCCGCAATGATGACGTGACCCTGGCCGAAGCGATTGAGATGGCAGAGGCGCGCGACGGCGTCCTGATCTCGCCCGGACCCGGCGCACCGGCCGAAGCGGGTGTCTGCATCGAACTGATCAGGTGGTGCGGCAGCCACAACAAGCCGATGCTGGGCGTCTGCCTCGGGCACCAGGCGCTGGCGGAAGCCTACGGCGGGCGGGTTACCCATGCCCCTGAACTGATGCACGGCAAGACCTCGCTCGTCGAACACCACGGGACGAGCGTCTTCACGGGCCTCCCCTCACCGTTCACGGCGACGCGCTACCACTCGCTGGCCGCGGTCCGCGAAAGCATCCCGGAAATCCTGGAGATCACCGCGGAGACCGGGACCGGCGTCGTGATGGGACTGCAGCACCGCACGGCACCGCTGTGCGGCGTTCAGTTCCACCCCGAATCGGTGCTGACCGAGGGTGGCTACCTGATGCTCGGCAACTGGCTCGAGTCCCTCGGCATGGCGGGCGCGGCGGCGCGGGCCGCAGCCTTGAGCCCGCTCATCCAGCACTGACCCCGGCAACGCCGGGCGCGCGCGGGGTGCCGCGAAGCCGCCCGGCGGCCGCCACCCGCCGGCCGCCTGCCGTCTGCTAGTCGCGGGTCTTGGTCGGCGTCGGGGACGGCGATGGTGAGGGGGTAGGCGAGGGCGACGGCGGGGGCGGCGGGGCCTTCGCCACGGTGACCGTGATCGTCTTGCCTTGTTCGACCGCGGCATCCGCGGGGTCGCTCTGGCCCGTCACCTTGCCCGGGTCCACCTGGGAGTTTTCGACTTCCGTGACGCTGGGGGTCAGCCCGACGTTCTTCAGTGCCGCCTCTGCCTCCGCCTGGGGCAGGCCGACTAGTTGCGGCACGGCCACCTTGCCTGTGGACACAATGATTTCCACCGAGCTGCCCACGGCGACGTTCTGGCCCGGCGCGGGGTTGGTGGTGATGACGATGCCGGCCGGCACCTTGGGGCTGTTGTTCAGGGTGGTCTTTGGCGCGCCGGTCAGGCCCGTTCGTCGGAGCACGTCCCTGGCATCCGCCTCGGTCCGGCCGGGCAGGTCGGCGGGAATCGTGATGACGCTGGGACCGTCCGAGATATTCAGGGTGATGTCCGAATTGCGTTCCAGAGCGGTGCCGGCCGACGGTACCGTGCCGACGGCGCTTCCCTTGGACACCGTCGCATGCTGGATGCGCTTCAACTGGGGCTTGAGCCCGGCGTTATAGAGCTTTTGCAGGGCCTCGGATTCGGTCAGTGATGCCACGGCGGGGACGTCCACCTTGGCCACGGGCGGGGGCTGCTGGTTGACCATGTTGTAGAGCCACATACCGCCGCCGGCGAGGACCAGCAGCGTGAAGATGACAAGCGTGGCAATCCAGGTCCGGCGACGGGATTTCTGCCGGCCGGTGGGTTCATGATCGGCCTGAAAGCTCAGCGGCAGGCTGCCGGTTTCTGCCGGCTCATGGCCGACGGACATCGCGGTGAGTGCCTCGGATTCGCTGTCATGCTCCGAGGGGACTCGGCCGGCCGGGGCGTCATCGAGGAACTTGGCGCCGGTCAGGGAGAAGGCCGCCGTCGGCGGCAGCTGCTCGGGGGCGGCAACCGTGTTGTGCGGGTCGGTGGGGGCTTCGCCGGGTGCCAGCACCGCCACGGCGATGCCGCTGCGCGCCGCGCGGAGCGCGCGCCGGAAGGCCGCGGCGTCCTGGAAACGGTCGGCGCGGTTCTTCTGCAGTGCCTTGGCCAGGACGCTGTCCAGTGCCTCGGAAACGTCAGGGTTGAGGCTACTGGCGGGCTCGGGGATCTCACGCACGTGCTGGTAGGCAACCGACACCGGGCTGTCGCCGATGAACGGGGGGCGTCCGGTCAGCATCTCGTAAAGCAGGCAGCCGGCCGAATAGAGGTCGCTGCGCGCGTCGACCGTTTCGCCGCGGGCCTGCTCGGGGGACAGGTACTGGGCCGTTCCCACCACGGCCTGCGTCTGGGTCATGGTCGCCGAAGAATCCGCCATGGCGCGGGCAATCCCGAAGTCCATCACCTTCACGCTGTTGGCATCCGGGCAGTACATCACGTTGGCCGGCTTGATGTCACGGTGCACGATGCCGGCCCTGTGACTGTAATCGAGGGCGGACAGCACGCCCAGGGCGAAGTCGATGGCCTTGTCGATCGTGACTTCCTTGGCCCTGATCAGATCCCGGATGGTCTTGCCCGAGACGTATTCCATCACGATGTACGGCACACGAACGCTGTCGTCGTGGTCCCCGGGGACGGCATGGTCGCCAGTGTCATAGACGGCGACGATCGAGGGATGGTTAAGCGCTGCGACGGCCTGGGCTTCACGCTTGAACCTGGCCTGGAACTGCGGGTCCCGGGCCAGGTCCGGGCGGAGCAGCTTGATGGCCACCGTCCGCCCCAGCCGGGTGTCCAGTCCGCGGAAAACGTCCGCCATGCCGCCACGGCCGATCAGCTCACCCAGCTCATAACGCCCGCTGAGGACGCGCTGGTTGCTCACCGGGCTGTTGTCCTCCCGGTGCGAAGGAGTGCGGGGCGATGTGGACATGGTTGCCTACCCGGTAGTGCTTGGGCTGGTGGTGGGCGTTGGGGTCAACGCCGGGGCGGCGGTGGCAAGGTGGTAGATCACCACGGAGCCGGCCGGTACCTGCTGGCCGGAGGCGGGCTCGGAGCTCACAAAAGTACCCGGCTGCTGGTTTTTCCTACCGTCGACCGGGTCACCCTTTTGCCAGCGCAGGCCGGCACCCTGGATGGCCTGCTGGACGGCGGTTTCACTTGCGCCCTGCTCCAGGGTAGGGACGGTACGCATGTCCGGTCCCTTGGAGTAGCTGACAGTGATGACGTCGCCGCGCTGGACGGGACCGGACGGGTTAATATCCAGGACCGTGTTCGGCGCCGCAGGGTCGGCAACCGGGGCGCCTTTGACCTGCAGACCCATGCCGATGAGTTCGGTCCGGACGTCATTGAACGCGCGGCCCTTGTAGGCGTCTGGAATCAGGTTGATGGCAGCCGGGGTGGACTGCGTGGGGGTGGGCGAACTGCTGGTGGGGCTGGCACTCGTGGTCGTGGGTGCCGCGCTCGTCGTGCTGGCTTTGGCGCTGGAGCTGCTGACCGCCGGGGACGACGGAAACAGAATCCCGGCCTGCGAGAGGACGACTCCCACGAGCGCAAACAGTACCAACAGGATCAGGGCGACCAGGGGCCAGGTCCACGGGCTGCGGCCCTTGCGCTGTGGTTCGTCCTCGGGCTCGTAGCCGTCGTAGTCCTCTTCCTCGTGGGTCCAGTTGCGCTCGGCGGCCAGCGCATCTGCGCGGTCCAGGGCGTTCCGGGCGCCGTGGCCGCTCGCCGCGGCTGCCCCCGCCGCCATTCCGGCCGCGGCACCTGCGCCCGCCGCGCCGAGTACCGGCAGGGCCGACGTCGACTTGTCCTCCGCCGCGCTGGCGCCGATGACGCTGGTCGATGCGGTGGGAACATCAACGGGCGCGGTGACCGGGCCGGTGGCTGCCTCGAAGAGCAGCATGCCGGGCACGGCCGCGTGGGCGGCCGCAATATCGCCGTTGCGGATGGCGTCGGCCGCCTCGGCCAGTTTGATCGCGTCGGCCGGACGGTTCTTGGGATCCTTGGCCAGCATCGACATCAGGAGGGCGCGGACCGGCCGGGGCAGGGTGTCCGGCAAGGGCGGCGGGGCGTCGTTGACCTGGGCCAGGGCGATCGCGATCTGGGATTCACCCGAGAAGGGGCGGTGCCCGGTGAGGCACTCGTAACCGATCACGCCGAGCGAGTAGATGTCGGAGGCGCCGGTTGCGGTCTGGCCGGTCGCCTGTTCCGGGGCGAGGTACTGGGCGGTGCCCATCACCTGGCCAGTCTGGGTCAGCGGAACCTGGTCCGCCAGCCGGGCGATGCCGAAGTCGGTAACCTTGACGCGGCCCTCGGGGGTGATGAGCAGGTTGCCGGGCTTGATGTCGCGGTGCACCAGGCCCTGGGCGTGGGCTACGGACAAGGCCCGAGCCGTCTGCGAAATCATCGACAAGGTGCGGTCCGGTGAGAGCACCTGCTCGTGCTCGATGATGCTGCTCAGCGGCTGGCCGGGCACAAGCTCCATGACGAGGTAGGCGGATCCTTCCTCCTCGCCGTAATCAAAGACGTTGGCGATGCCCACATGGTTTAGCAGGGCGGTGTGCCGCGCCTCGGCTCGGAAGCGCTGCAGGAAGCCCGGATCACCGGTGTATTCCTCTTTGAGCACCTTGATGGCGACGATCCGGCCAAGGATCAGGTCCTTGGCTTTCCAGACTTCCCCCATGCCTCCGATTGCAATGCGTGTGGTCAGCTGGAATCTGCCGCCGAGGGTGATTCCCGATGTAGGCCTCACTTATTCAACACCGCCTCAAAAATCTTCTTCGCGTTCGGACTGGTTAGCTGTGCGCCGGTGGTGATGTTCACGCCTTGCATGACGATCGTGACAGCCACTTGCGGGTCATTGGCCGGGGCGAACCCGGTAAACCATGAGTTGTTCAGGCCATTGCCGAGCTCGGCCGTGCCGGTCTTTCCCGCGACCTGGACGCCCGGAACGCCGGCTGCGCGGGCGATGCCGTCACTGACCACACTGGTCATCCACTCGGTGATCTGCCGGGAGATTTCCGGGGTGGTGGAGGTCCGGAGCGTCTCGGGCTTCGGTTCGTTGATGATCCGCAGATCAGGGGACCGCAGGGTCTTGATCAGGTTGGGTTTCATCTGGATGCCGCCGTTGGCTATGGCCGAGGTCATCTGGTTGATCTGCAGCGGCGTGGCCCGGACGTCGCGCTGGCCGATGGCCGACTGGGCCAGGCCGGCAGCGTCCAACGGATCACTCGGGAAGACGCTGTTGGCCGACTCAAGCTTGAGCTGGTCGCCGAAGTCCTGCCCGAAGCCGAACTTCGCGGCCTGGTCGCCGATTGCCTTCTGCCCCAGGTCGAGGGCGATGCTGGCGAACGGGGTGTTGCAGGACTGCTGCAGGGCGAAGGCGAACGTGGCGGTATCCCGGGTGTAGCAATTTCCACCGGCGTAGTTCGGCAGCTTGTACTGGATGCCCGGGAACGGTAGCTCGGCCGGGTTGGGCAGCACACTGTCTTTGTTGTACTTGCCGGAACCCAGGGCCGCCGCCGTGTCGACGATCTTGAAGACGGACCCCGGCGCCAGCAGCGCGCCGGTGGGGCCGCTGACGGACTGGTTCAGGTTGATGCCGGGGATCTTGTTCAGCGCGGTGATGTTGGCGGCTTCGGCGTCGGGATCCTGGGTGGCAACCAGATTGGGGTCATAGGAGGGCTTGGAAACCATCGCCAGGATCGCGCCGGTCTTCGGGTTGCTTACGACGATAGCTCCGCGCTGGCCCTCCGGAATGAGGTCGTAGGCGAGTTTCTGGATTTTCGGGTCCAGGGTCAGCTCCACGGACGCGCCCTTGGGCTGGTTGCCCAGGAACAGCTGGCCCACGCGGTCCAGGAACAGCTGGTCGGAGCTGCCGGCCAGCTGCTCGTTCATCGCCAGTTCCATGCCGGTCAGGCCGTAGTTCTTGGAGAAGTATCCGGTGACTCCTGCGTACAGCTCCGGCTGGGTGTAGCTGCGCTGGAACTGGCAGCTTTCACTGCCCGGCACGGATTGCGCCACGGGGGTGCCGCCGACGATGATGGCGCCGCGGTCATTGCAGTAGTTCTGTATGAGGGTGCGGGTGTTCCAGGTGTTGGCTTTGAGTTCGTCCGCGCCGACCACCTGGACGTAGCTGAGCGCGCCGAAGATCAGCGCGAACATGGCGATCGCAGCGATCCAGGAATTACGAATGGCCTGGTTCACAGGTGTTTCACCGCCTCGGTGGGAGCGTCTGTACTGGCGCCGCTGCGGGCCGGCGTGGTGGCCGGCTTCGGCGGCAGGACAGGGGTCGTTTCCTGCGCGTCAGGGTCCTTGCCCGGCGGCAGCGGGGTGGTGTCTACGGGCCCGCGGGCGGTGTGCGAGATCATTAGCAGCAGGCCGACGATGATCCAGTTCGCGAGCAGGGAGGACCCGCCGGCGGCGAGGAACGGCGTCGTCAGTCCGGTCAGCGGGATCAGGCGCGTGACGCCGCCGATCACCACGAAGCATTGGAGCGCGACGGCGAAGGACAACCCGGTGGCGAGCAGCTTGCCGAACCCGTCGCGGGTGCCAAGCGCCGCCCGGAAGCCGCGGGTGAACAGCAACAGGTACATGAGCACGATCGCGAAGATGCCGATCAGCCCCAGCTCTTCGCCGAAGGAGGCGACGATCATGTCGCTGTTGGCGAAGGGGACGAGATTGGGGCGGCCCTGGCCCAGGCCAGTGCCGACGAGGCCGCCGTTGGCCATGCCGAAGAGTCCCTGGACGATTTGCCGGCTGCCGCCGAATTCCCGCCCGTAGACCTCGGCAGTGAAGGCGTTGATCCAGCCGTCGATCCGGAGTGCCACGTGCGAGAAGACTTTGGCGGCAGCGAAGCCGCCGGCGGCCATCAGGACGACGCCGATGATCACCCAGCTGATGCGGCTGGTGGCGACGTAGATCATTACGAGGAACAGGCCGAAGAACAGGATGGACGTTCCGAGGTCGCGCTGGAAGATGAGCACACCGATGCTCACCAGCCAGGCCGCGATCATGGGACCAAGGTCCTTGAACCGGGGGAACTGGACGGGCCCGATCTTGCGGCCGGCGAGCAGGATCAGGTCCCGGTTGGAGGAAAGGTAGCCGGCGAAGAAGATGGCAAGCGTGACCTTCGCGAGCTCGCCGGGTTGGAAGGTCATGGACCCGAGTTTGATCCAGACGCTGGCACCCAGTACCTCGCCCGCCGAGATCCCGGGAACCAGCGGCAGGATCAGCAGCACGGCGCTGACCACGAGCGAAATGTAGGTGAAGCGGCGCAGGATCCGGTGGTCTTTCAGGAACCAGATCACGGCGATGGACACCGCCATGGCGACGAGCGTCCAGCGCAGCTGGTTGTTCCCGGTGTCCTCCCCGACGCGGTCCAGGCGGTGGATCATGGCCAGGCCGAGGCCGTTCAGGGCCACCACCAGGGGAAGTATTACCGGGTCGGCATATTTAGCGCGAATCCGCAGCACCACATGGAAGGCCAGCGCAGCGGCTGCCAAGAGTCCGGACTGGAACCAGAAATCGGTGTCAAAGGCCTTCTGCCGGTCGACGCCGACAAGCGCCTGGGCTCCGATGCCGACCGCGAGGGCCAGGATCAGAAGGACCAGCTCTGCATTGCGGCGCGACTTGGGCACGGGCTCTATCGCCGTCATTTGCCCACCCCACAGCTAGTCGGCGACGGCGACGCGGAGGGCGCGGCGGTGGTCGGGGCGGGTGCGGCCGCGCTGGCGCTGGCGCTGGCGCTGCCGCTGGCGGTCGGCGAGGGCGACGGCGTCAGGCACTCGTCGGCGGGCGCCGTCGTGCCGGTCCGCTCCAGGTTCTTTACGATCCGCTGGGCGTCATACAGGTCCCGCGCGGGAACCGTCTGGCGCACCCGCTGCTGCGAGAACTCTGGCAGGTCAGACATGCGGATATCGGTCACCGTTTCGAGGGTGGAAAGCGGAATGGGGCCCAGGCGCTGGGAGACCCCGTTGAAGATGGCAACGTGCTGGTCCTGTTCGCCGATGTAGTACCGGGTCTGGGTCCAGGCGTAGCCCAGCCACAGTCCGATGCCGAGTAAGGCGACGATAGCCGCGGCGATGGAAACCGTCAGCCAGCGCCGTCGTTTGGCCGGAGGCTTGTACTCCTCGGCCTCTTCCCCGGCCGGGTCCGCCTTGTGTGTCAGCACCGTGGCGGCGCGGCGCGCCACCGTCCGGCCGGCGATGGACGGAATCGAGCCGGATGCCGCGGCGGTGGCCGCCGCGCCCACGAGCTCGTGGGGGCGGGTGGAGAGTTCCTCACGCAGGACTTCGGCGGACAGGTGCTCGCCGAGATGCGGATCGGTGGACAGCTGGGGCTCCTGCGGCTGGGGTTCCTTGGCCGCATCCGGGGCGCCAGCCGGGGACTTATCGGATTTTTCGGTGCGGGCGTCCGCGGCGCCCTCGCCGGACTCGCTGGCATACGTGCTGCCGGAGTCTTCGGTGCTGCCGCCCTGCGGGGTGGCCGGGGTGTCCGGGTCTGCCACGGCTGCGGGGGCGGGGACTGTCGCGGAGACAGTCGCCGGTGCCGGTGCTTGTGCTGATACCGGGACGACCTCGACGGCGGCGGTGCTTACGTCGTCGGGCGCCTGTTCCGCAATGTCGACCATTACGACGGTCACGTTGTCCGGTGCGCCGGCCTCGAGGGTGAGATCAACGAGCGTCTCGGCGCACTCGCGAAGGTCTTTCGTCTCCCGGACGGAGCGTTCCACGACGTGCCCGGCGACGTAGTTCAGGCCATCGGAGCAGAGCAGCCAGCGTTCCCCGGGTTCGACGTCGAGGACGTCCAGGTCGAGTTCGGGGCTGGCGTCGACGTCGCCGAGGACGCGCATCAGGACGTTCTTGTGCGGATGCGTCTCGGCTTCTTCGGGGCGCAGCCGGCCCTCGTCGATGAGCCGCTGGACGAAGGTGTGGTCCACGCTGACTTGTTCGAACTTGCCGTTGCGGAGCCGGTAGGCGCGCGAATCACCAATATGCGCGAAGTGGAGTTTGCCCCCGGCCAGCAGCAGGGCGGTGACGGTGGTCCCCATCCCGGCCAGTTTCGGATTAATGTGGACCAGCTCGGAGAGCAGCGAATTGGCGGTCTGGATTTCGTCGGCCAGGACGGTGTCCGCTTCGCCGCCTTCGTAGTCATCGCGGTCCAGATGAAGCATGTCCAGCACGGTGGCGGCCGAGGCCACGTCACCGCCGGCGTGCCCGCCCATGCCGTCCGCTACCACGGCGAGGTGGCGGCCCACGTAGGCCGAGTCGTCATTCTTGGACCGCACGCGGCCGACGTCGGACCGCGCGGCATAACGCATGATGAGCGGCCGCTTCGGGGCAGTTCCTGCCTGGTCTGCGGGGGTTTCGGGGGCAGCCATGGCTACGGCCTCAATTCAATGACCGTCTTGCCGATTCGCACGGGGACTCCCAGCTCCACCGGCAGGGCCCGGGTCAGCTGCTGATCTGCCAGGTAGGTGCCGTTGGTGGAACCGAGGTCTTCGATGAACCAGCGGCTGCCCTGCGGGAACAGGCGTGCATGCCGGCCGGAGGCGTAGTCGTCCTCCAGAACCAGGGTGGCTTCCTGTGCCCGGCCCAGCAGGATGGGGCTCGCGGCCAGCGGAAGCGTGGTGCCCTTAAGTGGCCCCTCGGTGACGACGAGTTCGCGGGCCTGCTGCTTCACCGGGGCCGGGGCGGGCTCGGCCAGCCCAGGGTTCCTGCGAACCTGGCGCGCGGTGGGGGCACCTGCGGCGGCCTTGCGGCCGATCATGAGGTCGCGGCGCATGGCCGAGACAATGCTGAAGATGAGCACCCAGAGCAGGATCAGGAATCCGAAGCGCAGGGCGGTGATGGTCAGTTCACTCACGGGCGGCCGCCGGGGTTGGCGGGCAGAAGGCGGAAGATAATTTTGGTCCGTCCCATCGTGATCGTGGAGCCGTCGGTGAGTTCCGTACTGCCCACAACTTTGTGGCCGTTCACGTAGCTGCCGTTCGTTGAGCCCAGATCTATGGCCTGTGCGGTGCCTTGGCCGGTTTGGATTTCCAGGTGACGGCGGGACACCCCCGTGTCGTCGATCAGGATGTCCGCTTCGGAGGAGCGGCCCAGGACAACCGAGGGAGCATTAAGCGAATAGCGCTGGCCGTCAATGTCCAGGACGGGCTGCAGCCGGCCGGGCTGCCGGGTAGGGGCTGCCGGCATCGCTCCCCGGGCTCCGGGTTGCGCCGGGGCGCCACCGGCCTTTTCGGTCCGGGACTTGATTTCAAAATCGCCCGCACGGCGGTCTTCGTCGCGGCGGAAGCTGATGCGCACCGGGCCTTGGAGGGTGTACCCCTGACTGCGGACGTGGTTGATAACGACGTCGCACAGCTCCTCCGCGAGTGGTGTGCCCCATTCCTGGGCCCGCTGGAAATCATCGCCGCTAAGCAGGACATCGAAGACGTTGGGAGCCAGGGTGCGTCCCGCGGCGACGGTGAGGGCCTTGTTGTCCACCTCCCGGCGGAGGTGGCTGGCAATCTCGACCGGCTCAACCTGGGCGCGGGAACCGGTGGAGAAGACTCCGCGGACGGCCTTTTCGATGCCGCGCTCGACTTTGTCCAGCAAGCCCATGGTCCTTCTCCTTTCCTGACGGCTGCGGGGCAGCGTTTGTTCGGGAACTCGGTTTCCAGCATTTGCGGGAGTCCGCCATATTCGGGCACTCCTAGATCAGATACTACTGGGCAAGGCTGGGAATGGCCTTAATGAGGCCCGCCGCCCTGGCCGGGAAAAATGTCCCCGGGCTGCTCTGACCTGCGTGGATGTCCCGCGGACGCTGCCGTCGGAACGGGAGCAGCCGGCGGCCGCCGCGGCTGCCACCTGTGGGCGCAGGGGAGGCGGCGTGGGACGTCGCGGAGCGCCGCATATGGCGCCTGGCGGTGGGCTCTCTGGGGCCCTCGAGTCCTCGATTGGTGTTTTCCCGCAGTTGTCCGTTATGCTTGATCTCGCTGCTTTTACGAGGTTGGCGGGCCGGGAATCGGGCCCCAGCCAGGTGAAAGAAGTTGCGCGCGAGTGGCGGAACGGCAGACGCGCTGGCTTCAGGTGCCAGTGTCCGAAAGGGCGTGGGGGTTCAAATCCCCCCTCGCGCACGCATCAGAACCCCGGGAAATCGTTGATTTCCCGGGGTTCTTTTTTGTGTCCCGGAGGGTCGCCGCGTTGGCGCCCGCCCGCGCTCTGTACTCTGAGGTCCGGCGGCGTGCCTACGCCTGAGCCACTGCGGGCGAGTCTGCCCCTGGACCTGGAGGAACCTTGAAGACAGACCGCCCCATCGAGGCAGCACGGGACAGCCGGCGCCGGAGCACCAAACTCGCTGCCCTCGCCGCCGCTGCCCTTGCCGGCGTCGTGGCGATTTCCGGCTGGGCCGGACCGTCCGCGTCCGGGGCTTTCGCCGCCGAGCGCGTCGCGGATGCCACACCGGCAGCGACCGGCTGGCTGCACACCGACGGCGGCACGATCCGCGACTCGAACAACGCCCCGTACACGATCAAGGCCACGTCCTGGTTCGGACTCGAGACCCCGGACTGCGTCCCGCATGGCTTGTGGGGAACCCTGACGATCGACGAGGCCCTGGCCAGCATCAAGTCGATGGGCTTCAACACCGTCCGCCTGCCGTTCTCCAACGAGTGCCTGGCCGCGACGTCCATCAAGGGCAATGTGAACTACTGGGCCAACCGCGCCTACAACCTCCAGGGCAAGACGCCGCTGGATGTCATGGACACGGTGATCGCGCGGGCCAAGGCCAACGGCCTCCAGGTCATCCTGGACCGGCACCGCCCGTCGTCGGCGGCACAGTCACCGCTCTGGTACACCACGGCAGTCCCGGAATCGAAGTGGATCTCCGACTGGAAGATGCTCGCCGACCGGTACAAAAACGACCCGACCGTGATCGGCGCCGACCTGCACAACGAACCGGCCGGGGCCGCGACCTGGGGCGGCAAGGCGACGACCGACTGGCAGGCTGCGTCCACCCGCGGCGGCAACGCCGTCCTGGCTTCCAACCCGAACCTGCTGATCATCATTGAGGGGATCGAGAACCAGGCCACCGCCGGCGGCACCTGGTGGGGCGGCGGACTCGCCGACGTCGGCGCGAACCCGGTGGTCCTGGCCACCCCCAACCGGGTGGTCTACTCCCCGCACGACTACCCGGCGTCCCTCTTCGCGCAGAAGTGGTTCAGCGATCCGGCGTACCCGGCCAACCTGCCGGCCGTCTGGGACCGGAACTGGGGCTACCTCCAGAAGCAGGGGATCGCCCCGGTCCTGCTCGGTGAATTCGGCTCCGCCCTGGCCACCGACTCGGACAAGGCCTGGATGAAGTCGATCGTCGAATACCTGCGGACGAACGGCATGTCCTACGCCTACTGGTCCTTCAATCCGAACTCGGGCATCACCGGCGGCCTCGTCCAGGCGGACTGGCGGACACCGGAGCAGGCCAAGCTCGACGCCCTCGCCCCGATCCTGACCGCCGCCCCGGTTGTCAACGTCCCCGTCCCGACGGCGACCGCCACCCCGACGCCGTCCCCTACGGTCACGCCCACTGCCAGCCCGACGCCGACGCCGTCGCCGAGCCCGTCGCCCAGCCAGAGCCCGACACCGACGGCCACTCCCACCCCCGCCGGCGACCCGGCCATCAGCGCACTCTGGCGGCTCACCAGCTCCTGGAACGGCGGCTACGTTGCCAACATTGATGTCACCGCACTGCGGGCGGTGCCGTCCTGGTCCGTCACGTGGAGCGACCCGAATGTCACCTCGATCGCCAACTCCTGGGGCGTCAAGTGCACGGCAGTTCCGAAGACCTCGGTCACCTGCACCGGATCGGACTGGACCACCAAGCTCGCAGCCGGGCAGAAGGCCACCGTCGGCCTGCAGGTCAACTCGCTGAAGGCGCCCGCGAGCCCGGTGCTGGCCACCAGGTAGCGCCCGGGTGGGTCACTAATCGAACGGCGGGCCCGGTAAACCCGGGCCCGCCGTCGAGCATCAGCCGGAGTGGTTCAGCTTTGGTCCCCCGCGGCGCCGGTAACCGCCGCATCCGCGTCCTCGGCCAAGGCCTTACGCCGGCGAAAAAGCTGGGCCGCCATCACCGCCGGGATCGCGGCGAACGAGACTGCCCGCATCCAGGGCCGGTCCAGGACATGGCCGGTGAGCGCATCCAGGGAGTAGAGTCCCGGACCGCCAATGGTGAACGATGCTGCCGCGAGGCCCAGCACGGCGGGGTACTCAAAACCGCCCTCTGTGGCGAAGAAGCCGTTGTGGGCGTGGACGCCGGCTGCGACGCCCATGGTGGTCGCGGCAACCGCGCCCGCGGCCGGGGTTGCCAGCCCGAGGGCGAGCGCGAGGCCAGCCCCTGCTTCGCCGGCGCCGGCGAGCACGGCGCTGGGCGTGGCGGGCCGGAAGCCCATGGCGTGCATGCCCTTGCTGGTGCCTTCGATGCCTCCTCCGCCGAACCATCCGAAGAGTTTTTGGGATCCGTGGGCGATGAGCACGCCGCCGAGGGCAACCCGGAAGAGGGTTTGTGCGGCGGCAGCAGCCTCCGCGCTGGTCTTTGCGTGGCTCATGAGAGTCCTCCTGGGGTTGGCTGTGCCGCGGCGCTGGCTGGCGCTCTCGGTCCACCACGATTCTACGTCGGTGACACGACCGGATCACGGGGGAGTTGGTGTCCCTTTGCCGCTGCGAGGTCAGGGTCCAGGCGGACCTCCGGGCCCGCGTCCGCGGCCCCGGACCCTGCTGCAGGGTCCCGTGGCTCCGTGGCTTTCTTTTCCTTGACGAAGTACACCAACCCCGCGGCCACCGTGGACGCGGCGGCCAGGGCGAAGAGCCCCGGCACCACGCTGCCGGTCTGTTCCTTGATGATGCCGAATCCGAACGGAGCCACAAAGCCGCCCAGGTTGCCGAGCGAATTAATGACGGCAATGGCCGGCGCGAGAACCAGCGGGTGGAGCCCGGACTGGGGGATGGTCCAGAACAAGGGGGAGGCGCTTTTGAAGCCCATGGCCGCGACCGCCAGGAAGACCAGGGCCAGCACCGGCGAGGTGACGGCGGCCGCCAAGGTCCCCGCCGCGGCGACGAGGAGCGCCACGACCAGCAAGGGCCGCTTGGACGCGGCCTTGTCCTGCCACTTGGCGGCGAAGTACATGGCGATCACGGCGCAGACCCACGGAATGGCCGAGAGGAAGCCGACGCTCAGATCCGTGGTGCCGGGGATCCGCTTGATGATCGAAGGAAGCCAGAACGTGTTGGCGTAGATGGACAACTGGACTGAAAAGTAGATGCCGCACAACAGGATAATCTGCGGGTTCAGCAGCATCTTCCACCGGTTGGTCTGGGCGCCGGCGGCTGGCCAGTGCCGGGCGTCGTCGTCGGCTATGGCAGATATCAGGGCAGTCTTCTCCTTGCCCGTCAGCCATTTGGCGTCCTGGATCTTCGCGTCGAGCAGGAAGAACGCCCCGATTCCCACCGCGACCGAGAGCAGGCCTTCGACACCGAAGAGCCACTGCCAGCCGCGAAGCCCGAGTGCATCGTTGAGGCTGAGCAGCATCCCGGCGAGGGGTCCGGAGAGGGCGGCGGCTACCGAGGAACCGGCGATGAAGATGGCTGTAGCCTTGCCGCGCTGGCCTGTGGGGACCCAACGGGCAAAGTAGAAGATGACGGCGGGGAAGAACCCGGCTTCCGCTGCGCCGAGCAGGAACCGCAGCACGTAGAACATGAGGTCGTCCCGGACGAACGCCATGAGGAAGGAGACGGCCCCCCAGCTGATCATGATGCGCGTCAGCCACACCCTGGCACCGAACTTCTCCATCATCACGTTGCTGGGAAGTTCAAAGATGGCATAGGCGACGAAGAACAGCCCGGCGCCAAAGCCATAGGCGGCAGCGCCGATGCCGACGTCCGCTTCGAGGTGCTCGTGGGCGTAGCCGATGTTGGACCGGTTCAGCTGGTTGCAGATGAGCATCACCAGCATGACGGGAAGCACCCGGCGGAAAAACTTCTTCGTGGCCGAAGCCTGGTCCGTGACGGCGGTGTCGACAGACTGCATGGGGGAGCGTCCTCTTAGTTGGCGGATAATCGCGCAGTGCGCGGCCAGCCTACCGTGCGGCGCGGAGCCGCCGTCGTGAGTTCGCGAGATGGTTACGCATGGCCGCCGACGCCGACGCCGCGTCGCCGTCCGCAATTGCCGCGTAGATCGACTCGTGCTCCTGCACGACCTGCTCGAAGTTCTCGCGCGCGTAGTGCTCGACGCCGGTCATCAGCCGGGTCCGGGGCATCGCGATCATGGTCTGGCCCAGGGAGGCCAGGCAGTCGGCGTAGAACGGGTTTCCGGAGGCGGCGGCGATGGCCCGGTGGAATTCGTAGTCGAACTTCATCGCGTGCGCCGGGTGTGGCCCGCTGCCCGTGAAGTCCTCCAGTGCCCTGTGCAGAGTCCTCAGCTGGCGCTCCGAACGGTTGCGTGCGGCGAGGGCTGCCGCCTCGGTTTCGACGCCGATGCGGAAGTCGAGCAGGTGCAGCCGGTCTTCCGTGCTGGCCACCGGCCGGCCGCCCGGACCGGCCGCCGGGCTGCCCGGGGGCGGGGTCAGCGCGAAGCTGCCCCGCCCGCGTTCGGTTTCCACGAGTCCCTCGGCCTGCAACCGGGTGAGCGCAGCCCGGACCACCGTGCGGCTTACACCGAACTCGCTGATCAGGGTGTTCTCGCTCGGCAGCTTGCCGCCGGGCTGGATGTCGCCGTCGACGATCCGCGTGCGTAGATCGGCGGCGAGGTCCGCGGTCAGGTTCCGGCTCATGGCTCCAAGATTACTTGCCGAATTCCACGGACTCGGTGGTCCAGGCCCGTGCCTGATCGCTAAGCGACACACCGAGACCAGGCCGATCCGGCACGATCATGCGGCCGTTCTTGGTTTCAAGCCGTTCGTTGAAGAGGGGATCCAGCCAGTCGAAGTGCTCCACCCAAGGTTCGCGCGGGTAGGCGGCGGCAAGGTGGAGGTGGATTTCCATGGCGAAGTGCGGGGCCAGCCCGAGTCCGCGCTCGTCCGCCAGGGCGGCGAGGCGGAGGAATTGGGTGATGCCGCCGACGCGCGGTGCGTCCGGCTGGATGATGTCGCAACCGTTGGCATTGATCAGTCCCTTGTGCTCGGCGACGGAGGCGAGCATTTCGCCCGTGGCGATGGGCGTGTCAAGGACCTGCGCCAGGTGTGCGTGGCCTTCGAAGTCGTAGGCGTCCAGGGGCTCCTCGATCCAGATGAGGTTGAATTCCTCCAGCTGGCGGCCCATCCGCAGGGCCGTGGCGCGGTCCCACTGCTGGTTCGCGTCCACCATCAGGGGAACGTCCCAGCCGATGTGCTCGCGGATTCCCGCCACACGGCGGAGGTCTTCGGCAGAGTCGGGCAGACCGACCTTGATCTTGATACCGCCGATCCCTTCGTCCACTGACTGGCTGGCGCGGGCCTTGACCTCTTCGAGGGAGGCGTTGAGGAAGCCGCCGGAGGTGTTGTAGGTCTGGACAGAGTCACGGTAGGAGCCCAGCAGCTTCGCCAGGGGCAGGCCCGCGCGCTTGGCCTTGAGGTCATACAAGGCAATGTCAATGGCGGCCAGGGCCTGGGTCGCCACCCCCGATCGCCCCACCGAGGCGCCGGCCCAGAGCAGCTTGGTGTAGAGCCTGCCGATGTCGTTCGGGTCCTCGCCAATGATGCCTGCGGCGACTTCCCTGGCATGGGCGTACTGGGCCGGGCCGCCGGCTCGTTTGGAGTAGCTGAAGCCGATTCCGCTGTGCCCTTGTTCGGTGGTGATCTCGGCGAAGAGGAACACGACCTCGGTCATGGGCTTCTGCCGCCCTGTGAAGACCTTGGCGTCGCTGATCGGAACGGCGAGTGGAAGCCTGGCGGTGGACAGCTTTACGTGGCGGATGAGATCGACGGTACTCATGGGTCTCCTTCGGAAGAGGGGCGCGGCGCCCGCGCACTTAGGATATAAGTAACTAACTTGTATTACAAGTATTTTTCAGCCCACAAGCCAGGCAACCGCCAGCAACGCGCCGACGCTCAGGATGGTGGTGCAGAGGATGACGTCCCGGGCCACCGTCACCCCACGCCCATACGGGGAAGCGAAGAGGAACACATTCTGGGCGGTGGGCAGCGCCGCCATGATCACACTGGCCAGCAGGTGCTGGCCGTCCAGGTCAAACACGAAGCGGCCCAGCACCCACACGATCACCGGCATCCCGGCGCTCTTCAGGAAGGAAGCCACCAGCGTCTCCGTGCGGCCGTTCCCCTTTTGCAGCGGCGCCCTGCCGGCCAGCGACAGCCCGAAGGCGAGCAGGACCATGGGCACGGCGCCGGCAGCGAGCATGTCGACGGGTTTCTGGAGCAGCTCCGGTGTGCGCCAGCCGGTCAGCGCGACGACGGCGCCAAGTCCGGAGGCGATGATCATCGGATTGGCGAACGGCTGGAGCAGGAGCTTCTGCCACGAAATCTTCGAGCCCGAGGCCAGCCCCAGGACGGTGAGGTAAAAGGGGGCCAGGACCAGGATCTGGACCAGCAGCACCGGAGCAACGTGCTGGGCCGTGCCGACGGCGTAGAGGGAGACGGGAATCCCGATGTTGTTGGCGTTGGCATACCTGCTGGCCATCGCGCCCACGGCAGTTTCAGCGACCGGGCGGCGAAAAAACAGGAAACTCGCGAGCCAATAAAGGAGGCCCACGATCGCCGCCGAGAGCAGCGCGAGCGGGGCGTCCGTTCCGAGGGCTGCCCGGATATCACTGCCGGCCACCACGGTGAACAGGAGCGCCGGGTTGGTGATGTAGAAGGCGGTGCGGGTCAGGGCGCCCTGCACATCCGGACCCAGGACCCGCAGCCGCGCAGCCAGGTACCCCACGGCAATGACGGCGGAGACGATCAGTATTCCGGAGACCACGCCGCCCAAAATGCGCCCTTCAATTTATTTGACCAACGTCCTCACCGGACTGTTTTGGATGTCCTCACCGGACTGTCCTTACGTCCTCACCGGACTGTTTTGGACGTCCTCACCGGACTAGGCAGGGGCGCTTGGGGTCAAAGGACCAACCGTCGATGTAATACTGCATGCCGATGCTGTCATCCCGGGCGTCGAGCCCGTGCTCCTGATACAGCGCGTGTGCGTTGTCGAGGGCGTCCCGGTCCAGTTCGATGCCGAGACCCGGGGCGTCCGGAACCTCGATTGCGCCGTCTTTGATCTGCAACGGATTCTTGGTCAGGCCCTGCCCGTCCTGCCAGATCCAGTGCGTGTCCAGCGCCGTGATCTCGCCCGGGGCGGCAGCTCCGGTGTGCGTGAACATGGCCAGCGAGATGTCGAAGTGGTTGTTGGAATGCGAGCCCCAGGTGAGCCCGAATTCATGACACATTTGCGCCACCCGGACCGAGCCGTGCATTGTCCAGAAGTGCGGATCCGCCAGCGGAATGTCAACGGCATTGCTGCGGATGGCGTGGGACATCTCCCGCCAGTCCGTCGCAATCATGTTCGTCGCCGTCCTCAACCCGGTGGCACGGCGGAATTCCGCCATGACTTCACGCCCGGAGAACCGCCCTTCGGCGCCGCACGGATCCTCCGCGTAGGCCACCACACCCTGCATCCGCTTCCCCAGACGGACCGCTTCCTCCAGCAGCCAGCCGCCGTTCGGATCGAGGGTGACCCGGGCCTCGGGGAACCGCCGGGCGAGGGCAGTGACCACGTCCACTTCGTCGTCGCCGGACAGCACGCCGCCCTTGAGCTTGAAGTCGCTGAAGCCGTAGCGTTCCTGCGCGGCCTCGGCCAGCGCCACCACCGCCTCGGGCGTCATCGCCTCCTGGCGGCGCAGCAGTTCCCACCGGTCCGACGGCGCGTCCTCCACCAGGTATGGCAGGTCCGTCCGGTTCGGGTCACCGATGAAGAAGAGGTAGCCGAGCATAGGGACCGAGGCGCGTTGCTGCCCGTCGCCAAGGAGCTCCGCGACGGGCACGCCGAGGAACTGGCCGTGGAGGTCCAACAGCGCCGATTCGACCGCGGTGACCGCATGGACAGCGGTCCGCAGGTCAAAGGTCTGCAGCCCGCGGCCGCCGGCGTCACGGTCGGCGAACTCCGCAGCGATTTCGCGCAGCAGGGACCGGTAGCGTGCCACCGGCTTGCCGGCGAGCTGCGTTCCGGCTTCCTCGATGGTGGTGCGGATCTTCTCTCCGCCCGGAACCTCGCCGAGGCCGGTGCGGCCGTCCGAGTCGGTCACGATGACGACATTGCGGGTGAAGAACGGGCCGTGCGCGCCGCTGAGGTTCATCAGCATGCTGTCATGCCCGGCCACGGGAACGACTTCCACCCGGGCAACCGTAGGCCGGGCGCTCATGCGGTGACCTCTGCCGTCTCGGTGGCGTCGGAGGATTCCACGGAGCCGTCGATCCGGCGATTCAACCGCCAGGGGTTGGTGTCCTGCAGGGGCGCTGGCAGCAACTCGGGCGGGAGGTTCTGGTAAGCGACGGGACGCAGGAAACGGTTGATGGCCAGGGTGCCCACGGAGGTGGTCCTGGCGTCCGACGTGGCGGGGAACGGGCCGCCGTGAACCATGGCGTGGCCCACCTCGACGCCGGTGGGCCAGCCGTTGACGATGATCCGGCCCACCTTCTGCTCGAGTGCCGGAACCAGGCGTGCCGCCGTCGGATAGTCCTCCTCCGCCAACTGCAGGGACGCGGTGAGCTGTCCCTCCATCCGTTGTGTTGCCTCAATCAGTTCGTCCGCGGTGGAGTACCGGATCACGAGGCTGGCCGCACCGAAAATCTCCGCGTGCAGCACGTGGTTGTCGATGAAGTCACCGATGCCCGTGCCGAAGATGGTGGGCGCAGGCGCGTTCTCGGTGGCGCCGGGTGTCCCCTTTCCGAGGACGCTGACGTTCCCTGCGGCCGCCAAGGCGTCGGCCCCGGAGGTCCAGGAGGCGGCGATGCCTTCGGTCAGCATGGTCTGGCCGGCACAGGCGGAAACTGCCCGGCCGACGGCGGCGGCCAGTTTGTCGCCGGCCTCGCCGGCGGGCGCAAACAGCAGACCCGGCGACGTGCAGAGCTGGCCCGAACTGCCGGTGACGGCGGCGACGTACCGCTGGGCCAGCACATCAATTTGTTCGGCGGAGCCGTTCAGGGCGCCGGGGAAGACGAAGACCGGATTGAGGGACGACATCTCCGCGTAAACGGGGATGGGCTCGGGCCGGGCAGCGGCGGTGCGCATCAGGGCGATACCGGCGGACTGCGAGCCGGTGAACCCCACGGCCTTGATGGCCGGATCCGCGACGAGGGCCTGGCCGATGCTGCTGCCGGGGCCGTAGACGAGCGAGAAGACGCCGGGGTGGAGCCCGAAGTCCTTGACTGCCTTCACGATGGCCTGGCCGACGAGTTCGCCGGTGCCGGGGTGCGCGTTGTGCGCCTTGAAGACCACGGGGCAGCCGGCGGCGAGGGCCGAGGCGGTGTCTCCGCCCGCCGTCGAGAAGGCCAGCGGGAAGTTGCTCGCTCCGAAGACGGCCACCGGGCCGAGGGGGATCTGGCGCTGCCGGATGTCGACGCGGGGCATGGGCATCCGCTCCGGCAACGCCGGGTCGATCCGGACGCCACGGAAATCTCCTTGCCGGACGACGCCGGCAAACAGACGGAGCTGGCCGGTGGTGCGGCTCCGCTCGCCCTGCAGCCGGGCCGCCGGCAGTCCGCTCTCTTGTCCGGCGCGGATGATCAGTTCCTCGCCGAGGGCCTCGATGTTGTCCGCGATTGCCTCCAGGAAGCCGGCGTGGGTCCCGGGATCCAGCGTGCTGAAGGAGGCGTAAGCCGCGGCTGCGGCTGCGGTGGCCGCCTTAAGCTGGCCTTCGGTAACCAGCGTGTAGGCGGGTTCAAGTCGTTCGTTGGTGGCGGGGTTGAAGCCGTGGGCGGTCTTGCCGTTGCCGACGACCGGCTGCCCGGCGATCAGGGAATGTCCAGTGAGGGTCATGTGGGTCTCCTACGAAACGGCGGCGATGAGTGCTTTGAGGTCGGCAAGGTCCTGCGGGGCCAGGTTCTGCAGCGGCGGACGGACGCCGCCGGCGGAGCGGCCGATGGCGTCGAGGCCGCCCTTCACGATCGAGACCGAATAGCCCTTCACCCGGTCCCGGATGTCGAGGTACGGGATCACGAACTCGTTGAGCTTCTTGTTGACGGCGACCCGGTCGTTGTTGCGGACGTCCTGGTAAAAATCGAGGGCGAACTGCGGAACGAAGTTGTACATGGCGCTGGAGTAGGTGCTCATGCCCAGCTGCAGCAGGGGGAGCGCGAAGGTCTCCGCGGTGGGAAGTCCGCCCAGGTAGAACAGGCGGTCGCCGAGCTTGGCGTAGACCCGGGCGTCGTGTTCCAGATCGCCCACACCGTCCTTGAATCCGATCAGGTTCTCGTGGCGGTCCGCCAGGGTTGCGACGGTGGTGTCCTTGTAGATGGCGTTGGCGCGGTTGTAGATGATGACGCCGAGCGAGGTGGACCGGCAGACGGCGCTCACGTGTTCGGTCAGGCCGGCCTGGTCCGCTTCGGTCAGGTAGGGCGGCAGCAGCAGGATGCCCTCGGCGCCGGCCGCTTCGGCGGCCTGGGCATTTTCGATCGCCTGCGCGGTGGACCCGCCGGCCGAGGCCAGGACCGGGACAACGGTGCCGATTTCGTCGACGGCGGCGCGGACCACCCGGGCGGATTCTGCGGGAGTGAGGGAGAATCCCTCGCCCGTGCCGCCTGCTGCGAAGAGCCCCGCGACCGGGAAACTGGCCTGCCAGGCAAGATGCTTGCGGTAGTTTTCCTCGTCAAACTGGAGCTGCCCGTCAAACGACGTCACCGGAAAGGAGAGCAATCCATTCTTGAGCGCGTCGGAAAGTTCCTGGGGTGAGTAGTTAGCCACGGTGTGGTCCTCCATGTCGGCGCCGCTTCGGGGCGGCAGATGATGTCCTTTCCCCTAGCGTAGGGAGCCGCGTGATGCCTGTCTAAGTGCATTTTTGAATGAATTGATACCTTTGCTGCATTATTTCAGCCGGCGGGGGACCGCCGGGGAGCACGTTCAGTCTTCGCGGAACTCCAGGGAAGCCAGGATGCGCGAGAGCGCCGGGTTGGTGATGTTGCGGTTCCAGATCGCGTGCAGCTCAACCGGGTCATCCACGCTGCTGGCGAGCGGCAGGAACCGGACGCCCTGGACGCCCAGCAGGGTCGCGGAGTGCGGCACGAATGCCACCCCGCGCTTGGCGGCAACCAGGGAAACCATTGTAAGGATCTGGCTGACCGTATGGACCACGTTGGTATGCCGGATCGGGATCATCCGGATGACGAGGTCGTAAAAGTACCTCGCGTCGGTGGGTGAGTGCATGATCAAGGGCAAGCCCGCAAGGTCGGCCTCGGTGATTGCCCTGCCCAGCCCGGCCAGCTCGTGGCCGTCCGGGACGGCCACCACCATGGCTTCGCGGTACAGCAGATGCGAATCGAAGACCTCGGTGTCAAAGGGCGGCCGCGCCAGCCCGAGGTCCAGTTCGCCGGTTTGCAGCCCCATGATCTGCTCACCCGTCACGAGCTCGTGCAGGTCGATGTCGACGTCGGGCAGGGACGTGGCGATTTCCTCCAGCAGTGGGCCAAGGATGCTGAAACCGCTGGCCGCCGTGAAACCGATCCGGAGCAGCCCGGACCGGCCGGAGGCGATCCGGCGGGCCGTGACCGGCGCGCGGTCGGCGAGGGCCATGAGGCGGCGGGCCTCATCCAGGAAGGCCCGCCCCGCGGCGGTCAGCTGGACCTTCCTGTTGTCCCGCTCCAGCAGCTCGGCCCCCACCGACTTTTCCAATTTCTGGATCTGCCGGCTCAGCGGGGGCTGTGTCATGTTCAAGCGCTGCGCAGCGCGTCCGAAATGCAGCTCTTCAGCCACGGCGATGAAACCTGTCAGCTGATCGAAAGTAAACATAAGTCCGTCCGGGTATCAATCGATGCATATTTGGGCTTAGACATGCATCATAGCCGCTCCCTACACTCGACCTAGCTAGCCGGGGGTGACCCGGTTCACACCTAGTTCCAGGGCTGACGCCCTGCAGTGCCAACGAGGAGTTCCAATGACGCACTTCCCCCTACGCCGCACTATGTTCACAGCGGCATCAGCCATCACGCTTTTCGCCCTGACAGCCTGCGGCAACGTCGCCGGCGGCGCCACGAATTCGGCCAAGTTCCCTAACGGTCCGGTGAACCTGGCCGTGGGCCAGGCGCCCGGCGGAAGCACCGACCTGATTGCGCGGGCCATCTCCGAGGGCGCCTCCAAGAGCCTCGGCACGCCCATGCCGGTCGTGAACAAGCCGGGAGCCAACGGAGCACTGGCCACCAAGGAAGTGGCGGCCAAGGCGGCGGACGGCCAGAACCTGGTCCTGATCAACGCGTCCCTCATCACCATCACTCCGCTGGCGGTCGCGGCAGCCGAAGCGGTGAACATTGACGACTTTGATATTGTGGCCGGCCTCTCCCAGGACGACTACGTCCTGGTAGCCAGCCCCGCCTCGGGATTCAAGACCATCAAGGACGTCGTCGGCGCCGGTCGCAGCGTCACCTTCGGCACGGCAGGGGTGGGCACGGGCAGCCAGTTGGCGCAGGCAGTGCTCTTCAAGCAGGCACAGGTGAAGGGCACGGACGTTCCCTTCGACAGTGGCAAGCCCGCCCTGACGGCAGTCCTCGGCAACCAGGTTGAAATGGCCACGGTCCAGCTCGGCGAGGCCATGTCCCAGATCCAGGCCGGAAAAGTCGTCCCCCTGCTGGTCTTTTCCGAGGAGCGGAACTCGTTCCTCCCGGACACCCCCACCGCCAAGGAATCCGGCTATGACGTTCCCGTGGCACAGTACCGCGCCATCGCCGCACCCAAGGGAACCCCCCAGGACGTGAAGGACAAGCTGCTTGCGGCCGTCCAGGACACCTTCAAGTCGGACGCGTACAAGGACTTCAACAAGAAGAACCTGCTGACCCCGAAGGAAATCTCCGGCGCGGAAGTAGTGACGCAGTGGAAGGACTACGCCGCCAAGTACAAGGCGCTTATTGAGAAGTACGACATCAGCCTCAGCGGCAAGAAGTGACTCCATTGAAAGAATCCAATTCAGTAACCGCCGGAGGGGACACCCTAAGCGATGTAACCTCCGGCGGAAACGCCCCCGGTCCGGTTCCGGACGACAGCCTGGAGGACCTCACTGCGGAGCAGCTGGCCGCGCAATGGGAGGATGAAAAGCCCCCTGCCGCGGGTGCCCTGGCGAATGCGGCCTCCTCCCTGGTGGTACTCGGCGTCGGCGTCGGCGCCGTTGTCCTCTCCCTCGCCATGGGGCTGGGCACACCGGCCGCACCGGAACCCGGCCTGTGGCCGTTCATTATCAGCTGCGTCATGGTCCTGCTGGGCCTTTTCCAGTTGGTCATGGGCCGGCACAACCGGGATGCCGAAAAGTTCACCCGCATGTCCGCGGCGCCGGTAACGGGCTTGGTGACACTGGCCGCCATGGTTGCCGTGATGCCGCTCATCGGCTTTGAACTCCCGTCCCTGGTGCTCTGCATCATCTGGATGAAGTTCCTGGGCGGCGAAACCTGGCGCTCCACGCTGCTCATCAGCGCCATCGTCGTCGCCGCCTTCTACGGCATCTTTGTCGCGGCGCTCGGCACCTCCATTCCCCATCTCTTCTAGGAGAACCCAGTGGATTTTCTAAATCCCGTACTCAACGGATTTGTGGTGGTCCTGGAGCCGACCAACCTCCTGTACTGCCTGATCGGCGTCGTCATCGGCATGCTGATCGGTGTGCTGCCCGGACTGGGCCCCGCGGCCACCATCGCGATCCTGCTTCCCCTCACCTACAACGTCGAGCCGGTCACGGCCATCATCATGCTGGCCGGCATCTTCTACGGCGCCCAATACGGCGGCACCATTACCTCGGTCCTGTTGCGCCTGCCCGGCGAAGCGTCCTCCGTGGTCACCGTCTTCGACGGCTACCAGATGGCCAAGCAGGGCAAAGCCGGCACCGCCCTCGGCCTGGCCGCCATCGGCTCGTTCATCGGCGGCACGGCCTCGATCATCGGACTGACCTTCCTCGCCCCCGTGGTGGCGAGTTTCGCCCTGGACTTCGGACCGGCCGAATATTCGGCGCTGGCGCTGCTGGGCATCCTGCTCGTCGCCACCATCAGCAACGGTGCTAAGACCAAGGCGCTGATTGCCGCGGCGGTGGGCCTGCTGCTGGCCACTGTCGGCCGTGACGTTTTCACCGGCGAAAGCCGCTTCACCTTCGGCAGCCTGAACCTGGCCGACGGCATCGACTTCGTGCCGATCGCCATGGGCCTGTTCGGCCTCGGCGAAATCCTGTACAACCTCGAGGAGCGCCACCGCGCCGCCAAGGCCCCCTCGAAGGTCACCAACGTGTGGCCTTCCAAAGCGGACCTGAAACAGGCGTCCGGCGCCATCACCCGGGGTTCCGTGTTGGGCTTCTTGCTGGGCATCCTCCCGGGCGGCGGTGCAACCATCGCGTCCATGGCCTCTTACGCCATGGAGAAGAAGCGGGCCAAGCAGCCGGAACGCTTCGGCAAGGGCGCTCCGGAAGGCGTTGCCGGACCGGAAACGGCCAACAACGCGGCTGCTACCTCGTCCTTCATCCCGCTGCTCACCCTCGGGATCCCCGCCAACGCGACCATGGCACTGATGTTCGGTGCGCTGCTGATCCAGGGCGTCACCCCCGGCCCGCAGTTGGTGGAACAGCATCCGGACCTGTTCTGGGGTGTGGTGAACTCCATGTATATCGGCAACATCCTGCTGCTGATCATGAGCCTGCCGCTGGTGGGGCTCTTCGTGAAGATCCTGCGCGTCCGGGCCGCAATCCTGGCGCCCGTCACGGCATTGATCACCCTGCTGGGCGCTTACACGATCAACAACAGCATGTTCGATGTGACGCTGGTGGTGGTGTTCGGCATCGTCGGCTACCTGATGAAGAAATTCGGCTTTGAGCCCGGACCGCTGGTATTGGCCTTCGTCCTCGGGTCGCTGCTGGAGAGCTCGCTGCGCCGGTCCCTGCTGGTGTTCGGCGGCGATCCGCTGGGCTTCTTCAGCCGCCCGATTTCGGCCGCACTGCTGATTGCGTTCGTCCTGGTCGCGGTGCTCCCCGGCATCCGGCCGCTGCTGGCCAAGCGCAAGACCGCCGCCACCGGCGTCGACGACACCACGAAAATCAAGGAGACAGTATGAGCATCATGGTCGGTTTTGTCCCCACGCCCGCCGGCGAGGCCGCGCTGACCGCCGGGATCGCCGAGGCGACGCTCCGGAAGCAGGACCTCTTCATCGTCAACTCGGCACGCGAAGGCGCCCTGGTGGACAAGTCGGTCGCGACTTCGGAGGTCCTGGAGCAGGCTAGCCGCCGCGCCACGGAGGCCGGCGTCAAGGCAACGGTGATCCAGCCGCCCTACCTTCACGATCTCGCCGACGAATTTCTTGAGGTCGCCCGCGACCTCAATGCGTCGCTGATTGTCATCGGCCTGCGGCACCGTTCCCAGGTGGGCAAGTTCATCCTGGGCAGCCACGCCCAGCGCATCCTGATGCAGGCTGACCGCCCGGTTCTCGCCGTCAAGGCAGCCGGGGCGCACTTCTAACGCTCTATGGCCCAAATCGAGGGGTGGGAGGCGGCCTTGCCAGGTTGCTTCCCGCCCCTCCTTTGCGTCTCCGGCCTTACGCCTCCGACCTGGCCTCGCGGCCCTGCGCCCGCAGCGCCCCGAACCCTGCAATGAGCGCCTCGAGGCCGAGGCTGAAGGCCACATCCGCCTGGTGTGCGTAGCCTTCCTCGCCAAGACTGTCGACGGCGGCGGAGAAGTTCGGCGTCGACGCCGCCATGCTGCCGGAAGCAAAGATGTCCGCCGGGGCGTTCACGTCGTAGGCGGAGCCGAAGACAAAGGACTCGAGGGCCACAATGGCTGCAACGATGCATTGCTGCGGGAAGCCCGCCCGGCGCAGCCCTGTGCTGACGGCCTCGTACATGGCAAGGGTCTTCGGCGCATCCGCCACCGGGAGCACGGCAATGACAGGGATCAGCGGAGTGTGCCGCGCGAAGACGGCGCGGTAGCTCCAGGCCCAGTCCCGCACGGCCTGGTCCCAGGGCTCGGTCCCGAAGGCGGACACGTCCACCAACGAGGTCAGGTGGTCCTGGATGAGGACCAGCACCTCCCGCTTGGAGGATACGTGGTTGTACAGGGCCGACGGCGCCACATTCAGGGCACGGGCCAAGGCTGCCATGGTGAACGCGTCGTAGCCGCTCTTACGCACCAGCTGCAGGGCGGCGGCGGTGATGCCGTCCTGGTCGAGGACGGCCGAGGGGGGCCGGCCGGCACGCCGGCGCGGCTTGGCGTCGGGGCGGTGCGGATCCGCGGTGGCGCTGGTGGCTGCCGGCATTCCGGGCCTTTCTACTGGGCTGTCCCAAGGATTATTCCACCGCGAGCAAGTTTTCCTGCGGGTCTTCCCTCCATTCAACGTTACCGCTATAGTCGTCACAAATGAATGGCATTCATTTAGTGGTCCGCATCACTGTGGCGGCCACGGAAAGGACATCATGCTGGAACTTGACCGCGACGTCGTCATCGTCGGAGCCGGGCCCGCGGGCCTCACCGCAGCCCGGGAGCTGCGGAAAGCGGGCCTGAGCGTGGCCGTGCTGGAGGCGCGGGACCGCGTGGGCGGCCGGACCTGGACGGACACCGTCGACGGCGCCCTGCTCGAGATCGGCGGCCAGTGGGTCTCGCCGGACCAGACGGCGCTGCTCGAACTCCTCGATGAGCTCGGCCTGCAGACCTACAGCCGCTACCGCGAGGGACAGTCCGTCTACATCGGCGCCGACGGCAGGCGGACCCTTTACTCCGGCGAGTCCTTCCCGGTCAGTGACGCCACCGCCGCCGAAATGGACAAGCTGACGGCGCTGCTGGACTCGCTCGCGGCGGAAATCGGCGCCACCGAGCCGTGGGCACACCCGAAAGCCCGCGAACTGGACACGATCTCCTTCCATCACTGGCTGCGTGCAAACTCCGCCGACGAGGAAGCCTGCAACAATATCGGCCTGTTCATCGCCGGCGGCATGCTGACCAAGCCCGCGCACGCGTTCTCCGCGCTGCAGGCCGTCCTGATGGCGGCGTCGGCCGGTTCCTTCAGCCACCTCACCGATGAGGACTTCATCTTGGACAAGCGCGTCGTCGGGGGCATGCAGCAGGTCTCGCTGCTGCAGGCGGCGGAACTGGGGGACGACGTCGTCCTCTCCAGCCCGGTGCGCACGATCAACTGGGAAGGCGGCGCCAGCGGCGAAACCACCGCCGGTGACAACACCGCCGGTGACAACAGCGTCGGTGAAAACAGGGCCAGTAACATCGCCGGGCAGCGGGTGACGGTGGTGTCGGACCGTGCCACCGTGAACGCCCGTTTCGTGATCATGGCCGTGCCCCCGAACCTCTATTCCCGGGTCTCCTTCAACCCGCCGCTGCCGCGCCGCCAGCACCAGATGCACCAGCATCAGTCGCTCGGCCTGGTCATCAAGGTGCACGCCGTCTACAGCACGCCGTTCTGGCGCGAAGACGGTCTGTCCGGAACCTGCTTCGGCGCTGACGCCCTGGTCCAGGAGGTCTACGACAACACCAACCACGCGGACCCCCGCGGCACCCTCGTGGGCTTCGTCTCGGACGAAAAGGCCGACGCCATGTTCGAGCTCAGCGCCGGGGAGCGCCGCCGGGCCATCCTGGCTTCCATCGCCGATTTCCTGGGCGAGAAGGCCCTCGAACCGGAGGTCTACTACGAGTCCGACTGGGGCTCCGAGGAATGGACCCGCGGCGCCTACGCCGCCAGCTACGACCTCGGCGGCCTGCACCGCTACGGCAAGGACCAGCTCGCCCCCGTGGGGCCGATCCACTGGGCGTCCTCCGACCTCGCATCAGAGGGCTACCAGCATGTGGACGGCGCCGTACGAATGGGGCGCCGGACAGCGGCCCGGATCGTCGCGGCCGCCGACCGCACCCCGGCTGCCTAGTACTGCTTCCCCTGACCAGCAATCCCTAACCAACCAGAGAGGTCGGCCAGATGCGTTACGTAGTGGGGTATACCGCCAATGCGAGGGGCCGTGATGCCCTCAACCTGGCCGTCTCGCTGGCCCGTGGCCGGGGAGCGGCCCTGGACTTGGTGATGGCCATCCCGGACGCCGGGGTGTTCAACGCGGCCCATGCACCCGCGGCCGGCTATGACAGCTATCTCCACCGGCAGGCGTCGGAGTGGCTCGATGAAGCGCTGGCGCTGGTGCCGGCGGATGTCCCGGCCAAAGCCCACATCCGCAGCGGTGAATCCGACGCGCAGACCCTGATCGATGCCTGCGATGAGTTTCAGGCGGACATGCTTATCATCGGTGCCACCAGCAGCGGGCTGTTCAAGCGCTTCACGGTGGGCTCCGTGGCCGGCGCCCTGCTGCACGCGGCCACGGTCCCGGTGGCGCTGGCCCCGCACGGCTACCACCGCCGCGAGGCCTTGACCCGGCTCAGCTGCGGCCTCGGCGACCGCCCGGGCGCGGAAGAGCTGCTCCAGGTCGCCGTCTCAATGGCCAAGCACCGGGAAGTGCCGATGCGGGTGGTCTCGCTGCTGACCCTCGACGGCGGCGACTCGGAAGCGGCGGCCGACGCCGCCCGCGACTACGCCGCGCAGCGGGTCGCGGCGGCCCTGCCGGGCGACCCGTCGGGGGACCGGGCCGCCGCCCAGTTGGCCGACAAGATTGAAGTCGTCGTCGCGCACGGGGGCAGCGTCGAGGAGGCGGTGGACCGGCTGGACTGGGAAGACGGCGAGGTCCTGCTGATCGGATCGAGCCGCCTCGCCCGGAGCAGCTCCATCTTCCTGGGCAGCACGGCAAACCGCATCCTGCGGGCCCTGCCGGTGCCGATGATCGTGGTCCCCAGCGACTACGAGTTCAAACAGGCCAACCATTCAACGTCGAATGAACCCTCCCGAGAGGCACAAGCATGAGCACCGAACAAGCGACCTCCACGGCCCACACCGAGCAGCACGGCTTGAGCGAGAAGGGACTGAAAGCCGGGTCGGTGGGGCTGATCGGCGCCGTCGTCATCGGCGTTTCCTGCATCGCCCCGGCCTACACCCTGACGGCCGCCCTGGGCCCGACGGTTTCCCAGGTCGGCGTCCATCTGCCGGCGATCTTCCTGGTGGGCTTCATTCCCATGCTGCTGGTGGCGTTCGGGTACCGCGAGCTGAACAATGCCATGCCCGACGCCGGCACCTCCTTCACCTGGGCGTCGCGGGCGTTCGGCCCGTGGATCGGCTGGATGGGCGGCTGGGGGCTGGTAGCGGCGACCATCATCGTGCTGTCCAACCTGGCGGCCGTCGCCGTCGACTTCTTCTACCTCATGCTGGCCCAGGTGTTCGGCAATCCGGAGCTGGCGGACCTATCCAGCAACCTGCCGCTGAATATCGCCACGACGCTGGTTTTCATCGCCCTGGCGTGCTGGGTTTCCTACCGCGGGATGGAGACCACCAAGACCGTCCAGTACGTCCTGGTCGCCTTCCAGTTGCTGGTCCTGGGCTGGTTCGCGGTCGCCGCGTTCAGCCACGTCGCGAACGGCACCGCGTTTGACGCCACCGCCATCGCCCCGGACTGGTTCAACCCGTTCGCGGTGGAGTCCTTCTCCGCGTTCGCTGCCGGCGTCTCGCTGTCTATCTTCATCTACTGGGGCTGGGACGTCACCCTGACCATGAATGAGGAAACCAAGAACCCGGAGAAAACCCCGGGCCGCGCGGCGACCGTGACCGTGCTGGTGATCGTGGTCATCTACATGACCGTCGCGCTGGCCACCCTGGCCTTCGCCGGCGTCGGCACGGAAGGCCTCGGCGCCGGGAATCCGGAAAACCAGGGCAGCATCTTCGCGGTCCTCGCCGGGCCGGTGATGGGCCCGTTCGCGATCCTCATGTCGCTGGCCATCCTGAGCAGCTCGGCGGCATCGCTGCAGTCCACCTTCGTGTCCCCGGCGCGGACCCTCCTGTCCATGGGCCACTACAAGGCGCTGCCGCACAAGTTCGGCAAGATCAGCCCCAGCTACAAGTCCCCGAGCTACGCCACCCTTGCCTCGGCAGCGGCCGCCGCCGTCTTCTACGTCGTGACCCGCACCTTGTCCGAAAATGCCCTGTGGGACACCATCACGGCGCTCGGCATGATGATCTGCTTCTACTACGGCATCACCGCCTTGGCCTGCGTCTGGTTCTTCCGCGCCCAGGCCTTCAGCGGGGCGCACTCCTTCTTCTTCAAGTTCCTCGCACCGCTGCTGGGCGGCGTGATCCTGCTGGTGATGTTCGTCAAGACCGCCTACGACTCGATGGACCCGGCGTACGGCTCCGGGTCATCCGTCGGCGGCCTGGGCCTCGTGTTCATCCTGGGGATGGGCGTGATCCTGCTGGGCGTGGTGGTCATGCTCGTCATGGCGAAACTTCGTCCGGAATTCTTCAAAGGCCAGGTCCTGACCCGCGGAAACTGAGTCCCGCCGGCCCGCCGTCGAAGGTCCTCCGGCCGCCAGATCCTGGAACGTGCTTGAAAAGTAAGCACGCTTATCAATAGGCTGGCGGCAGGAGGACCTTCCTCCGCTGGACCAAGGACGAGGTGAGCATGTCGGACGCACAGGACATCAGCAAGGTGACGGGGATCATTAATGGTTCCCGGATCGGGATGGTCACCACCATCAACGGGGACGGCGCCCTCGTCAGCCGGCCGTTGGCCGTTCAGGATGTGGAGGACGACGGCGACATGTGGTTCTTCACCTCGGCGGACACGTCCCAGGTGGCCCACGTCGCGGCGAATCCCGCGGTCAATGTCTCGTTCGGCAAGGGCACCGAGTGGGTGTCGGTGGCCGGCCAGGCAGAGGTGGTCACGGACCGGCAGCAAATCCGCGACCGCTGGAACCAGGCGGTCGAGGCGTGGTTCCCGGACGGCCCGGAGACCCCGCAGGCCGTCCTGCTGCACGTGAATTCCGATTCGGCCGAGTACTGGACCAGCCCGGGCGGAACGGCCGCGACGGTGCTGCAGTGGGTGAAGTCGAAGGTCACGCACAGCCGGATGAGCGTCGGCGAAAGCGGCACGGTCGAACTCTAGGCCCGACTTGCCGCCCGGTGGCTGATCTCAGTCGATGACCTTCAATGCCGTGCCCCAGTTAAAGGACGCATAAGCCGGGTTCAGTTGCAGCCCGATCAGGAGCAGTTGCATCCCCTCCAGCTCGCGGGCATGGCGCAACGCCCCGACCTCGAGGGGCCGGAGTCCCGCCGCGGCGACGAACGAGGCCACCTCGTTCCGGGCCGCCTCTGAGTCGGAGGCGATGAAGACGTCCAGCGGCAGGCCATTCGCGGCGCCCTCAGCCAGGGGTCCCGCGAACGTGGTGTTGAATGCTTTCACCACCCGGGCGCCGGGAAGCAGCCGGGCCACCTCCTCCGCCGCGGAACTCCCCGGTTCAACCAGCAGCGAGTCGCCGGTCTCCATGTTGACCGGGTTGCTGATCTCGATCACCGTCTTGCCACTGAGGGTGTCGCCATAGTGCGTGGCGACCTCCTTGGCCGGTTCGAAGTAGAGGGCCAGGACCACAATGTCGCCCTCGGGCACGTCGCCCAGGCTGCCGGACGCTGTGGCGGGACCCAGTTCCGCCGCGAGTTTGGCGGCGTTGGCCGGCGTCCGGTCCAGGATCTGGATGGTCCGGCCCGCGGCTACCGCCCGCAGGCCGATTGCCCGGGCCATGCTGCCGCTGCCGATAATCGTGATGTCAGTCATCGTGCTCCTCCGGTGGAAAGGTTCAGCTCAGTGGAATTGTGCAACGCGCCCGCGGCGCGTTCTGCTTCCGCCAGGGTGCGTTCCAGCCGCTCGACGGCGGAGCTGTAGCCGGAGCCGGCCCGGGCGTCCCGGTCCCCACCGCCCCGGACGTGGTCGGCCGCCTTCATGGCCTTGAGGAATGCTGCGGTTTCCGGACGGGTCGGATCGCTCATGGCAGGGAAGTCGATGCACAAGGCGGGATCGAGTTCATAGCGTTGCCACCGGGCGAGGACCGCGCGGTGGCGGAGGGCGGCGGCCGCGTCGACGGCGGCGGCCGCCCGGGCGGCCCGCCCGGATTCCTGCCTGCGGAGCAGCCCCGGCGTCCAGCGGTAGGCGGCGGCCGCCGTCGTCACCGCAACGGCGGTGAGGATCAGCCCGGCCCACGGGGAGACCAGCGACGGCAGAAGGACCGCGGGGCCGACGACGGCGAGTCCGGCGAAACCGTCCCAGAACACGGCGTCCGGCCACCCGCCGTCGGCCGCCTGGTGCTTGCGAACCAGGAAGACGGAGCAGGCCACCGCGGCCGCGATCAGGAGGGCCAGAGCCACGAACTGCCCGGCACCGAGCGGACTGGCCCCTGCGAGTGACGGCATTGCGCACCTCCTGCGGAAACCGTCCGGGCGGACGATGTTCCGCTGATTCCATTGGAGTCCCTCGGCGGCGGGCCGTCAATGGCCGGTTACCGTCCGGGCCCGTCCCGGCGTAGCCTAGGGCCCATGCGATTGAAAATGTGCAGTATCCACGTCAAGGACCCGGCGGCCGCCCACGAGTTCTACACCGGAATCTTGGGCTTCGACACGCTCATGGCGTTGCCCGAACACAACCTCTACATCGTCAAGGACCCGGGCGGCGGCGGCTCGGCCGGGCTGCTGCTGGAACCCAGCGACAACCCGATCGGCGCCAACTACATGAACGCCTGCCACGACGCCGGGCTGGCCGCGATCGTGTTCGGCGTGCCGGACGTCAGGGCCGAATATGACCGGCTTACTGCCAAGGGGGTCATGTTCCAGGGCGAACCGTCCGAGGGGCCCGGCGGCATCTCCGCGGTGCTCGATGACGGCTGCGGGAACTTCGTCCAGCTGCACCAGGACTAAGCGGCCGGGCTAAGCGCCGGGGCCTACTCCGCCTTGGCGCGGGCCTTCTTGGCGTCCTTTTTCGCGGCGTCGTCCTTGACCCGCTGGGCTTCGGCGCGGACGGCGGCGTGGGTGGCGCGCTCGGCCACCAGCCAGGCCGGGGGAGCCTGCAGCAGGGCGGTGATTTCCGCCGACGTCAGCGCTTCCTCGACGCCGCCACGGGCCAGGCCGGCGATGGAGACGTTGAGCTTCTGGGCTACGACGGGACGCGGGTGCGGGCCGGTGCGGCGCAGCTCGGCCAGCCACTCCGGCGGGTTGGCCTGGAGCTCGGCGAAATCAGCGCGGGTGATAACCGAATCCTGGAACTCCTGGGGTGTTGCGGGCAGGTAGATGCCAAGCTTCTTGGCAACGGTGGCCGGCTTCATGGACTGGGAGTTCGCAGAGGTCATGCTTCAAGGGTATCCGGCGGTCGGCCCGCAGGGCACCAAAACCGCACCAAAACAGCACCAGTGCAGCACCAAAACGGCACCAACCGGCCGCCAGACCGACGCCGCCCGGCGGGACTGACGGTACTGTGAACCTGTGTCCGCAGAAGAAGAAACAGCCCAGCCCTCCGGCGATTCGGTACCCGCGCCGCGGGAGCTGCGGTTCGCGTACGTTCCGGGCGTGACGCCCGGCAAGTGGATCCGCCGCTGGGAAGAGCGGATGCCCGATGTGCCCTTGCACGCCTTCATGTCCGACGACCGCGCCCAGCTGGCGGTCCTGCGCGACGGTTCCGCGGACCTCAGCTTCGTCCGGCTGCCGGTGGAGCGCGATGGCCTGAACGTCATCCCGCTCTACGAGGAACAGCCGGTGGTGGTGGCGCCGAAGGGCCACGAAATCTCCGTTTTCGAGGAGGTGGCGCTGGCCGATCTGGCCGCCGAAACCTTCCTGGATGTCGCCGGCCTTGGCGGACCCGAACCGGCGCTGCAGGTGGTTGCCAGCGGCGCCGGCCTGGTGATCCTGCCGATGTCCGTGGCCCGGCATTTCAACGTCAAGGACACAGTGGCGCGGAAGCTCACCGGCGCGCCCGCGACCGGGATCGCCCTGGCCTGGCCGAGCGATTCCACCGACGAAGTGATCGAGGAGTTCATCGGGATCGTCCGCGGCCGCACCGCCGCGAGTTCCCGGCAGCCCTCGGCGCAGCAGGAGAAGCCCAAACGCGAGCCGAAACCGGACCGCCGCGGCCCGGCGGTCAAGAAGCCCAAGGTGGCGCAGCGCTACGCGCCCAATCCGGACAAGGGCCGCGGCAAGGGCTCCCGGAAAAAGGGCAAGCGCTAGCCGTTTCCCCAACTAGCTAGCAGTTGTTGCCGTTTCGAGCGCCCATAAAGACGCGCATAAAGGCAACACATGCCAGCTACTTTGCGCAGGCTTCGCGGAGGGCGCTGACGGAATTTGCCGGCACCTGATCGCCGGAATCTGCGATCTGCTTGAGCGGAGTGGTGATCTCCGCCGGCAGGCCCGCGGCCTGCGCGCCGGATACGAGGCTGCCCAGGGCTTGCTTGTCCGAGGCACTGACCAGGCCGTCCGCCACGAGGGAACACGCCTGCTTCTTGAGTTCGCTGCCGGCTGCCGTGGCGACCTGCGAGGCGCCGTCGTTGACGGCCTTCTCGGCTGCCTGCTGCACCTGACCGCAACCGGAAAGCGAAATCATCAGGACTGCGGCGGACAGGGAGGCGGCGGCGAGGCGTCGTTTCATGCTTTCAGCCTAACAACCAGTGCCGGCCCGGCCGTTCTGTCCTTGTTGGTCCGCGTCCGGCGACGTGAGATTTGAAAGAAATCCATTTTCCTGACAAGCTGTCGGAAAGATGCCGACAAGATGTCAGCAACTTCATTCTCTCACCTCTAACCTAGGACCACCAATGTTCCTCGCACTCCGCGAATTGATCTTCGCGCGTGGCCGTTTCAGCCTGATGGGCGGTGTCATCGCACTCATCGCCGTCCTCATGGTGATGCTTTCCGGTCTTTCCTCCGGCCTCGTCAACGACGGCGTGTCAGGCCTCAAGTCCATGCCCGTGACCGCTTTCGCCTTCGACCAGGGCACCAAGACGGACAATGCCTTCTCCCGCTCCGTGATCGATGACCAGCAGCTCATCGCCTGGCGCGGCGTCGAGGGCGTGGCCGCAGCCGAGAAGATGGGCGTTGGCATGGCCAATGCCACCACCGAATCCGGCAAACAGGTTGACCTCACGCTTTTCGGCGTAGAGCCCGGATCCTTCCTGGAACCGTCCCGCTCCGCGGGCACCGGACTGGGCTCCAGTGACGGCATTGTGGTGTCCTCGACCGCGAAGGCTGAGGGCATCGAGCTCGGCACCGTCGTGACGCTGGACCGGATCGGCACGAAGCTCAAAGTAGTTGGCTTCACCGACGGCCAGGCCACCTTCGGACACGTCGACGTGGCCTACCTGCCGTTGAAGACCTGGCAGTTGATAACTTCAGGCCAGGCCGCGGCCGGAACTCCCACCGCCGCGCAGCTGTCCGCAGTGGACTTCCATACCGCCAGCGTCGTCGCCGTCCAGGCGAAGTCAGGGGCCAAGCTGGACCTTGCCGCCGGCGACACGGCCGCCGGAACGTCCAGCAAATCCCTGTCGGCCGCCTTCAACGCATCTCCCGGCTATGAGGCAGAGACCATGACCCTGAGCATGATCCAGGTTTTCCTCTACGCGATCTGCGCCCTCGTGGTCGGCGCGTTCTTCACCGTGTGGACGATCCAGCGGAAGCACGAGATCTCGGTGCTCCGGGCCATCGGAGCCTCAACCGGTTACCTGCTGCGGGATGGGCTGGCCCAGGCCGCAATCCTGTTGGTGGGATTCACCGCACTGGGCGTGGCAGCCGGCCTGGGGCTGGGCGCCGCCATGCCGGAGGCCATGCCCTTCGCTCTTGAGGCCGCTCCGATCGCCACCGCCACGGGTCTCACCATTGGTTTGGGCCTGATCGGTGCCGCCGTGGCCGTGGTTCGCATTTCCCGAATCGACCCGCTCAATGCCCTTGGAGGACAGCGATGACCAACCCCACGTTCCAGGCAGCCAGCGCAAGCCTGGCCGCTCTCCCAGCGACCGGCCTGTCCATCCGCCACGCGGTGATGGAACTTGGCGACGGCGACACCCGGGTGACCGCCCTTGATGACGTCAGCCTCGATGTTGCTTCGGGCGAGTTCCTGGCCATTGTCGGGCCGTCCGGTTCCGGCAAGTCCTCGCTGCTGGCCGTCGCCGGCGCCCTGGCCTCCCCGGATTCCGGAACGGTCACGGTCAACGGCCAGGATCTTTCCCAACTGAGCCAGGGCAAACGCGCCGCGTTCCGGCTGTCCAACATCGGCTTCGTCTTCCAGTCCGGCAACCTCATCCCGGCCCTGACGACGGCGGACCAGCTCCGGCTGGTGAACCGGCTCGCGGGCGGTCCGAAGACCTTCGACCCGGTCGCCCTGCTGGAATCGGTCGGCATGGCCCACCGTGCCGCCAACCGCCCCGGCCAGCTCTCCGGCGGCGAACGCCAACGCGTCGGCATCGCGCGGGCACTCGTCACCGGAGCGAAACTCCTGCTTGTCGACGAACCGACCGCGTCCCTGGACCGGGCCCGCAGCCGCGAAGTCGTGGAACACCTCGCACGGCAGAGCCACGAGCACGGCGTCGCAACCGTCATGGTCACCCACGACCACGACGTCCTGGGCTACTGCGACCGCGTCCTGGAAATGGTGGACGGCCGCTTGGGCGCCCCCGCCCCGGTTCGCTAATACGCCCGACTCCGGGCACGACGACGGCGGCCTGCTTAGCGGGCCGCCGTCGCGCGCCGTACTCTTGATGCGTAAGTCAGCCAGCGTCTAAGGATCCCGTAATGCCCAGAATCAGTGCAGCCACCGTTGCGGAACACCGTGCCGCAAAGGAACGCGCGCTACTGGACGCTGCCCACGAGCTGTTGCAGGAGACCTCCGAAGCGCCGACCATGGCTGAGGTGGCCGAGCGGGCCGGACTCTCGAGGCCCAGCGTCTACCAATACTTCGACTCCCGTCAGGACCTCCTCCAGGCTCTGGTCCGCGACATATTCCCGCGCTGGACCGAGCGCGTCACCGGTGCCATGGCCGATGCCCCCACCAAAGCCGACCGCATCCTGGCCTACGCGACAGCCAATGTGGACCTTGTCGCCGAAGGAGCCCATGCGGTCGGGGCAGCATTGGCAGCGCTGGCCCCGGGCGAGGAACTCGACGAGCAAGCCACCCGGATGCACCGCCAGCTTCAGGAACCTCTCATCGAGACGCTCACGGAGCTAGGAGTCGCGGACCCCGAGTCGCTGGCAGAGATGATCAACTCCGTCGTACACGCCGGCACCCGCATGCTCGAATCCGGGCAAACTCTGGAACAAGTCCACTCCCACCTCAGGACGCTGCTCGGGCCCTTCGTGACAGAACACCAAAGGGCCTAAGCCACGCGGCCGACCGCTCATCCGCCGTGGACGGCCCGTTGCTCTTGTTCCGAGCGGTCCAGGTAGGCCAGCAGGAGGTCCGCGGCGCGGCCCGGATCGCCGGCTTCCAGCGCAGCGCAGATTTGCTCGTTGTCGGACAGGTAGCCGCGGTAGAAGTGCGCGTCCACGGTGGCCTGGTGGAAGAACAGCCGCATCTCGGCCAGGACCTGGGCCATGATCGTGTCGAGCCGGCGGCTGCCGGCCAGGGCCACGATCGCGCGGTGGAAGTGCTGGTTCGCGGTCCCCAGGGCTTCATCGTCGTCGTCGGCCGCCGCCGCTTTGCCCTCCTCAACAGCGGCGCGGACCGCGGCCACCCCTTCCGGGCTGCCCCCGCCGCGGAGGGCGGCGGCCTCGATGGCGCGCCGCACCGTGTACACATCGTGGATGTCGCCGGCGCCCAGGCTGGCCACGAAGACCCCGCGGTTGGGGTGCCGGACCACCAGTCGCTCAGCCGCGAGTTCGGCGAAGGCCTCGCGGACGGTGTTGCGCGAGACGCCCAGGTCCGCAGCAATGGTCGATTCGGTCAGCCGGGTTCCCGGCAGCAGCACGCCGTCGGCCAGTTGAAGGCGGAGTTCGGCCGCGACCCGGTCCGCCACCGACGGGACGGCGATCCGCAGCCGCGCCGCGGCCGCCAGCACACGGGGGTCGGCGTCGGAAGTCATCATGCCGCGAATCTACACGATCGTTCCGCGAAAGTATCGTCGGATTGTTGAACAATACCCGGGGATGGTGCATCCTGACAGAGAGCCAAGAAATTGAGACGGGATGAGACATGGCAGTCAGCAGGCTGGGCAGCATCGACCTCAACAGCGACGTCGGAGAATCGTACGGACGCTGGAACCTCGGTGACGACAGTGCGATGTTCCGCTCCGTTTCGAGCGCCAACGTGGCCTGCGGGTTCCACGCCGGAGACCCCAGCGTCATCCGGAAAACCTGCCGCGAGGCTGTCGCCGCCGGCGTCATGATCGGCGCCCACGTCGGGTACCGGGATCTGGCGGGCTTCGGCCGCCGATTCCTCGACGTCGAGCCGAACGACCTGGCCAACGACGTCGTCTACCAGATCGGGGCGCTGCAGGCCCTGGCCGCGGCAGAGGGCGGCAGGGTGGCCTACGTCAAGCCGCACGGCGGCTTGTACAACGCGATCGTGGCGCACACAGCGCAGGCGAAGGCCGTCGTCGAGGCCGTGAAGTCCGTGGACCCGGACCTGCCCATCCTGGGCCTGCCGGGCTCGGAAGTGCTCCGTCTGGCCGAGGCGGCCGGGCTGCGGGTGGTCACCGAAGCCTTCGCGGACCGCGCCTACAACCCGGACGGCACGCTGGTTTCCCGCGCCCTCCCCGGCGCGGTGCTGCACGACCTCGTCGACATCACCGAGCATGCCCTCCGGATAGCGGCCGACTCCGCCGTCCGCACCATCGACGGCTCCATCCTGAAAATCCGGGCGGACAGCATCTGTGTGCACGGCGATTCCCCGGGAGCCGTCGCCATGGCAGCCGCCGTCCGCGAGGCGCTCACCGCCGCCGGCATCAGCACGGCACCGTTCATCTAGCACCATGCGTATTCCGCAGCGGGCCGCGCCGGCGAAGGGCAGGGGTGAGGTGCCGGTGAGCCCGGTGAGTTCTGTGCGGGCCGTTGGCACCCGTGCGGTGCTCGCGGAGCTGGCCGGCACCCACGATGTTCTGGCGCTGCAGGCCCTGCTCCGGGAGCGGCCGCTGCCCGGCCAGCTGGATGTCCTGGCCGCGGCCGAAACCGTCTTGGTCAGGGCCGATTCGCCTGCCTCGGCCCGCCGGATTGCCGCGGAGCTGCTGCGGCTCGACCTAGCCGCCGCCGTGCAGCCCGACGGCGGCCTGGTGGTCATCGACACCGTGTACGACGGCGAAGACCTCGCCGAAGTGGGCGAGCTGACCGGCCTGGGCACGGATGGCGTGATCACTGCCCACGCCGGCCAGCTGTGGACGGTGGCCTTCACCGGCTTCGCCCCCGGCTTCGGCTACCTGATCGGTGAGAATGACGCCCTCACCGTGCCCCGCCGCGAGTCCCCGCGCACCGCCGTGCCTGCAGGATCGGTGGCGCTAGCCGGTAAGCACTCGGCCGTCTACCCGCGCCGCTCGCCCGGGGGCTGGCAACTGATCGGCCACACCGGTGCCCGGATGTGGGACCTGGACCGCGAGCAGCCCGCCCTCGCAGCCTTGGGCCGGCGGATCCAGTTCCGGCCGGTCCGTGCGACCGTGGCGCTGGCGCCTGAACAGCGCGCCCCGACTCCTGCGCCGGAGGTGGCGTCCGGGCTGCGGGTCGTCTCGCCCGGCCTGCAGAGTTTGGTCCAGGACCTGGGACGCCACGGCCACTTCGGCCTCGGTGTCTCCGTCGCCGGGGCACTGGACCGCGCCTCGCTGCGCCGCGCCAACCGCCTCGTCGGGAACGCGCCGTCGGCCGCGGCGATCGAGACCGTCGCCGGCGGACTCACCGTCCAGGCCGTCGGGGACCAGGTCCTGGCCGTTGCCGGTGCGCCGTCGGAATTGACGGTCAGCTCCCCGGCCGGACCTGAGGCTGAGCCCCTCCGTCGGACCGTTGCGGTGTCCGCCCCCTTTGCCCTGTTCGACGGCGAAACGCTGGGCATCGGCGCGCCGCGGAGCGGTTTCCGCAGCTACCTCGCCGTCCGGGGCGGCGTGGATGCCGCCCCGGTGCTGGGCAGCCGGTCCACCGACACGATGTCCGGGATCGGCCCGGCACCCTTGGCCGCCGGGCAGCTGCTGGCCTCCGGGCACGACGTCGAGTCCGGAGTCGTCGGGAGCCCCGAACTGCAGCCCGATTTTCCGGATTCCGGGGTAACGGTCCTCGACGTCGTCCGGGGCCCGCGCGCGGACTGGTTCGACGAGGCGGCGCTGGATTCCCTTACCGCGCAGCAGTGGCAGGTGAAGCCGCAATCCAACCGGGTGGGCATGCGGCTGGACGGAACACCGCTGCGGCGCGCCCGGCAGGGGGAACTTCCCAGCGAGGGGACCGTGGCGGGCGCCCTGCAGGTGCCGCCCGAGGGCCTGCCCGTGCTTTTCCTGGCCGACCACCCCATCACCGGCGGCTACCCCGTGATCGCCGTCGTCGTCGATTCGCAACTGGACCTCGCCGCGCAGGTCCCGATCGGCGGTGCCATCCGCTTCCGCTGGGCGGAGTCGAGTGCCAGCCGCGATGATGCCGGGCCGAAGGACGCCGCGCGCGAGGATGCTGGACGCGAGGATGCCGGACGCGAGGATTCCGGGCCGGGCCACGGGACATGACCACTCCTCCGGTCGGCGGGTGGACATAATGCCACTATGTCCATCCCAGGGGCTCGCGACTGGACATGCTCTCCGTGCAAGCCACCTGGCCGGAGGACATGTCCAGTCCTGACGCGGAAGGGAGAGCATGTCCTATGGCCAGGGCACGAAACTGCGGTGCCACGCCCAGCCGCGCACCAATCCGCGCGCCGCGACGGGGACGAAGAGGCCTGTAGCGACGACACCCGCGACGGCCCCGTCCGGATCGTGCGGCCGGGCCCGGGACATGACCAATCCTCGGGGTGGTGGGTGGACATAATGCCACTATGTCCATCCCAGGGGCCCGGGACTGGACCTGCTCTCCTGCAAGAGCCCCCCGGCCGCGGGACATGTCCAGTCCTGCCCGGAACCAAACCTTCGCTCGGATTAAACGGCAGGGTCCGCCCGGTTGGCACCGGACGGACCCTGGCGGTCGCTTCGACGCCGTTCAGCTAGCCAACGTGGCCGGCGAGTGCAACAAGGACGCCGGCGGTGGCGAAGTACTTGTTGCTGCCCAGATCACGGATCGTCTTGATGCCCATGTTGGCGAGGAGTTCATCGTGCTTCTCCGTGAGGCCGGCCAAGGCGGACGGAGGCGCGTTGAGGACTTCCTCCAGGCTCTTGTTTTCGTAGTCCTTGTCGAGTTTCTTGCCCAGCTCAATTGAAATAGCCATGATCATCCTTTGCTCGAAACGGAACAACAGTCTTCACCTGCGGCGCGAGGACCAGCCACGGCCGCGGGCCCGGGGTCCCGGATCAGTCCCGTCGCCCTTGGTGGCTACGTTAGCGCAGCGCCCCTCGACTTGGCGCGGAATCGGCCGCATCTTTTTTGAGCTTTCTGCCGATCCGTCCTGGAGGTGGGACTACGGCCGTGGCAGCCGCCGACATCCGCGTCCGCCGCCGACGTCCGCGTCCACCACCGCCGTCGGCTGCGTTCCCCGCACCCCTGCGGCCGCATTCCCAGCCGTGTACCCTGCCTCGCGTTGCCCTAGGCGAAATAGACGCCGATCCGGTTCCCGTCGATTTCCTCGATCCGGATGTCGATCTCGTAGATGTCCCGCAGTACCTCCGGCCGCATGATGTCCGCCGGTGTCCCCTGGTAGAGCAGCCGGCCGCCCTTCATGGCCAGCACGGTGTCCGAATAGCAGGAGGCGAAGTTGATGTCGTGGACCACCAGGACCACTGTCTTGCCCAGCTCGTCCGCGAGCCGGCGCAGGAGTCGCATCATCTCCACCGAGTGCTTCATGTCCAGGTTGTTCAGCGGTTCGTCCAGCAAGAGGTAGTCGGTGTCCTGCGCGAGCACCATGGCGATGAAGGCACGCTGGCGCTGGCCGCCGGAGAGTTCGTCCACGAACTTGTCCGCCATCGGGGTGAGGTCCAGCCGCGCGATCGCTTCGTCCACTTTGATCTTGTCCTCCACCGTGGGGCGGCCTCCGGAGTGCGGAAACCTGCCGAACGCCACCAGGTCCCGGACGCGCAGCCGCATCGTCAGGTGGTTTTCCTGCCGAAGGATGGCCATTGTCTTGGCGAGCTCGCGGCTGGGCGTCCGTGCGACGTCCAGCCCGGCTACCGCAACCGACCCGGAACCGAGCGGCTGTAACCGGCTGATCAGCGAGAGCAGCGTGGACTTTCCCGCGCCGTTGGGCCCGATGATGGACGTGATGCCGCCGCGCGGAATGACGCAGCTGACCTCATCCAAAACGGCGTGGGCACCGTAGCTCTTCGACACTTGGCGGATCTCGATCACTGGGCGGACTCCATCACTTCAGCGCGCCTTTCAGCAGCAGGAACAGGAACAGGATGCCGCCGGTGAACTCGATGATGACACTCAGCGCCGTGTCGAAGCCGAAAACGCGCTCCAACACGAGCTGCCCGCCCACCAGCGCCACGATGCCCAGCAGCGAAACCATCGGCAGGAGCCAGGCGTGGCTGAAGCCGCGGCAGAACTGGTAGCCCAGGCTGACCACGAGGAGCCCGAAGAAGGTGACCGGGCCGACCAGCGCGGTGGAGACGACCACGAGCAGTGAGCACACCAGCAGGACGCCCATCACGGTCCGGCGGTGGTCCACGCCGACGTTGATGGCCAGCTCGCGGCCGAGTGCCAGGACATCCAGGCTGTGCCGCTGCCGCCACGCGAAGAGGGCCCCGGCCGCCACGACCAGGGCCGAGATGCCCAGGATGGCGGGGTCCACCGCGTTGAAACTCGCGAAGAACAGGTCCTGCAGGATGATGAATTCGCTCGGTTCCATGAGGCGCTGCAGCAGCGAGGACACACCCCGGAACAAGGTGCCCAGCACGATTCCCACCAGCAGCAGCAAATGCAGCGAGCGGGTGGCGCCGGTGAACATCCAGCGGTAGAGCAGCGCGCTGAAGCCCACCATGAGGGCAACCTCGACGCCGAACCGCGCCAGGGGCGGCGCAGTGACCAGGGCCGTGGCGCCGAGCGAGAAGCTCAGGCCAGTCTGGACCAGGATGTACAGCGAGTCGAAGCCCATGATCGACGGCGTCAGGATGCGGTTGGCGGTGACCGTCTGGAACAGCAGCGTGGAGACCGCCACCGCCGTCGCCACCACCACCATCGCACCGACCTTGATGCCCCGCCGGGACAGTACGTAACCCACGTTCCCCTTGAGGTCGATGAACAGGAAGATGGCCACCGCGGCCAGCGCTGCCGCGGTCAGGACCAGCAGGACGGCCGACGGCGGCAGCCGGCGCGCGCTGAACCGGGGCTTCGGCGGGGCCGACTGCGGTACCGGGGCCGGAGCCGCACCGGGCGGGCCGGCGAGCGTGGTGCTAGGCATTGCGTTTCCTCAGCAGCAAGATCAGGAACAGGACGGCGCCGATGACGGACATGACCATGCCCACCGGCACCTCGTAGGGGTAGCGGACGCAGCGGCCGATGACGTCGCAGATCAACACGAAGCCGGCGCCGAACAGCGCAGTCCACGGCACGGCACGCCGCAGGTTGTACCCGAAAATCAGCGACACGATGTTGGGCACCACCAGGCCCAGGAAGGGGACGGCGCCCACGGTCGTGACCACCACGGCGGAGATCAGCGAGACGATCACCAGGCCCAGCCGCATGGTGCGGGCGTAATTGAGGCCCAGGTTCGTGGTGAAGTCCTGGCCCATCCCGGCCACCGTGAAGCGGTCGGCGGCGATGAAGCCGAACAGGGTCAGGAGCGCGACAATCCAGAGCAGTTCGTACCGGCCGCGCAGCACGCCGGAGAAGTCGCCCACCATCCAGTTGCTCAGGGTCTGCAGGAGGTCGAAGCGGTAGGCGAAAAAGGTGGTGACGGCCCCGATGACGCCGCCCAGCATGATCCCCACGAGTGGAATGAGGAGCGTGTTGTGGGTGGGCAATCTCCGCAGGACGGCCAGGAACAATGCCGTTCCCAGCAGCGCGAAGCTGCCCGCGACTGCCATTTTGGCCAGCAGGGGCGCGCCCGGCGCCAGGACGGTGACCACCAGGATCCCCAGGGTGGCTGACTCCGTGGTCCCCACGGTGGATGGCTCCACGAAGCGGTTCCGGGCCATCAGCTGCATGATCAGCCCGGCGACCGCCACGGCCATGCCGGCCAGCACCACGGCCACCGTGCGCGGAACCCGCGAGATCCAGAAAATATCCCAGGCGGCCGGGTCGCCGCCGAGCAGGCGGGGCAGCGAGATATCGCTGACGCCGACGAACATGCTGACCGCGGCGAGGAGGAGTACGACGACGGCGCCCGCGGCCAGTGCCGCGGATTCGCCGGCCCGCCCGCGGGCCGCGGGAGCGCGGCTGTCTGGTGTCCGCGTCGTGGCCGCGCGGGGCGCCGTCGTCGTCATGGCTTAACCCGGGCTCAGGCGACGGAGTCTGCGACGGCGTCGATCATGGCCCGGACGTTGTTGAGTCCGTAGCCCACGAGGTACCAGCCGGCCGGATCGAGGTTGACGATCTTGCCGTTCTTGCCGGCGTTGGTGGACTTCACCAGGTCGTTGTCCAGGACCGCGTTGGAAGCCGTGGCATCGGATCCCGTGGCGCTGTCGCGGTTGACGACGTAGAGGAGGTCCGGGTTGGTTTCCTTGATGAACTCGAAGGAGACGGCTTCGCCGTGGGCGGCATTGGCCTTGATGCCGGCAGCGGTTTTGACGCCGAGGACGTCGTGGATGATGCCGAAGCGGGAACCGGCGCCGTAGGCGGTCACTTCGCCGCCTGAGGTCAGCACGATCAGGCCGTTGCCGGCGTCGGCCGCCTTGGCCTTGGTCTCGGCGATCTTCGCGTCGATGGCCGCGAGCTTTTCGGTGACCTGGGATTCCTTGCCGAAGATCCTGCCGAGCGTGGCCGTCTGGGCCTTGAAGCTCTCCATTGGCTTGGCTGCATCCAGCGTCAGGTCGATCGTGGGGGCGATTTTGCTGAGCTCCTCATAGGCTCCGGCGGTCCGGCCGGAGATGATGATCAGGTCCGGGGCTCCTGCACTGATGGCCTCGAAGTCGGGTTCCTTCAGGGAACCAATCCTGGTGAAGCGCTCTTCGGAGTACTTCTTCAGGGCCGCCGGGTAGCTGGCCTTCGGCACGCCGTCCGGCTCGATGCCGAGCGCGTCCATGGTGTCCAGCACGCCCAGGTCGAAGGTGAAGACGGTCTCCGGGTTGACCGGAACGCCGGCAGTGGTTCCCTGCGCGTGGTCCACGGTGATCGTCGGGGGCTTCTCGGCCGCCGTCCCCACGGTTGCGGTCTGGCCGCAACCGGTGAGCGCCACCATCAGGACTGCCGCGAGTGCTCCGAGGCCTGGCTTGAGTCTGTTTTTCACTTCTGGTCTCCCGCGCTGCTAATACATCACAAAAATGTTCTCTAATGGGTCGGGTCTGACTATATAGGTAAGCCTTACCTAATTTCCAACTGGGCGGGGGCGGGTAGATAGGCCCTACCGGCCGCGCGCAGGCGGGCCCACAATCGGGCGTATCAACCCGTACAGATATGGAGGCGATCGCTGTGTCGGTTTACACGCTGGGAATCTGGCTGGTCCACCCCGGCCGCGAGAATGATTTTGTGCAGGCCTGGCGGGATCTGGCCCGAAAAACCCAGGAGGACCACCCCAATGCCAAGGCGGTGCTGATGCACGACCATGACGTGCCGAACCGGTTTGTCAGTACCGGCCCGTGGGAATCGCTGGAACAGATCGATCAGTGGCGGAGTTCAGCCACTTTCACGCAGGCGGTCGAGGCAATGCACGACATGCTCGAGCACTACGAATCGCGCACCCTGGACGAGGCGGCCAGCATCGGCTGACGACGGGGCCCGCCGTCGTCGTCGCCGTCCGTCCGATCCGCCGTTCGATCTGCTGGTAGATCAGCCGGCAGTCAGCGCGTCCAGCACCGCCGGCAGCAGCGCGCCGTCGCGCCCCCAGACCGGGTCGAAGACCTCGACGTACCAGGACTCGGCCAGCACCAGCGCGAGCGATTCGTTGGCTTCGGCGGCCCAGTCCTTGAGCTGGTCCGCCTCGATCGGGCTTTCGCTGGTTCCCAGCACGGTCACTATCTCGCCGTCCTGCAGGGTCACGGGAATCGAGGCGCTGCTCATTTCCCCCGGAGCATGCCCAACCGTCACGAACTCTGTCCGGGACGAGAGTTCCAGCAGGCTCTCGGCCGACTCCGGGGTGCAGAAGCCCGTCACGTACGCGCGCTGGACGCTGCCTCCCTCGCGGAGCCCGGGCTGGGATTCCTTGGTGAACAGCCCGTTCCGGTTGAGCACCGCGAGTTCCCCGGCGATTGCCTCCGTCTCCCCGTCAATGCCAGGGGTGAACGTACCGGGCTGGTATTGGCTCCGGCCCTCCAGCCAGCGGGCGGTCAGTTCGCCGGCAGCGGGGATGGTTGCCGCCTGCCGCCAGACCTCCCGGTCCGCCAGCAGCCTGCCGAAGCTGTCGCGTTCAGTCGTGTACTGGTCGTCCATAAGCGAGGTCCACTTCCTTGGCGCCGGAATGCTGTTGGAGCAGGGCAGCGAGGCGTTCGCTGCTGAGCTTGAGGGCGGCCAGCTCGCGCTGACCCAAATCGTCGATGCTCCGGTGGATCCACGAGGAGAGCTCCGCCGCACCGTCTTCAACTTCATATTCGTGACTCAGGGTCACCACGGCAAGGCCCTGCTCGGCGTCGGCGCCCTCCGAGACGGCCCAGCCGCCGGCGAGCCGCAGGAGCGGAGCTTCCGGCGCGGACTGTTCGAACAGGATGCGTTGCCCGGCAGGGTCCAGGAGGCGGCGGCAACGACAGGAGCTGAGGGCGCCGTTGACCACCACGGAGATCCGGAGTTCGTGTTCCCGATCGTCACCGCTGACGCGTTCGGAGTAAACGGTCAGGCCATCCAGAAACGGCCAGTGCGACGTGTCCCGGAGCACGCTGAAGACCAGGTCGCCGGGGGCGTCAATGGCCAGCCGGTGCGTTGTTCCGCGCGTCGTCAGGGACACCATGCTCCTCCCACTCGTCTGCTGTCTCTAAGCAGGCTAGGCGAGGGTGAAGTCTGTCGTCAGGAAAATCGTCCCGCTGCGTCACGCGGGGCAATCTGGGGTAACACTGCCCCGATTTTGGCGCTCCCCCGGGAGCCGGATGACGCCTCGCTCGGGGATCAGCCCTCGCGCAGCGGGCGGCGCGCCAGCCAGGCGGCCACGATGGCGCCGGAGACGTTGTGCCAGAGCGAGAACACGGCGGACGGCAGTGCGGCAAGCGGGCTGAAATGCGCCGTGGCCAGGGTCGCGGCGAGGCCGGAGTTCTGCATGCCGACCTCGAAGGCCAGGGCACGGCGGGCCTTGTCATCCAGGCGCCCGAGCTTCCCGGCGAGGTAGCCGAGGCCGAGCCCGAAGCCGTTGTGCAGCACCACGGCCAGGAAGACGATGCCGCCGGCGGCGACGATCTTGTTGGCGCTGCCGGCCACCACGATCGCCACGATCAGCGAGATGACCAGGGCCGAGGCCCATGGCAGGACCGGGAGCACCTTGGCGACGAGCTTCTTCAGGAACAGCCGGGCCAGCAGGCCGGCGATCACCGGAAGCAGCACGGTCTTGACGATGTCCAGCACCATGCCTCCGGCGTCGATCTGCAGGTAGGACCCGGCCAGGAACAACACCAGCAGCGGGGTGACGATTGGGGCGATCAGGGTGGAGACGGAGGCGACGGCGACCGACAGGGCCACATCGCCCTTGGCCAAAAACGCCATCACGTTCGACGCCGTTCCGGACGGCGCGCAGCCGACCAGGATCAGCCCGACCGCGAGCTCCGGCTCAAGGTGCAGGGCCTGGGCGATCAGCCACCCTGCGCCGGGCATGATGACGTAGTGCGCCACGATGCCGAGGAGCACGGCCCAGGGGCGCTTCGCCACGGAGGCGAAATCCGGCGGGGTCAAGGTCAGGCCCATGCAGAACATGATGATGCCCAGCAGGTACGGCACGCTCGGCGCGAGCGGCTTGAAGGCGCCCGGCAGGAGGAAACCGACGACGCCGGCGACCACCACAAGGAGCGGAAACACAGTTACCGCAATACGGGCGATCTTCGCTTCTGCGGCAAGGGCCGGACTAATCGGAGCGTCCGCTGCAGTGCGGGATTCCGGCGCGGATTCGGGGGATTTGGTTGCCTCAAGCATCCAAACATGGTGCCACCGCCGTCCGCGCCCCGGCCACTTTGTGACCCGGCGGCGGACGTCTATGTCAGATTTATTGCCGTCCCGCCGGGTCGGTGCCGTTCTTATTCAGTCCGTGCCGGAGGTCAACCCGACGGGCAGGGGCTTGGCCGAGGCGGGCTTCGACGCCTTGCCGTCCAGCCAGAGAACATCGGACTCGTCGCTGTGCGCGCCGGTGGTCCCGACATGTTTGCTGCTGATGCCAGGTCCCTGCCGGATGACGTGGACCAGGGCCATGCCGTGGCCGCGGCCCAGACCGTAGTCGGCCTTCAGCCAGTCGAGGATTTTGCCGGCCTGAACGGCGGTGTCGTCGAAGCCCTTCTGCTGGGCGATTTCGAGGAGCTGGCGCGGGGTGAGGCCGGTCTTGTCCTCAATGGTGTCGAGGTACGCCTGGAATGACATCGGTGGATTCCCTTCAGCAGTTCGTAGTTCCCGGCCACTCTATGGACCCGGTTCCGTTGCCACCAGAGACGTCCGGCCCTAACTTGAGCCTTCAAGGCCTGCGTCCCTTCAACGCGATAGCGGGAACGGCTACGCTCGGGACCATGGCGCAGACGTGGGAGCCGGGCCAGCCCGGTGTGCTCAGCCTTCCTTCCGGACGGCTCATCCGCGGCCGTGGCGTCCTGGCGCCGGTTCCGCCGGGGCCTGGACCTGATTTCGGGCTGTATCTGCTCGGGCGCCGGCCGCGGCCGGTCGCGTGGGACTCTCGGTGGGTCCGCTGGCGGGACCTTCTCCTGCCGGCCGACGACGTCGAGGCGCTCGACGCCTTCCGCGAGGCCTGGCGGCGCGCTGCAACCGAGCGGGTTGAAGTGGCCTGCTGGGGCGGCCGCGGCCGGACCGGCACCGCCCTTGCTTGCATCGCGGTCCTGGACGGCGTCCCGGCCGCCGAAGCCGTCGCCTTTGTGCGGCGGAATTATCGACGCGGCGCGGTGGAAACCCCCTGGCAGCGGCGCTACGTGGCCCGGTTCCGCGGTTCGGGTTCCTGACGCGCCGGGTCACGCCCCGGGCGGAGTGTTGCCCGGCGGCTTCGGTACGCTCGACTGCAAGACCGCAACCGCGTACCGGAGGAGAACATCGTTATGGCTGCCGACAGTCCGACAATCCTTGCCACCTCCGGCGGCTACAAGTCCGGGCTGCGGACGCGACTGGAATTCAACAAACTGGTCCATCACGCGGTGGAGTTGTCTGGAGTCAACGGCCGCGCGCCCAGAGTGTCCCACGTCGGCACCGCAAGTGGTGACCAACGCTGGTTCAATAACGAGATCAGCGAAGCGGGACGAGCGGCCGGTTTCAATCTCACCCACCTGAACTTGTTCACCATGCCGAACGTGGACAACATCGAGGAGTACCTGCTTGAGCAGGACGTCGTGTGGGTCAACGGAGGCTCGGTGGTCAACCTCCTTGCGGTCTGGCGAGCCCATGAGCTGGACGAGATCTTCCGGCGGGTCTGGGAAGCCGGCGTGGTGCTCGCAGGCGTTTCGGCCGGTTCTATCTGTTGGTTCAACGGCGGCACCACGGACTCCTTTGGTCCCGAACTTCGCGCCGTGCGCAACGGGCTAGGGCTGCTCCCGTTCGACAACGGCGTCCACTATGACTCCGAAGCTGCACGCCGACCCCTCGTCCACCGTCTGGTGTCGGACGGAACACTGGGCGAAACCCATTGCACTGACGACGGCGTGGGCCTGCTCTACCGGGGCACCGAACTGGTCGAGGCCGTCACGGAGACACCAGGCAAAGCCGCCTACCGGGTGAAGCTGCTCCAATCCGGGAGTTCAACCGCCGAGGTAGTCGAGGAACGGCTCGACCCGACCGGGCTGTAGGCGTGAACGCCTAGCCCTGGGTCAGCCGGTAGCGCTCGATCTGCTTGAGCCGGCGCAGCAGGCTGTCGCGCCGGGGGTGCGGGACGGCGTCGGCCGGTTCCGCGGTCAGGTCGATGTGCGCGGTTCCGTACTGCCAGAGCAGCAGGTCGTCCAGCAGCCGGTCCGGGCCGGGGGAGTAGCGGTGGTCCAGGGCCTTGCGGACCTCGGTGATCCGGTTGGCGCTGAGCAGCCCCGCCAGCTGCACGGTCTGGTTCAGGCCATGCGCGGCCATCAGCTCGGCGGCCCAGCCCCAGTCGTCGTCGACCTTCCGGTCCACGTGCGGCAACAGGGTCCGCCAGACGTCGCGGATCCGGTTGGGGGTGAGCTGCGCGGCGCCTTCGCCGTCCATGTCCCAGTAGCTGCGGACTTCCTCGTAGCGTTCGTGCAGGTCTGCGAAGGCCCCCTCCACGGTCTCCAGCATGGCGGCCGTGGCGGTGAACTGGCGGTCGAAATGCGGGGTCCACGCGCGCGGATCCTCGGCCTTGAACCGGATGTCGTGCTCAATCTCGCTCCACGCGTGTGCAAAGACCGTCCGGATCTGGCACTCGAAAAAGTAGCTGCCGTTGGCCGGAACGTCCGGGTTGAACGCCTGCTGGTAATCCTTGACGGCCTCGTTCTGGATGGTCCGCAAGATCAGGTGCCGGCTGGAGTAGCCGTAGGTTCCGGATTCGATCGAACCGATGTCCTTCTCCCGGTCGCCGCGGCAGTCGAAGAGTTGGCGTTGACGTTTGATCAGGTTGGCCACCACTGCGTTTTCGGCCGGGAGCTTGGTGATAACGCGGATGCCGACCATGTCATTGAGCGTGCGGAACGGGTCCGGGAACTTCAGTACCGGCGGCCCGCCCGGCTCCAGCGGCTCTTCCGTCCGGGAGATCTTCTCGCGGAAGGATTCCACGGTCTTGGTCCGTCCGGTCACGAACAACGGGGTCACCTCGGTGCCTTTGAGCATGGCCCGCAACGTCAACAGCACCTCGCGGGTGACCAGTTTCAAGGCAGGACGCACCCGCTCGTAGAGTTCCACATTGTCCTGCACGGATTCGCGCAGCGCGGGGTCCAGCCGCTCCCAGTTGCTAGCCATGGGCCTAGCTTACGGCGCCGGTCTGACAGACTGCGGGCTTCCGGGGTGCCGCGGGGCGCCCAAGGTAGGCTCTGCACATGGCTGATGTGCGGCGTCGGGCTTAACTCGCTGCAGCAGCGGTGACACCGGGGGCGGTCACCGCCAGTTCACCGGGCCCCAAGGAGGACACAGTGAAGCGGCAGAAGTACCACTATGGCGAGGACCCCAGTCAGTGGGGAGAACTTTTCCTTCCGGACGCGGCCGAGCCCCAGGGGGTGGTGGTGGTGATCCACGGCGGCTATTGGCGTTCGCAGTACGGAGCCGAGCTCGGCGAACCCCTGGCCAAGGACCTCGCGGCGCATGGCGTGGCCGCCTGGAACCTGGAGTACCGGCGGGCCGGCAACGGCGGCGGCTGGCCGCATACCTTCGCCGACGTCCTCGCCGGGATCGATAAACTCCGGGACGTCGCCGGCGAACACGGACTTGGGCTGGACCGCGTCGTGGCCCTCGGCCACTCCGCCGGCGGGCACCTGGCGGTCTGGGCGGCCGGCCGGAGCCGGCTCGCCCAGCTCGGCGCCCCGGAAGCGGACCGGCAGCTCGAACGCAAGAACGGCGGCGCGGCGGTGCACCTCACCGGGGTGGTCAGCCAGTCGGGGCTGCTGAACCTGGCCGAGGCGGAGCGGCTCAACCTCAGCAATGGGGCCGTGAGCAACTTCCTGGGCGGCTCCTCGGATAAATACCCCAAACGGCATAAGTATGCGGACCCGATGAGCGCTGCACCGCTGCGCGTCCCCGTCTACGCGGTGCACACCACCGAGGACGACACCGTGCCGCTGAGCCAGTCCGAGGCCTACTCCGTCGCGGCCAAGGCCAGCGGCGCCCCGGTCCAGCTCCTCAAGCTCCCCGGTGACCACTTCGCCCTGATCGATCCGAAGACGCCCGCATACCGGAAGTGCCGCGAACTGGTCCAGCAGCTGGTGGGCTGAGCCCGAGGCGGCCCCTGCAGGCCCCGGCCCGGGCCTGCCGTAAACTGGGAGCAGGTGCGCCGGGAAGTCTGGTCGGCATGTTTCAGTCGACCCAATTTTTAGGACTTCCGCATGAACCGCACCCCTCCTCCCGCTCGGCCGGCACCCCAGCCGCGCCCCACCATCCTGGGCCGCGGCAGCTACGCCGAGTCCCTGCGCATCGGCGAAATCCTGCGCAAGGAGACGGTCGGCGGTGCCCTGCTCGTGGCGGCCGCCGCCGTCGCGCTGATCTGGGCCAACTCCCCGGCGTCGGAGAGCTACTTCGCCCTCCGCGACTTCAGGATCGGCTACGCGCCTTGGCATCTGGACCTGAGCCTGGGGGCGTGGGCCGCCGACGGTCTCCTCGCCATCTTCTTCTTCCTGGTGGGGCTGGAACTCAAGCGCGAGTTCGTGGCCGGGGACCTCCGCCAGCTGAGCAAATCGGTGGTGCCGGTCGCCGCGGCCGCCGGCGGCGTCATCGTCCCGGCGGTGATCTACGCCGTCGTCAACGCCGGCAACCCGGAATCTGTGCGCGGCTGGGCCATCCCCACCGCCACGGACATCGCGTTCGCCGTCGCCGTCCTCGCGATCATCGGATCGCACCTGCCCAGCGCCCTCCGGATCTTCCTGCTCACCCTCGCCGTGGTGGACGACCTGATCGCCATCACCATCATCGCCGTCTTCTACTCCAGCGAACTGCAACTCGTCCCGCTCCTGCTGGCGGTGGTGCCGCTGGGCCTGTACACCTACCTCGCGCACCGGCACCGGCGCCTCTTCGGGCTGAAAGCCCCCGCCGCCTGGCTCATCCTGCTTCCCCTCGGCCTGGCCACCTGGGCCCTCGTGCATGCCTCGGGCATCCACGCGACGGTGGCCGGCGTCCTGCTCGGCTTCGCCATCCCGGTGCTCCGCTCCCAGGCCAGCGGCGGGCCGGACGCCGGCCCCGGGCTCTCGGAAATCTTCGAGCACCGCTTCCGGCCTATCTCGGCCGGCATCGCGGTGCCGGTGTTCGCCTTCTTCTCCGCCGGCGTCGCCGTGGGCGGCTGGGACGGGCTGGGCCTGGCATTGACGGACCCGGTGGCGGTCGGCATCATCCTGGCGCTCGTGCTCGGAAAACCGGCCGGCATCCTCGGCACCACCTGGCTGCTAACCAGGCTGACCAGGGCGCGGCTGGACAGCTCGTTCAAGTGGGTCGACATCTGCGGCGTCTCCATCCTGGCCGGGATCGGCTTCACCGTTTCGCTGCTCGTGGCGGAACTCAGCTTCGGCCAGGGCAGCCCCCGCGACGACCACGCCAAGGTCGGGATCCTGGCCGCCTCGCTGCTGGCCGCCCTGCTCGCCAGCGTGCTGTTGCGGACCCGGAACCGGCAGTACCGGCGGGCGGAGGAAGCAGAGCTGCTCGGGTCGGAACAGGGCGCCGGAACGGATTGACACAGGGGCGCCGGGCCGCGTTCTCTGGCAGAGTATGACCATGCTCACAGTCATTGGTGAGGCCCTGGTAGATGTTGTCCAGCGCTCCTCCGGAATCCAGGCCCACGTCGGCGGCAGCCCCCTGAACGTTGCGGTGGGGCTGGCAAGGTTGGACCACCCCGTGCAGTTCATCGGCCGCTACGGCCGGGATGCCTACGGTGAATCGGTGGCGGCGCACCTGAAGTCCAGTTCCGTGCTGCTTCCCCTGGGTCCGGATGAGCTGCCGACCTCGGTGGCCACCGCCCTGATTGACGACTACGGCGCCGCCAGCTACATCTTCGACCTCGCCTGGCAGCTCCCGGGCCTCGCCGACCGGCTGCCGTTCATGCTGCAGGGAAGCACCCTGCTGCACACCGGATCGATCGCCACCATGCTGGCCCCGGGCGCCGCGGAGGTGCTCGCCGCCGTCGAACATGCCCATCCTTCGACCACCGTCAGCTTCGATCCCAACTGCCGCCCCAGCATCATCACCGACGCCGACTACGCCCGCCGCCAGGCCGAGAAGTTCGTTGTTCTCGCGGACGTGGTCAAGGCCTCCGACGAGGACCTCGAATGGCTGTACCCCGGCGTGGATCCGCTGGATTCGGCCCGCCGCTGGCTGACCTTCGGCGGCTCGGAGGGCCCCGCCATGGTGGTGGTCACGCGCGGTGCGGCCGGCCCGTGGGCCGTGAACGCTGCCGGCGAGGCGCACGTCCCGGCGCCGCCGGTGAAAGTCGCGGACACCGTTGGCGCCGGGGATTCCTTCATGGCCGCGCTGCTGTCCGGCATCGTGGACCGGGGCCTCAACGGGGCGCAGAACCGCACGGAACTGCGGGCGCTGTCCGCCGGCAGCCTGCGTGAACTCCTCGCCCACGCCGCCGCGGCCGCCGCGGTCACGGTCTCCCGCGCCGGCGCGAATCCGCCCACCCGTGCCGAACTAAGCCGGATGGAACTCGACCCAGAAAGTGCCGTCACCAGCAACTGAGAGGAAGCCATGGCCACCTTCACGCTCCGCAGCGACAACTTCGAGGACGGCCAGATCCTGCCGGCAGCCCACCGCGGCGCCGTGACCGGGCCCGGCGGGAAAGACGAATCGCCGCCGCTGGGCTGGAGCGGCGCGCCGGCCGGCACCCGGAGCTACGCCGTTACGGTGTTCGACCCCGACGCGCCGGGCCGCGGCGGCTTCTGGCACTGGGCCGTGCTGGACATCCCGGCCGGCGTCACGTCACTGCCCGCCGGGGCCGGATCGCCCCGCGGGGACGGCCTGCCGCCCGGTGCCTTCCAGCTCCGGAACGACGGCGGTTCCGCCGGCTACCTGGGTGCGGCCCCGCCCAAGGGTCACGGGCCGCACGGCTACGTCATCACGGTGCACGCCCTGAACGTGGAGAAGTCCGGCCTCGACGCCGGTGCTTCCCCGGCCCGGCTGGAGGCCAAGCTCGGGCCTAACATCCTGGCCCGCGCCACCCTGACCGGCATCTACGAACGGCACTGACCGAGAGTCCCGTTTCGACGGCTGCCTGCACGCACCCCGTCTCCGAGCGTCGATTCGACAGGGAACCGTCGAAATGGTGGGGGCGCAGCCAACGTAGACTGGCAGCATGCGGCTGGTAGCAAGTGATATTGACGGAACGATCCTGGGCCACGACGGCAAGATCAGCGACCGGACCGTGCGCGCTTTCCACGCCTGCCGCGACGCCGGGGTGGAGCTGGTCTTCGTCACCGGCCGTCCGCCGCGCTGGCTGCACCCCTTGCAGGACCAGCTGGGCCACGCCGGAACGGTGATCTGCTCCAACGGCGCCGTGGTCTGGGATCTGGAGGCCGACCGGCTGGTGTCCGCCCGCGCCCTGGGGCTCGAGGCCATGTTTGAAGCCCGCCGGATCATCCAGCGGCTGCGTCCCTCCGCGCTGTTCGCCGCGGAAACCCTCACCGGCTTCCACCTGGAACCGGGATTCCTGGGAACCGGCTCCAGCGGAGTGCTCGCCGAATTCACGCCGGCCCCGCTCGATGAAACGCTCACCGCGTCCGACGCCGTCGTGAAGTTCCTCGCCATCGTGCGGGAGGGAACGGCGGATGAGTTCCTGGCCGAGGTGTCTCCCGCCGTCGCCCATCTCGCGGCCGCCACGCACTCTGCCCCTAATCTCGCGATGTTGGAACTCTCGCTGCCCGGCGTCAACAAGGCCGTGACGCTCGCCGAATACGCGGCGTCCCTGGGCGTGCCGGCGCAGGACGTGGTGGCGTTCGGCGACATGCCCAACGACATCGAGATGCTGCGCTGGGCCGGGCAGGGCTACGCGATGGCCAGCGGCCACCCGGAGGCCATCCGCGCGGCCAGCCGGCAGGCACCGCATTTCGACGACGACGGCGTGGCCCAGATCCTCGAGGCCAAGCTCGCCGAGCTGGGCGTCCGGCTCCCATAACCGGCGCAGCCCCGGCCACCCGGCAGTCATTGGATTCCCAGCGGACGGACAACTGCCGTTCACCTTGGCCTCCTAGGCTGGCACCTCCGGATGGATCTAATGACTGAGGTGGGCAATCATGGCCAGGAGCGGTAACCGACATAGCGATGAGCAACCGCTCCGGCGCGTGGCACCCGACGAGCGCTGGCAGAACCTGCGCCAGGGCGACCGCGTGCGGGTCCGCCTGGCACCGGGGCACGAGGCCGGGGGCTTCGTGGACGCCCTGACCACGGACCACACCACCGTCTGGGTGGCCCTCGACGGCGGCGGCCGCACCCTGCTGCACTGCAGCGACGGGGTGGAGATCCTGCCGCACGGCGCCTGAGCCCCCATCTGCCAGCCCAAGTAACTCGCAGCAGGTGTCGTTTTGAGCCCTCAAAACGACAACAAATGCGAGCCAGTTGGGGTTGGGCGCCGCTCCGGTAGGCTTCAGGTGTGACCGTCCCGCACCCTTTCCTCGCCCCCGCCGGAGTTGCCGGCGGCCCTGTGGCGATGGCCCACCGCGGCTTCTCGCCGGTGGGCGCAGAGAACTCCATGGCCGCGTTCCGCGCCGCCGTCGCGCTCGGCTACCGCTACCTCGAAACCGACGTGCACACCACAGCCGACGGCGTGCTGCTGCTCTTCCACGACGACACCCTGGACCGCGTCACGGACGGCCACGGCCGGATTTCAGAGCTGGCCGCCGGGGCCGTGGCAACGGCCCGGATCGGCGGCGCCGAGCCGATCCCGCGGCTGTCGGAGCTCGTGGCGGAGTTTCCGGAGGTCCGGCTCAACCTCGACATCAAGGACTGGGACTCGGTGGAAACGCTGGCGGCGGCGATCGAGGAGTTTGGCCTGCATGACCGCGTGCTGATCGCCAGCTTTTCGGACCGGCGGCGGCGTGCGGTGCTGCGCCGGCTGAGCCGACCCGCCGCGAGCTCTGCGGGGATGGCCGCCAACGCCCTGTTTGTGCTGCTGGGACCGCTGCTCCCGGCTTTCCTGCTGCGCCTCGCGACCGGTCGTGCGCTCCGCGGCGTGCACGCCCTGCAGGTCCCGGTCCGGTACGGGGCGGTGCCGGTGGTGACGGCGGGGTTCGTGCGGCGCGCCCATCGTCACGGCCTGCACGTCCACGTCTGGACCATTAATGACGTGCCCGAAATGCACCGGCTGCTGGACCTGGGCGTCGACGGGATCGTCACCGACCGCGCCGACCTGCTCAAGGCGGTCCTGCAGGAGCGCGGACAATGGGCGCCGTAGTCAGCGCCGCCGGCGTGACCGCGGGGGTCTGATGACGGACGGGCTCCGCGTCTTCAAGGCCGGATTCAGCTGCTGAGCTCCACCATCAGGGCAGGCAACTCGTCGCAGAGTTCACGCGCCAGATAGCCGAGGCCTCCCAGTCGGCTGGCGAGCCGGTCCCCGGCTGCCGCGTGCAGGTGCGAGCCCCAGCAGGTGGCCTGCGTATCGGTGGTGCCCCGTGCCCGCAGGCCAGCGATGGCACCGGCCAGGACGTCGCCACTGCCGGAGGTGCCCAGACCGCTGTGGCCGGTGGTGATTGTCCAGAGGTCCCCGCCGGGCTCCGCAATCACCCCCTGGCAACTCACCACAGCCTGGTAGGTTTCGGCCATCTTCTGCGCGTCCCGTTGCAGATCCTTTAGGTCCCGGCCCAGCAGGATGCCGCCTTCGGTGGCGTTTGGCGTCAGGATCAGCCGGCCGGCCCAAGGCGCCAACTCGTCGGCCAGGTCGGGCAGGCAACCCAAGGCGTAGGCATCGAGGATGATCGCAGGTCCCCGCGGGCTGGCGCTCCGGCCGGACGACAGCAGCCCGCGCAGCAGAGCGAGAGTCTCGTCCTTGTCGTCCAGGCCCGGCCCCACCAGGATGGCATCGGCCGCACCGACCTCGTCGGTCAGTAGCGCCGCCGCGGAGCCTTTGACCGATCCATGCGATGTTTCCGGCAGCCCCACGACCCCGGACTCCGGAAAGCCGACGGCCAGCTGTACCGCGGTCGATTCCGCCACCGCCAGGGTCAGCCTCCCGGCACCCGAGCGCAGCGCGGCGACGCCGGCGAGCAGGGCCGCACCCGGCGTCTTGCGCGCGCCGCCGACCACCAGTACCGAGCCGCGGTCATTTTTGCTGGACCCGCCGCCGGGCAGCGGCCAGCCGCGCAACAGCGTCGGGGTTATCTGTACCGGGGGAGCCGGTTCAACGGGGGCGGACATCCGCGTCCCCTGCGTGTTCCGTGACTGCCACGCCCTGCTCCGCCAAGTGGTCGGCCAGATTGAAACTCTCGAGCTGCCACGCGCCGGTCCCGGCTGGCCGCACAAACCGGCTGATTGAGGCATTCAGGACGCTGTTCGTGGCGGCGATGTCCAGCAACTCGGTCTCCGTGAAGCCCTCCAAAATGTAGCGGAACAGCAGGATCAAGGCGTCATGGCAGACCAACAGGACTTCCTCGCCGGGGTGGTCCCGGTCCAGGTCCGCAAGCAGCGACCGGAGCCGCAGCACAACGTCGGCCCACGATTCGCCGCCCGGCGGCCGGTAGTAAAACTTCCCGAGCCACCGCCGTCGTTCGGCTTCCTGCGGCAGCCGCGCTTCGACCCCGGCGGAGGTCAGCATGTCCAGGATTCCGAGCTCACGGTCGCGGAGCCGTTCATCCAGCCGGATCTGTTCCCGCCACCCGCCGGTCTGCAGTGCCAGTTCGGCCGTCTGGCGGGCACGCGCGTATGGGGAGGACCACACGGCGCCGCGGCTCTGCTGGGGGACGCCGGCCAGCCGCCGGCCCAGGGCAAGCGCCTGCTCCCGGCCGGTGTCCGAGAGCCCGACGTCGGCGTCCCGCGCCGGGACGTTGATGACTTGCGCCCCCGTCTCCCGCGCGCGGGTGGCGGCCACGTTGCCTTCGCTCTCCCCGTGACGGACCAGAACGAGTCCCGTGATGCCGTGCCGGTTGCCGCCGGTGCGTCCGTTTGCGTCCATTCCGCTCACCGTTACCTCCTGTGCGCCGGCCCGCGGGGCCCGGATCTGGTCCGGCCGTCCACGGGGGGGGCCCGGGGGACCGGAAAGGCCCACGTTACTACCGTTCCCCTGACCTGTCGCGGTACGGAATTGACGGACCCGGCTGGCAGGATGGAGCCATGCGTATCCTGATCGCCCCGGACAAATTCAAGGGCTCCCTGACCGCCGTCGAGGCCGCCGCCGCCATCGCCGAGGGCGCCCTGCGCGTCTACCCCGAGGCCGAGGCCATCCAGTTTCCAGTGGCCGACGGCGGCGAGGGGACCCTCGAAGCAGCCGTCGCCGCTGGCTACGAAGAGCGCCTGAACGCCGTCGTCGGGCCGATCCTGGCGCCGGTCGGCGCGGCCTGGGCAATCCGTAAGAATGCCTTCGGCGGCGCGACCGCCGTCATCGAGACGGCCCAGGCCTCCGGGCTGGCGCACATGGAACCGACACCCGCGAACGCCCTGCGAGCCCACAGCTACGGGTGCGGACAGCTGATTGCCGCCGCACTGGACGCCGGCGCCACCGAGATTGTGCTGGGCCTGGGGGGTTCGGCCATGAGCGACGGCGGCAGCGGCGCCCTGCGCGCGCTCGGCCTCAAGCCGGTGGACGCGGCCGGAAACGTGGTGCCCCTGGGCGGCGGCTCGCTCGCCGACGTGGCGGCCGTCGATCTCAGCGGCCTGGATCCCCGGCTGGCTGCGGTGACGTTCAGGATTGCCGTGGACGTGCAGAATCCGCTCTACGGGCCCGACGGCGCCGCCCACGTCTTCGGCGCCCAGAAAGGCGCCGACGCGGAGGCCGTGGAGGTCCTCGACGCCGGTTTGCGCAACTGGGCCTCGGTGCTGCGGCAGGCCACCGACCGTGACGTTAACGTGCCGGGCGCGGGCGCGGCGGGCGGCTTCCCGGCGTCGTTCCTGGCCTTCAGCAACGCTTCGCTGGAGGGTGGCTTCGAGCTCGTAGCCGGGCTGACCGGGCTGGCCGAAAAGCTGGCGGACGCGGATCTGGTGATCACCGGCGAGGGGTCCCTGGACTCGCAGTCGCTTGCCGGGAAGGCACCGATTGCCCTCGCCGACGCTGCCCGCGAACTGGGTATCCCGGTGATCATGGTCGCCGGCCGGATCCTGGTCACCCCCGAGGACCTCGCGCGGCACGGGGTGGTCGCAGCCGCCCAACTCCTGGACGTTGCCCCGAGCCCGGCAGAGGCCGTCGCGAACGCCGCAAAGTACCTCGCCTGGACCACCAGCCAGGTCCTCGAAGGGGCCTAGCAGAAGGCCAGCCGGACCCGGTTGCGTTCCACCCTTCGCGTCGAAGGTGTCGTTCCGTCGCCGGTTTCCTGGTGCAGTTCGGCCTATTCTCGGCCGACTCCTCGGCGGAGCCTACTGGGAATGAGCACGAGCAAGACCAAGAGCACGGCCAGCAGGACCGCGCCGGCGATAAGGCCGGCCGCCCGTCCGGCGCTTACGTCAAAGACCAGCGCGGAGGTTCCCACACTCAGGAGAGCGACGCCGGCCAGAGCCGCCTTTGCGATCCGGTCCGCGCTGGACACCAAGGTGGCCTTCAGGCCTTGCCGGAAAAGGCGGCGATGCGCGCTGACCGGCAGCAGAATCAAGGCGGTGGTCAGGGCCGCCAGGACGACGTTGGACAGGTAGAGCGACAGCTCGAATCCGTCGAGTGTCTCGAAGCGGGTCTGGAAGGGGAGCGTCAGCAGGAAGCCGGCCAGAATTTGTACGCCGGTTTGGAGCACCCGGAGTTCCTGCAGCAATTCCGCCCAGTTGCGGTCCATCTTCTCGTCGAAGGTCTCGTTCCGCCCCGTGGTGCTGTCCGCATTCTGGGAATCCCCGGCCTGTGGCATCGTCGCTCCTAGTCCAAGTTCACGTTAGTACTAAGCTTACTGACGATTTTCGGGTACGGTGGAAGAACAGACCCACACGTTTGGGCAGGTGGATTATTGAGTGATTCAAAGCAGCCAGACCAGTCGACGGACTAGGGGTGGCCAGGGCCTCTGACGCCCTCCTCTCCCAGACCCGACGATCCAGATTCGACCGACCAAATGCAGAAAGCAGGAGGAACGACATGACTCAGGACAATCAGCAGGCCGGATCCGTCGAGGAAGAAGCGGGCGGCTACGGAACCCCCACCGTGGAGCAGGAATTGCCCGGCGGCGCCGCGAAATCCTTCGCACAACCGCGCGACGAAGAAGCGTTCGACGCGGCAGGACTGAACCAGGACAACTCCGACGGCGAGACATACCCGGCAGGTTCACCGGACTTGAGCAAGTTCGGCGCCGAAGACCAGGACAGTGCAGGAGAACCCGGAGCAGGGCGCTTCGGAGGAACGGAGGATCAGATGAACGCGGAAGACGAAAGCACAGAAGCAGGGTTCGACCAGGGCAACGAGGCAACTGCGGAAGTTGGCGGCACGGTGCCCTCCTCGGAAGCGGAGATGGATGACGCCAATACGGAGAAACCGGTGCCCGGCCGCCCCTTCTCCTCCGAGTCCGGCCAGGATGCCGCAGGCATCCCCGACGGCAGCGGCACTGATCTGCCCGAGGAGAAGTCGCCGAAGGACCGCGACAGCGACGACGCGGAATCGTTCGACGCCGGCTAAGCCGGTAACAAGCGGAAGGCCGGCTTCCTGCCACCGAATAGTGGGAGGAAGCCGGCCTTTTGCGTGCCGAGGGCCGCGTGCTGAGTACTTGCGTGCCGGAGGTGGCCGGTTAGCGGCGTTTCTTCGGGGCGCGCTTCGCCGCGGCGTTGACCGCGGCCCTGGCGGCTGCGACGGGCGCTGGGTCTTCGGTCTCCGGCTCGGCCACCGTGCCGCGGGCCTTCGCGATGGCTTTCATGCCGTGGTAGATCACCAGTGCGGCCGCGGATCCCAGGGCGATGCCGGTGAACTTGAGGTCGCCGATGGTCCAGGTGTAATCCGCGATGCCGATAATCAGGGCGACCGCGGCGGTGGTGAGGTTGATCGGGTTCGAGAAGTTGACCTTGTTCTGCACCCAGATTTTCACGCCCAGGACGCCGATCATGCCGTAGAGCATGGTGGCGGCGCCACCCAGCACGCCGGCCGGCACGGTGGCGATCAGTTCGCCGAACTTCGGCGAGAAGCTGAGTACGACGGCGAAGAGGCCGGCCACCCAGTACGCCGCCGTCGAGTAGACCTTGGTGGCCGCCATGACGCCGATGTTTTCGGCGTAGGTGGTGGTGCCGGACCCGCCGCCCATCCCGGCGAGCACGGTGGCGGCACCGTCGGCTAGCAGTGCGCGGCCGGAGACGCCGTCGAGGTTCTGCCCGGTCATGGCGGAAACCGACTTCACGTGGCCGATGTTCTCGGCCACGAGCACCAGCACCACCGGCACGAACAGGCCGACGACGCCGAGGTGGAATTCGGGGGTCTGGAAGTGCGGCAGCCCCACCCACGAGGCCGCATCAACCTTGGCGAAGTTGACCTCGCCGCGGATCACCGCCACGAAATAGCCCACCAGGACGCCGACCAGGATGCTCAGCCGCCCCAGGATGCCGCGGAAGTAGACGCTGACCACGATGATCACGGCGAGGGTGACGAGCGCGGTGACCGGGGCGGCGTCGAAGTTGTTCTTGGCAGCCGGGGCCAGGTTCAGGCCGATGAGGCCCACGATCGCGCCGGTGACGATCGGCGGCATGAGCCGGTTGATCCAGCCCGCGCCGAACTTCTGCACGACGGCGCCGATGATGGCCAGACCGACGCCGGCCAGCACCACGCCACCCAGCGCGCCGGGGATCCCGAACTGCTGCTGGGAGGCCATGATCGGGGCAATGAACGCGAAGGAGGAGCCGAGGTAGCTGGGCACCCGGCCCTGCGTGATGACCAGGAACAGCAGGGTGCCGATGCCGGAGAAGAACAGGGTGGTGGCCGGCGGCATGCCCGTGATGATCGGGACGAGGAAGGTGGCGCCGAACATGGCCACGACGTGCTGCATGCCCACGCCGATGGTCAGGGGCCACGCGAGGCGCTCATCCGGCCTGACAACCTCGCCGGGGCGGATGGACTTGCCGTTTCCGTGGATCTTCCATTTGGTGCCGAGCATGCTCATTGCAGCGAGCCTTTCAAGAATGTGTGGCGGGACCGGGAAGGAATCTTCCGGTGTCACTTTACCGCTGGTTGCGCGTCTCGGTCGTCGCTGTACCGTAGGGTCCGATGACTACTTCGAAGCTCCTTGCGGCGTACGACCAGCAACTCCGGACCGACGCCGAGACCCCGAGTGCGGTCGCCGTCGAGCGGTTGGGCCCCCTGCGGCTGGTCACCTTTGCGGGCGGCAGAGGATTCGTGACCTATCAGGACCTGGCCGGAGCGGGAGCAGATACGATCGCGCGATGGGTGGCCGAGACCCTGGCCTTCTACCGTGAGGATCCAGCGATCGCACGGGTTGAATGGAAAACACGGGGCCATGACCATGCGCCCGGACTTCATGAGGCGCTGCTGAAGAACGGGTTTGAGCCGGACGAGGCCGAGTCGGTGATGTTGGGGGCCGCCAGCGCGCTGGACGTGGAGGTGGACCTCCCGCCTGGAGTGACGCTACGGCCCGTGACAGACGAACAGGACATCCGCGCCATGAGCGTCATGCAGGACGAAGTCTTTGGTAGTCCTGCCTCCGACGGCAACGCGGAAGCAATCCTGCGCCGGATGGCCCTCGACGACGGGATGCAGCTTTGGGTGGCAGAACACCAGGGTTTGATCATTAGTGCCGGTCGCCTTGAACCGGTCCCGAACACGGACTTCGCGGGCATTTGGGGCGGGGCTACCCGCGAAGCATGGCGGGGCCGGGGGATCTACCGCGCTGTTACTGCGGCGCGGGCGAGGTCAGCGATAGCACTGGGGAAGAAACTCATCCACAGCGATTCAACTGAGTATTCGCGACCGATTCTTGAACGCTATGGCCTGGCCCGGGTGTCCACGACGACGCCGTACCACTGGCGGCGTTAGCGATCCGCTGGCGGCGCTAGCGATCGTCGCGGGTTTGGAACTCTTCGTCGAGCTCGTAGTGCCGGAATTCCGTCTCCGGGTTCGGCTCGCCCTCCGCAACGACCTCATAATCGAGCTGGCGTTGGACCTGGCTATCAAGGACCTGCAACTGCTGATCTGCGACTTCGGTCAGATCCTCCGGGAAGGCGTCCTCCGGGGTGAGGTGCAGTTTCTCGTTCATGATGCCCTCCGGGCCGCTATGCCGGGGTTTGCGTTCCGGCCTTGAAGGGCTAACTCTACAGGCGGCTGCGGGGAATGGCTCCCGGCTACCGTGGCGCATGGTGGACTGAGCGGGGGAGTTGTCGCGGCGTGCGCAGGCATACCTGAGCCATGACTGTGAGGGATTATGCAAGGTGACCCACGTATTGAACTGGTGCCTCCTGATCCGCCTGGCTGGGCTGAGTTACCCGGCCTGTCGGCGGCGCCGTTCACTCACGATCGGAAGTAGTGGTTTCGTCTGGGTTGCTGTTGTGGGTCGAGGTGGGGTGGCGGAATGAACCAGGGAATGCCGGTGCGGGGCTGGATGGTCCAGTGTTCTTTGTGGATCAGGTGGTGATGGTGGGAGCAGAGGAGGGTTCCGTTGTCCGTGCTCGTGCTGCCGGCGCGGGACCAGTAGTCGATGTGGTGGGCTTCGCACCAGGGGGCGGGGATGGTGCAGCCGGGGAACGCGCAGCCTTGGTCGCGGGCGGTGATGGCTTTGCGGATGTGGGGCGGGAAGATCCGGGTGGTGCGGCCGATGTCCAGGATCCGGCCTTGGCTGCCGAGCAGGACGGGGATGATGTCGGCGTCGCAGGCGATTTTGCGGATGGTGGATGCGGTGACCGGGCCGGTGAACGCCAGCGTCCCGGTGCCGGCAAAACCAAGGGTCCCGGTGCCGGTGAAGCCGAACGGAGCGGGGCCGTTGGCTGATTCTCCGGCAGCCCGGCCCTGCTCGCGGCGTTGGAGGCGGGCCAGGAGGTCGCGGTAGTCGATGGTGACCATGATTTGGGGCCGGGAGCCGCCGGTGGCGGGCAGCCCGGCGGAGGCCAGGGCGACTTTGCAGGCCCCGATCAGGCCGTCGAGGAGTCTTTGCGGCCGTGACCGCCAGTCCAGGGGCGCGGCCTGCGCTCCGACGGAGTCGTTTGTGCCATCGCTTCTTCCTGCGTCGTCCGCTGCCACGGTGCCGGCAGCGGTCGTCGGGGTGCGGGGGTTGGCGCCGGTGTTCATCACGGTGACGAGGTGTTCGAATTGTTCGGTGGTGGCGAAGATTTCGAGGTGTTGCAGGCCGTGGCGGGGCCGGCGGAGGAACGCGCCCTGGAGTTGGCGGAGGACCTCTTCGGCGGGTTCGGCGCCGTCCTGGTCGATCGCGTCGGTCCAGCGCCGGGCGATCCGGGCCAGGAAGTCCGGGTCGTGCTCGATGGCGGTGCGGGTCAGGGCGTGTTCCATCCCGGCACTGGTTTCCGGGTCGCACAGTGGCCGGACCCGGTCCAGGGCCAGGGCGATGATTGTCGCCGACCGGGACGGGACGGTCCCGGCGGCGAGGGCCGCGGCGAGTTCCTCATGCAGCGGCGGCAGCGGCTCACCGGTGAATCCGGTGCGCGGGAGCACGGTCCGTGCCAGGGAGAGCCGGCGGTGCGCCTCGGAGGCGCTGATCTGCAGCCGGGCC
>JAPLAM010000080.1 GCA_026393275.1 Arthrobacter sp.
GGCGGTTTCAGGCTGTCATCGCAACAGGAACGTTCTGATCATTTCATTTGGCGTGCAGAAGTCGAAGCGTTGGCGGGGTCGGTCGTTGACCTGGTGGGCGACGTAGTCAAGGTCTGTCTGGCTGTGCACTGAAAGGTCAGTGCTTTTCGGGAAGTACTGGCGCAGCAGTCCGTTCATGTTTTCGTTTGACCCGCGCTGCCAGGGTGAGTGCGGATCGCAGAAATAGATATCGATATCCGCCGCGATCCGCACCTCTTTGTGGCGGTGCATTTCGGTGCCCTGATCCCAGGTCAGCGACTGCCGTAGCTCATCGGGCAGCGCACCCATTTTCCGGATCAGCCCGTCCCGGACCGCTTCGAGGCGGTTCGCTCCGGCCGGGACGTGGATGAGCATCAGAAAACCGGTGGTGCGCTCAACGACCGTGCCGATGCAGCTCTTGCCGTCCTTACCCACGATGAGATCGCCCTCCCAGTGCCCGGGAAGCGCGCGGTCTTCGGCCTCGGCTGGCCGGTCAGCGATCATGACCATGTCCTGGATCCGGCCGCGGCGTTCACCGGGCCGGCGCTGGGGTTTGCGCAGCGTCCGCCCGGTGCGCAGGTTCTTCGCCAGTTCCCGCTTTAGTCCGCCGCGGGACTCCACGTAGAGGGACTGGTAGATCGTTTCGTGTGACACCCACATCTCCGGGTTCTTCGGGAAGTCTTTACGGAGCCGGCCCGCGATCTGTTGCGGGGAGGACTGTCTCTTCAGCCGGTCCTGGACTTCCTTGCGTAGCTTCTCGTTGCCCACGAGCTTAGCGATTTTGGGCCGGGACGCGCGGGCATGGGCACGGGCGTGAGCGGTTGATGCCCGGTAGTAGTAGGGCGCGTCTGCGTTGCGGCGCAGCTCCCGGGACACCGTGGACGCGGCGCGGCCCAGCCTGCGGGCCATCTCTCGAACCGGCATTCCCTGGCCCCGCCACAGCGCGATGTCCTCCCTCTCCTGAAAGGACAGACACCGCTTCTTCAGGTCCCGGCCGCGCCGGGGCCTGATCCCACCGGTGAAACGCATCTCGTTGCGGACCGTGGTGACCGACCATCCCACCAACGCTCCGGCGTCGGCATAACTGCCGCCGTCCGCCACCTGCTGCCAGAATCTCTGAACCACATCGGCCACCAGCCGATCCGAAAACTTCGCCACGGAAATCAACACCCTTCAATGATCAGGTGTTGCGATCACCGCATGAACCGAAGCCCTGAAAACGACAGCTACTGCTGCCTAGCTGGGCAGGATGAGATTGAGGGTGTGCGGCTTGCGGGCCGTGCCCCCCACCAGCTCCGCGGACCACTTCTCGGCGGCTGCCTGCTGCAGTTGCGCCGGAGTCTGCGGCGCCTTGCCGCGCCGGGCCAGCAGGTGCCGGGCCAGCTCGCCCCGGGTGTGCTTCGCGAAGTGGCTCACCACCTTGCGGACCCCGCCCACCTCCGTGAAGACGTTGACGGCCACGGTTTGCTCCGGCGGCGGTGCCCACGCCGCGGTGTAGGTGCTGGAGCGGCAGTCAACAATGAGCTCGCCCACCGTTTCGGTGGCCAGGGCGGCCGTGAGCTGCGGTTTCCAGAATGAGGCGAGCCGTCCGATGTCGGGCAGGGCAGTGCCCATCGACAGCCGGTACGCCGGGACCCGGTCTGCGAATCGGATGGCGCCCCAAAGCGCGGAAATCACCAGCACCGACTCGTCTGCTTTCTGGCGCTGCCGCGGCGTCAACGAGCGGTAGCCCAAGGCGTCATACAACACCCCGGAGTACACCCGGTGGGCCGGAGCTGCCGGCTCGGCGTGCAGCCGCGTGTTGCGTTCGACGTCGGCCTTCAGTGAGGCACCCACGCCCAACAGTGCGAGGGCATCGTCGTGGGCGCTGACCGTACCGAGCGCTTCGAGGACGCGCGCCCGGTGGGCATTCAGGGCGGGGAAGCTGAGCGAGTCCGGGTCGACGGCGGCGCCTCCGGTCGCGGGGGTCTTACCTTCAGACGGGGGCAGCAGAATCAGCACCGTACGATCCTACCGGCGGCCCGGTGCCGGTCAGGCAATAGTGGGCGGCGCGGTCAGGCTACCTTGGGCGGCGCGGACGGGATAGGGGGTGGTGCATGGGTCGGAGCGACGGCGGCCTGGAGTTGTGCCGCGGCCCCGGCAGCCGGCCCGACCGGCGCCTTTTCGCCCCGCCGGTGGGAGAATTGGAGCAGCAACCCTGCCAGATAAAGGAA
>JAPLAM010000036.1 GCA_026393275.1 Arthrobacter sp.
GTCGACGTCGAAGAGCGCATGTACGCCGCCGGCCGCATCCCGGGCTCGTTCTTCCGCCGCGAAGGCCGCCCGTCCACGGAAGCCATCCTGGCCTGCCGCCTCATGGACCGCCCGCTGCGCCCCGCGTTCGTCAAGGGCCTGCGCAACGAGGTCCAGATCGTCGTCACCGTGCTCTCCATCAACCCGGACGAGCTCTACGACGTGGTCGCGATCAACGCGTCCTCGATGTCCACCCAGCTGTCCGGCCTGCCCTTCTCCGGCCCGATCGGCGGCGTCCGCGTTGCCCTCGTCGCCGACGAGCACGGCTCGCAGTGGGTTGCGTTCCCGAAGCACTCACAGCTCGAGAACGCCGTCTTCAACATGGTCGTCGCCGGCCGCGTTGCAGGCGATGACGTCGCCATCATGATGGTTGAAGCCGAAGCAACGGACAATTCCTGGAACCTCATCAAGGAACAGGGCGCCACCGCCCCGACCGAAGAGGTTGTTTCCGAAGGCCTCGAGGCTGCCAAGCCGTTCATCAAGGCCCTTTGCGAAGCACAGTCCGACCTGGCAGCCCGCGCCGCCAAGCCGACCGTCGAGTTCCCGGTCTTCCTGGACTACGAGGACGACGTCTTCGCCGCCGTCGAGTCCGCCGCCGCGCAGAAGCTGACCGCTGTCTTCCAGATTGCCGACAAGCAGGAACGCGACACCGCCTCCGACGCGCTCAAGGACGAAGTCACCTCCTCGCTCGCCGGCCAGTTCGAGGGCCGCGAAAAGGAGCTGTCCGCAGCCTTCCGCTCGGTCACCAAGCAGGTTGTGCGCCAGCGCATCCTCAAGGACCAGGTCCGCATCGACGGCCGCGGCCTGACGGACATCCGCCAGCTCACCGCCGAGGTTGAGGTCCTGCCCCGCGTCCACGGCTCGGCCATCTTCGAACGCGGCGAGACCCAGATCCTGGGTGTCACCACGCTGAACATGCTCAAGATGGAACAGCAGATCGACTCGCTGTCGCCCGTAACGCGCAAGCGCTACATGCACAACTACAACTTCCCGCCGTACTCCACCGGCGAGACCGGCCGCGTCGGTTCGCCGAAGCGTCGCGAAATCGGCCACGGCGCCCTCGCCGAGCGCGCCATCATGCCGGTGCTGCCGTCCCGCGAGGAATTCCCCTACGCGATCCGCCAGGTGTCTGAGGCTCTCAGCTCCAACGGTTCGACGTCGATGGGTTCCGTCTGCGCCTCCACGCTGTCCCTGCTCAACGCAGGTGTGCCGCTGAAGGCCGCTGTTGCCGGTATCGCCATGGGCCTGGTTTCCGACCAGGTCGACGGCCAGACCCGCTACGCCGCCCTGACCGATATCCTCGGCGCCGAAGATGCCTTCGGCGACATGGACTTCAAGGTTGCCGGTACCTCCGAGTTCGTCACCGCCATCCAGCTGGACACGAAGCTCGACGGCATCCCGGCGTCGGTCCTGGCCGCCGCGCTGAAGCAGGCCCGCGAAGCCCGCCTGCACATCCTGGACGTGCTGAACTCGGCGATCGACACCCCGGACGAGCTCTCCGAGTTCGCGCCGCGCGTCATCGCGGTCAAGATCCCGGTAGACAAGATCGGCGAGGTCATCGGCCCGAAGGGCAAGATGATCAACCAGATCCAGGAAGACACCGGAGCCGACATCTCGATCGAAGACGACGGCACTGTCTACATTGGCGCCACGAACGGTCCGTCTGCCGACGCAGCACGGTCCGCGATCAACGCCATCGCCAACCCGCAGATCCCGGAAATCGGCGAGCGCTACCTGGGCACGGTTGTCAAGACCACCACCTTCGGCGCCTTCGTTTCCCTGACTCCGGGCAAGGACGGTCTCCTGCACATCTCCGAGCTGCGCAAGATCGCCGGCGGCAAGCGCGTGGACAACGTCGAGGACGTCGTTTCCGTTGGCCAGAAGATCCAGGTGGAAATCACCAAGATCGACGACCGCGGAAAACTCTCCCTCTCCCCGGTCGTGGCCGAAGAGGCAGCAACTGGGAACTTAGAGAACACCGACAACGCCGAGGTCTCCGAGGAGTCCGGCGAGTAGTCTTTCCTGACCCAAGCGGCGGGGCCGGTGGATTCCTCCACCGGCCCCGCCGCCGTTAAAGGCAGGTAGGATTGCAGGCAGATTTGGCACATTTTTGTGACGGTTTTATGGAAAGGCCTTAATGACTGTCGTCCCCCTGCCGCTTGAGCAGAACCAGCACGCTGACACCCTGATCCACGGCGCCGACGGCGGCTCGGAGGTGCGGCGCTCGGTGCTACCCGGCGGCGTCCGGGTGCTGACCGAGGCCATGCCGGGGCAGCGTTCGGCGACCATCGGCTTCTGGGTCGGGGTCGGCTCGCGCGACGAAGCACCCGGCCAGCACGGCTCCACCCACTTCCTGGAGCACCTGCTGTTCAAGGGCACCAAACGGCGCACGGCACTGGAAATCGCTTCCGCCTTCGACGAGGTGGGCGGGGAATCGAACGCCGCCACCGCCAAGGAAAGCACCTGCTACTTCGCCCGCGTGCTGGACACGGACCTGCCGATGGCGATCGATGTGATCGCGGACATGATCACCGGCGCCGTGCTGGACCCGCAGGAGATGGAGCAGGAACGCGACGTCATCCTCGAGGAAATCGCCATGGACAGCGACGACCCGACCGACGTCGCCCACGAACATTTTGTCGCCGCCGTCCTCGGCACGCACCCGCTGGGACGCCCGATCGGCGGCACCCCGGACGCCATCCGCGCCGTGGCCCGCGATTCGGTCTGGGACCACTACCGCCGGTATTACCGCCCGGACGAGCTGGTCATCACCGCCGCCGGGGGACTGGACCACGACGTCGTCTGCGAACTCGTGGTGGGCGCCCTGGACGCCGCCGGCTGGGACCTGGAGCACGACGCCGCCCCGGTGCAGCGCCGCTCCACCGAGCGTGCTGCGATCACCGGCACCGCCGGGCTGCACGTGGTCAAGCGTCCCGTTGAGCAGGCCAACATCATCATGGGCTGCCCCACGATTGTCGCCACCGATGAACGCCGCTTCGTGATGAGTGTGTTGAACGCCGTCCTCGGCGGCGGCATGTCATCCCGGCTGTTCCAGGAGGTCCGCGAGAAGCGCGGCCTCGTCTACTCGACCTACTCCTTCGCCTCCTCCTACGCCGATGCCGGCTACTTCGGCATGTACGCCGGTTGCACGCCGTCGAAGGTCCGCCAGGTTCTGGAGCTGCTCGGCGCCGAGCTGGACAAACTGGCCGAGGGCGGCATCTCCGAGGAGGAACTGCGCAAGGCCGTCGGCCAGCTCAGCGGCGGGATCGTCCTGGCCCTGGAGGATACCGGTTCGCGGATGTCCCGGTTGGGCCGCGCCGAGCTGGTCTCCGGCGAATACCAGGACATTGACGAGACGCTGCGGCAGATCAAGGCGGTCACCACCGCCGATGTCCAGGAGCTGGCGCGCGAACTCGCGACCGCGCCGCGCACCGTCACAGTGGTGGGCCCCTTTGAGGAAACCGAGACCTTCGGCCTCTAAGGCGGAGCTGGTGTCGGCCCCCGGGCGAGAGCGTCCGGCGGGGCCTAACCTTTACAGCCGCGCGGTCCGGCGTGATGATGGTGGCGGGGCCACACGGGAGGGCCCCTCGGAGGAAGCATGGACCGACCGCTGCCGGGCAGCGCACACGAGGCGCTCGAGGGGTTCCTCGGACACTGGAGCGGCACCACGCAGTGGGAAGCCACCGCCTGGGGCCCGGCCCGGACCGCCGCGGCCGACGTCGTCTTCGCCCGCGCCGCCGCTGGCCTTGCCGTGACCATGAGCTACCGCCACCTCGACGCCGGCGGCTCCAAGACCGAAGGCGTCGGCGTCTTCACCATGGACCGGGCCCATCCAGACACGCTCTGGTACCACGTGAACAGCATGGGCCTGCCCCCGGAAGCGCCGGCCAGGGCAAACTGGCACGACGGCACCCTGACCATCGAGCGCCGCAGCGACCGCGGCGCGGCCCGCCACACGCTCCGGGTCGAGGACGGCCGGCTGATCCACGCCGCCGGGCTGCGGCTGGGCCACGCGAGCGAGTTCAGCCCCTTCATGACCACCGTCTGCCGCCGGGTCCCCGAGACCGCGACCGTCCCCGCCTGAGCTTCCCGGTCCGGACCTGCGGGACGGCCGGGCGTTGCGGCTTGTCATGTGCGGGAGGGTCGGCCGCGCCCGAAACGTTGCCAGTTCGTTGCAAAGAAGCCCTTGAATTCCGTTGACACCGTGTGAGCCGCATCATAGATTTGCCGTAATCTGAATCACCTTTCAGGTTCTACTCAGATCTCGTGCCCAGATTCCGCGGATTCTCAATGAAAGGCATCCCGTGAAGGATACAAAGAAGTTCCTGATGGCCGCCGTAATGGCTACCGGGCTCGCCCTCAGCGCCTGCGCGCCCACGGCCGGCTCCGCCGCTCCGGCGGGCTCCGGCGGCGCCACCAAGGCAGCCGAACCGGTCAACGTCGGCATCATCTACTCCAAGACCGGACCGTTGGCGGCCTACGGCGCCACCTACTACGAGGGCCTCCAGGCCGGCATTGACTACGCCACCGGCGGCACCGGCGAAGTCAACGGCGCCAAAATCAACCTGACGTACGCCGATGACGGCGGCGACCCGGACAAGGCCGTCACCGCGGCCAAGGACCTGATCGGCAAGGGCTACAAGGTGATCGGCGGCACCGTCGTCTCCGGCATCGCCTTGAAGCTGGCCGAGCAGGCCGCGCAGAACAAGGTCGTGTACATTTCCGGCCCCGCCGCGACCGACGCGATCCAGGGCATCAACAAGTACACCTTCCGCTCCGGCCGCCAGAGCCTCCAGGACGTCGCCACCGCCGGCAGCTTCATTGACACCAAGGGCAAGAAGGTTGTCGTGTTCGCGCAGGACAACGCCTTCGGCCAGGGCAACGTCGCCGCGGTCAAGGCCGTCCTCGGGGCGAAGGGCGCCACTGTGGAGTCCGTTCTCGTCCCGGACGGGCAGGAGCTTACGCCCTTCGCCCGCCAGCTCGTCGACGCCAAGCCGGACATGGTCTTCGTGGCCTGGGCCGGGGCCACCTCCGGCACCATGTGGCAGGCGCTGAGCCAGCAGGGCGCCTTCGCAGCGGCCCCGATCGTCACCGGACTGGGCGACGCGTCCACCTTCGGCGCCTACGGCGAAGCGACCAGCAAGATCAGCTTCCTCAACCACTACTTCCCGGGCGCCTCGGGCACCGACGTGGAGAAGAAGATGATCGCCGCCGTCGAGAAAGCCGGTAAGAAGGCAGACCTCTTCACCCCCGACGGCTTCGTCGCCGGCCAGATGATCGTCCAGGCCATCAAGGGCGGCGGCAACGACGCCGACGCCATGGTCAAGGCCCTCGAAGGCTTCAGCTTCGACGGCCCCAAGGGCAAGGAAACCGTCCGCGCCTCCGACCACGCCCTGATCCAGGACATGTACCAGGTCAAGCTCGCCCAGAAGGGTGGAACCTGGACTCCCGAGCTCGTCAAGGTCGTCGCGGGGGACACCGTCGCTCCGCCGGAAAAGAAGTAGCCCGCAGGCGCCAGGCACGCTTCAGCCCAGACCAGCCAGCGAAAAACGAAGGATCCGAATGAATAACCCAGCCCTGCCCGCCCTTGCGGTGGACGGCCTAGGTCTGCAGATCGGCGGTGCCCGCATCCTCCAGGATGTGGGCTTCGCGATCGGCGCCGGCGAAATGATCGGCGTGATCGGCCCCAACGGGGCCGGCAAGACCACCTTGTTCAACCTGATTTCCGGCGTCATGCGGCCCACCGCGGGCAGCATCACGCTGAACGGCAAGGACATCACGGCCGCGCCCATCCACCGCCGGGCCCGGGCAGGGCTGGGCCGGACCTTCCAGACCTCCAACCTGTTTCCCCGACTCAGCGTGCTGGAAAACGTCCGGCTCGCCGCCCAGGTGAAACTCGGTGGCAACTTCAGCATCCTGCGCTTCCCGTCGGCCTCGGATGAGGCCACCCGGATCGCGCGCGGCACCATCGCCGAGGTCGGGCTCACCGGCCAGCTCACGACGGCGGCGGGGGACCTCTCGCACGGCGAAAAGCGCAAGGTGGAGATCGCCGTCCTATTGGCGACCGATCCCGCCGTCGTGCTCCTCGACGAACCGATGGCCGGGGTGGCGTCGGGGGACGTCCCGTCCCTCAGCGCGATCATCCGGAGCATGCACCGGGACCGCGGCTGCACCGTCATGATGGTGGAGCACCACATGGACGTCGTCCTGGGCCTGGTGGACCGGGTCGCCGTAATGCACCACGGCAGCCTGCTGGCCCTGGACAGCCCCGACGCCGTCATGGCCGACCCCACCGTGCAAAGCGCCTACCTCGGAGAACCCGTATGAGCACCCCCGCGGACCACCGCGCCACCGAAGCCCCGCCCATCCTCAGGCTCGAGGGCCTGTCCGCCTCGATCGCCGGCCAGCAAGTCGTGGAAGATGTCACCTTCACCGTCCCCGCCACCGGGATCACCGCGCTGCTGGGCCGCAACGGCGTCGGCAAGACCAGCACCCTCAAGGCCATCATCGGCCTGATTGACCGCAGCGGCAGCGTGGAACTCGACGGCGAGCGGATCGAGAAGGAAGCCACCTTCAAAATCATCCGCAGCGGCGTGGGTTACGTCCCGGAAGACCGGGAAGTCTTCGCGAAGCTCACCGTCGCCGAGAACCTCCGGCTCGCCGAACGCGACGCCGCACCCCGCCGGCAGCTGGTCGAGGACCTCTTCCCGGACCTGCTGGCCCGCTCCGCCCAGATGGCCGGAACGCTCTCCGGCGGCCAGCAGCAGATGGTCTCGCTGGCCCGCGCCCTGCTGAACACCAACAAGATCCTGCTGGTCGACGAGCCCACCAAGGGACTCGCACCCAAAATCGTCGGCGAGGTGGCCGAGACCCTGGCCGAGGCGGCCCGGACGGTGCCGATCCTGCTCGTCGAACAAAACCTGCACGTCGTCCGCCAGCTCGCCGAGGGCGCCGTCGTGCTGTCCGGCGGGCGGGTGGTCCACACCGGCCGCGCCCGCGATTTCCTCGATGACGCCGACCTGATCCAGCGGCATCTGGGTGTCTCGGCGGACGCCGCCCCCGCCGGGAAACCAGCCGGGAATCCGGTCGAGAAAGGCGCCGCCCTGTGAGCACCGTCGTCCTGCTGCTGTTCACCGGCCTCGGCCTGGGGGCACTGTATTTCCTCGTGGCCGCCGGGCTGTCCCTGATCTACGGGCTGATGGGCGTGCTGAACTTCGCGCACGGCGCCTTCCTGACCCTGGGCGCCTTCACCGGCTGGGAAATCGCCCGCCGGACCGGCTCCGACAACTGGGGAACGTTCCTGCTGTCCCTCGTGATCGGGGCCGCCGCGGGCGCCGTCTTCGCCGCGTTCACCGAGTTCGTCCTGATCCGCCGGCTGTACCAGCGGCACATCGAGCAGGTGCTCGTCACGGTGGGCCTTTCGCTCGCCGCAGTGGCGCTATTCGACGGCATCTGGGGCACCGACCCCGTGTTCATCAAAGGCCCGGCCTGGTTCAAGGACACCACCGAAATCCTCGGCGCCCGGATCCCCAACGACCGCTTCGTCTGCATCATTGCCGCCGTCATGGTGCTGCTGGCCCTGGTGTTCTTCCTGAAGAAGACCCGCTACGGCATGATCATCCGCGCCGGCGTGGAAAACCGCTCCATGGTCACCGCCCTGGGGATCGACGTCCGCAAGGCCTTCACCCTCGTCTTCACCATCGGCGGGGCGGCAGCCGGCCTTGGCGGCGTTCTCGCCTCGCACTACTTCGGCTACGTATCGCCGATGCTTGGCGGCTCCCTGCTGATCTTCGCCTTCATCGTTACGGTGATCGGCGGGCTCGGCTCGCTGACCGGAGCGGCCATCGCCGCCGTCGCCGTCGCCGTCCTGCAGCAATTCGCGAACTTCTACCTCGGCGGCACCGGCGACTTCGTCGTGGTGCTGGCGCTGGCGCTCGTGCTGCTGTTCCGTCCCACCGGCCTGCTCGGGAGAACCTCATGACCACCGACACCGACACGTCCAGCACCGACGACACCGCCAGCGCCGGCCAGCCCGCCGCGGACGGCGGCACCGGCCGCCGGCCGGGGAAAACCAACCCAGGGTATGACGACGCCGGGGGAGCACCCGGCGCCGCGCCGCACGGCGGCCGCCCCCGCCCCACCGGCCGCAGGCTCGCGGCGTGGGCCGCGGGCCTGGCCGGCGTGCTGCTCCTGGTCCTGCTCCCGTTGCTGAACATCTCTCTTCCCGGGGTACTGCCCGGCCCGAGCTACACCCCCGGGTCCCTGCAGCTGCTGGCGATGTGCATGCTGATGGCGGCCGCGGCCCTGACCTACCACCTGCTGCTGGGCGTGGCTGGGCTGCTGTCCTTCGGGCACGCCCTCTACTTCGGTGCCGGCGTCTACGGGCTGGCAATCATCCTGCAGAACCTTGACATCCCGCTGTTGCCGGCCATGGGCCTGACCCTGCTGATCGTGATCGTGCTGGCCCACGTGGTGGGCAGCATCAGCCTGCGCGTCAGCGGCATCCCCTTCGCCATGGTGACCCTCGCGTTCGCCCAGGCCGGATCGGTGATCGTAGGCCGCAACCCCGAGGGCAAGACCGGCGGCGACGAGGGCCTCACGCTGCGCACCGACAACCTGCCCGACTTCCTGGTGGGCGTCGTGAACACCCGCAACCTGTACTGGCTGGCACTGGCCGTGCTGGTGGCCGTGTTCGTCATCGTCACCTGGGTGCAGTCCTCGCGGGCCGGCCACGCCGCGGCGGCCGTCCGGGAGAATGAACTCCGGGTCCGCGTCCTGGGCCTGCAGCCCTACCTGGTGAAGCTGCTGATCTTCGTGGTCTCCGCCGTCCTGGTCAGCGTCATCGGCATGGTCTTCCTGCTGCTGCAGAGTGGCGCCGTGCCCCGGTCGATGTCCGCTGACCTCACCATCACGCTGCTGGTGATGGTGGTCCTGGGCGGTGTCGGCTCGCGCTGGGGAGCCGTGATCGGCGGCGTGTTTTACACGATCCTGGACCAGCGCCTGACGACGCTCGCCAACTCCGAGGCCGTCAAGTCGCTTCCGGACATCCTGCGTGTACCGTTGTCCGAACCGTTGTTCATCCTCGGCACGCTCTTCGTCCTGGTGGTGCTCTTCCTGCCCGGCGGCATCACCGGCACGGCCGAGCGGCTGGCGCTGCGCCGCCGCCGCGGCAACCGGGGTGCCGGCAACGGCGGTACCGAAACACCCCGCGACATCCTGGAGGACGCTGCATGAGCAGCAGCACAACCGGCCCGGCCCTGGCCGACGGCCTGCACACCCTGGGCCGCTGGACCACCGACCGCAGCCTCGCCGCCCCGCACCGGGTGGCCATCGACGACCGCGGCTGCACCCTGCTCTACAGCGAGCTGGAACGCCGCGCCGCGGCCCTCGCCGCCGGGTTCCGGGCCGCCGGCTACGGGATCGGCGACCGGATCGCGACCCTGACCGGCAACAGCTCGGACCACGTGGTGGCCTTCTTCGCCTGCGCCAAGGCCGGGCTGGTTCTGGTTCCGCTGTCCTGGCGGCTCTCACCCCGGGAGCTCGGCGCCCAGCTGGAGCTCGCCGACCCCCAACTGCTGCTGGTCGAAGGCGAACTCGACGCCCTCGCCGCCGCAGCCTGCGCGCTGCTGCCGCACCGGCCGCGGACCGCGGCCCTGGGGCCCGGCGGCGTCGAAAAGTCCGTCCCGACACCCTCCCGCGCGCGGCCGGCAGCTCCCGAAGCGCCCGAAGCGACCGACGGAACAGGCGCGCGTCGCCGGGAAGTGCGCGACGACGATGCCCTGCTGATGATCTTCACCTCGGGCACCGAGGGCGCCAGCAAAGCCGCCGTCCTGACCCACGCCAACTGCTTCTGGAACAACCTCTCACTGTCCCGCACCCTGGAGATGGGCAGCAGCGACGTGGTCCTGGCCGTGCTGCCGCAGTTCCACGTGGGCGGCTGGAACATCCAGCCGCTGCTGGCCTGGTGGACCGGGGCCACCGTGGTGCTGGAGCGCGGCTTCGAACCCGGCCGGGTCCTGCAGCTGATCGCGGAGCGCGGGGTGACCATGCTGATGGGCGTCCCCACCCAGTACCTGATGTTGGCCGAGCACCCGGACTTCGCCCACGCCGAACTCTCCAGCCTGCGCCACGCGGTGGTGGGCGGCGCGCCGATGCCGGCACCGCTGCTGCGGATCTGGCACCGCAGGGGAGTCGCGCTGAGCCAGGGCTACGGCCTGACGGAGGCCTCCCCGAACGTGTTGTGCCTCGCCAACGAGGACGCGGCACGGATGGTGGGCTACTCCGGCAAACCGTACCCGCACGTCGCCGTTGCCGTGGCGGACCCCGTCACCGGGGAAATCCTCGACGGCGCCGCCACCGGCGAGCTGCTGGTGGGCGGCCCCGGCGTGTTTGCCGGCTACTTCCGCGACGCCGCGGCCACCGAGGCCGTCATGGCCGACGGCTGGCTGCGCACCGGCGATCTGGTGGAACGCGACGCCGAGGGGTACATCAAAGTGGTGGACCGGCTCAAGGACATCTACATTTCGGGCGGCGAGAACGTGGCCCCGGCCGAGGTCGAGGCCGCCCTGCTGGGCCATCCCGCTGTGGCGCAGGCCGCCGTCGTCGGAGTGGAGGACGAACGCTGGGGCGAAACCGGCGTGGCGTTCGTGGTGGTCCGTCCCGGCATGGCCACCGACGAGCAGGAGCTGCTGGAGCACTGCGCCTCGCAGCTGGCCCGGTTCAAGGTCCCGGTGCGGATCGAGACGGTTGCGGCGCTGCCCCGCACGGCACTGAACAAGGTGCTCCGCGCCAGGCTGCGCCAGGACCTCGCGGCACGCACGTCGGCAGGGGCACGGGCATGAGCGCCGCACCGCGCACCGCCCGGGGGACACGCACCCGGGCCAAGCTGCTGGAGGCCGCGGAGTCCGTCTTCGCCTCGGTGGGCTACCACGAGGCCTCGATCGTCAAGATCACCGAGGCCGCCGGCGTCGGCCTCGGAACCTTTTACCTGTACTTCGACGGCAAGCAGGCCATCTTCGACGAGGTGGTCGAGGACCTGAACCGGCGCGTCCGGCACGCCATGACCGACGCCGCCAGGAGCGCCGGCACCCGGCTGGAGGCCGAACGGGCCGGTTTCCGCGCCTTCTTCCGCTTCACCGCCCAGCACCCGGCCCTGTACCGGATCATCCGCCAGGCGGAATTCGTCTCGCCCGGCGCGCTGCGGCTGCACTACACCCGGATCGTTAACGGCTACATCGAAGGCCTCAAAGCGGCCCAGCTCAGCGGCGAGGTCCGGGAGATGGACCCCACGGTGGCAGCCTGGACCCTGATGGGCATCGGCGAGTTGATCGGCATGCGCTGGGTCCTCTGGGACGAGGAAGGCGCCGAACCCGCCGCCGGCGCCCGGCCCGACGTGCCCGACGAAGTCTTCGAGGAAATGATGCAGTTCATCGAACGGGCCCTCGCGCCCGACCCCGGCTCCGCCCCGGGGGCCTCCCCGGCAACGACCGCGAACCCCACCCCGCCCCAGGAAGGGACAGCACCATGACCCAGACAGCCAGTAAGGACACCTACCGCACCGTCGAGGTGGAGGTCCGCGGCGGCACCCTGCACACCGCGATCTGGGGCCCGGATGACCCCGACGCACCGACCATCCTCGCCGTCCACGGGGTCACCGCCTCGCACAAGGCCTGGCCGTACCTGGCCCTGGCGTTGCCGGACGTACGGATCATCGCCCCGGACCTGCGCGGGCGTGGCCGCAGCAACGCCCTGCCCGCGCCGTACGGCATGCCCTCGCACGCGGAGGATCTCGCGGCCGTGCTTGCGGCGCTGGCCCCCGGGCCCGTCGTCGTCGTGGGCCATTCGATGGGTGCCTTCGCGTCCCTCGTCCTGGCGAACCAGTTCCCGGAACGGGTCCGCTCGCTCGTGCTGGTCGACGGCGGGCTGCCGCTGCAGGTCCCGGCGGGGCTCTCGGACGAGGAGATCATCGCCGCGGTGCTGGGGCCGGCCGCCGAGCGCCTCAACGCCACCTTCCCCAGCCGCGAGGTGTACCGCAACTTCTGGCGGCAACACCCGGCCTTCAGCGCCGACTGGGGCCCGCTCGTGGAAGCCTACGTGGACTATGACCTCACCGGCGAGGAGCCGGAACTCCGGCCGGCCACCCGCTACCAGGCGATGGCCGAGGACAGTGCCGAACTGCACCGGGGTGCGTCGCTGCTGAAGGCGCTGGACGAGCTCGCGGTGGACACCCAGGTTCTCCGGGCGCCGCGCGGGTTGCTCAACGAGCCGGCCGGACTCTACGCGCCCGGCTACCTGGAGGACTGGGCCGCGAAGCTGCCGAACCTGCGGGTCCGCGAGGTGCCCGACGTCAACCACTACACGATCGTGATGGGCGCGGCCGGCGCCGGGGCCGTGGCGGAAAGCGTGCGGGAAGCCCTGGCCGGGAGCTGAGGGTGCTTAGCCGCCGGCGAACGGCGGCAGCACGTCGACGACGTCGTCCGGCGCGAGAGCCGCGGCGACCTGGTCACGCACGGCCACCTCGTTGAGCAGGAAACTCGAGCGGGACAAGATGCGGGCGAGCGGCGGGGTGCCCTCGGGCGGCTCCGGGCGCTCGACGGCGAGGATCGCCTCCAGCAGGGCCGGCAGCGTGGCGCCGTCGGGGAGCTCGAATTTCTCCTCGTCGGTGCCGGCAGCGGCGCGCGCGGCAGCGAAGTAACGTACGTTCACAGGTGGTTCAGCCTCCGATGGCGCTCATGCTGCGGTCCGGCTGGACGAAGTCCGGGGCGCCCAGCCCGACGTGGTCCATGCCGTGGGCCCTGGGCTTGAGCCACATGGCATCCTGCCAGCGCTCGGCGAGCTGGTCGTCGCTGGCGCCGCCGCGCAGCAGCCCCAGCAGGTCGGCCTCCTCCCGGGAGAAGAGGCAGCTCATGATTTTTCCCTCGGCCGTGATGCGGGTCCGGCGGCAATCGGCGCAGAACGGTTCGGTGACCGAGGCGATGATCCCCACGGTGCCCAGTACCGGGCCGGCGGCCGCGTCCGTGCCCGGGACGCGCGCACGGACCTCGAAACGCTCGGCCGGGGCGCCGTCACGCTCCCGCGGATCGGCGCTGAGCACGTAGTCGACGGAGAGCAGCTCACGGATTTCCGCGGCGGTGATCATGTTCCGGCGGGTCCAGCCGTGGTCGGCGTCGAGCGGCATCTGTTCGATGAAGCGCAGCTCGTAGCCGCGGTCCAGGGCCCACGCCAGCAGCGCCGGGGACTCGACGTCGTTGATGCCGCGCATCAGCACGGCGTTGAGCTTCACGGGACCCAGCCCGGCGGCCCAGGCGGCGTCCACGCCGGCGAGGACCCGGTTCAGGAAGGGGCGCCGGGTTAGCTTGGTGAACGTTTCTTCGTGCAGTGAATCCAGGGACACGTTGATCCGGGTGAGACCGGCGGCCTTCAGCCCGGCTGCCTTCTTGTCCAGCCCGACGGCGTTGGTGGTCATGGAGATCGGAAGGTCCGGGTGGGCTTGGCGAAGCGCGGAAATGATATCCAGCAGGTCGGCCCGGACCAGGGGTTCACCGCCGGTCAGCCGGAGTTCGCGGACGCCCAGGACGTCGACGCCGATCCGCACGATCCGCACGATTTCCTCCGCGGTCATGACGGCCTGCTTGGCCAGCCATTCGAGGCCTTCGGCCGGCATGCAGTAGCTGCACCGCAGGTTGCACTTGTCCGTCAGCGAGAGCCGCATGTCGGTGGCCTGCCGGCCGTAACGATCCACCAGCCCGGCGGGCAGTCCGTCCGGGCGTCCGTCCGGCTGCGGCGTGGAGCCGCCGTCGCCGGGTTGGTTGTCCGAGCGGGGCCGGGGCATGCCAAGCTGAACACTCATACCGTCAGGCTACGCCACTACCGGCCAGGCATCACGCCCGGGCCGTTGCGAACCTATGCTGGACGTATGAATACCTCCCGGGTCGCGCCGGATGTGGCCGCCGGCGGAACGCCGCGGCCGGCCAAGCGGCGCACAGAATTGTGGGCCGCCGCTGCGGGGGTGGCCGCCGTAGGTGCCGGCGTCGTTGTGGGCGAGCTGGCGGCCGGGCTACTCAGCCCCTCGGTGTCACCCGTGACAGCCGTCGGCGGAGCGGTGATCGATGCCGTCCCGCCGGGTGTCAAGGACGGGGTGATCGCGCTGTTCGGCACGGCGGACAAGCTGGCCCTCCTCAGCGGCATGGGGCTGGTCATCGCGGCACTGGCGGCGCTGGCCGGGGTGCTGGAATGGCGCCGCCGCTTCGCCGGCCTGGCCGTGATCGCAGTCTTTGGGCTGGTGGGCCTCGCTGCCGTGCTGACCCGGGCCGAGGCGACCGCCAATGCCGTCCCCGTTCCGCTGCTTGGCGCGGCGCTGGGCATGGCGCTGCTGCGCTGGCTGATCCGCCGCCTCGGGGAGTGGCGCGAGGCCGCCGGTCTGCAAGTCGCCGGTCCGCCCGCCGGTCCGCAGCCCGCGGGGCCGGATGACGCCCGTCCGCAAGCCATTTGGCGGGCCGCCCCCGGCCCGGAAACCGGGGGTCCGCAGCCCGCGGGTCAGAAGCCCGCCGGTCCGCACGCCGCGGGTCCCGAGGACGGCTCGCCGGCCCGGCCCGCCCGCCGCCGCTTCCTGCAATCCCTGACCGTCACCACGGCAATCGCCGCCGTCGGCGGGGCGCTGGCGTCCACCCTGCGCGGCGCTGCCGACGCGGTCGCCGGGCTGCGCAGCAAGCTTCTCCTGCCCGGCCCGGCGTCCCCGGCCCCGGCGGTCCCCGCCGGGGCCGAACTCGGCCTGGCCGGACTGTCGCCCCTGGTGACTCCGAACAGGGACTTCTACCGGATCGACACCGCCCTGCGGGTCCCGATCGTGGATCCGCGCGACTGGAAGCTCAAAGTCACCGGCCTGGTGGACCGCGAGATCGAACTGGACTTCGACACCCTGCTGGCCAAGCCCCTGACCGAGCGGCACATCACGATCGCCTGCGTCTCCAACGAGGTGGGCGGGGACCTGATCGGCAACGCCCGCTGGCTCGGCTGGCCGGTCCGGGAACTGCTGGCCCAGGCCGGCCCCAAGCCGGGGGCGGACATGGTGCTCTCCCGCAGCGCCGACGGCTGGACCGCGGGAAGCCCGCTGGAGGCGCTCACGGACACCCGGGATGCGCTGCTGGTGGTAGGGATGAACGGGGAACCGCTGCCGCTGGAACACGGCTTCCCGGTCCGGCTCATCGTCCCGGGGCTCTACGGCTACGTCTCGGCGACGAAGTGGGTCACCGAACTGAAGGTGACGCGGTTCGCGGACGACGTCGCGTACTGGACCCCGCGCGGTTGGAGCGAGCGCGGACCGATCAAGACGTCGTCGCGGATCGACGTGCCCCGGGGCGGGCGGAGCGTGAGCGCCGGGACGGTGGCCGTGGGCGGCGTGGCCTGGGCTCAGCACCGCGGCATCGGGAAGGTGGAAGTGCGGGTAAACCGCGGCGACTGGAAGCAGGCCGAACTGGCGCCCGCGATCTCCACCGACACCTGGTGCCAGTGGAAAATCGGCCTGCCGCTGGGCCCGGGACAGTACGAGGTGCAGGTCCGCGCCACCGATCTGGACGGCGACCCGCAGGTGGAGGACAGTGCACCGCCGGCGCCCAACGGGGCCACCGGCTACCACACGGTTACAGTGGACGTGAAGTCCTAGTCCGCCGAGCCAAAGGTCACGAACGAATGCACCGCACCGCGCACAGTACCTGCACCGTGGAAGCGCACCGGGACAAGGTAGGCGCGCTGCTTGCACCCGTGGCCGCCCGCGTCGAGTCGGTACCGCTTCGGGAGGCGCTGGGCCGCGGACTGGCCGCCGACGTCGCAGCCCCGCTGGACCTGCCGCCCTTCGCCAACTCGCAGATGGATGGATTCGCCATCCGCAGCGCCGACGTCCCCGACGGCGGCGCGGAACTGCGCGTCGCCGCCCCGGTCCCGGCCGGCGCCGAGCCCGCCGCACTGGGCCCCGGCAGCGCCGCACCCATCATGACCGGCGCCATGATCCCCACCGGCGCCGACGCCGTCGTCCCCATCGAGCTGGCTGTTCCCGATTCCTTCCCCGAGCCCGGGGCGGCCGCCACGGTCCGCCTGCCCGCCGCCCCGGTGGGGAACTTTGTCCGCGACGCCGGCAGCGACATCTCCGCCGGCGAACCGGCGCTGGCCGCCGGGACCTTCCTAGGCCCCGGACAGCTGGGCCTGCTGGCCGCGCTGGGCCTCACCGAGGTGCCGGTGCACGCCGTGCCGCGGGTGCTGCTGGTGACGACCGGCGACGAGGTGGTGGAACCGGGCGGGCCGCTGCAGCCCGGCAAAATCTACGACGCCAACGGCACCCTGCTCGACTCCGCGCTGCGCCAGGCCGGCCTCCACGTGACACGGACCGGTATCTCCGCGGACGACCCGGGGGCGCTCGAGCAGCTGCTGACCGCGCACGCCGCCGCCGTGGACCTGATAATCACCACCGGGGGAGTCAGCAAGGGCGCCTACGAGGTGGTCCGGCAGGCCCTGGCGGGGCACGACGTCGAATTCGGCGCCGTCGCCATGCAGCCGGGCGGCCCGCAGGGCATCGGAACCTTCGGCGGCGTGCCCTTCCTCGGTTTCCCGGGGAACCCGGTCAGCTGCCTCGTCTCCTTCGAAATGTTCCTCCGTCCCGTACTCGCCGATCTGTTCGGCTCACCGGCGCCCCGCACGGTGGTCCGGGCCCGGCTGGCGGAAGCCTTGTCCTCCCCGGAACACAAGCACCAGGTCCGGCGCGGGACGCTCAGCCCGGACGGCACCGTCCGGCTCGAAGGCGGCGCGGGCTCCCATCTGGTCCACGCCCTGGCCCGTGCCAACGCCCTGGTGCAAATCCCGATGGGAACCGCGGCGCTCGCCGCCGGCGACGAGGTGGAAGTATGGATGCTGTGAACGCAGCAGAGAACACCACACCAGACAAACCGGTTCTGACCCATCTCCGGCAGGACGGCACCGCCCAGATGGTCGACGTGTCCAACAAGGCCGAGACCACTCGGGAAGCCACGGCAACAGCCACCGTCAACAGCACCGCTGAGGTACTGGCCCTGCTCGGCGCCGGCGAACTGCCCAAGGGCGATGCGCTGGCCGTAGCCCGGGTCGCCGGGATCCTGGCCGCCAAGAAAACCCCGGACCTCATCCCGCTGTGCCACCCGCTGCCGCTCACGAAGGTCACCGTCGACTTCGAACTTGGCGCCGACGCGGTCACGGTGTTTGCCACGGTCAAGACCCGGGGCGTGACCGGGGTGGAGATGGAAGCGCTGACCGCGGCTTCCGTCGCGGCCCTCAGCGTGTACGACATGATCAAGGCCGTGGACAAGCATGCGGTACTGACGGACATCAAGGTGCTGGCCAAAAGCGGCGGCAAGAGCGGGGACTGGACACTGTGAGCATGCCCGAACCACACCGCCACGGCGAGGCCACTGGCCGGAAGGCCGGCATCGTGATCGCCTCCACCCGGGCCGCCGCCGGCGTCTACGAAGATCTCACCGGGCCCGTCATCGCCGACTGGCTGACCGAACACGGCTTCGAGCCCTTCCCCGCGCTGGTGGTGCCCGACGGTGAGCCCGTCGGCGGGGCCCTGCGTGCGCTGCTGACCCAGCACCCGGCCGTCATCATCACCAGCGGTGGCACCGGGCTCAGCCCCACCGACGCCACCCCGGAACAGACCCTGCCACTGCTGGACCGGGAGATTCCCGGCATCATGGAAGGCCTGCGGAGCGCCGGCACGGCAAAGACACCGATGGCCATGCTGAGCCGCGGCCACGCCGGCGCCGCCGGCAGCACCTTCATCATCAACCTCCCCGGATCCCCGAAGGGCGTCATGGACGGCCTGAGCGTGCTGGATCCGATCATCGGCCACCTGTGCGACCAGCTGGAAGGCAGCCATGGACACTGAATCCGGCTTTGAAATCGTGCACGCAGTGCTCAGCGCCGAGCCCATCTCGGTGGACCAGGCGATCGCCGCCGTCGAGTCGGACACGGCTGGCGCGGTGGTGAGCTTCAGCGGCGTCGTCAGGAACCACGACGGCGGTAAACCGGTCCGCCGGCTCAGCTACACCGCGCATCCGACGGCGCATCAGGTGATGGCCGACGTCGTCGCGCAGCTGGTCGCCGAGCAGGCGCCCGCCGCGGCGGACGGGCCGGCCCAGCCTGTGCGGATCTGGGCCGCGCACCGGACCGGCATGCTGGAGATCGGCGACCCCGCCCTGGTCTGCGCCGTCTCCGCCGCGCATCGCGGCCAGGCCTTCGCGGTGTGCGCCGAGCTCGTGGACCGGATCAAGGACCAGGTTCCGGTGTGGAAGGAACAATTCTTCGCCGACGGCACCGTCGAATGGGTCGGCGCGGGCGGGTAGGTGGGTCGGCGCGGGCGGGTAGGTCCAGTCGCGCGGGCGGGTAACGCCACTGTCCCGGTTCCAGTCGGGGCGTGCCGCGGCGGTAGGGTTGATGGCATGACCGAACAACTCGCCGTCGCCGTTCTGGGCGCCAACGGGCGCATGGGCGCCGAGGCCGTCAAGGCCGTCGAAGCCGCCGAAGACCTCAAGCTCGTCGCGGCCCTGGGCCGGAACGATTCCCTCGACGCCCTGGTGGACTCCGGCGCCCGCATCGTGGTGGACCTGACCGTTCCCGCAAGCACCGAAGCGAACGTCGCGTTCGCCGTCGAACACGGCATCCACGCCGTCGTCGGCACCACCGGCTGGGACCCGGACCGCCTCGCACGGCTTGAGGCGCTCCTCGCGGCCCGGCCCGGTGTCGGTGTCCTGATCGCCCCGAATTTCGCGCTCGGCTCGGTCCTCGCGTCCGCCTTCGCGGCGAAAGCGTCCCAGTACTTCGAATCGGTAGAAATCATTGAGCTCCACCACCCGGACAAGGTGGATGCGCCCTCCGGGACCGCTATGCGCACCGCCCAGCTGATTGCCGCGGAGCGCGCCGACGCCGGCGTCGCGGCCAGCCCGGATGCCACCACCAGCGAACGCCCGGGGGCACGCGGCTGCGAGGTCGACGGCGTCCGCGTCCACAGCGTCCGCCTGCGCGGCCTCGTGGCGCACCAGGAGGTCCTGCTGGGCGGACCGGGGGAGCAGCTGACCTTCCGCCACGATTCCTTCGACCGGGCCTCCTTCATGCCCGGCGTGCTGCTGGGCGTGCGCAACGTCGCGGCGAACCCGGGGCTCACCGTGGGCCTGGACGGCTACCTGGATCTGGGCCTCTGATGGCCAACGTCCTGACGACGCTCAAGGCCAACCGCACCAAGATCTGGGTGGGGGCCGTGACGCTCCTGCTGGTGTTCTACCTGGTGGTGTCCCTGCAGCGCTCGGTGCTGCTGCTTTCCGATGCCAACCTGGTCGCGAAGGCCCTGGGGCTCGCCTACCTTCTCCTGCCGGTGGTCGGGGCCTGGGCGCTGGTGCGTGAGCTGCTCTTCGGTGCCCGGACCGAACGGATGGCGAAGGTCCTAGAGGCGGAGGGCGGCTTGCCGGAGGACAACCTGCCGCGCACCCCCGCCGGCCGGATCATCCGGGAAGCCGCGGACCTGGAATTTGAGAAGTACCGGGCCGAAGCCGAAGCCGCGCCCGGGGATTGGCGCTCCTGGTTCCGGCTCAGCTGCGCGTACGACGCCGCCGGCGACCGCAAGCGTGCCCGGGCGTCCATGCGCGACGCCGTCCGACTCTTCCGCGCCGCTACTCCCGCCACCGGCGCCTAACGCGACCGCTGGGGCCGCTCGCTGCCAGCAGAGCCCGGCTGCTGGGGCTTAGCGGAGTCCGGTCCGCCGGCCGCGGCCCAGCCGGTTGGCGGCATGGCCCACCCATTCCAGCGGTCCGCGCCAGGACAGCGCCGCGAAGACGCCGCCTAGGATCAGCACCGCGAAGGCCTGCGCCCAATACACGCCTTCCACGCTCCACCCGCCGGGCAGCGGACGGCCGTACAGCGACGCCATCACGCACAGGTGTGCGGTGTAGAGGCTCAGGGTCAGGGCGCCCGCGCCGCGCAACGGCAGCAGTAGATCCAGCTCGACCCAGTTGCCGAGCCGTCCCAGCAACAGGCAAAGACCCACCACCGCGGCGGCGACCCCCGACGTGTGCAGCAGGTCCAGGGTGGTGCCCGAATGCGGGGCGCTTGAGGCCAGCCACCAGGCCGAACCGGACTGGTCGATTCCTGCGAGGTTCACCTGCAGCAGGCTCGCCAGGGGGTACGACGGATCGCCCAGTTGTGCCTGCAGGGCCGCCCGGCCACCCCAGTCCTCCATCAGCACCTGGCTCAGCCATTTGGCGCCGACTGCGGCTAGGGTTCCAGCTGCCAGCAGGAGTACCGGAACGGCCGCCGTCGTCAGGGCCAGCCGTCCGATCGCCAGGCCGATGAGCAGGTAGGCGAGCCATTGCAGGACGGGGTAGTAGCCGGTCAGGAACAGGTCGCCGAACAACCGCGCGGGGGTGGCCAGGTCCTCCCAGTCGGGGTTGTGGCCAAGCCGCAGGGGCGGCTCGGCGGCCAGCAGCCACGGCCGCAGGAAGTAGGCCAGGACGGGCGTGGCCAGCAACCAGGCCGCCGCAAGGGTCCAAAGATGCCTCGGGCGCAGCCCGAGGAAGGGCAGCACGCAGAGGAACAACAGCGCATAGTGGACCAGGATCACGGCGATGTTGACGTCCAGGCCGCCAAGGGAGATCCCGACGGCGCCCACCACCAGGGCCCGGAGCGCGATGCCGCGGCGCGCCGCCCACAGCTCTGCGCCCTCCGGTGGGCGCTCCCTACCCGTGGAGAGCGCCAGGCCGATCCCCGCGAGGACGGCAAAGAGCGCCGCGGCGCGCCCGGAAAAGGCCAGGCCAACCCAGGTGGGGGTGAGCTGCGCGTCTGATTCGAACGTGGGGAGCACATGGGTGGCCATCATGCCCAGCAGCGCCAACCCCCGGGCCGCGTCGACGCCGGTCAGCCGGGCCGCTGCCGCCTTGCCCCTGGCCGTCCGGGAAGGTGTAGCCGTGCCGCGCGAGGTCATCGTCCGATCGTCTCATGTCCGGTCCGCCGGGCTGCGCCGGGGCGTCGTCAACGCGCAGCGGCCGCCGGCGTCCTGTCACCCCCGAATCCTGACAGGGCGCCGGTCGGCTGGTCCTCCGTGAAGCGCTACTTCGATGCAGTGGCGCCCAGCACTGCCGCCTTCGCGTCAGCGGTCCGGCGAATCTCTTTGACCTTGGCCATCTGCGGGGCCAGCTCCAGCATGCGGGTTGTCAGGTACTTGTCCAAGACTTTGTCCAGCGCGGGGTGGAACCCGGTTTTGTCTCGGCAGACCGCGTCGGTCACGGCGATCCTAAACTCTTCCTGGCCCCCTGCGGCTCTTCCCGCGTCTGCTGCCTGCTGAGGGTTCGCGAAGGAGGCGTAGGGGGTGTCTTTCATGCAGGCGGCCCAGTCACCGATGGCTTTGGTAATGCCGGAGTCGCCGGAGGCGGACAGGCTGGCCGGGAGGACAGAGTTGTAGGCGACGCCGGTGGCGAGCATGTAATTTTCCGTGCTGCCGTAGATCTGTGTCATGGCTTCGCCGCGGCATCCGCCGGAGGAGGTGCCCAAGCCTTCCACCGTGGTCATTGACGCGGTGTCCCCGGGACCGGTGAGTGCCCTGGTGAAGGCCGGATTGGCGAAGAGTTTCCCGTCCGCGGACCCGGGCGCCGGCTCGTGGGGTCCTTGAGGTCCGGTGCTGGCGTAGCCGCTGGCCTTGGCGGCGTCGACCGTGAGCCGTTTGAATCCGATGGCTCCGTTGAGGTCCATAGTCATCTCGGAGCTGGGCGGTGTGTAGTCGAAGCCGGCCTTGGCCATGCAGCGCCGGACAGCCTCCTGCATCCCCTTTTCGGCGATCGGATCGGCTGAGGCGTAGGCCTCTGCCTGGCGGATGATGCCCGGGATGGGCTCTGGTGATGCGGTTACCGACGCGGCCGGGATCGCGGCAGCGGCCAGTGCGGCGCCGGTGCCTACGATCAGCACGGCAGCACCGAAGATCTTCTTTTTCATGGTGGCTCCTTCGGTTGTCTTGGGCAAAGCGGTGGCTGACCTTCCCTAAGAGCGAAGGCCTCGGTGGATGGGACGATGCCGCTATGGGGCTAGTTGAGAACGTTGTTTTCGTAAGCGAAGGCGACGAGCTGGATGCGGTTCTTCAGCTTCAGTTTCGCCAGGATGCTGCCGACGTGGGATTTCACCGTGGCCTCGCTGAGCACCAGTGACGCGGCGATTTCGGCGTTTCCGAGCCCTTTGGCGGTCAGCAGAAACACGTCGCGTTCCCTTCCGGACAGGTCTGCCAGGGCGGCGTCGTTCCCCGAGGACGGCGTGGTGTAGTCGCGCAGTAGTTCGTTGGTGAGGGCCGGGGCGATGACCGAGTGGCCGGAGTGAACCGTTCGGATGGCGGCCAGCAGGAAGTCGGGTGTGGTGTCTTTGGTGAGGAAACCGGCGGCGCCGGCCTGGATGGCCCGGACCACGGCCTCGTCATGCTGGATCGTGGTCAGAACGATGATTTTGGTGGCAGTTCCACTGGACTTTTCCAGGATTGTCCTTGTCGCGGTGATTCCGTCCATGACAGGCATGCGGATGTCCATCAGGAGCACATCGGGGCATGTCGCCTGGACGAGGTCGACGGCGGCGGCCCCGTTGACGGCTTCACCGACAAGGTCCATATCGGTCTGGCTGCGCAGGATCATTTTTAGCCCGGCACTGAACAGCGGCTGGTCATCGGCCAAGGCAATCCGGATCGGCGCCGCGGTCATGGCTTTGCTCCTTCCAAAGCGGGGACGCGAGGCTTCGACGGTGTTGCCGTCGCGTGCTGGTCGAGAGTGGCCGACGGGAAGAAGGCCAGTACTTCGAAGGTCTTTTCGCCCCGGACAGTTTCCACCCACCCGCCGGCGGCTGCGGCGCGGGCTTTCATTCCTGCTAGGCCGCGGCCGGAAGGGGGCGTCGACGGCGCCGCGACCGGGCCGGTGATCAGCGACGATCTGCTGCGGAGTTCCAGGGAAGTCGGGGTCCAGACCAGGTGCAGGTGCGCACCCTGGCTCCGGTCCCCGTGCTTGAAAGCATTGGTCAGGCTTTCCTGCGCCAGGCGGTAGACCGTCAGCTCCTGAGCGGCGCTCATGTCCCATGGTTCGCCTGTCGATTCGATCGTGACCGGCATGCCACTGGAGCTCAGACGATCGGCAAGAGTCACGACATCTTCAATCGTATGAGTCGGTTGGTTGCCTAGGTCCGAGGAGAAGCCTTCGATCAGTCGGCGCGTTTCGACCAGTGCGGTCCGCGCTGATTCGGCGATGACCCGGGATGCTTCCTCGACGGATTCCGGCTCCACGCGGTGGATGAAGCGCATTCCGTCGGCCTGGGCCAGGATGACCGTCAGTGAATGTGCCAGGACATCGTGCAGCTCCCTGGCGATTCTGTTGCGTTCCTGTTCGACGGCAAGCTCGGTCGCCGTCTCGCGCAGCCGGGCTTCCGCCGCGAGCTGTGCCCTGCGGCTCCTTGAGGCATTGTTTACCGCCACACCGACCGCCCACGCGGCCAGGTTCAGCGCGGCGAACGCTCCAAAGATCAGAAAAGCGTAGGTGAGGGTTCGCGGTAATCCCCGGCCGTAGATCGGGCTGGCGAAGATGACATTGATCCAGGTCTGGTCGGTGAACCAATTCAGGGTCGTAATGCCGGCAAACATGACAGCCGCACCGGGTGGAACCCATCCGTTCCGGGTCTTCCACCCAATCACGGCGAAGAAGATGACCACCGGAACGACGGCGTAGCTCAGCACACCGGAAAGAAGGACCAACGGGAAGACCTTGACGCTTTGCAGGACCAAGGCCGCGAAGACCAGCCCCAGGGCGGCCGCCGGCAGAATCTCGGCCACAGCGACACCCGTCACGAGCGCCAACAGCAGGGCGCTCTTCTGGTCGAAATGGCGCTCCTCCAGGATAAAGAGCGCCCCCGCCAGCAGCACGGCCGCAGCCGGGGCCGCGATGGGCCTCAGGGACTGGATCGTTTTGAACATGACTTCACCCTAAGCGGGCTCCAACAAACCACCGGCCCCATCCGATTGAGTTCCAACCCATTGATGAGGAAGTTCCCCCAAGGGGATGACTCCCTCGCAGGCGGAGGCATTCAAGGGTTGTGTTCGAATATATGTTCGAATATCATGGCAGCATGAACCACGCATCAGAGCCGGCTCCAGACGGTTTCAACAAGGCGGGCGGTCTCCACGAAGGGGACGGCGTGCTCAAGGCGATGAGCCCGGGCGTCGTCGATTTCCTTTTCCGGCGGCTTGTCGCCGGGGAGCCGGCGGAGGACCTCCAATGGCATCGAGAGGGCACCGCCCTGTCCGCGCAGCCGCCCGGCGCCGAGTTGGCCCGCCGGCTCGCCGAGACGGATCTGGAGGCGCTCACTCCGGCGGAGCTGTTCCACTACGTCCGAGCTGCCCAGCGGCTCTCGGCGTGGGCCGAAGCCCTGCGCGAAGACGCCGTGAGCCGCTACTGCGCCGTTCCGGCACCGCATCCCGGCGGGCCGGCCGCCACGACGCGGAAGGGCCGAATTTGACGCGCATCACGCCGGCGCCATTGTTCTAACGAGGCGGGGACAGGGTAACGTTTTTCCTATGGCTGACTCTGACATTCGCTCCTACACGTTCGGAACCCTTGTGACCGCCATGGTCACTCCGTTCACCAACGACGGTCAGGTCGACTATCAGGGGTCCGCAGAGCTGGCCAACAAGCTTGTCGACGACGGCAACGACGCCCTCGTAATCTCCGGCACCACGGGGGAAACCTCCACGCTGGAAGACGACGAAAAGGAACAACTGTTCCGGGTCATCGTCGAGGCCGTGGGGGACCGGGCCAAGGTCATTGCCGGCACGGGCACCAACCACACCTCGCACTCGATCGAGATGGCCAAGCGTGCCGCCAAGGCAGGCGCGCATGGCCAGCTGATCGTCACGCCGTACTACAACAAGCCGAGCCAGGCCGGAATCCAGGCCCACATCGAAGCCGTCGCCGACGCCGCCGACCTTCCCGTTATGGTCTACGACATTCCGGGCCGTGCCGGTGTGCCGATCCTGCCGGAAACCATGATCCGGCTCGCCGACCACCCCCGCATCGTCGCCCTCAAGGACGCCAAAGCCGACTTCGCCGCCGTTACCCGCGTGATGGCGAACACCGACCTGGACATCTACTCCGGTGACGACGGACTGACCCTGCCGTGGATGGCGGCCGGCGCCGTCGGGCTCGTCAGCGTCTCGGCCCACGTGGCCACCAAGCAGTTCCGTGCGATGATCGACGCCGCACTTGCAGGCGATTTTGCCACCGCCCGCACCATACATTTCGAACTGGACCCTGTGGTCCGTGCAGTGATGACCCATATTCAGGGTGCTGTTGCTGCGAAGCAAGTTCTTAAGTGGCAGGGAGTCCTGCCCAACTCGGTTGTCCGTTTGCCCCTCGTGGAGCCGGGCGAAGCCGAGATCGAAACGATCCGCGAGGACTTGGCGGAAGCAGGACTCGTCTACTCCTGATCCGGCAGCCAATGCCTGATCAGGAACGGACACCTCCTGCCCCGCCTGGAAAGTAGTGCACTATGACCCAAACCGCCCTCCCCGGCCTTGTCACGCCGCCGAAACTGCCCAAGAACACCCTGCGGATTGTCCCGCTCGGTGGCCTCGGGGAGATCGGCCGCAACATGACGGTCTTCGAAATCGACGGCAAACTGCTGATCGTTGACTGCGGCGTCCTCTTCCCCGAAGAAACCCAGCCCGGCGTCGACTTGATCCTGCCCGATTTCTCCTACATCGAGAACCGCGTGGACGACATCGTCGCCGTCATCCTCACCCACGGCCACGAGGACCACATCGGCGCCGTCCCGTACCTGCTGCGCCTGCGCAACGACATCCCCATCGTGGGCTCCCAGCTGACGCTGGCCCTGATCGAGGCGAAGCTCCAGGAACACCGGATCAAGCCGAACACCCAGATCGTCAGTGAGGGCCAGGTCCAGAAGCTCGGCCCCTTCGAATGCGAATTCGTGGCCGTCAACCACTCGATCCCGGACGCCCTGGCCGTGTTCCTGCGCACCTCCGGCGGCACCGTGCTGCACACCGGCGACTTCAAGATGGACCAGCTGCCGCTCGACGGCCGGATCACCGACCTGCGCCACTTCGCCAAGCTCGGCGAAGAGGGCGTTGACCTGTTTATGTCCGACTCCACAAACGCGGACGTGCCCGGCTTCACGACGGCCGAGAAGGAAATCGGTCCCACCCTGGACCGGCTCTTCGGTCAGGCTTCCAAGCGCATCATCGTGGCCTCGTTCTCCTCGCACGTACACCGTGTCCAGCAGGTCCTCGACGCCGCCGCGAACCACAACCGCAAGGTGGCTTTCGTCGGCCGCTCGATGGTCCGCAACATGACCATCGCCGCGA
>JAPLAM010000065.1 GCA_026393275.1 Arthrobacter sp.
AAGGCTCCTGCTGCCGCTGCTGCACGCATCATCGACGCACTGCGCCTCAAGCTTGAAGAAGAGAACGGTGCACCGGCAGCTGCCGAAGCGCCTGCCGCTGAAGAAGCCGAAGCCCCCGCCGCTGAGGAAGCCGAAGCCGCAGCTCCGGCCGACGCCGCAGCTACCGAAGAGAACTAATTCTCTTTCAAACCAGACTCCGGTGCGAAGGCACGCCTTAGGCCGCCAAGCACCACCTATAGGAAGGACGCCACACCATGGCGAAGCTCACCAACGAAGAGCTCATTGAAGCTTTCAAGGAACTGACCATCATCGAGCTCTCCGAGTTCGTCAAGCTCTTCGAAGAGACCTTCGAAGTGACTGCAGCTGCTGTTGCAGTTGCCGGCCCGGCCGGCGGCGGCGCTGCTGAAGAGGCTGAAGAGCAGACCGAATTCGACGTTATCCTCGAATCTGCTGGCGAGAAGAAGATCGCAGTGATCAAGGAAGTTCGCGCCATCACTTCCCTGGGCCTCAAGGAAGCCAAGGACGTTGTCGACAGCGCTCCGAAGGCTGTTCTCGAAGGCGCCACCAAGGAAGCCGCCGAGAAGGCAAAGGCTCAGCTCGAAGAGGCCGGCGCAACGGTTACCCTCAAGTAACTCGCCCTGCCCGGGAAGCTCGACGCGTTCGAGCGGCCCAGTCTTTCCAGGAAAACCCCGTCCACTCCGGTGGGCGGGGTTTTCCTGCGTTTCGCCCTGGACATTGTGGTGAACCTTAGGGAAACGATGGTGCGCTCTCCCCTCCGGGCCGCGGTGCTGCCCCTAGACTTTGGCTTTGTGCCCACCGGCCGCCCAACCCTCAGGAGCTCACACAATGACCGATCCGAATCCTTCGTTCTCCCGCCGCGCCATGCTCGCCGCGGCCCTCGTCGGCGGCAGCGCCGCCGCGGCCACGCTCTCCGGTGCCCCCGCGGCGCAAGCCGCACCGGCTAACGACAAGAAGCAATTCAGGCTCACCGTGCTCGGCACCACCGACCTGCACAACAACGTCTTCAACTGGGACTACTTCAAAGATGAGCCCTACTCGGACACCGCGGGAAACAAGATCGGCATCGCGCAGGCATCGACCCTGATCAAGGCCGTGCGGGCGGAGCGCGGCGCCGCCAACACGCTCACCATCGATTCAGGCGACACCATCCAGGGCACGCCGCTGGCCTATTACTTCGCCAAGATCAACCCCATCTCCAGCACCGTCAAGCACCCCATGGCGCTGGCCATGAACGCCGTGGGCTATGACGCGGTCGCGCTCGGCAACCACGAATTCAACTACGGGATCCCGATGCTGCGGACCTGGGAGAAGCAGCTGGACTTTCCGCTGCTCGGCGCCAACGTGCACGACGCCGTGACCGGCCGCCGCGCCTTCACCCCGTACGTCCTCAAGCGGGTCAAGACCGAGAACGGCTGGGTGACCGTCGGACTCGTCGGCTTCGTGACCCCCGGCTGTGCGCTCTGGGACCGCGACAACGTCCAGGGCAAGCTCGACTTCAACGGCATCGTCGAGGAAGCCAAAACAGTCATCCCGCAGATGAAGGCGGCGGGAGCCGACGTCGTCATCGTCTCAAGCCACTCGGGCGCGACGCCGGGCTCCTCCTACGGCGATGCCCTGCCGTTCGCGGAAAACGCGTCCACCCAGCTGGCCGAGGAGGTCCCCGGAATCGATGCGATCCTGGTCGGGCACGCCCACCTGGAAATCCCGGAACGCTTCGTCACCAACAACGCCACCGGCCGCCAGGTGCTCCTGACCGAGCCGCTGAAGTGGGGCATGCGCGTCGCCGTGATCGACCTGCAGCTCGTCAAGGACCGGGGCCAGTGGACCGTCGCCTCGGCGCATTCCCACCTGCTGGACGCGAAGACCGTCGACGCGGACCCCGCCGTCGTCAGCGCCGTGCAGGCCGGGCACGAGGCGACCGTGAAGTACGTCAACCAGGTGATCGGCTCGTCTACGGCGCCGCTCACCACGGCGACCGCCTGCTGGGCCGACTCGGCGGCGATCGATGCGATCAACTACGTCCAGGCCAGCACCATCAAGGCGGAACTGGCCAACGGCCCAGCCGCCGGGCTTCCGGTGCTCTCCATCGCCGCGGCGTTTTCGCGGTCGGTGGACGTCAAAGCGGGCCCGCTGACCATCCGGGACGTGGCCGGGCTGTACATCTTCGACAACACGCTGTTGTCCATCAAGGTGACCGCCGCCCAGGTCAAGGCCTACCTTGAATGGTCCGCGCAGTACTTCCGGCCGGTCGGCAGCACGACGGCCCGCGCCCAGGACGTCACGAACGCCGTGACCGCACTGGCCCCGAACGGCACCCCGGACTACAACTACGACGTCGTCTACGGTCTGGACGCACCGCTGAACTACGAGATCGACCTGGCCCGTCCCGCGGGGGACCGGATCATGAACCTGACGTACGGCGGCTCGCCCGTGCCGGCTGGCCAGGAATTTGCGATGGCGATCAACAATTACCGCCAGAGCGGCGGCGGCAACTTCCCGGCCGTGAAGACGGCGCCGGTGCTCTCGAACAGCCAGCAGGAGATCCGACAGCGCATCATCGACTACGTCGTGGCCAAGGGCACCCTGGACGCGGCCGTGTTCAGCCAGAACAACTGGCGGCTCACGGTCAACGGCCAGCCGCTGACGGTCACGGCCTGACCTTAGGAAACAACAATGCGGGGTCACTTCCGGCCCATCCCTTTGGCGTTGCCTTGGATGGGAGCGAAGTGACCCCGCGTCGCCCGCCTGTGTCAGCGTGGCTAGGCAGGCTCGGAGATGTCCGCGACGACGGCGCCGAGGGCCGCGGTGAGGGCATCGGCGTCGACGAAGGCGCTGTAGCCGCGTTCGCCGGCGCCCATCGAAATCCGGCGGCCGGTGATGCTGCTGTCGGCGTAGACGGGCCAGGCGGAGGTGCTGCCGAGCGGGGTGATCGTGCCGCGCTCATAGCCGGTGGCAGCGAGGGCGACGTCGGCGCTGGGCAGCGAGAGCTTGTTGACGCCGAGCAGCTGGCGCAGCTTGGGCCACGAAATCTGGCGGTCACCGGGAATGAGGGCGAACAGGAAGCTGCCGTCCTTGTGCTTGACCACGAGGGATTTCACGATGTCCGCGGGGCGGATGCCGAGGATGCCGGCGGCCTCCGCCAGGCTGTTCGCTGCCAGCCGTTCCACCAGCTCCACCGTGAGCCCGCGCGCGGCGGCGTCGGCCAGGAAGCGTTCCCTGCCGACCCCGCCGCTCCCTTGGTTGCCCGTTGGCTCAGTCAATAGTTCAGCCATCAGTCGCGGTACAGCAGCAGAGCCTCACCCTGGCCGCCGCCGCCGCAGAGCGACACGGCAGCCTTGCCGCCGCCGCGCCGCTTCAACTCGTGGGCCGCGTGCAGGGCCAGCCGGGCTCCGGAAGCGCCGATCGGGTGGCCCAGGGCGATGGCGCCGCCGTGGATGTTGCACCGATCGAGCGGGTAGTCCAGGTCCTTGAGGGACTGCACTGCCACCGAACCGAAGGCCTCGTTGATCTCGATGAAGTCCAGGTCCGCGGCGGACCAGCCGGCCTTCTCCAGCGCGCTCTTGATCGCGTTGGAGGGCTGGGAATGCAGCGAATTGTCCGGCCCGGCGACCTGCCCGGGCCTGCCGACCACGGCGAGGTACTCCAGCCCGTTCTCCTCGGCGAACTTCCGGGTCGTGAGGACCAGGGCGGCGGCGCCGTCGGAGAGCGGGGAGGAGTTGCCGGCGGTGATGGTGCCGTCGGTGGCGAAGGCCGCACGCAGGCCGGCCAGGGAGGAGACGGACGTGTCCGGACGGACGCCCTCGTCGGTGCCGACCTGGATCGGCTCGCCCCTGCGCTGCTTGACGCTGATCGGTGCGATTTCGCCGTCGAAAATCCCGTCCTTGGCGGCGGTGGCGGCGCGCTGGTGCGAGGCGGCGGCCACCTCGTCCTGGGCGGCGCGGTCGATGCCGAGCGTGACGTTCTTGCTCTCCGTGGACAGCCCCATGGACTGCCCGTCGAAGGCGTCGGTGAGGCCGTCGTGGGCGGCGGCGTCGAGCGCCTGGACCGAGCCATAGGTCCAGCCCTGGCGTGAGCCGGGCAGGAGGTGCGGCGCCCGGCTCATGGACTCCTGGCCGCCGGCGACGACGACGGTGGCGTCGCCGCTGCGGATTGCCCGGGCGGCGTCGATCACCGCGGTGAGCCCGGAGAGGCAGACCTTGTTGATGGTGACTGCGGGGACGTTCCAGCCGATGCCCGCTCCGATGGCACTCTGCCGGGCCGGGTTCTGGCCTGCGCCGGCCTGCAGGACCTGGCCCATGATGACCGAGTCAACCTGGTCCGCCTTCACTCCGCTGGCAGCCAGGGCGGCGCGAATGGCATGGGCGCCCAGTTCGACGGCGGTGAAGCTGGCCAGTTGCCCGTTAAGCCGGCCCTGCGGGGTGCGGGCGGCGGCGAGGATGACAACATCATTGTTGTCCGGGGAGTTGCTCATGGTTGTCTCTTCCGATCTGTAAGGACGTGTCTTCAAGGTTATCGTGAGCCAAGTCACGGAGCCATTCGGCGGAGGCGGGCCGCAGGGTGCTGGCGTGCCGGGGAGCCGGACGCGTGCGGGGGGCGTGCTTGCAATAAGCGCTGAAGTGGGGTAGACAAGTAGGTTGCTTTGCCGTATTGTTGATATTTGCGTCTTCCCTGTTTACCTTCAGCCTTCATATAGCGGTGGGCTTAGCCTGACAGCTGCTCCATCAATGTGCCGTCTACAACGTGCACCAGCATGGACAGCGCGGGTCCCGGGTCATATAGCGGAACCGGATTGGTAGCACTGCGGAGTCACTTTCGCAGGGTGCATAACGGGGGAGATCTGAAAACGCCTGAAGGTCTGTGGAAGGATCCCTCTTGGTCGCCTCGAGCACCTCTAATGTAAACAACGCTACCGCTATCAATGCCGACAGCACCGACGGTGCAACCCGCCGGCTCTCCTTCGCAAAGATTCACGAACCGCTTGACGTTCCGAATCTGCTTGCCCTGCAAACCGACAGCTTTGATTGGCTGGTCGGAAACGAACGCTGGCAGGCACGCGTCGCGAAGGCCGTCGAAGAAGGCGACCTCAGCGTCGCCACGTCTTCGGGCCTGTCTGACATCTTCGAAGAGATCTCCCCGATCGAGGATTTCCAGGGCACCATGTCCCTGAGCTTCTCCGAGCCGGAGTTCGCTGATCCGAAGTACACCATGGCCGAGTGCAAGGACCGGGACGCTACGTACTCCGCTCCGCTGTACGTCAAGGCCGAATTCATGAACAACAACACGGGCGAAATCAAGCAGCAGACCGTGTTCATGGGTGACTTCCCGCTGATGACCGAGAAGGGCACCTTCGTCGTTAACGGCACCGAGCGTGTCGTCGTGTCCCAGCTGGTCCGTTCCCCGGGCGCCTACTTCGAGCGCACCGCGGACAAGACCAGCGACAAGGACATCTTCACCGCGAAGATCATCCCGTCCCGCGGCGCCTGGTTCGAACTCGAAATCGACAAGCGCGACCAGGTCGGCGTCCGCCTCGACCGGAAGCGCAAGCAGTCCGTCACCGTGCTGCTGAAGGCCCTCGGCTGGACCGAAGGCCAGATCCTCGAAGAGTTCGGCCAGTACGACTCCATGCGCGCGACGCTGGAGAAGGACGCCACCGAAACCCGCGAAGACGCCTTGCTGGACATCTACCGGAAGCTGCGACCGGGCGAGCCGCCCACCGTCGAGGCTGCCCAGTCCCTGCTGGACAACCTGTACTTCAACTCCAAGCGCTACGATCTGGCCAAGGTTGGCCGCTACAAGATCAACCGCAAGCTCGGCATCGACCGCTCCCTTGGTGACAAGGAAGCCTCCGTGCTGCACGTTGAAGACATCGTCGCCATGATCAAGTTCCTGGTAGCCCTGCACGCCGGTGAGAAGACCCTCACGGGCAAGCGCGACGGCCAGGACCACGAGCTCCGCGTCGAGATCGACGACATCGACCACTTCGGCAACCGCCGCATCCGCGCCGTCGGCGAGCTCATCGAGAACCAGGTCCGCACCGGCCTGTCCCGCATGGAGCGCGTCGTCCGCGAGCGTATGACGACCCAGGACGTCGAGGCCATCACGCCGCAGACGCTGATCAACATCCGTCCCGTCGTGGCAGCCATCAAGGAGTTCTTCGGAACGTCCCAGCTGTCCCAGTTCATGGACCAGAACAATCCGCTCTCGGGTCTGACCCACAAGCGCCGCCTGTCGGCGCTTGGCCCGGGTGGTCTGTCCCGTGACCGCGCCGGCATGGAAGTTCGTGACGTGCACCCGTCCCACTACGGACGTATGTGCCCGATCGAAACTCCTGAAGGCCCGAACATCGGCCTGATCGGTTCGCTGGCCTCCTACGGACGCATCAACCCGTTCGGTTTCATCGAGACCCCGTACCGACTGGTCTCCGAGGGTGTTGTCTCCGATGAGGTCGAGTACCTCACCGCCGACGACGAGGCCGAGGTCCTGATCGCACAGGCCAACGCTCCGCTCGACGAAAACAAGCGCTTCGCCGAAGAGACCGTGCTGGTCCGTGCCCGCGGTGGTGGAGGCGAGCCCGTGCTGGTTCCCGCCGCCGAGGTCGAGTTCATGGACGTTTCCCCGCGCCAGATGGTGTCCGTGGCTACCGCCCTGATCCCGTTCCTCGAGCATGACGATGCTAACCGTGCACTCATGGGTGCCAACATGCAGCGCCAGGCCGTGCCGCTGGTCCGTTCCGAGGCACCGTTCGTCGGTACCGGCATGGAGCGCGCCGCTGCTGTCGACGCCGGTGACGTCACCATCGCGAAGAAGGCAGGTGTGGTTACCGAGGTCTCCGCTGAGCTGGTCATCATGCTCAACGACGACGGTACGGAAACCAACTACCGGATCAACAAGTTCGCCCGTTCCAACCAGGGCAACTGCTACAACAACCGTGTCCTGGTGAACGAAGGCCAGCGCCTGGAAGTTGGCGGCATCATCGCTGACGGCCCGGCAACGGACCAGGGCGAGCTCGCCCTCGGTAAGAACCTGCTCGTGGCATTCATGTCATGGGAAGGCCATAACTTCGAGGATGCCATCATCCTGTCCCAGCGGATCGTGGCCGAGGACGTCCTGTCCTCGATCCACATCGAGGAGCACGAGATCGATGCCCGCGACACCAAGCTTGGTGCCGAGGAAATCACCCGTGACATCCCGAACGTGTCCGAGGAAGTCCTGGCAGGCCTGGACGAGCGCGGCATCATCCACATCGGTGCCGAGGTTGAGGCAGGCGACATCCTGGTCGGCAAGGTCACCCCCAAGGGCGAGACCGAACTGACCCCGGAAGAGCGCCTGCTGCGCGCCATCTTTGGTGAGAAGTCCCGCGAAGTGCGTGACACCTCCTTGAAGGTGCCGCACGGCGAGTCCGGCACCGTGATCGGTGTCCGCGTCTTCGACCGCGACAACGACGACGAGCTGCCCCCGGGCGTGAACCAGCTGGTCCGCGTCTACGTGGCCGCCAAGCGCAAGATCACCGACGGCGACAAGCTCGCCGGCCGTCACGGCAACAAGGGTGTTATCTCCAAGATCCTGCCGATCGAGGACATGCCCTTCCTGGCTGACGGTACCCCCGTTGATATCGTCCTGAACCCGCTGGGTGTTCCGGGCCGTATGAACGTCGGCCAGGTGCTGGAAACGCACCTCGGCTGGGTTGCCAAGACCGGTTGGAAGATCGAAGGCGAGCCCGAGTGGGTCAAGCAGCTGCCGAACCTGCCGCGTGAGAGTGGCCAGACCACTGTCGCAACGCCGGTCTTCGACGGTGCGCGTGAAGAGGAAATCACGGGCCTGCTGGACTCCACCAACGTCACCCGCGACGGCGAACGCCTGATCAACTCCTCGGGCAAGACCCGCCTGTTTGACGGCCGCTCCGGCGAGCCGTTCCCGGATCCGATCTCGGTCGGCTACATGTACATCCTGAAGCTCCACCACCTGGTGGACGACAAGATCCACGCACGCTCCACCGGCCCGTACTCCATGATCACGCAGCAGCCGCTGGGTGGTAAGGCACAGTTCGGTGGCCAGCGCTTCGGTGAAATGGAAGTGTGGGCGCTCGAAGCCTATGGCGCCGCCTACACGCTCCAGGAGCTCCTCACGATCAAGTCGGATGATATCCACGGTCGTGTGAAGGTCTACGAAGCCATCGTCAAGGGCGAGAACATCCCCGAGCCGGGCGTCCCTGAGTCCTTCAAGGTCTTGATCAAGGAAATGCAGTCGCTGTGCCTGAACGTGGAAGTGCTTTCCACGGACGGAACCACAATTGAAATGCGTGACTCTGATGACGCAGTCTTCACGGCTGCGGAAGAACTGGGCATCGATCTGTCTCGTGCAGAGCCCAGTTCCGTAGAAGAGGTCTAGCAGGTGAGGTACGACGGCGGGTTCGCCCCCGCCGTCGTACGCCGCCTCCCTCTTCCCGTAACCCAAGACTTCAGAATTTAGAGAACAAGAGAGAACAGGGACCATATGTCCAGCGAATCCTCCTTCGGCCTCATGCAGATCGGCCTCGCCACCGCGGAAGACATCCGTGGCTGGTCTTACGGCGAGGTTAAGAAGCCGGAAACCATCAACTACCGCACGCTCAAGCCTGAGAAGGACGGCCTCTTCTGCGAGAAGATCTTCGGCCCGTCCCGCGACTGGGAATGCTACTGCGGTAAGTACAAGCGCGTGCGCTTCAAGGGCATCATCTGCGAGCGGTGTGGCGTTGAGGTCACCCGTGCCAAGGTGCGCCGTGAGCGCATGGGCCACATCGAACTGGCCGCCCCGGTCACGCACATCTGGTACTTCAAGGGTGTCCCGTCCCGTCTGGGCTACCTCCTTGACCTGGCACCGAAGGACCTTGAGAAGGTCATCTACTTCGCCGCCTACATGATCACCAGCGTTGACGCTGACGCTCGCCACGAAGAACTGCCCAACCTCCAGGTTGAGCACGACATCGAGAAGAAGCAGCTGATCGACAACCGCGACTCCGATATCGCCACGATCGCCCGCGACCTCGAAAACGAGATCGCGCGCCTCGAAGGTGAAGGCGCCAAGGCTGCCGACAAGAAGAAGGCCCGCGACTCCGCCGACCGCCAGATGGCCAACGTCCGCAAGCGCGCGGATGCCGAAATCGAGCGCCTCGAGCAGGTCTGGGACCGCTTCAAGAACCTCAAGGTCGCCGACCTCGAAGGTGACGAGGGCCTGTACCGCGAACTGCGTGACCGCTACGGCATGTACTTCGAAGGCTCCATGGGTGCCGAGGCCATCAAGAAGCGCCTCGAAACCTTTGACATGCAGGCCGAGTCCGACCTGCTGCGCGACATCATCGCCAACGGCAAGGGCCAGCGCAAGACCCGCGCCCTGAAGCGACTCAAGGTGGTCAACGCGTTCCTGACCACCGACAACAGCCCGCTTGGCATGGTGCTGGACGCTGTCCCGGTGATCCCGCCGGAACTGCGCCCGATGGTCCAGCTGGACGGCGGCCGCTTCGCGACTTCCGACCTCAACGACCTGTACCGCCGCGTGATCAACCGCAACAACCGCCTCAAGCGCCTGCTTGACCTCGGTGCCCCGGAAATCATCGTCAACAACGAGAAGCGCATGCTTCAGGAAGCCGTTGACAGCCTCTTCGACAACGGCCGCCGCGGCCGTCCGGTCACCGGACCGGGCAACCGCCCGCTGAAGTCCCTGAGCGACATGCTCAAGGGCAAGCAGGGTCGTTTCCGCCAGAACCTCCTGGGTAAGCGCGTCGACTACTCCGGCCGTTCCGTGATCGTCGTCGGTCCGCAGCTGAAGCTGCACCAGTGCGGCCTGCCCAAGCAGATGGCACTGGAGCTCTTCAAGCCGTTCGTGATGAAGCGCCTGGTTGACCTCAACCACGCACAGAACATCAAGTCGGCCAAGCGGATGGTCGAACGCTACCGCCCGCAGGTGTGGGACGTGCTCGAAGAGATCATCACCGAGCACCCTGTGCTGCTGAACCGTGCACCTACCCTGCACCGTCTCGGCATCCAGGCGTTCGAGCCGCAGCTGGTCGAAGGCAAGGCCATCCAGCTCCACCCGCTGGTTTGTGGCGCCTTCAACGCTGACTTCGACGGCGACCAGATGGCAGTCCACCTGCCGCTGAGCCCCGAAGCCCAGGCCGAAGCCCGGATCCTGATGCTGTCCTCGAACAACATCCTGAAGCCGTCCGATGGCCGCCCGGTGACGCTGCCTTCGCAGGATATGATCATCGGCCTCTACCACCTGACCACCAAGCGTGTTGGTTCAGCTGGCGAAGGCCGGATCTTCTCCTCCGTTTCGGAAGCCATCATGGCGTTCGACCTGCACGAGCTGCACCTGAACTCCAAGGTCAAGATCCGGCTCGAGGGCTTCGTGCCCTATGCCGGCTGGGAAGCTCCCGAAGACTGGGAGCCCGGTAAGACCGCACTGGTCGAGACCTCCCTGGGCCAGGTTGTCTTCAACCAGACGCTGCCCGCGGACTACCCGTGGGTTGAGGCTGTTGCCGACAAGGGCGAGTTGTCCCGGATCGTCAATGACCTGGCCGAGCGCTACCCGAAGGTCATCACGGCGGCAACGCTGGACAACCTGAAGGACGCCGGCTTCTACTGGGCGACCCGCTCGGGCGTCACCGTTGCCATCTCCGATATCGAGGTCCCGAAGAACAAGCCGGAGATCCTTGCCGGCTACGAGACCATGGCTGCCAAGATCCAGGGCCAGTACGACAAGGGCCTGATCGACGACGACGAGCGTCGCCAGGAACTGATCGAGATCTGGAACAAGGCAACCAACGAGATCGCCCAGGCGATGCGCGACAGCCTGTCCCCGATGAACACCATCAACCGCATGGTGTCCTCCGGTGCCCGTGGTAACTGGATGCAGGTCCGTCAGATCGCGGGTATCCGTGGCCTGGTGGCCAACCCTAAGGGCGAGATCATCCCGCGTCCGATCAAGTCCTCCTACCGCGAGGGCCTGTCGGTGCTGGAATACTTCATCGCCACGCACGGTGCCCGTAAGGGTCTGGCCGATACCGCACTGCGTACCGCCAACTCGGGTTACCTGACCCGCCGACTGGTGGATGTGTCGCAGGACGTCATCGTCCGTGAAGAGGATTGCGGCACCGAACGCGGTCTCGTCACCCCGATCGCGGTCGCGGACGCCAACGGCGAGCTGGTCCTGGACGAAAACGTCGAGAACAGCGCCTACGCCCGCACCCTGGCCGTGGATGTCGTTGACTCCAAGGGCAAGGTCCTGGCGGCGGCCGGCACTGACTGCGGCGACGTCGTCATTGCCGAACTGTTCGCAGCCGGCATCACCGAGGTCAAGGTCCGCTCCGTACTCACCTGTGAGTCCAGCGTCGGCACCTGCGCCCTGTGCTACGGCCGTTCGCTGGCCACCGGCAAGACCGTGGACATCGGCGAGGCCGTGGGCATCATCGCCGCACAGTCCATCGGTGAGCCGGGTACCCAGCTGACCATGCGTACCTTCCACACCGGTGGTGCAGTTTCCGCCGGCGGTGGCGACGACATCACCCAGGGTCTGCCCCGTATCCAGGAGCTCTTCGAAGCCCGTACTCCGAAGGGTGTCGCACCGATTGCAGAAGCAGCCGGCCGCATCACCATCGAAGAGTCCGAGCGTCAGATGCGCCTGGTCATCACCCCGGATGACGGTTCCGAAGAGATCGCCTACCCGGTGCTGCGCCGTTCACGTCTCCTCATCGAAGACGGCGATCACGTCAGCGTCGGACAGAAGCTCATCAACGGTCCGGTCGACCCCAAGCAGGTTCTGCGCATCATGGGCCCCCGTGCCGCGCAGAAGTTCCTGGTTGACGAAGTCCAGGGCGTGTACCGCAGCCAGGGCATCGGTATCCACGACAAGCACGTCGAGGTTATCGTCCGCCAGATGCTGCGCCGCGTCACGGTCATCGAATCCGGTGAATCGGATCTGCTGCCCGGCGAGCTCGCCGAACGCAGCCGCTTCGAAGATGCCAACCGCCGCGTGGTTTCCGAGGGCAAGACGCCGGCCTCCGGCCGTCCCGAGCTCATGGGTATCACCAAGGCGTCACTGGCGACCGAGTCCTGGCTGTCCGCAGCTTCCTTCCAGGAGACCACCCGCGTCCTGACGCAGGCCGCCATGGAAGGCAAGAGCGACCCGCTGCTCGGCCTCAAGGAAAACGTCATCATCGGTAAGCTCATCCCGGCCGGCACGGGTCTCCCGCGCTACACCGAGGTCACAGTCGAGCCGACCGAAGAAGCGAAGGCCAATCTGTTCACCGGCCCGAGCGCGTTCAGTGACTTCTCCTACGATTCCCTGGGCGGCGACGGAGCTCCTGAGTTCCACGCCATCCCGCTGGATGACTACGACCTGGGCAGCGACTTCCGCTAACCGGAGCGTTCGCAAGGGATGGTCCCGCACCGCAAGGTGGGGGACCATCCCCTTTTAACCCTCGAACCCCTCAACGACGGGGGAGAGGGGCCGATTAAGGGCAGGGAGCCCACCGTGGTAGAATTGAGACTAATTGTTATTGTGGCAGTGGATGAGGGCGCCGGTTTCAGCTGAATGGCTGAACCAGGACGACGTTTCCGGTTTGCAGGGTTCTTGTGCAACGTATGCCACATTTTCGCATGCCTAGGGGCCATTCGGGAGGAAAATCCGGAGCCCCGGCGCGCGGTCCGACTATTAAGGCTTCGCCCCAGCTGCTCCGGAGAGAACTTCACGGCTCGAGCGGCGGGGCGCAGCGACAAGAGAGCGGTCGCCAACGGCCGCTCCGGATAAAACGGAGAACACGAGAGTGCCTACGATTAACCAGCTGGTCCGCAAGGGCCGCACGCCGAAGGTCAAGAAGACCAAGGCCCCCGCGCTTAACGGCAGCCCGATGCGCCGCGGTGTTTGCACCCGCGTCTACACGACAACCCCGAAGAAGCCGAACTCGGCTCTGCGTAAGGTTGCCCGTGTGCGCCTCAACGGTGGCGTTGAAGTGACCGCGTACATCCCCGGTGTAGGCCACAACCTGCAGGAGCACTCCATTGTGCTCGTCCGTGGTGGTCGCGTTAAGGACCTCCCGGGTGTCCGCTACAAGATTGTCCGTGGCGCCCTCGATACCCAGGGTGTGAAGAACCGTAAGCAGGCCCGCAGCCGCTACGGCGCAAAGATGGAGAAGAAGTAATATGCCTCGCAAGGGTCCGGCCCCCAAGCGGCCGCTAGTACTAGATCCGGTTTACGGCTCCCCGCTGGTCACGCAGCTGATCAACAAGGTGCTTGTTGACGGCAAGAAGTCCACCGCAGAGCGCATCGTCTACGGCGCCCTCGAAGGCGCCCGCGAGAAGAGCGGTGGCGACCCCGTTGCCGCCCTCAAGAAGGCCATGGACAACATCAAGCCGAGCCTCGAGGTGAAGTCCCGCCGTGTCGGTGGCGCCACCTACCAGGTTCCCGTTGAGGTCAAGCCGGGCCGCGCTACTGCGCTGGCTCTGCGCTGGCTCGTCGGCTACTCCAAGGCTCGCCGCGAAAAGACCATGACCGAGCGCCTCCGGAACGAAATCCTGGATGCCTCCAACGGTCTCGGCGCCGCTGTCAAGCGTCGCGAAGACACCCACAAGATGGCCGAGTCCAACAAGGCCTTCGCACACTACCGCTGGTAATACTTCCCGGACGCCGCCGGCTCAACCGAGTCGGCGGCGAACGTGCAGTCCATCCGAAAGGGAGACACCGTGGCACAGGACGTGCTTACCGACCTTAGCAAGGTCCGCAATATCGGCATCATGGCCCACATTGATGCCGGCAAGACCACTACTACCGAGCGCATCCTGTTCTACACGGGTGTGAACCACAAGATCGGCGAAACGCACGACGGCGCGTCGACCACCGACTGGATGGAACAGGAAAAGGAACGCGGCATCACCATCACGTCTGCCGCCGTGACCTGCTTCTGGGAAAACAACCAGATCAACATCATTGACACCCCCGGCCACGTGGACTTCACGGTTGAGGTTGAGCGCTCCCTGCGCGTCCTCGACGGTGCTGTCGCCGTGTTCGACGGCAAGGAAGGCGTGGAGCCGCAGTCCGAGACTGTTTGGCGCCAGGCCGACAAGTACAACGTCCCGCGCATCTGCTTCGTCAACAAGATGGACAAGCTCGGCGCTGACTTCTACTTCACCGTCGACACCATCATCAGCCGCCTCGGTGCCAAGCCACTCGTCATGCAGCTGCCGATCGGCGCCGAGAACGACTTCATCGGCGTCGTCGACCTGCTGTACATGCGCGCCCTGGTCTGGCCCGGCGACTCCAAGGGTGACGTCACCATGGGTGCCAAGTACGAGATCCAGGAGATCCCGGCTGACCTCAAGGAGAAGGCCGCAGAGTACCGCGCAACGCTCGTTGAGACCGTTGCTGAGTCCTCCGAGGAACTCATGGAGAAGTACCTCGAGGGTGAGGAAATCACCGAAGACGAGCTCAAGGCCGGCATCCGCAAGATGACGATCAACTCCGAGCTGTACCCGGTCTTCTGTGGCTCCGCGTTCAAGAACCGCGGCGTGCAGCCGATGCTTGACGCCGTCGTGGACTACCTGCCGAACCCGCTCGACGTCCCCCCGATGATCGGCCACGATCCTCGCGACGAAGAGAAGGAACTGACCCGTAAGCCTTCCGCTGACGAGCCGTTCTCCGCACTGGCGTTCAAGATCGCCGCGCACCCCTTCTTCGGCCAGCTCACCTTCATCCGCGTGTACTCCGGTCACGTGGAAGCAGGTTCCCAGGTGGTCAACTCCACCAAGGGCAAGAAGGAGCGCATCGGCAAGCTGTTCCAGATGCACGCCAACAAGGAAATGCCGGTCGACGGCGCTACCGCGGGCCACATCTACGCGGCCATCGGGCTCAAGGACACCACCACGGGCGACACCCTGTGCGATCCGGCCAACCAGATCGTCCTCGAGTCCATGAGCTTCCCGGAGCCCGTGATCTCGGTTGCGATCGAGCCGAACACCAAGGGTGACCAGGAGAAGCTCTCCACGGCCATCCAGAAGCTCTCCGCTGAGGACCCGACCTTCCAGGTCTCCCTCAACGAAGACACCGGCCAGACCATCATCGCCGGCATGGGCGAGCTCCACCTGGACATCCTGGTGGACCGCATGCGCCGCGAATTCAAGGTCGAGGCCAACGTGGGCAAGCCCCAGGTCGCTTACCGCGAAACCATCAAGCGCGCTGTAGAGCGTCACGACTACACGCACAAGAAGCAGACCGGTGGTTCGGGCCAGTTCGCGAAGATCCAGATCGCGATCGAGCCGCTGGACACGTCCGAAGGCGAGATGTACCAGTTCGAGAACAAGGTCACCGGTGGCCGCATTCCGCGCGAATACATCCCGTCGGTCGACGCCGGCATCCAGGATGCGCTGAACGACGGCGTCCTGGCCGGATACCCGGTTGTCGGCATCAAGGCAACGCTGATTGACGGCGCTTACCACGATGTTGACTCCTCGGAAATGGCGTTCAAGATCGCCGGCCGTATGGCTTTCAAGGAAGCTGCACGCAAGGCGAACCCTGTCCTGCTCGAACCGCTGATGGATGTCGAGGTCCGCACCCCTGAGGAATACATGGGTGAAGTTATCGGTGACCTCAACTCCCGCCGTGGCCAGATGCAGTCCATGGAAGATGCCCAGGGCGTCAAGGTTATTCGTGCACACGTCCCGCTGTCCGGCATGTTCGGCTACATCGGTGACCTGCGTTCGAAGACCCAGGGCCGCGCTGTGTACTCCATGACGTTCAACAGCTACGCCGAGGTCCCGAAGGCAGTTGCCGACGAGATCATCCAGAAGACCCGCGGCGAATAGTCCTTCGGACTTTTCACAGCGACAAACTCGGGTGCGTTTCCGTTTGACGGAAGCACGCCTGGTGCAGGTGGCCGGAACACGGTCAGATGCAGTCCGGTCCAGCCGGGTTGCGGCCATCTGCACGAACAGGCTCTAGGCACTAGTATTAGTTCCTGAATCTGCAATTTCACCAATCCAAAGCCCCCCAAGTAGACTTACCTGAGTTTCTGCCGCGATAAGCGCGGTTGAAGGGTAAGTCATTTGAAAACGTTCTAGGAGGAACCTGTGGCAAAGGCAAAGTTCGAGCGGACTAAG
>JAPLAM010000082.1 GCA_026393275.1 Arthrobacter sp.
CAGTTCGGTTGCGGGAATCCCTTCCGCTCGATGGATTTCCGCGGTTCGTAAGATCCTGGGCGGTCTGTGCGCCGGAAACGGTGCTGTGCTTAGAGCATGAAAGGGCCCGACCCGCAAAGAATCACCGAAGCGCTGGCTGCCAGGTTTGCCTCCCCGACCCGGAGCACCCGCCTGACCGTGGTCCTGGGGCGTTGGCTGGCCGTGACGTTTAGCGTCTGCTTCTTAACCGGCTTGTTCAGCCACGGGCTGCAGAACCCGCCGTCGTGGATGTTTTTCCCCACGAGTCCGGTGTGGATCTACCAGCTCAGCCAGGGACTGCATGTGACCGCCGGCATCGCCACGATTCCGCTCCTGCTGGCGAAACTCTGGTCGGTGTACCCGGAGCTGCTCAAATGGCCGCCCGTCAAGTCCGTAGCCCACGCCCTGGAGCGGGCCTCTGTCGCCCTCTTCATTGCCTCGTCCCTGCTGCAGCTGACCACCGGTCTGATCAATACCTACAAGTGGTATCCGTGGCCCTTCCCGTTCCGCGAAACCCATTACTGGCTGGCGTGGATCATCATGGGATCCCTGCTCCTCCACATCGCGGTGAAGCTTCCCGCCATCCAGGCCAACTGGAACGGCCGCGCCGTCCGCCGGAGTGAGCTCCACGGCCCCGAGCGCAGTCCTGCCCCGGGCCACTGGTCCAGGCGGGCCTTCCTCACCGGGGTCGGCGTGTCCACCGGTGCCGTGGTTCTCACCACGGCCGGGCAGTCATTTTCCTGGCTGAGCCCACTGAACCTCTTCGCCCCCCGCACCATGGGCACGGGCCCGCAGTCCGTTCCGGTGAACCGGACCTCGGAAGACGCGAAGGTCGGTGCCCTGGCCACATCCGACGGGTGGTCACTGGCCGTCACGTACAAGGGGACGAGCACCCCATTCAATCTGGCCGAACTCCGGGCGCTCCCCCAGCATCAAGAGGAGTTGCCGATCGCCTGTGTCGAGGGCTGGAGCCAGACCGCACGCTGGAGGGGTGTGCGAATCCGCGATCTGATCGGCGCCGTCGGCGCACCGCCGGATTCGGCTCTGCGCGTCACGAGCATGGAACCCGAAGGCCCGTACCGGTTGATGTCCATGCCGGCGGAATATGTTCAGGACCAGCGCACGCTCGTGGCGCTGGAACTCAACGGGGCTGTCCTGGACCTGGAGCACGGCTACCCCGCCAGGATCATTGCCCCCGGGCGTCCGGGAGTCCTGCAAACCAAATGGCTGCAGCAGGTGGAGGTCCTGTGAAACCGCTGAACTCCCGTCGCCCCCGCAGACCGGTCCCAGGCCGGCTGCTCCGGATTTTCCTCGCGCTTGCGGGCATCGCACTCATTGGAAACGGGCTGCTGGGCCTGCCCACCCAACTGGGCCCTCCGCAACTGGTGGGGCTCCTGACCTGGCTCGCCGCCGCGGTGCTGCTCCACGACGGCGTTATCGTACCGCTGTCGACCCTGGCCGGGGCGGGGCTGGCACGTACAGGATCCCGGCTGCGGCCGGTCTCCGCTGCCATCCTGCGCGGGACCCTGATGGCCGGCGCAGCAGTCAGCCTCGTCACCGGGATCCTGATCAAGGCGCAGTCGGAAGCACGCAACATCAGTGCCCTCGAGGGCGACTATGCCGGACGCCTCCTCTGGTTCTGGGCGGCCCTCATCATCGTGGCCGCAGTCGCGATCTATGCGTTCGAACGGTCCAGGCGTCGCCGCCCCGTCGCGGGCGTTCGATCCGCCCACGGCACCCGGTCAGGTAAAGGCGACAACCGGCAAAATACCCGTCCTTGAACCTGCTCTGTCGCCGCCAGGGTCCAGCCCGCTGTCTCCGCCCGGGACACCAAAGCCGCCCTCCCTGCCCTCGCCCATGCGAACGGCTCGCTCAGGTTGCCGTCATCGTCCTCAAGCACCGCCTGGTAGGCAATGTCCATGCCTTCGTCCGGGTCCGTCTCCACGAGCAATGTTCCCTGCGGTGCGATCAGCTGCCGGCACCTGCGCAACAAGCGCGCGACGTTCCCCCCAATGCCAATGTTTCCGTCCAGCAGAACCGCAGACCGCCAGTTCCCGGACTGCGGAACCGGTGAAAAAACCGACTGCAGCAGCGCGCTGGTCCCCCGGCTGCAGGCCTGGCTGACAGCCTCCGCACTGATGTCGATGCCCAGCGCGATCAGGCCCAAGGACCGGGCAGCGGCCAGCAGTCGGCCCGGCCCGCAGCCAATATCAAGGACAGGTCCCCTCAGGCCCTGAAGCAGGTTCCGCTCCAGGACGCTTGCCTCCGAGCACCAGCCGAGAACCTCGAACCGCACTTCGCCGGGGCCGGGGGCGACGCCGGCCCCGGGGGTATACGGCCGCAGCGTCAGGGTCCCTCCCCCCACCCGCAGGGCCCGGGCATAAGGTTCCCGCATGCCTTGGCCGAAGGCCGGTGCAGGCGCCGGCACCGGGGCGCCCGCTGGCCCCGTCACCGCCGGTCTCCTGCCCTATGCGGCACCGCCGGCTCTGGCGCTTGCAGCCGTGCGTGCCCGGCCTGCCGTGCAGCAACGGCGAAGACCGCGGACGCGAAGGCCGTGCCCGGGATCGCACCGGCGATCTCGATTGCATCGGCGAAGAAGTCCATGTCCCTGAGTACGGGCAGGAGGCCGGTGGAGAGCCCGTGTTGGGTCAGCCGGGCCAGCTGCCGGGCCCCGGTCCTGTCCGTGGACATCGGAACGCCGCGGATGAGCGCTCCGCGGGGCCGGAGGAGGGCGATGGCCCAGAACCCGCCGTCGTCCGCCGGTCCCAGCCAGGCATCGTGTGCCGGCCGCCCGGCGGACCAATCACTAAGGAGTGCAGCAAGGTGAAGCGGGGATACCTGTGGCGTGTCCATGCCGAGTATCACTAACGGGTCTTCGGCGAAGTCGCAGATCTCAGCGAGCCGTTCGTCCAGCGTCCCCGCGCTTTGGCCGATCACTGTGAACCCTTGTGCGTCGCGGTTTCGCGGCGTGCCGTCCATGACCAGGAGCCGGCGGCGGACAGGCAAACGCCGTACCGTATCCAGCGTTCGGGTCAGGCTCAGTTGAGCGAGGTCCGCGGCCTGCGCCGTGGTCAGCGGAGGGGAAAGGCGGGTTTTCACCCGCCCGGGCATGCATTGCTTGGCGATGACCGCCACCGTCAGGTCCATGGCGTGCCCCTAGTCCGAGTCCCGCAGCCGCAGCTCCGGACCGGGCAGGGGCGGCGCAGCCCCGGTCCGACGCTGTCCGGGCACGGCCGTGAGCTGGACGGCCATGTCGCGGACCGCCGTCAACGTTCCCTTGAGCGTCCCGGTTATCTTGGACCGGCCGGTGCGCGGCGCGTAATCGACCGGGACCTGGATGACCCGCCAATGGCGCCGGCTGGCCTTCAGGAACATCTCCAGCGGATAGCCGCTGCGGCGGTCCTGGAGCCCCAGCGACAAGAGCTCGGTCCGTCGCCCTGCGCGCATCGGTCCAAGATCGGTGACGGCCTCACCTGTCAGCCTGCGCAGCAGCCACGCAAGTACGACGTTGGCAATCCGGGCGTGGACCGGCCATGACCCGCGCAGCGGCCGGCGGTTGCCCAGCACCAGATCTGCGGCGCCGGCCATGACCGGAGCCAGAAGGGCGGGCAGACGTGCCGGATCCAGCGAACCGTCGCAATCGCAGAAGGCGACATAGTCAGCCGTCGCCGCGACAAGTCCGGCGTGGGCGGCCGCCCCGAAACCGCGCATCTCCTCCCGGACCACGACGGCGCCCAGCTCCAGCGCCAGTTCCCCCGAACCGTCCGTTGAGCCGTTGTCGACCACGATCGCCCGGTAGCCGGGAGGCATCCGGGACATCACCCACGGCAACGCGCCGCGCTCGTCAAGGCACGGCAGGACCACGTCGACAACGAACTGAGTCTCTAGCCTCATTCCTCCACGCTAGGGACGTTGGCCGCAAAATTCGCCCGCTATTCCTTACGGTGCGCGGACATCGGCGTCCTCAGGCGGTGCGGGCGCCGAAACGCGGGAGCGTGATGTCGAATTGGCATCCGCCGGGGACATTGCGGACGGAGACTCCACCGGCGTGGGCTTCGACGATGCCGGCGACGATGGCAAGGCCAAGGCCGGCTCCCGCGGACATGTCCAATGTTGCTGAGGGTGTCCGGGCTGGAGTTCCGCGCCAGCCGGCGTCGAAGATCTTCCCGAGGTCTTCTTCGGGGATTCCGCCGCCGGCGTCCACCACGCTCAGGGCGACGTGTTCATTTCCGGTTTCACGCGCGGAGATGAGGATTTCGCTGTTGGCGGGGGAATGCTCGATCGCGTTCATGAGGAGGTTTCCGATCACCCGGGATAGTTCGCGCGCGTCACCGTAGAGGGTGAGGTTCCCGGTCCGGGACTCTTTGAGGGTGATTGACCGGGATGCGGCGACCGGGTGTAAGTCAGCGACGGCGTCGCTGACGAGGTCGAACAGGGAGACGGGCTCCATGTGAAGCCTGAGCGTGCCTGACTGGATTTTCGAAAGTTCAAACAGGTCATCAACCATGCTGGCGAGAGTCTCTGCCTGAAGGCGGATCTGCCGGTGGTAGCGGTCCGGTTCCTCGACGACGCCGTCCTCGAGGGACTCTGCCATCGCACGCAGTGCCGCGAGCGGGGTGCGCAGGTCATGGGAGATCCATGCGACGAGGCGTCGCCGGGACTGCTCCAGGGTGGCGACTTCGTCCCGGGAGCGGGCGAGCCGCTGTGAGGTTTCGGCCAGTTCACGGGCCAGGGTGGCGAATTCGAGTCCGGTGTAGTCCTCCGGGACGACGATTTGGCCGTCGCCGATCGCCCGGGCCGTGGACCGGAGCCGGTCGCCCGTCCGGCTGATGCCGACTCCCATCAACGCAGCCACAATCAGGCTGATGGCGGCACCGACGCCGATCACCCAGCACAGCACCACCAGATCGTGATCCGAGATATACATCTGGGCAGCAATCGCGATAGTGGCCGCCGCGATGGAAGCCACTGTAGCCGCGACAACGATCAGCAGCCGCAACAGCATTGACTTGTGCCGTGCGAATCGCAGGGCAATTCCTGCGCAGGCGGCCACCAGGCCTGCCGCCACCGCCGCGGTGAGGAGGATGACGCCAAAGTCCGCCAGTGCGATCATGATTCACCGCGGCCCTGGACGCTGAGCCGGTATCCGATGCCCCACTCGGTGGTCAGCAACCGTGGTTTCGCCGGGTCGTCTTCGATTTTTTCTCGGACCCGGCGGACATGAACGGTGACCGTGGATAGGTCCCCGAAGTTCCACTGCCACACCGCCTTCAGGAGCTGCGCCCGGCTGAAAACCTGGTCGGGGTGTTTGAGGAGGAAGGCGAGCAGGTCGAATTCGCGCACCGAAAGGCCGAGCAAGCGCCCGTCCTGGAAGATCTTGCGGTTGGACGCATCCACCCGGAAACAGCCCAAGTCGAAGGGGGCTTCGGGGGTGATGTCGGTGATGCTGCGGCGAAGGATCGACTGCACCCGAAGGACGAGTTCACGCGGGGAAAACGGTTTGGCGAGGTAGTCGTCTGCGCCTGCTTCAAGGCCCTCTATACGATCCTCGGTGGAACCCAGGGCCGTGAGCATGATGATCGGCGTCGACGCGTTGTCGCGGATTCGCCGGCAGACTTCAGCCCCGCTGATCCCGGGAAGCATCCGATCCAGCACGATCAAGTCCGGCCTGGTGTGTTCCGCGGCCTTCAGTGCGCTGAATCCGTCGGCGGCGTGGTCAACAATGAAGCCTGCGGAGCGCAGGTAGTCGCAGGCGACTTCCCTCACGGTCGGATCGTCCTCGACGACGAGGACCCGTCGGTCACGTAAATCGTCACCGAGGCGCACGGAGCCGTGGGTTCGGGCCATGTTCTCACCATAGGCCGCGGCTGTCTCGGTTGCGAGCGTTCCGGGCACCGCCGGGGTGACCGTGTGTGGTTCGTAAGACTTTCCGCGTTCGACGGCGGTCTACGCTTCTTTGGCCGGGCCGCCTCGCCCTCACTCTCCGGGCAGACGGCAAGGCGCGCCGCCTCGGATTGGAGGGGGCGCGCCTGGCTGCTGCGGGTCTTGCGTTAGACGGCCGTGTAGCCGCCGTCGATCGGAATGGTTGCCCCGGTGATGAACTTCGCCTTGTCGCTCGCGAGGAAGGTGATGAGGTCGGCGACTTCCTGCGCTTCGCCGACGCGGCCGGCCGGGTGCAGGTTTGCGTACTGCTCGAGGGTCGGCTCGTCGATCAGCGGGGTACGGATAACGCCGGGGGCTACCGCGTTTACGCGGATGCCCTCCTTGGCGTACATCGTCCCGGCGGCGCGGGTCATGTTCACGACGCCGCCCTTGGAGGCCGAGTAGGCGATGTTGTTCGAGATTGCCACCAGGCCGAACATCGAAGCGAGGTTGACGACGACGCCGCCGTCGCCCTGCTTGAGGAGCTGCTCGATGACGTACTTGTTGGTGTAGAACACGCCGGAGTAGTCGATGCCGTTGGTGCGCTCCCAGTTGTCGACCGTCGAGGTGACGACGTCACCCTCGCCGCCGACGCCGGCCGACGCGACGGCAATGTCGAGCTTGCCAAATTCCTCGACGGTCTTCGCGACGGCCGCCTCAACGCTCTCGGCCTTCGAGACATCGCCCTGGACGAACTTCGCGCCGATCTCGTCAGCGACTTCCTGCGACTTGGGGTTGTAGTCGAAGATCATGACCTTCGCGCCTTCGGCGATGAAGGTCTTTGCGGTCGCGAGGCCGAGCCCCGATCCGCCGCCGGTGATGAATGCGACCTTGTTCTCGAGTTGCATGAGTCAGTCCAATCTCTAAGCGATGTCGCGGTCACGCTCGTGACGATGTTTCCGCGGTACGCGTTTATATGCGTATGCATCTATTCTGTCACTAATACTTGTAAAGTCAACCAATGTGGGGCGCCTCACAGTTGCTGCCGACCCTACCTGGCCGATGCTTGCCAGGGGTGTTTAGGGCAGACTGATGGCGTGAACGGAATCCCGTGGGTCCTGCACGTCGATCTCGACCAGTTCATCGCAGCGGTCGAGGTGCTGCGGCGGCCGGAGCTTGCCGGAAAGCCGATCATTGTGGGCGG
>JAPLAM010000107.1 GCA_026393275.1 Arthrobacter sp.
CGGATGGTTGCGTTGTAGGCCGCCACCTGCGTGGCGGCGGCGTTGACGGCGTCGACGGCGTCGGAAGCCTGGGCGCGGACGCCGCTCCACTGACCCTGCAGCGCCTGGTAGGCCGAGGAAATCTTGTCCGTGACGGAGTTGGCCGCGTTCAGGAGCAGCCCTTTGGGGCCGTCCTCGGCGGGCTGGTTGGCGGCGCCCTGCCATGCGGACCAGAACTCCTGAAGGGAGGTGGAGATGCCATTGTCGCCGGGTTCCTGGAGAACGCCCTCGATGCCTTGCAAAGCGGTGGATCGGACGCCGGCGTAGCCCGCCTGCGCGCTCGTGGAGCGGACGCCGGAGTCGAGGAAGCTGTTACCGAGACGGGCAATCGCGTCCACCGAGACGCCCTGGCCGGGCTGGATCGCCCCGCCGCTAAAGAGCCCGCGGGCAGGCGCGGCCAGCGAGGACTGTTCGACGCGCTGCCGGGTGTACCCCTCGGTGGCGGCGTTGGCGATATTCTGACCGGCCACGTTCATGCCTTGCTGGGCAGCAGTCAGACCGCGGTAGGCGGTATTCAGGGCGCCGAAGGTGCTCATGGTCGCTTCCTTAGAATTGCTGGTCGAAGAGACGGGAGCCGGCCGATTCGCCGGTCTTGCCGCGGGCATCGTAGGTGCCGGCAGCGGCCACGGGGTTCAGATCGGCGAGCGACTCCTGGGTGGAGCGGACCGCGGTTCGGAGGTACTGCTCGTTGGAATCCCGCAGTTCCTTGATCAGGGCAGTCTGCCGGGTGAGCGCGGTGAGGTGTGCCGTGAGGACCTCGGCCCAGGCACCTTCCGGGGCTGCGGCTGCGAGTTCGCCGAGTGTGGCATCGGTGGGCAGGCCCCACATTTCGGCGACGACGGCGGCCTCGATAGTCCGAGCCAGGCTCGCCTGGGAGAGGTGGCCCAGAACCTGTTCGACTTCACGGGTGCCGTGCGGCAGCCACCGGGATTTGCCGGAGGTGAGCAGCAGTTGCTCTTCTTCCAGCTTGAAAGTCAGAACGTCCAGAAGTTCACGCTCCCGCCACAGCAGGGCAGAAAGTTCGTGGATGGCCATAGTCCGGAGGGCTCCCTCGGGTGTGTGAATGATGCGGGCGGAGACGGGAAATCATCGTGCGGACGATGCAGCCTGCAGCAGGGTTCGTACAAACTATCGGCAGGGCGATTGCAGCCGTTAGCAGGAATAAGGCTGATAACACGCGGAATCTGGTGAAGGGAGACTCGGAAAAGAATTTGGGATTTCTCCTTACCTATGCATCCCAAACGGCGATAACTACTCCTGAAGGCCCACGGATGGGCCGTCGCTTACAGTCCCAACTCACGGAGGAAATACCATGGGCTTCGTTATCAACAACAACCTTGCGGCGAACAACTCGTACCGCAACCTCAACGCCACGCAGACCGACCTTTCCAAGTCCTTGGAGAAGCTGTCCACCGGGCTACGCATTAACCGTGCGGCCGATGACGCTGCAGGTCTGTCTATCTCCGAGGGCCTGAAATCACAGGTCACCGGTTCTGCTCAGGCCGCCCGCAATGCCCAGGACGGCATCAGCCTTCTGCAGACGGCTGAAGGTGGCCTTACGGAAGTTCACTCGATCCTGCAGCGCGTCCGCGACCTTGCCGTCCAAGCAGGTAACGACTCCAACAACGGTGCTGCGCGCACGGCAATCTCTACCGAAGTTGATGGATTGGCCGACGAGCTCACCCGTATCGGCAGCTCTTCCAACTTCAACGGCACCACCCTGCTGGACGGCAAGGGCGGCACTGCGAACAACGGCAAGCTAACCTTCCAGGTTGGCGCCGGGAGCTCGACCACAAACGACCAGATCACTGTGGACCTTTCGGGTGCAGACGTCACCGCAATCGGGACTACCATCAAGGGTTTGGTGGCGGCCGGGTTCAAGGATTCTGCGGCTGCTGCTGGCTCGATCACCGCGATCGACGGAACCATTGCCACTGTCTCCGACGAGCGTTCGAAGATCGGTGCTGTCCAGAACCGACTTGAGCACACCATCAAGTCACTGAACGTTGCCGGGGAGAACCTGCAGGCTGCCCAGTCGCGCATCGCCGATGTAGACATGGCTCAGGAAATGGTCAAGTTCACCAAGGCCAACATCCTGTCGCAGGCCGGCACCGCAATGCTGGCCCAGGCCAACCAGTCCAGCCAGGGCGTTCTTTCGCTCCTGCGCTAGGCCTGATCCGGCAGTTCTGTAAGTAGGACTGCTACCGACGATCGGACGAAGAGACACCCCCGATCATCAAGCTGCGGAAGGGCCGGACGATGCCAAAACCATCGTCCGGCCCTTACGTGCAGCATCAGTACTTTCCAAACAGCAGCGGGAAAAGCATTTACTAAGGGAGCGGCAGCGATGGGAATCTCACTCGACGGACTGGCCAGCGGGCTCGACACCACCGCGCTGATCGGCTCCATCATGCAGGTGGAAACCATTCCCCAAACCCTGCTCAAGAACAAGTCCGCCGACATCCAGACCATGGTGTCCGCGCTCCAAGGGCTCAACGGCAAAGTCGCCGCGCTCGCGACGCAGGCCACCACCGCGGCGAAACCCGGCGCCCTGGATCTCTACTCGGCCACGTCCAGCAGCGACAAGGTTGCCGTAACCACGACCGCGGCCGCCAGGGGCGGCTCCATCGATTTCCAGGTGACCAAGCTGGCGCAGACCCAGGTCACCGTGACGCCCAAGGTCAACGCCGTCGTGGGTTGGCCGTACACCACGATGACGATCAGAAGCGGCGGCGTCGACTATACGATCGAGCCGCTGGGCACCAACCTTGACGACGTCGTTACAGCGGTCAACGCAAAGGGGGCCGGCGTCACCGCCACCAAGGTGGACGTGGGTGGCGGAGACTTCCGGTTGCAGTTCACCGCGACGAAGTCGGGCAGCGCTGGTGCGTTCACAATTACCGACCCGGGGTCGACCTTCAGCGACATCAAAGCCCCGCAGGACGCTGAACTCGTGCTCTGGCCGACGAGCCCCGCCGACCTTCAGGCCACCATTAAATCATCGACGAACACCTTTACCGATCTCCTCCCCGGCGTCTCCGTCACCGCTCAGGAAGTAAGCACCCCCGTGACGGTCACAGTGGCACGCGACGACGCCGGCATCACCAAGATGGCCTCCGGCCTGGTGGACGGGGTCAACGGCATCTTCGCCTTCGTGGCCAGCCGGACGGCGGTCAGCACCACCACCAACACCAGCGGCACTACGACCTCTGCCGGGCTCTTTGCCGGCGACAGCACGGTGCGCTCGGTGAACCAGGACATTCTCTCCGCGGCCTCGCTGCCGGTGGGCACCCCACCGCGGTCGCCTTCGGAAATCGGCATAAGCATCACCAAGACCGGCACCATGGAATTCGACGCCACGAAATTCGGTGCCGCCCTCGCGGCAGATCCGGCTGGCACGGCAGCCAAGGTGCAGGAGATCGCCGGCCGCATTGCCACGGCGGCAAATGCCGCCTCGGACAAATTCACCGGCACGCTGACCACCACCATCACCGGCCAGCAATCCGAAGTTAGCGACCTTGCCAACCGGATCAGCGACTGGGACACCCGGCTCGCCTCCCGCCAGGCGACGCTGAAAAGCACCTATTCCGCTCTCGAGGTGGCAATGAGCAACATGAAGGCGCAACAGTCCTGGCTCACCTCCCAGCTCGCGGGCCTCTCCAGCGGGAGCGGCAAGTAATGACCAGCACACCCTTTGGAAACAGCTTCGGCGGCTACGGCAGCGGCGCGGGCAACGGAAGCGCCGCCCAGCGCAACCAGTACCTGGCCGACTCCGTCCTCTCCGCCCCGCCCGCACGGCTCCTGACCATGCTTTACGACCGGCTGCTGCTGGATCTCGGCCGCGCCGAGACCGCACAGCAGGCCGCCAACTGGCAGGTCGCATCGGAGAACCTCCTGCACGGCCAGGCCATCATCGCGGAGCTGATTTCCTCGCTCAAGACGGACGCCTGGGACGGCGCGGACGGCCTGCTGGGCCTCTACAACTACGCCTTCACGGCCTTGGTCAACGCCAACATCCAGCGGGACGCGGCCCTGACCCGGGAAGCAATCGAGCTGCTGGAACCGCTGCGGCAGGCCTGGCACGACGCCGCCGCGGCTATCCCCGCTGCCCAGCCCACACCGACACCAGCCGCCGCGGCAGTCCCGGCGTCGTCCGGCTTCGCAGCGGCGGGCGCCTGGGCCTCGCAGGCCGCAACCGGCGGGAGCCTTGGCTTTGGGTGAGCCTGCCCGCCAGGAGGAGCAGCCCTCCGCAGAGGCGGGACCAGACGACCCGGCCCTCGCTGCCTGGTCCCGGGTGCTGGACCTCCTGGAGATGGCAGTCGTTTCGGCGGAGCGGACGCTGAAGGATCCGCTGGGGCCTCTGTCCGCCCGGGAGCAGCCGGTGGCTGCGTTGCCGGTGGAGCGCTGGAGCCCGCCGTCGTCTATTGGTTCCTTGCCGCCCGGTGCCCGGCGACGGGCCATGGCCTTGTCCGCCGCGCAGGAGCGGGTGGCCCGGCGTCTGGAAGCGGCCAAACACGACGCGGCCCGCCAGCTCCACGCCGTAAGTTCTGTGCCCGGCGTCGGCGGTCAGTCCCGGGCGATTTACCTCGACGTGAACGGCTAAACCAGCCGACCGCTGGTCAGCTGGGAAGACGCGCAAGAAACCTTTCGCATTTCTGCTAACGCGGCGCTGAAGAGTGCCGATAACCACAGTAAGAGCACGGATCGCTCGTTTATCGGCCACGGATCGGCCAAGCCCCACACTTTCCCAGGTAGGACTCTGTGCTCGAATCCGTGACCTCCACAGCCCTGGCCAGCGCCTTGAACGGGCTGTCCCTGCGTCAGCGCACAATCGCGAACAACATCGCGAACGTCAACACGCCGAACTACCGTGCCCAGCGGGTCAGCTTCGAGGATGCCCTGGCCCAATCGGTTCAGTCCGGAGACGGCCATGTGCAGGCCAGCACGGCGTCCTCACTGGAGCCCACCCAGCTGAACGGCAACAACGTCAACCTGGACACGGAAACCCTCTCCAACATTGATACCGTGCTGCGGTTCCAGTTCGCGTCCCGCGCCATCGGCTACGAATTCAGCGCCGTCCGTTCCGCGATGAGGACCAGCTAATGACCTTCGACGCAATCGGCATCGCCGGCTCCGCCCTCACCGTGCACCGCAAATGGCTTGACGCCGTTTCGGACAACCTCGCGAACATGAACAATGTGTCCCGCACCTCCGGAAACGCTTTCCAGGCGAAGTACGTCGAGGCTGCCGAGGGCACGAACGGGATGGGCGTCTACGTCAAGAGCACCCCGCTTGGCAGCGGGACGGGCCGGATCGTGTACCAGCCGGACCACCCGCTGGCCGACGCCAACGGCAACGTGAAATACCCGGACATCGACATGGCCGAGCAGATGGGGTCCCTGATCATCGCCCAGCGCGGCTACCAGGCTAACGCCCAGGTCGTAGACCGCGCCCGTGAGACCTACATGGCGGCCCTTGAGATTGGAAGATCCTGATGCCTGTTTCCCCGATCGCCCCCGTCCAGGGAGTCCTTCCGACGGACTACCTCTCTGGAGCCTCGGCTGTGCCCAGCACGGATGGATCCGGATTCGCGGCATCCCTCACCGGCGCCGTGGACAACCTCCAGCAACTGCAGTCGACGTCGAACCAGCTCGCCGTCTCCGCTGTCACCGGCAACCTCAACGACATCCAGGACGCCACCATCGCTGCCACCCGGGCGCAAGTAACCCTGGAGCTCGTGGCATCCATACGCAACAAGGGCGTTGACGCGTTCAACGAGATCATGAGGATGCAGGCCTGATGCCGCCGCAGATTACCGGTTTCTTCCAGCGTTTGGGTGGCGGCCTCAAAGGATTCACCACCGGCCAGCGCACCCTGGCCGTGATCGGCGCCGCGCTACTGGTGGTCGGGATAGTGGCGCTCTCGGCATGGCTCTCCAAGCCCTCTATGACGCCGCTCTTCTCCGGCCTCAAGAGTGCCGACGCGAGCGCTGTGGTGGACCAGCTCAAAAAGGACAACGTCCCTTATGAGCTCAGCGACGGCGGGGCGACCGTCCTGGTGCCGCAGGAGAAGGTCTACGACGAGAGGCTCAAGGCCGCCTCGGCCGGCCTGCCGACTGCAGCGGCCACCGGCTACTCCCTGCTGGACAAGATGGGCGTCACCTCCTCCGAGTTCCAGCAGTCTGTCACCTACAAGCGCGCGCTTGAAGGCGAACTGGCCAGCACCATCGGAGCGATGGAGGGCGTGAAGACCGCCGCCGTCCGGCTCGCGATCCCGGAAAAGACCGTCTTCGTCTCCAAGACCCCGGACACCACGGCCTCGGTCTTCGTCGAGACCGCCCCCGGCGTCACCCTGTCCAGCGACAAGGTCCAGGCCATTGTGCACCTGACCTCCGCCGCGATCGAGAACCTCAAACCCGCCAACGTCTCCGTGGTCGACTCCCAGGGCAACGTCCTCTCCACGGTGGGCGGCGGCGCCGCAGGCTCATCCTCGAAGCAGGCCACCGACTACCAGCAACGCACCGGCGACGCCGTCCGCGCCGTCCTGGACCGGGTGGTCGGTCCCGGCAACTCCACCGTGGCGGTCGCCGCGGACGTCACCGGCGAGTCCGCCCAGCAGAAGAGCGAAACGTTCTCCAACACCCCCGGTGCGCTGCCGCTGAGCGAATCCTCCAAGACCGAAAAATACAACGGAACCGGGGGAGGGGCAGCCGGCGTCCTCGGCCCGGACAACATCGCCGTTCCCGGCGGCACCAGCGGCAACGGCAACTTCGACTCCACGACGGCCACCAAGAACAACGCCGTCAACAAGGTCACCGAGGACCGGGTCATCCCGCCCGGAGCCATCAAGCGCCAGACCATCTCGGTGGCCGTCAGCCAGTCCGCCGCCGGCGGGCTGAACCTCGGCTCGCTGACCGCACTGGTCACCTCCGCCGCCGGCATCGACAAAGCCAGGGGCGACGTCGTCACCGTCGAGGTGATCCCGTTCAGCACCGCCGCCGCGGACCAGGCCAACGCCTCACTCGACGCCGCCAAGGCCGACATCGAGGCGCAAAAGCAGGCAGCGTTCTTCGCGACCCTGGTCACCGCCGGGAGCATCCTGCTCGGGCTGCTGATCCTGGCCCTGATCGTGATAATCATCCTGCGACGCCGGCAGAAGCGCGAACCCGTGGACCTGGGCGAACGCCTGGATCTGCTGCCGCCGATGCCCGCTGTGACGGCCATTGACCCGGCCCCCGCGACGTCGGCCATCCCGCTCACCGCCCTGCCGCTGCAACCGCTGCCGTCCCCGCCGATGGAAGTACTCGAGGCCGAACGCCGGATGCAGGAGATCGACAACATGGTCGCCGCCAACCCGGAAAAGGCAGCGGACTACCTCCGCGGCCTGATGGATGACAGGCAGCCGGTATGAAACTCGCCGATTCGACCCTCACGGGAACCCAGCGTGCCGCCGTCGTCCTGATGCAGATGAGCCCGCCCAACGCGGCGCGGGTGATGGCCCAGTTCACGGACGCCGAGGCGGAGGATATCGCCGCCGAAATTGTCCGGCTCCGCAAGGTGGACCCCGAGGTTGCCGAGCAGATCATGAAGGACTTCCACGAGGCCGCCCTGAGCAGCCCGCGGCAGGCCCGCGGCGGCCGCGAGCTCGCCGAAGGCCTGCTCGAGGCCTCCTTCGGCTCGGAGAAGGCCGCCGGCCTGATCAACCGCCTGACGGTGAACATGGCGGGCAAATCGTTCGAGTTCCTCGAAGACATCGAACCGGTGCAGATCCTCGCACTGATCGACGGCGAACTTCCGCAGACGATCGCCCTGGTCCTGGCACACCTGAGCCCGCGCAAGGCCTCGGCCGTGATGTCCGGGCTGCCCGGCTCGCTCCGGGCCGACGTCGCACTCAGCATCGCCACCATGGGTTCCGGCGCGCCGGAAGCCATCGGGATCGTGGCGGACACGCTGAAGCTGCGCGGCGGCGCGGCCGTCTCGCAGCAGGCGTCCAAGGTGGTGGGCGGCATCCAGCCGCTGCTCGAAATCATCAACCGGACCGACGCCGGCACCGAACGATCCGTGCTCGACGGCCTGGACCTGCTCGATCCGGACCTCGCCGTGGAAATCCGCGCCCAGATGGTCACGTTCGACGACATCGTCAAACTGGAACGCCGCGACGTGCAGCTGGTGCTCCGCGGCCTCGACGCCTCCGTGCTCGCCGTGGCCATGAAGGGCGCCTCGGAGCCGGTCCTGGAAACCATCACCACCAACGTGTCCGGGCGCAACCTCGAAATCCTCGAATCCGAGATGGCCGCGCTGGGGCCGTTGCGCGCCTCGCAGATCGAGGAGGCGCGGGCCGCCGTCGTCCGCTCCATCCGCGAGCTCGAAGCCGAAGGCGCGATCACCATCCAGCGCGGGGACGAAGAAGACTATGTCTACTGACAGTGTCCCCGCCCGCATCATCTTCCCCTCGCTGCGCTCCAGCGGGCCGGCCAGCGAACAGGCCGGTTACACCGAGGGCCACGCCGCCGGCTACGCCGCGGGGGTCCGTGCCGCCGCCAAAGAACAGCGTCGCTGGCGCGACCGGATGGCGGCCGAGCAGGCCGCCGCCCTCGCCGCCGGACAGCAGGACCTGGACCGCGCCGTCCGCGCCCTCGCCGTGGCCCGCACCGACTTCTCGCACCGCAACGTCCAGGCCCTCCAGGACGCCGAAGAGGTCCTGGCCCGCACCGCGCTGGAGCTTGCCGAGGCCGTCCTCGGCTACGAACTCGCCGAGGGAAACCGGACGGCCCGCGCCGCCCTGGACCGTGCCCTGTCCGGGAACGACGCCGCCACCGTGCTGGCCATCCGCCTGCACCCGGCCGACATCGAGGTGCTCGCCAAGGAAGGCCAGGACCTGCCGGCCGGGCTGCCGCTGCTCGCTGATCCGTCCCTGCGGCGCGGCGACGCGAAGGTGGAGTACCAGCAGGGCTGGCTCGATGCCAGCCTGGGCAGCGCCCTGGCCCGGGCCAAGGCGGCCCTGCTGGGGGATCAGCAGTGGGCTGCCAACGCACCGGGCGGCCTTCCGGGTGGGCAGCCATGATCGACCAGTGGCGCCCCAAGAGTGAGGACTTCGCCGCCGCCCTTGCCGCCGCCGCGCCGCAGCGCGTCGGCACCGTCACCTCCGTGATGGGCCTGGGCCTGGAAGTGTCCGGCCTGGACTGCGCCCTCGGTGACCTGGTCACCGTGGGGGAGAACCCCGGGCTCGACGCCGAGGTGGTGGCCGCCCTCGAAGGCGCCGTGCGCTGCATGCCGCTGGGACGCCTCGCGGGCGTCGCCGCAGGTGACCCGGTCCGCGCCAAGGGCGGCACCGTGCTGGTCCCGACCGGCGCCGGACTCTTTGGCCGCGTCCTCGACGGCCTCGGCCGCCCGATCGACGGCAAGGGCCCGCTGCTCAGCGGCCCCCGCGTGCCGATCGACAACGAGGCCCCCAACGCCATGAAGCGCGCCCGGATCGACACCGCCCTGCAGACCGGCGTCCGGGTGCTGGACACCATGACCACCCTGGGCAAGGGCCAGCGGATGGGCCTCTTCGCCGGCTCCGGCGTCGGCAAGTCCTCCCTGCTGTCGATGATCGCCCGCGGCACCGACGCCGAGGTATCCGTGATCGCCCTCGTGGGGGAGCGCGGCCGTGAAGTCCGCGAATTCCTCGAGGACGACCTCGGCCCGGCCGGGCTGGCCCGCTCCGTCGTCGTCGTCGCCACCTCCGACGAGCCGGCCCTGATGCGCATGCGCGCCGCGTTCACCGCCACCCGCATCGCCGAGTCCTTCCGGGACCAGGGCCAGGACGTGGTGCTCATGATGGATTCACTGACCCGCGTGGCCATGGCCCAGCGCGAGATCGGCCTCTCCGCCGGCGAGCCGCCCGCGACCCGCGGCTACCCGCCGTCGACCTTTTCCGTCCTCGCGCGGCTCCTGGAGCGCGCGGGCACCGCCGAAACCGGCTCCGTGACCGGCATCTACACCGTGCTGGTGGACGGCGATGATCACAACGAACCGATCGCCGACGCCGCCCGGTCCATCCTCGACGGTCACGTGGTGCTGGACCGAAAGCTTGCCGTGACCGGGCACTTCCCCTCCGTGGACGTGCTCGGGTCGATCTCCCGCGTGGCCTCCAAGGTCAACGCCCGCCCGCACCTCGAGGCAGCCTCCGCGTTGCGCCGGGTCCTCGCGGCCCGCAAAGCGGCCCAGGACCTGATCGACGTCGGCGCCTACCAGACCGGGACCAACCCGCTGGTGGACGCCGCCCTGGCGCACGAGGATTCCGTCAGCGGATTCCTGCAGCAGCCGATGGACGAATCCACCCCCCACCCCGAGTCCTGGCGCCAGCTGGGCAACCTCACCTCAATCCTGGGAGCCGCGGCATGAACCGGCAATTTTCGCTCGCGGGGCTGCTGCGCCTCCGCCAGATCCAGCAGGACCAGGCCGCCACCGGGCTGGCCCGCGCCCGCTCCCGGTCCAGCTCCGTCCGTGCCCGGGAAGCCTCCGCCCGCCGCCAGCTGGGCGCCAACGACGAGGACATCGTCAGCTCGGCGTCGTTGCGTGCCGTCGCCGCGTCCCGCTCCGCGTCCCACAGCATGCTTGCGGACCTGCAGAACCTCTCCCGCGTCGCGGAGCTCGACGAAGCCGCCGCACGCGAGGAATTCATTGAGGCCCGCACGCGCTCCGTAGGCCTCGAAAAGCTCCAGGCCCGCCACGACGCCGAGGTGAACACTGCGGAGCTGCGCGCCGAACAGTCCGCGCTGGACGAGATCGCCTCGACCATCTGGCACCGCGACGACCAGCAGGTGCACTCATGAGCATGACCGAGGCACTGGGCCGCATGCAGGGCATCCAATCGATGATCGCTGACCTGACCCGCACCACGTCGGCCCAGACCAATACCGCAGCGCTCAAATCCGCCGCTGCGACGGCCCTCGCTACGGGGACCGGGACCGGCGACGCCGCCTCCTTCACCGACGCGCTCACCACGGCGCTCGGCGGGAGCAGCGCCTCCTCCGGGACGGACATCTCCTCGCTGGTCAGCGGCTTGGGGCTGGGCGGCGCCACCGGACTGGGCGCGCTCAGTGGCCTCACGACGCCGGCCGCAGGCTCGGTACGTTCCGGTGCCGCGACCGGCACGGACGTGGTCGCCATGGCTAAGAAGTACATCGGGGTGCCCTATGTCTGGGGCGGCACCAACCCGGCCACCGGGATGGACTGCTCCGGCTTCACACAGCGGGTCTTCAAGGACCTGGGCATCGAACTGCCCCGCGTGGTCAGCGACCAGATGAAACAGGGGACCCCGGTGGCGTCCCTCGCCGAGGCCAAGCCCGGCGACCTGCTGATCAGCTTCGGCGGGAACCACATCTCCATCTACCTCGGCAATGGCAAAGCCATCGACGCGCCCGTGCCGGGCAAGACCATCCAGATCCGCGACGCCTGGGAGCAGCAGTCCAACCTGACCTCCATCCGCCGGATCGTCCCGGCAGGGGGCGCCTCGTGAAGGGCATGACGTCGATGGACCTGGCCTCGTCGCTCGCCGCGGCCCCGGCACAGGCCCGTGACAACCAGCCGGGAAGCCGTGCCCGTTCAGAGGCGGGGGCGTCCAACGCCGGCGGCTTCGGGACCGCGCTGAACGACGCCATGAACAACGACGCCGTTTCGGCTGGGCCACGGTCAAGCGCTCCCGGGGCCAAGACTCCCGGGTCTACGGCTGCTCGGTCCGCAACGCCAAGGTCCGAAACTCCACGGTCTACGTCTCCGGGCGCAGATGCTCCGGGACGAGGCCCTGCCGGCGCCGCCAAAAAGCGCCCGGCCGACGCCTCCGCTGACGCCGTTCCCGCGGCCGCGCCGGACAACACCTCAGCTCCGGCCGCGGGCATCCTGTCGGCTTCGGCACTGTTCGCGGCAGGGATCCAACCTGCCGCGGCGGCGGGACCGGCCGACGCTGCGACGACAATCCAGGCTCCCGTGGCGCTGCCCGGGGGAGCCCAAGCCGCGATCAGTAGCACCCAGCCACTGGCGGACCCGCGCCTGGCGCTTCAAGCGGGCGCCACCGCCACCGCCACCGCCACTGCTGTCCCGGCCGCCGGCCTCGACGCCGCGGCCGCGCTACCTGTACCCGGCGGTCCCGCCGCAGGCCACGAACCGGGAGCCAAAGCAACAGTCGGCCCCACTGCGACGCCGAACAGCCCGCTGCCGGGCGCCGTCGTGCTCCCTCCTGTTGGCGGAGAGGCCGCCGGCAGCCAAAACTTTGGTGGCCAAGGTGGCCGGCCGGCCACGCAGCCGGCTCTAGGCACCGTTGCGGGCGTCGTCCCGGACCAGACTCTTGCTGCCAGCACAAGAGTCCCGGCCGCGGCCACTGCGGCACCCACAGTCCCCGCAGCGACGGCGACACCGGCGGCGGCGACCGTGACGGCGGCGCCCG
>JAPLAM010000053.1 GCA_026393275.1 Arthrobacter sp.
GCGTCGACCATCACGCAGCAGTATGTCAACAACGTCATCAACTCCTCGCTGGAGTCCCAGGGTAAAAGCGACCAGATCCTCCTCAACGGTGTCAACAAGGGCGTGGGGGACAAACTCCGGGAGATGAAGCTCGCGATCGCCCTCGAGAAGAAATTCACCAAGGAGCAGATCCTTGAGGGTTATCTGAACATCGTGTTCTTCAACCGGGACGCCTACGGCATCGAAGCGGCCTCGAAGTTCTTCTTCAGCACCAGCGCCAAGGACCTCTCCCTGCCGCAGGCCGCGCTGCTGGCCGGCCTGGTCAACAGCCCGTCCTTCTACGACCCGATCCTCCACCCGGATAACGCCAAGGTGCGCCGGGACCTGGTGCTCAAGGCGATGCTGAACCAGGGCAAGATCAAGCAGCCGGAGTACGACGCCGCCGTCGCCACGCCGGTGGTAACCAAGGTGACCCAGGCCAAGCAGGGCTGCCAGAACGCCGCGATGGCGCCGTATTTCTGCGACTACGTGCTGCACCTGTTGCAGAACGACCCGGCGTACGGCGCGGACGAGGCCACCCGTACGCGGAAGATCGTCCGCGGCGGCCTGACCATCAAGACCACGCTGGACCCCAAGGCGCAGGCGGTTGCCCAGGCCCAGGTGGATGCCTCGGCCGGGGCGAACCCGGACAAGTGGGGCGCTGCCCTGGTCTCGGTCCAGCCCGGCACCGGCAAGATCACCAACATGGCCCAAAACACCGTCTGGTTGCCCGGCGAGGGCAAGTTCGATACCCAGATCAACTTCAGCGTCGACAAGCTCGACGCGAAGGGCAACGACCTCGGCGGCCTCGGCGGCGCCCAGCCGGGATCGACGATGAAGCCCTTCACCTTCGCGGAATGGCTCAACGAGGGCAAGTCGATGAACACGGTGCTCAACGGCGCCGTGCGGAAGTACCCGCTGAACTTCCCCTGGCGGAACTCCTGCGGCGTGACCACCGGCGCGTACAACACCGCGGAGAAGGGCCTCGGTGCGGCAGACGACCTGCAGAACGCCGAAGAAACCTGGTACCGCCCCTTGACCGTACTCGAGGGCCTGTACAACTCCATCAACACCATCACGTTCGCGTCCGCTGCCCAGCTGGACTTCTGCGGCATCCAGAAGACTGTTGACGCCGTCGGGCTACACTCCGGCCTGCCCACGGTGGACAAGGACGGGAAGATCCTCGAGGCGAACCCGAAGATCAACATGTTCACCACCGGCAACCTGCTGGGTTCCACCCAGACTTCGCCGCTGTCGATGGCCAGTGCCTTCGCGACCTTCGCCAACGACGGCAAGTACTGCGAACCGATCGCCATCACCTCCGTGACGGATGCAACCGGCGCCCAGCTGCCGGCCCAGGCCACCAGCTGCCGGGACGCCATCAAGCCCGAGGTAGCCCGCGGCGTGAACTACGCACTCCAGGAAGTCCTGAACAAGGGTTCAGGGTCGCTGATCAAGCCGAGGATCTCCACCCGGACCAACTTCCCGATCGCGGCCAAGACCGGTACCTCGAACAACAATGAGTCCACCTGGGTGGTGGGCCACACCAGCGGCCTCGCCACCGCGTCGTGGTTCGGTGACCCGCTGGGCAACCAGAGCCGCCCGGGCCAGAACATCACCATCAACGGCCAGTTCTACAAGGGCATCGACGGTTACATGATCGCGGGTCCGCAGTGGTCGAACTTCATGGCGCAGATCGCCCCGGCGTACGGCACCAACCCGTTCCCGGCCCCGCCGTCGAACATGGTTTCCGGCCCGGTGGCCGCCCCGAGAACGTCGACGCAGGCAACGACGCCGCCCACGTCACCGGCACAGGCACCGGCCCCAACCGACAGCCCCGCACCGGCCGCAGCCGACAAGGGCACCCCGGCCCCGCCGACGAGCCCCCCCACCAGCGGCGGGTGACCGGTGGCCACGGATAACACGCTGGCAAGCCGCGCCCGGAGCATCGGGCGCGGCGTTGCCGTAGCCGCAGCCGCCGGAGCCGCAGCGGGCGCCGCAGCAACCGGCTACGGCCTGTGGGAGAAGAACCAGTTCGAGCTGCGGGAGGAATCCCTTCCGATCCTGCCGGCCGGTTTCGGGCCGCTGCGCGTGCTGCACCTGAGTGACATCCACTTCGTGCCGGGCCAGCGCCGCAAGGCCGCCTGGCTCGCCTCCCTCGCCGAGCTGAGGCCGGACCTGGTGGTCAACACCGGAGACAACCTCAGCCATCCCAACGCCGTGGGGCCGGTCCTCGATGCGCTGCGTCCGCTGCTGGAGTTCCCCGGCGTGTTCGTTCCCGGCTCGAACGACTACTACGCCCCCAGATTCAAGAACCCTGCATCCTATTTCTTCGGGCCCTCCAAGCGGCCCAAGAGCCCGGTGGCGCTGGACTGGCCGCGGCTCCGGGCCGGATTCGGCATGGAGGGCTGGGTGGACCTGACCAACCGCTGCCAGTCCCTGGCCTTCAAGGGCCTCCGCATAGATTTCTCCGGCGTGGATGATCCGCACCTGGGCCTCGAGCGGTACGCCGGCTGGCCCCGCGGAACCACCGGCCAGGACTCCCAGCCGCATCTGCGGATCGCCGTCGCCCATGCCCCCTACCAGCGCGTGCTGGACCATTTCACCGAGGACGCCGCGGACCTGCTGCTGGCCGGACATACCCATGGCGGGCAGATCTGCGTCCCGGGCTACGGGGCACTCGTGTCCAACTGCGATCTCCCCACTTGGCGGGCCAGGGGCCTGCACGACTGGGAAAGCAATGGGCGGACGACGCCGGTCAACGTCTCCGGCGGGATCGGCACCTCGCGCTTCGCCCCGGTCCGCATCGCCTGCAAGCCCGAGGCCGTCCTGCTCACGCTCACCGCCCGTCCCTGAGCCTGCCCCGTTTCCTCGTACCACTCCGCACCCCTCCGCACCACGGGACATGCTCTCCCCCGGGCACCACGAATGGACATACTGGGTTCATGCCCACTCCCCGCTGCTAGGACTGGGCATGTCCCACGCTGGCGCGGCAGAAGACTGGGCATGTCCCACGCTGGCGCGCTCGAAGGCTGAGCATGTCCCACCCAGACCCAGCGGACCGGACCCTCGCAGCCCTAATTTGCGCGCGAGTTCCTGAAACGGCCCGAGAGCCTGTGAACCGGGTCACCCGATGGCCTAGGGTAGTTGCTACAGGAAACTACATCCAGATGCGTAATCCATTTTCGCAGTTGCAGTTAAGAAGCAGGCATGGCCAAGCAGACCCCGTTCTTCTCTTCCATCAGTCGTCTCTATCCGCACGTCAGGCCGATAATGCCGCGGCTGGTCATGGGGCTGCTGTGCGCGTTGCTGGCCAGTGTCGTCGCCCTGGCCGTCCCCCAGGTGCTGCGGGTGCTCGTCAACAACTGGCTGAGCCCCGGCGGGAGCAGCCAGGCCGTCTGGATCGCCTCCTTGGTAATTCTGGTGCTGGGCGTCGCCGAGGCCGGGCTCGTGGCGCTGCGCCGCCAGTTCGTCATTAACCCGGCCACCACCGTGGAAACCCGGATGCGGGTCTCGCTCTACGGCCATCTGCAGGACCTGACGGTTTCCTTCCACGACCGCTGGGGCTCCGGGCAGCTGCTTTCGCGCGCCATGACGGACCTGAACTTCCTCCGCCGCTGGATGGCGTTCGGTGCGATCATGCTCGTGGTCACCACGCTGACCGTGGTGATCGGCGTCGTCGTGATGTTCTCCATGAGCTGGCAGCTGGCACTGATCTTCCTGGCCGCCGCCGTGCCTATCATGCTCTACGGCTTCCGCTTCCGCACCCGGTTCGGCAAGGTGGCCCGGCGCAGCCAGGACCAGGCCGGGGACCTCGCCACCACCGTCGAGGAATCCGTGCACGGCATCCGCGTGCTCAAGGCCTTCGGACGCAGCCAGGAGGCGCTGGAAAACTTCAACGAACAGGCCCAGGAGCTGCGCCTGACCGAGATCGCGAAGGCCAAGCACCTGGCCGGCTTCAGCCTGGTCGTCACGCTGCTGCCGGAGCTGGCCCTCGGCGCCGGCCTCGTCGTCGGCGTCATGCTGACGGCCGGCGGCCAGCTGAGCATCGGCTCGCTCGTGGCGTTCTTCGCCACCGCCGCCGTCATCGCTGCGCCGGTGGAGGCCTGCGGCATGCTGCTCGCCATGGCGCTCACCGCCAAGACCGCGGTGGACCGGCACTTCGAAGTGATGGACTCGGTGAACACCATCACGAGCCCGCCGGAGCCGCGCCGCCCCGCACCGCTCAAGGGCGCCCTGGGCTTCCGCAATGCCACCTTCGCTTTCGAGGACGCCCCGGACAAGCCGATCCTCAAGGACATCTGCCTGGACATCCGCCCCGGCGAGACCCTGGCCCTGGTGGGCATCACCGGCAGCGGGAAAAGCGCCCTGCTGCAGCTCGTGCCGCGCCTGTTCGACGTCACCGCGGGCTCGGTCACGATCGACGGCGTGGACCTGCGCGACTTTAGTGTGGAGGAGCTGCGGACCATTGTGGCCGTGGCCTTCGAGGACACCACGCTGTTTTCCAGTTCCGTCCGGGACAACGTGCTGCTCGGCGTCCAGGGGAACGAGACTGCTGAGCGCCGGGAGCAGATCCTGGCCGAGGCGCTGGACACCGCCCAGGCCCACTTCGCCTACTCCCTGCCGCAGGGCCTGGACACCCTGATCGGCGAGGAGGGCCTGAGCCTGTCGGGCGGCCAGCGGCAGCGCATCGCCCTGGCCCGTGCCGTGGCCGCCCAGCCCAAGGTGCTGGTCCTGGATGATCCGCTCTCCGCGCTGGACGTCAACACCGAGGAACTCGTCGAGGCCCGTCTCCGCGAGGTGCTCGCCGAGACCACCACCCTGATCGTCGCCCACCGGCCCTCCACCGTGGCCCTGGCCGACCGGGTGGCCCTGCTTGAGGACGGCCGGATCGCCGCCGTCGGCACCCACACCGCACTGCTCGCGGAGAACAGCCACTACCGCTACGTGATCGCCAGCCTGGATCCGGAACCCCGGGACCTGGACTCCGAACTGTCGGCGTTCGAGGCCGAGGAGGTGTCCCGATGAGCACCGCCACCTTCGGCACCGCCAACGAGGACAACGCACACCTGTCCAAGTCCGAGAGTAAGACCGTCCGGCGCCGCTCCCTGGCGCTGCTCGGTTCGCTGATCCGTCCCGTCCGCCTGCGCTTCTGGCTGACCATCGCCGCCGTCGTGCTCTCGCAGGCCGCCCGTGTCGCGGGTCCGGCGCTGATCGCCTTCGGGATCGACCACGCCCTGCCGGCCCTCCGCGCCGGGGACAACGTCCCGCTCGTGCTCGCCGGCGTCGCGTACCTCGCCGCGGCCGTCGCGACGGCGTGGCTCACCGCCCTGTACGTGACCTCGACGGCGCGCCTGAGCCAGGCGATGCTGCTGGACCTGCGCGTACGGGTCTTCCGGCAGACCCAGCGGCTGAGCCTGGAGTTCCACGAGAAGTACACGTCCGGCCGCATTATTGCCCGGCAGACCTCGGATCTCGAAGCCCTGCGCGACCTCCTCGACTCCGGGGTCAGCTCGCTCGCGTCCGGAATAATCTTCATGTTCTTCACCGCCATCACGGTGTTCGTGCTCGACTGGCGCAGCGGGCTGCTGGTGCTCGCGGCCGGCGTGCCGATGTACTTCCTGGCCCGCTGGTATCAGAAGCACTCCCAGATCGCGTTCCGCGAATCCCGCGTGGTCTCGGCCCGGCTGATTGTGCACTTCATCGAGACCATGACCGGCATCCGCGCCGTCAAGGCCTTCCGCAAGGAGCCCCAGAACGCCGAGCGCTACGCGGAGCTCTCCGAGGACTACCGCAAGGTCACCGTCCGCTCCATTAACCTCAACGGCATCTTCCAGCCCGGCCTGGTGCTGATCGGGAACGTTTGCGTCGCCGTCGTACTGCTCTCCGGCGGCTTCCGGGTGCTCAGCGGCGAGCTCGCCGTGGGCGTGCTGCTGGCGCTGATCCTCTCCGCCAAACGCTTCTTCCAGCCAGTGGACCAGATGGCGATGTTCTACAACTCGTTCCAGAGTGCGCAGGCGGCGCTGGAGAAGGTCTCCGGACTGTTGGAGGAAGTTCCCACCGTCCGGCCGCCCGCCGATCCTGTACCGCTGCCCGAGGCGAAGGGCCGCATCGATTTCCGCAGCGTCGAGTTCCGCTACGGCGACGGCCCGGTGGTCATCCCCGCCCTGGACCTGCAGATTCCCGCCGGCCAGACGGTCGCCCTGGTGGGACAGACCGGCGCCGGGAAGTCGACGCTGGCCAAGCTGATCGCCCGGTTCTACGACGTCTCCTCCGGCTCGCTGACGCTCGACGGCGTGGACCTGCGGCAGCTGACGACGGCGGACCTGCGCCGGAACATCGTCATGGTCACCCAGGAGGCCTTCCTGTTCAGCGGCTCGGTCGCGGACAACATTGCGCTGGGCAGGCCGGGGGCATCCCGCCAGGAAATCGCGGACGCCGCCAAGGCCGTGGGTGCCGACGGGTTCATCACGGCGCTGCCGGACGGCTACGACACCGACGTCAACAAGCGCGGCGGCCGCGTCTCGGCCGGGCAGCGCCAGCTGATCAGTTTCGCCCGGGCGTTCCTGGCCCGGCCCGCCGTCCTGATCCTCGACGAGGCCACATCCTCGCTGGATATCCCGTCCGAGCGCATGGTCCAGGCCGGGCTGGCGAGCCTGCTGCGTGGCACCGGCCCCGGGGAAGCGGACCGCACGGCGCTGATCATCGCACACCGGCTCTCCACCGTGGAGACCGCGGACCGCGTGCTGGTGGTCCACGACGGCAGGGTGGTGGAAGACGGCACGCCGGCGGAACTCATCGGCGGCGGCGGGCGCTTCGCCCAGCTGCACGGGGCGTGGAAGGACTCGCTGGTCTGATTCCGGCCGCGTCCGGCCTTCCGGGTGTCGCGTCCGGCCCCTCAATTCGCATCCGGGGCCGGAATCGGATACTCTTGTGAAGTTGCTTTTGAAGTAACGGATCGGGATGTGGCGCAGCTTGGTAGCGCGCGTCGTTCGGGACGACGAGGTCGCAGGTTCAAATCCTGTCATCCCGACCAGTCAAAAAGAGGGTCTTCCAGTCGGAAGGCCCTCTTTTTTGTGCGCCGTCCGCACCTGCACCGGCGCCGAACTCCCGGATGCGGGTTTGACGGCAAAAAACAGCCCCGGGACACCATTCACCGATATCCCGGGGCTGTTCTCGGAGCGTTGTTTACATCGGGTCCGGCCAGTTGCCGATGTTGGTTGAATAGGTCATCGGATCCGGCCAGTTGCCGATCGCCGAAAGGCTGCCCTGCGTTGAGCTCATCGGGTCCGGCCAGTTGCCGATGGCCTGGGTGCTGTTGCCCATGGGGTCGGGCCAGTTACCGATGGCACTTACTGACAGCACTGCGGGAGCCGTTGCGGAGAACGCCAGCGCGCCAGCCAGGGCGACGGAGGCAGCAATCTTCTTAAACATGTGGGTTCCTCAATACGAGTCGGAAATACGAGTCGGATAGTTACAAAGCCAGCACGAGCCCTTGTTGACATACATTGTAAAATTACTTGCACAGAGACTGTCAAGCATTTAGTACAAAGACTGTCCGGAATTAGGAGGAAGCCGTGGGGAACGGATTCGGGGAAAAACTCCGAGCGGAACGGCTGGAGCGCGGCCTCACCCAGGCGGAACTGGGCAGGGACAAGTACTCCCCCAGCTACATCTCATTACTCGAAACCGGCCGCCGTGAACCGACCGCGGACGTCATCGAGGAACTCGCCCGCCGGCTCGAGCTCGCGCCCAAGGCGCTGGAGGCCTGGAGCCAGCCCGTCTCGGTCAGCGACGCCGAATACGTCCTGGCCGGGCTGTACGCCCGGCAGGCCTGGGACCTCCGCGACTACCCGCTGGCCGCCAGCCATGCCGCCACGGCCGCCCAGATCGCGATCGAGGGAAAGAACACCAGCGCCTGGTGGAACATGACGTACATGCAGGCCGAATGCCTCATGAAGGAGGGCCAGCTCAAGGAATGCCAGGAGCTGGTCCAGCGGCTGCTGGACCATCCGATGGCTGCCGAGTCGGCGGGCCTGGGGGTTCGGGCCCGGCAGATGCTGGCCGCCGTGTGCCACGGCCAGGGCCAGCTGGCGGTCGCCGTCGAACACGCCCAGGAGGCGGTGCGGCTCTGCGATCAACTGCCCAAGGGCTCCACGCTCATCATCGGCGCGCTGCGCGCGCTGATCGGCGCCCTCGCGGAAAGCGGCCGGCTGGACGAAGCCTGGCAATACTGCCAGGACATGAACGCGCAGATGGACGACCAGTCCATGTCCCAGCTCGCCGGCGAGGTGGCCTGGGTGATCGGCAACGTCGCGTTCATGCGCCACGACTACGCCGAGGGCATCAAGTACCACGAGAAAGCCGCCAGGCTGCTCTCCCCCGCGAACGACATCGACCTCTGGGCCAGGTTCAACAAGGCCTCCGCCGCGGTCCGCCTGTCTTCCGGAATCGTCGAACCGGAAACCCTGTCCTCGATCGAGCGCGCCGAGCTGGCCCTCTCGATCGTGGGCGGCAACAAAACGGACCACCTGGAAGTCGCTTTTATCCGGGCCAGGTGGCTCTACCTCACCGGCGACATCGTGGGGGCCGTGCAGAAGCTGCGCGAGATCCACGCCGAACGGGATGCGCTGGCCAAGCACGTCGCCGGCGAGGTGGCCCTGCTGCTGGGCCGGGCACTCAAGGCTGCCGGCGAAGCCGAGGAGGCCCTCGTCTACCTGGACGAAGCGCAGAAGGAGTTCAGCGCCGCCGGAGCCTCGGACCGGGTCCAGCAGGCGATGGACGCCGTGCTGGAAATCCGGCTGGCCCAGCGCCGCGCCGAAGCCGCTGCTGCCGGCGCCGGCAGCTAGCCGCGCCGGCCGGCGGGTCCAGAACCCTAGGCGAAGGTGCGCCCGGTGAGCAGCTCGAAAGCTTCCACGTAACGGCTCCGGGTGCGGGCGACGACGTCGGCCGGCAGCGCCGGGGGCGGCATGTCGGAGGACTTGTCCCAGCCGGATTCCGCGGACGTCAGCCAGTCACGGACGTACTGCTTGTCGTAGGACGGCTGCGCCTGGCCGGGCCGGTAGGTGGCGGCGTCCCAGAACCGTGAGGAGTCCGGCGTGAGGACCTCGTCGCCGAGGGTGATGACACCGGTTGCGGGGTCAAGGCCAAACTCCACCTTGGTGTCGGCCAGGACGATGCCGCGGCCGCGGGCAATCGCCTCCGCCTTGGTGTAAATCTCCAGGGTCAGTTCGCGGAGCCGGCCGGCCACGTCCTCGCCGACCAGCCCGACGACGGCGTCGTAGGTGATGTTCTCGTCGTGCTCCCCCACTTCGGCCTTCGCGGAGGGGGTGAAGATGGCCTGCTCGAGCCGGGACCCGTCCACCAGGCCCGGCGTCAGCGGGATGCTGCACACGGTGCCCGATTCCCGGTATTCGGCCAGCCCGGAGCCGGTCAGGTAGCCGCGGGCGATGCATTCCACCGGGAACATCTCAAGTTTCTTGCAGATCATGGCCCGGCCCTCGACCGCGGCGGGAACGCCGCCGTCGACAGTGGACGCGAGGACGTGGTGCTCCACGCCCAGCTGTTCGAACCACCACAGGCTCAGCTGGGTGAGGATGCGGCCCTTGTCCGGGATCTCGCTCGCCAGGACGTGGTCGTAGGCGCTGATCCGGTCGCTGGCCACCACCAGGACGCACTCGTGGCCGACGCGTTCCGTGATCGCGGCGTCGGCAGGGATGTACAGGTCGCGGACCTTGCCGGAGTAGACGTGCGTCCAGCCCGGCAGGTCCAGGGTCTCGGTGTCCAGGCCGCCGGCGGGCAGGGCCGATTCGCTTGCGTTCATGGTCAGGCCTTCGCTTTCGCGCCGGCAGCCGCCGTGCCGGGCGCCGTCACCTTAATTTCGCCGCGCGCAGCCTTGCCACCGATGTCGGTGCGGAACTGGCCGCCGTCGAGCTGGACTAGTTCGACGCCGTCGTACGCCCGTTCGCGGGCCTCCACGAGGTCGGTGCCGAGCGCCACCACGGCCAGGACGCGGCCGCCCGCGGAGACGATCTTGCCCTCGTCGTCGAGCCTGGTGCCGGCGTGGATCACGTGCACGCCCTCAATCGCCTCGACCTTCTTCAGGCCGCGGATCCGGTCCCCGGCCCGGGGCGTGCCGGGGTAGTTTTCGGCGGCAACGACGACGGCGACCGCGGACTCCTTGGACCAGCGCAGCGGTTGGACCTTGTCCAGACCGCCCTTCGCGGCGGCCATCAGCAGCCCGCCGAGGGGTGTCTTGAGCCGGGCCAGGACCGCCTGGGTCTCCGGGTCGCCGAAGCGGACGTTGAACTCGATGACGCGGGTGCCGCGGGAGGTCAGCGCGAGGCCGACGAACAGCACGCCGACGAACGGGGTGCCGCGGTGGGCCATCTGGTTGACGGTGGGCTGCGCGACCCGGTCGATGACCTCCTGGACCAAGCCATCGGGGGCCCAGTCCAGCGGGGTGTACGCGCCCATGCCGCCGGTGTTGGGGCCCTCGTCGTTGTCGAAGATGCGCTTGAAATCCTGGGCCGGGGACAGCGCCACGGTGGTGCTTCCGTCGCACAGGACGAACACGGAGACCTCCGGGCCGTCGAGGAACTCCTCGATCACCACGGTGCCGCCGGCGTCGAAGCAGCTCTGCGCGTGCGCCAGCGCCTCGTCCCGGTTGCGGGTGACGACGACGCCCTTCCCGGCGGCCAGCCCGTCATCCTTCACGACATAGGGTGCTCCGAAGATATCAAGCGCGTCGGCGGCCTCATCGGCGTTGGACGCTACGCGGGCCATCGCGGTGGGCACGCCGGCCTCGGCCATGACCTCCTTGGCGAAGGCCTTGGAGGCCTCCAGCTGCGCGGCGGCCTTGCTCGGGCCGAACACCGGAATCCCGGCGTCGCGGACAGCGTCGGACACACCCGCGGCGAGCGGCGCTTCGGGTCCCACCACCACGAGGTCGACGCCGAGCCTGATCGCCAGGGCGGCGACGGCGTCGGGGTCGTTCGCGTCGACAGGGTAGGTGGGGACCAGCTTAGCGATGCCGGCGTTGCCCGGTGCCGCGTGGACCTCGGAAACATTCGGGTCGGCGAGCAGGGAGCGGACAATGGCGTGTTCGCGGCCGCCGGGGCCGATGACAAGTACCTTCACAGTTCCCAAGGATACTTTGTGGACCCGGCAGGCTCCTAAGCTGTGACCGCCCGCGGGACATGCCCAGTCCTCGCCCCGGGTTCCACGCCGGGACATGCCCAGTCCTCGCCCCGGCCACCGGACATACTGCCCACATGCCCATCCCAGCTACTCAGGGGAGAGCATGTCCACCCCTTGGGGAGCGCCGGACAATCCCGACACCCCGCCGCTCCGAACACCCTGTATGAAGACGCTCAGTACACCGAAGCCCGGCACCGCCCCGCAGCCCAGGAAACGGTCCGCGCTGCGGTCAGGTTCCACGGCCCTCGCCGCACTGGCCGGGGTGGTTTCGGCCGCCGTCGTCCTGTCCGTCGCGGAACTGATCGGCGCGTTCTTCACTACGCGGGCGACGCCGCTGATTGCGTTGGGCTCGACGTTCATCGACTTCACGCCGCTATGGATGAAGAACTTTGCCGTTGAAACCTTCGGCACCAATGACAAGGCCGCCCTGTTCGTGGGCATGGCCGTCACGATCCTGCTCCTCGCCTGTGTGCTGGGCATCGTGGCGTACCGAAAATGGGCCCTGGGTGTGGCCGGCGTGGTGCTGATGGGCGCCGTCATCGTCGGCACTGTGGTGACCCGGGCCGGGGTGAAACCCTTCGACGCCATCCCGTCGCTCATCGGCACCGTGGCCGGCCTGGTTGTCCTGCGGTTCCTGACCACCCGGCTCTGGCGGATGCGGGAATGGCCGGATGTCGCGTCGGACCGCGGCGCCAAGGAACCGGACCGCCCCGCCACCACCCGCCGCGCCTTCTTCACCGCCACCGGCATCACCGCCGCGGCCGCCGCCGTCGCCGCCACCGGCGGTCGGCTACTGAGCGCTGCACGAAGCAACGTGGCGCAGGCCCGCGGCGCCCTGAAACTGCCGGCCCCGGCGAAGGCTGCCGCTCCGGTGCCCGCCGGCGTCCAGTCCAAGGCCCCGGGGGTCACCCCGTGGCTGACGCCCAACAAGGACTTCTACCGGATCGACACTGCCCTCAGCGTGCCGGAAATCAACGCCCAGGACTGGGAACTGCGTGTCCACGGCCTGGTCGAACAAGAACTGCGGCTCAGCTTCCAGGACCTGCTGGACGCCCAGCTGATCGAATCCCACGTCTCCCTGACCTGCGTGTCAAACCCCGTCGGCGGCAACCTGGCCGGCAACGCCAAATGGCTGGGCATGCCCATCCGTGACGTGCTCAAGATGGCCCGGCCCAAGCAGGGCGCAGACATGGTGCTCTCCACCTCGGTCGACGGCTTCAGCGCGTCCACCCCGCTGGAGGTCCTGCAGGACGGCCGCGACGCGATGCTGGCGATCGGCATGAACGGCGAAGCCCTTCCCCTCGAACATGGCTACCCCGTCCGGATGGTGGTTCCCGGGCTGTACGGCTTCGTCTCGGCCACCAAATGGGTGGTGGACCTCGAGGTGACACGGTTCGCGGACCACAAGGCCTACTGGACCCAGCGCGGCTGGTCCGAGCGCGGCCCGATCAAGACCATGGCCCGGGTGGAAGTGCCCAAGTCATTCGCCAAGGTCCCTGCAGGACGGGTCGCTGTCGGCGGCACCGCCTGGGCGCAGACCCGCGGGATCACCAAGGTGGAGGTCCAGATCGACAACGGCCCGTGGACCGAGGCCGTGCTCTCCGCGGAGGCCTCGGTGGTGACCTGGCGACAGTGGTCCTTCGACTGGGAAGCCACCCCGGGACCGCACTACATCAAGGCCCGCGCCACCGACGGCACCGGCGAGGTCCAGACGGACAAGCGCGCCGACCCGGTGCCCGACGGCGCGTCCGGCTGGCAGTCCGTCATGGTGACCGTGGAGTAACCGGGTTGAGCCGGTAACGCACCATAGACTTGCTGCATGCCTTTGAACCCGCATGCCACCTTCACAGTTGAGTCCGCCGTCGAGCTGGCGGTCGTTGAACGCAGTGGCTTTGTCGAGTCCCGGCACATCGGCTCCGCCGTCGTGCTGTCCGCGGACGGCAACGTCGTTACCGAACTTGGCGACATCACCACCCCCATCTACGCGCGCTCCACCCTCAAGCCGTTGCAGGCCCTCGCCTCCATGCAGTCCGGCGTTCCGTTGCGCGGCGCGCAGGTGGCGATCGCGTGCGGCAGCCACGTCGGCTCCCTCGACCACATGGACGTGGTGGAGGGCATGCTCAAGGCCGCCGGCGTCAAGGAAGACCAGCTTCAGTGCCCCGCGGCCTGGCCCGAGGACGAGACCGCCCGGACCTGGCTGGTCCAGACCGAACGCGGAAAATCCCGGATGGCCTTCAACTGCTCGGGAAAGCACGCGGCCTTCCTCTGGGCCTGCACGGAGAACGGCTGGGACACGCACAGCTACCTCGAGCCGAACCATCCCCTGCAGCAGCGCATCCGCTCCGTTATTGAGGAATACTGCGGCGAACGGATCGCCCACCTGGGCATCGACGGCTGCGGCGCCCCCGTGGCCGCCGTGTCCCTCACCGGCCTCGCCCGCGCCTTCTCCCGGCTGGCCAAGGCTCCGGGCGACGACAACTCCAACGCCCGGGCCGCCACGATCGCCACCTCCATGTTGGACTACCCGTGGGCCGTGCAGGGCCGGGGTCAGGCCAACACGATCGTGATGGACGAGCTCGGCATCATCGCCAAGGTCGGCGCCGAGGGGGTGCTGGTCATGGCTACCCCGCAGGGCGTCTCGGTGGCCATCAAGGTCCTCGACGGCAACATCCGCGCCACCACCCTGGTGGGCCTGACCCTGCTCGCCGCCGTGGGGGCTGTGGAGATCCCGGAAGTTTCCAGCGTGCTGGAAAAGGTGGTCGACCCGGTGCTGGGCGGCGGCCGCCCGGTCGGCAAAATCCGACTCGGCCACGCCGTCTCGGCACTATTGGACTAGGGCCGTGGCAGTTTCACGGCGCCGGATCCCGCTGGATGAGGGCCGCGCGGCGCTGGCCCTCTGGCGGGACGCCAACGCCCCGGCGCCGCACGCAGCCACGCCGGACGCCGCCACGCCGGACGCGTCCGACGCTCCCGCTCCTGTGTCCCGCACTACGCTCGCGACGGCGGTGCGCTACTCCCTCGAGGAGGTCACCGCCCGGGCCCCCGGCAATTCGGTGGAGGTCCGGGTCCCGCCATACGGGGTCACACAGTGTGTCGAGGGCCCGCGGCACACCCGCGGTACTCCGCCGAACGTGATCGAGTGCGACGCCGCCACCTGGCTCGCGATGGCCACCGGCCGGCTCAGCTGGGCGGACGCGGTCGACGCCGGCCTGGTGGCCGCCTCCGGGCTGCGGGCCGACCTATCCGGGCTGCTGCCGCTCTAGCCGCGTCTGCAGCCATCGGGCGGGCAGCAGGCTACTCAGCCGCGGCCGACGAACGGCATCCCCGCGGCGGTGATCACGAGCGATCCCACACTCGCGGAGGCAGGCATGGCGGCCATCAGCAGCACGGCGCGGGCCGCGTCCTCGACCGGAAACGTCGGTTCCACCCGGCGGCTGCCGTCGGCCTGCAGCGCACCGTCCCCCACGCCGAGCTCGGTCATCATTGCCGTTGCCGTGTTGCCGATGTCGATCTGCCCGCAGCTGATCCCGAAGGCGCGGCCGTCGAGGTCGATGCTCTTGGTCAGCCCGGTGATGGCATGCTTGGTGACCGTGTAGGCGACGGTGCGCGGCCGGGGTGAGTGTGCCGCGATAGAACCGTTGTTGATGATCCGGCCGCCCGGCGGGGACTGCGCCTTCATTGCCCGCACGGCCGCGGCGGCGCACAGCAGGGATCCGGTCAGGTTCACGGCCACCGTGGCGTCCCAGTCGGCGACGCTGATCTCGTCCACCGAGCCGGCGGGCCCGGCGACGCCGGCATTGTTGAACAGCACGTCCACCCGGCCCCAGTGCTCGAGCACCACAGCGAAAAGCCGCTCGACGTCGTCGCTCCGGGTGACGTCGCAGGGCACCGCGATCGCTTGGGCGTGGCCAGCTCCGGTTTCCAGCAGCGGCGCCTCCCGCCGGCCGGCCAGCACCACGCGATAGCCTTCGGTCAGCATGAGCCGGGCCACCGCCCGCCCGATTCCTGAACCCGCTCCGGTGACGACGGCGACCGGGCCGAGGTGGTGCTGGTGCGACATGTGGGGCTCCTGGTGTGACGGGGTTGGAGGGTACTCCGGCCAGCCTATGCCGGTCCGGCACGCCGCGGCAGTGTCCGGCGCAAACATTGACCCAAATCGCCGGAGCGCGGCAGCACAGCACCGGCACGACGGCGACCCTCGCCGACGCCGCGCCGGCGACGTAGAGTGAAGCGTGGCAACTACTGTGGGCGAAGTCTTACTGGCCTACCTGGGACAGCAGCTCGCCGAGTTGCGCCGGCACGCGCCCGGAGTCCGCGCCAAGCAGTCCGAGGAAGTCCACCTCATGCGCGTTGCGGCGCGGCGCCTCCGGTCGCTGCTGGCTTCTGGCCGGGCGCTCTTCGAGGACGGTGGCGTGGAACCGGTGCGCGGCGAACTGCGCTGGCTCTCAGGACTGCTCGGTGCCGGCCGCGACCCGGGAGTGGTGCACGACCGGCTGGCCTCACTGCTCGCCCGGGAGCCCGAGTCGCTGCGCTTCGGCCCGGCCGCCCAGCGGATCGACGAAGAGCTCGACGCGCTGGCCGCCGCGGGGCTCGAAGCCGCCGGCGAAGCACTCGGGGGCGAGCGCTACACACAATTACTGGCGGACCTTGAACAGTTGTTCGCCAATGCGCCGTTCTCGGCCAAGGCCGCCGCGTCACCAGGAACGGGGATCCGCAAGCTGGTGGCCAAGGACCAGCGGCGGCTCCGGCGCGCTGTGGCCGCGCTTCCACCGCCGGCGGACGACGGCGCCGCCAGGGACGCCGGGCTCCACGAGGTCCGGAAGGCGGCGAAGCGGCTGCGGTACTCCGCGGAGTTCGCCGCCTCATCGCCGGAGGGAGCCGGGGCTGGACACCCGGCGGGCAAGAAGCGGCGCCGGCGCGCCAGGAAGACGGCGAAGTCGGCGGCCAAGATTCAGCAGCTCCTGGGCCAGCACCAGGACAGCGTCATGGCGCGGGCACGGCTTGCCGAGCTGGGCGGCCGGGCGCTGCGCAGCGGGGAGAACGGTTTCACTTACGGCCGGCTGCACGCCAAGGAGGAGGGCCTGGCGGCCGACGCCGAGCGGGCGTTCCTGAAGCTCTGGGCAAGGGAACATCCAGCTCGCTAGGGCCGACGCCGGTTTCCCGGGTACCCGTCAACCGTGAATGCGCGCGGCAAGCCTCCCGATGGCACTGCTGCCGAGGTTGTTCAGCAGCGCGCGCGGGCTTTCATAGACCTCCACGGCGCCGGCTTCGCGCAGTTCGGCTTCGCTGGTGCCGCCGCAGGTGAGGCCGATCGCCGGCATGTCCAGGGCTCCGGCTGCGTGGATGTCCCAGACGGCGTCGCCGACGTACACGGCGTTCCCGGCGGGAACGCCGACGGCCTTGAGGGCCGCGACGAGGATGTCCGGTGCGGGTTTGCTTTCCTTTGCATCGGCGGAGCTGGTGGCGGCATGGATGTAGGCATCCGCGCCGATTGCGCCGCGGAGCATCTCAAGGTCGCGGTCCCGGGCGGAGGAGGCGAGAGCCACGGCTAGGCCGCTGTCGAAGCACTGCGCCAGCAGTTCCCGGGCGCCGTCGAGCCGCCGCAGGGACGGCCAGAACGTGGAGAACACGGCTGCTTGAGAGGTCATGATGGTGTCGTCGGCGCCCGTATCGCGGTCCGCCGGCAAGAGGTGGTCCAGGATCTTGTCCCCGCCCATGCCCACCGAGCGGTGGATCCTCGCCATCGGCACGTCATGGCCTGCCTGCCGGAAGGCCTGCCACCACGCGAGGGTGTGGATGTAGGACGAATCGACCAGCGTCCCGTCCACGTCGAAGAGGACAGCGGCCCGGGGCTGCCCGTCGGACGGCGTCTTAGTTGTGGGCACGGGTCCGCTTCACGGCCGCCAGGGTGCCGCCGGTGAGCGAGGAGCCGCGCCCTGCGCCGCCGCCGCTCCGACGCTTGGCCAGGGAGGACAGGACGGCGGACTGGCCATCGCCGCTGCGGTCACGAATCAGGCCGGTTCCGGCAATCTCCCGGGTCTGCGCGATGCCGGCCACGGCCGCCCGCTTTGTCGGGAAGGTGACCGAGATGGCTATCAGGCCGCCGGCACCGTCCATCATTCGAATCCGGTAGCCGCCGTCGGGCGCGTCCACGAGCTCGAAATATCCAGCCATCGCATACTCCTTACATTCTGCCCCACACGGGGTATTAGTAAGTATACTTATCTAAGCTCTGGAGAAAAGTTCCGTCCGGCCCGGACGCGTCAAGGGCGCCGCCCGAAAGCGCCCCGGTCAGAGTCCGTCCGCCCCCAGTTTGAGCGCACTGTGCACGAGGGCGAAGTGGCTGAACGCCTGGGGCGTGTTACCCAGTTGCCGCGCCTCGGCGACCCCCCACTCCTCGCTGAGGAGCCCGACGTCGTTGCGCAGCGCCAGCAGCCGTTCGAACAACTCCGTGGCTTCGCGGCGGCGGCCGGCGCCGATCAGCGCGTCCACCAGCCAGAAGGAACACGCGAGGAAGGCGCCCTCTCCGCCGGCGACCCCGTCGTCGCTTTGTTCCCGCCGGTAGCGCAGCAGGAAGCCGTCCCGGGTGAGTTCCCGCTGCACCGCATCGATGGTGCCGATGACCCGCGGGTCATCCGGAGCCAGGAAGCCCACCCGCGGGATGAGCAGCAGGCTGGCGTCAAGCTCGGGCCGGCCGTAGGACTGTACGAAGGTGTTCCGTTCGACGTCGAACCCGTTGGCCATGACGTCGGCATGGATCTTGTCGCGGAGCGCTTCCCAGCGGTCCGCCGGGCCCGGGAGGTCGAAGTCCCGGACCCCCTTGACCATCCGGTCAGCGGCCACCCAGGCCATCACCTTGGAGTGGGTGAAATGGCGCCGGGGGCCGCGCATCTCCCAGAGGCCATTGTCCGGACTGTCCCAGGAGGTCTCCAGATGTTCCATCAGCGACACCTGGACGTCCCAGGAGTCATCCTTTTGCCGGAGCAGCGAGGTCCGGGTCAGGGCCAGCCCGTCCAGCACCTCGCCCCAGACGTCCAGCTGCAGTTGCCCGGCCGCGCCGTTGCCGATCCGCACGGGCGCCGATCCCTCGTAGCCGGGCAGCCAGTCCAGCGTCATTTCCGGCAGCCGGCGTTCGCCGTGCAGTCCGTACATTATCTGCAGGTCGGCCGGGTCGCCGGCGACGGCGCGGAGCAGCCAGTGCCGCCAGGCCGAGGCCTCCTGCGAGTAGCCCGAGGCGAGCAAAGCCTGGAGTGTCAGGGTCGCGTCCCGGAGCCAGCAATAGCGGTAGTCCCAGTTGCGTTCGCCGCCGAGTTCCTCCGGCAGCGACGTGGTCACTGCGGCGACGATGCCGCCGGTGGGGGCGTATGTCAGGGCCTTGAGGGTGATCAGCGAGCGCAGCACGGCATCGCGGTACGGGCCGGTGGCCGCGCATTTGGCCGACCACTGCCGCCAGAACGATTCGGTGGCTGCGAGGACGCCCTCGGGGTCCACCGCGCGGGGGCGGCCAAGGTGGCTGGGCGCCCAGGTCAGCACAAACGGTATGCGCTCTCCGGCGGTGACGGTGAAGTCGCTCGCGGTTTCCATGTGTTCGCCGCGCAGCGGGACGTCCGTGACGAGGTAAGCGGCATCGGGACCGGCCACCGCGTGGATCCCGTGCTTGTCGCGGCGGACCCAGGGGACAATGTGCCCGTAGTCGAACCTCAGGGCCAGTTCACCGCGCATCCGGACCGTCCCGCGGACCCCCACCACGATCCGCACGATGTCCGCCGCCCCGTCGCGGGGGGACATGAAATCGATGACCGTGACCGCGCCGTCCGGGGTTTCCCACTCGGTTTCAAGAATGAGGGTGTCCTCGCGGTAACGCCGCCGGGTGCATTCGCCGCCGGCCGCGGGCGCCAGCAGCCAGCGGCCGGCTGACGGGCCGCCCAGCAGGGCGCTGAAGCAGGCCGGCGAGTCGAACCGGGGAAGGCAGAGCCAGTCGATCGAACCTTCGGTGCTGATCAAAGCGGCGGTGTGGAGGTCGCCGACTATCGCGTAATCTTCAATGCGAGCCATGGGTCCTACAGTGCCACACGACCCGCCTCCGGACGAGGATGCCGTCCCGGCGTAGGGCAGAGGGCGCCGCGCCGTCGAACCGCGGGGTGGGGCTGCGGGCTTGCCGGGGCTAAGATCCCAGCATGCCGGAACAGGAATCCTGCGACGCACAATCCGCGGGCCCGCACGGAGACCCGCGGCGCGGCGTCCTGCACATCGGAACCAGCGGCTGGAGCTATGACCACTGGGAGAACGTGCTGTACCCGCCCGGACTGCCGGCCAGGGACCGGCTGGCCTACTACGCGTCCCGGTTCACCACGGTGGAGCTGAACGCGAGCTTCTACCGTTGGCCGCGGGAAACCTCTTTCGCCAGCTGGCAGCGCCGCCTGCCGGCGGGCTTTGCCATGTCCGTCAAGGCGCCGCGGGGGCTGAGCCACGGCAAGAAACTGTACGGCCCGGAGGTCTGGTCGGAACGGATCGGCCGAGGCTGGCACGAGCTGGGCGACAAGCGCGCCGTGCTGCTGGTGCAGCTGCCGCCGGATTTCGCCCGCGACGACGCCCGTCTGGACTACTTCCTGGCCGGCCTGCCGGACTGGATCCGCGTGAGCGTGGAGTTCCGCCACGCCAGCTGGGACCACCCCGCCGTGTACGAACTGTTGGAACGGCATGCCGCCGCCTACTGCGTCATGAGCGGCGCGCACCTGCCCTGCATCCTGCGCGCCACCGCCCCCTTCGTCTACGTCCGGCTGCACGGGCCGAACCGGGACCACCTCTACGCCGGCTCGTACTCCGACCAGGAGCTGGGGTGGTGGGCGGACCGGATCCGCGAGTGGCAGGCCGCGGGTCAGGACGTCTACGCCTACTTCAACAACGACGGCGGAGGCAACGCGGTGCGAAACGCCACCACGCTGCGCGAACTGCTGGGCGACGCCTGACCGGCTGACGCAATCGCCGGGCGGCCACGCCGCTGTGGGAGAGTGGAGCTATGGAATTGGCGTCGCAGGAACCAGCGCAGGAACCACAGCAATTCACGAAGGTCACGGGCAGCCAGGCCTTCCGGCTGGCCCACCTGCTCTCCGATTCGGTCAACCGCCTCCGCCTGAAGATCGCCAGGCGCTGGAAGTTCGGCCCGCAGACCATCGCCTACCAGGGCTACGGCTCCACGGAGTGGGTGCGGGTGCTGGGCCGTGTAGTGCTCACGAGCAGGCCGGTTCCCGGCAGCCGCGCGGAGCAGGCGGAGCAGAACGGGAACCAGAACGTCCGCGGCTGGCGCGCCTTCACCTCCGTGCCGATCCAGTTCGTGGAGGTCGACATCGAGATCGGGAGCACCACCACCCGCGTGCATGCCGACCGCGGCGGCATCGTGGACACCGTGGTCCCGGTTTCCCTCACGCCCGGCTGGCACAGCGCGGTACTCCGGGCCCAAGGCACCGAGCCTGCCCAGGCGATGATCTATGTCATCGCTCCGGACACCACGCTGGGCATCGTCTCCGACATTGACGACACGATTATGGTCACGGCCCTCCCCCGGCCGTTCCTGGCCTTGTGGAACACCTTCGTGCTCAACGAACGGGCCAGGATGGCGACCCCGGGCATGGCCGTGCTGATGGACCGGCTCCTGGTGGAACACCCTGAGGCGCCGGTGATCTACCTGTCCACCGGGCCGTGGAACGCAGCGCCGACGCTGGCGCGCTTCATCACACGCAACATGTATCCGTCCGGCACCCTGTTGCTGACCGACTGGGGCCTCACCAATGACCGCTGGTTCCGCAGCGGCCAGGAGCACAAGCGGCGGAATCTGGAGCTGCTGGCCAAGGAATTCCCCAACATGCGCTGGCTCCTGTTTGGCGACAACGGCCAGCATGACGAGGACATCTATTCGCAGTTCGCACGGCAGCACGGGGACCGGGTGGCCGCCATCGGCATCCGCCAGCTCTCCGCCGGCGAGGCCGTGCTGGCCGGCGGCCATTCCGAGAGCGGCGACCACACCGGCTCTACGGTTCCCTGGGTCTACTCACCCGACGGCGCCGGCATGGCCAAGCGCCTGCAGGAGCTGGAAATCCTCTAGCCGACGGCGGGGGTTCCGGCTTCGGCCGCAGGGGTTCCGGCGGCGGGGGCTTCGGCTGTGGACGCCGACCGTTTCCGGGCCGCCAGGAGTTCCCGCATCCAGTGGAAGGAGGCCTTCGGCGTGCGGACCATCGTGTCCCGGTCCACATGCAGCAGGCCGAACTGCTGCTTGTAGCCGGCGGACCACTCAAAGTTGTCCAGCAGCGACCACACATAGTAGCCGCGCAGATCGATCGATTCGGCCGCGCCGCCGGGCGAGGTCGCCTCGATGGCCGCTTCGAGATGTTCGGCGAGGTACCGCACGCGGCGCTCATCCGGGACGATCAGCCGGCCGTCGGCGTCGTGGATCTCCAGATCCTCGAAGCTGGCGCCGCCCTCGGTGATGTAGACCGGCGGCAGTTCGGGGTAGCGTTCGGCCATTTCCGCGAGCGCCACGGCCATGTAGTCCGGCTTGATCGGCCAGCCGTAGGCGGTGATCTCGGTATCGGGGAAGCTCTGGATGTGGAACGGGGTGCCGGCGCCTCCATTCAGGTCGTTGCCCATGGCTTCGGCCATCCCCTGCGGCATGGTGCCGTCACCCGGGCCGGCGCCCACGCGCGTCGGCATGTAGTAATTCAGGCCGTAGAAGTCCAGGGGCTGCGAGATCAGCTCCATGTCCTCGCTGGACGGGCTGAACGAGGAGAAGAACGTGGCGGCCCTGATGGCGTCCGGGTACTTGCCCAGCAGGACCGGGTCCGCGTACAGGCGGTTCTGTGCCATGTCCATGAGTCCGGCGCTGACCTTGTCCAGCGGGTTGATGGACGCCGGGACCATCGGCGAATAGACGTTGGTGAGGCCGATTTCGCCGAACACCTTCGCCGCCCGGAGCGCCTGCATCGCCAACCCGTGGCCCAGCAACTGGTGGTGCACGCTCGGGAGCGCCTTGAACATGTGCGCTTCTCCCGGCGAGTGCAGGCCCAGCATGTAGCCGTTGGCGCTTACCGTGGCTGGTTCGTTGATGGTCACCCAGCGCACAACACGGTCCCCATAGGCGGCGGCGGCGATGGCGGCGAATTCCCCCAGCCGGTACGCGGTGTCCCGGTTCATCCAACCGCCGGCCTCGTCCAGTTCCAGCGGCGTGTCCCAGTGATAAAGGGTGGCCATCGGGGTGATGCCGTTGGCCAGCAACAGGTCGATGAGCCGGTCATAGAAGTCCACGCCCTTGGGATTCACCGGCCCGCTTCCGCCGGGCTGAATGCGCGGCCAGGACAGCGAGAACCGGTACGAATCGACCCCCAGTTCCTTCATCAGCGCCACGTCTTCGGGCATCCGATGGTAGTGGTCGGTAGCAATCTCCGGGCTGTGGTCGTTCACGATCGTGCCGGGCCTGGCCGCAAAGACGTCCCAGCCCGAGGGCCCGCGGCCGTCCTCGTCCAGCGCCCCCTCGATCTGGAAGGCGGCCGTGGCCACGCCCATCGTGAAACCGGGCGGCAGAATGGCAGCCAGATCTTGGGCGGAAGCGTTCATGTGGCGGATCCCCTATGCAGTTGCTGGTAGTTGGTTGATTTTAGGCCGCGCCGGGTGCACGCGCCACAACCGGCACGTCAGTACGGGGAGGATTCCGGCCCGAAGAGGAACTCCTTGGCGTGGGCCACGGCCTTCTTGAAGGCATCGTTCCTCAGGCTCAGAAGCTGCTCCGCGTCGTCCGCCGCGGGCTCAAGGTAGCCGGTGAAGCCGGGTCGCAGCACCCAGATGTCCCCGGCCGGAGGCAAATAAAACACCCCGAAGGAGCGTTCCTGGGTTTCCCCGGCCGCCCAGATCGGCACGACCGCCAGCGCAGCGCCGGTATCCGGGTTGATCCACTGCGCCCGCGGAAGGGGCAGTTCGTGGGCTTCGGGGTCAAGGAACGGTGCGGTGCCCGCGCCCCAGCGTTGTTCGAACCGTTCGTGGAAGGCAGGCATCAGGTGCGAATCGTATCGCCGCCATGCGCTCATGGTTGTGCTTCCTTTCTTGTGCTGCTTCCGGCTGCTTTGAATGTGACCTCGGCGGCCGCGTCACTGCGGTCCACGCTCCCACCGGACCGGAGTGACGCGCAGAGCCGGCTGCCGGCTGCGATGGAGGCGCACCGGGATTTCCCGGCTTCCGGGGTCGGCGCCCCCGGGGCGGACGGCCGGGGCCGCGGGGTCATATGCTGCCCGTGACTGCGGATTCCTCAGCACCGCGAATGACTCGAGGATGCGCCGCACTTCTTCCCCGCCGTCGGGAACGGCACCCGCGGACGCATCGACGTCGGGATGCCTCAGGCGCATCAGCGCACGAAATGACCGCTGGATCTCCGCCGGCGTCGCGTCCGGCGTGACGTGCAACGCTGCGTAGAAGCCGCGCGGGTCTCGGTTCATCGATTCACCCCTTTAGCTGCACCTGGCACCGCTGCACCCGGGCCGGATGGATCACGGCCCGCTGGATCAGGCGGGGATCCGGTTCCGACGCCGGGCCGGCCGGATTCCCGCCTCTTCGGCGGCAGGACGGCATCCTGCTACTTCCCGATCTCCTGCAGCTTGTCCTGCGTGTGTTCAATTTCGATCTTCCGCGCCTTGGCCTTCTCCAGCACCGGAATGCGGAGCGTCAGGACGCCGTCGGCGTAGCTCGCCCGGACCTTTTCGGTGTCCAGCGTGTCGCCGAGAATGAGCTGGCGGCTGAAGACTCCGCGCGGCCGCTCCGAGGCAATCAGTTCCACGTTGGGCGGGGTCGGGTCTCGCCGTTCGGCCTTGACCGTCAGGACGTTGCGCTCGATGTCGAGATCCACCGAGTCAACGCTGACGCCGGGAAGATCGAAGGCGACGACAAACTCGCCGTCCTCCTGCCAGGCGTCCATCGGCATGGCCGCGGGCCGTGCCGGGGTTCCAAAAACTTGCTGGGTCAGCCGGTCCAGTTCACGGAACGGGTCCGTACGCATCAACATCATTTCCCACTCCTTCGTATACGAGTCCTGAGTTTTTCTTGCTATCCGGCCAATTATCTGTGGTGGCGGATATAGATTTTTTATAGCACCAGTGCCAGACTGATGCAAGGAAAAACTGGGGCGCCGCCACGGCGCGTCGGATCGGCATGGCAAGGGACGGCAAGGAGTACCGTGACGGAACGCGGGCAGGAGTTGGGTCTCTACGCTATTTCCGTCGTGGCCCAATTGGTTGGGACCGGGCAGCAGAACATCCGGCTCTACGAACGGAGGGGCCTGCTCTCGCCGGACCGGACCGCCGGAGGCACGCGGCAGTACAGCAATGCCGATCTGGCGATTCTGCGGCGGATCGGCGAACTCCTCGAGGACGGCCTCAACCTCGCCGGGGTGGCGAAGGTGCTGGAACTGGAGGACGACAACGCCAGGCTGCGTGCGGAGCTCAAACGACGCCGGCCGCACTAGCAGCGGGGCGTGTAGCACTAGCAGCGGGCCTGCCGCCCGGCAGCGCCGCCCGGCGTCGAACGCCTACCGGTTACTCGGTGCCGGATTCCTGCTTGGACAGTTTGCCGGTGACCGGTTCACCCGGGATCCTGGCGGTCCGCCAGGTGTCCAGCAAGATCACGGCGCCCAGGATCACGAAGGAGAGGGAGAGCGAGGCGAGGGCGTCGGTGGTCCAGTGGTAACCGAGGTACAGCCGGCTCACGGCGGCGAAGAAGATCCCGACGCCGGCCACTAGGAAGCCCACGACGGCGGCCGCCGGGTTCTTGCGGCGCGAGAAGACCAGGAACGCCGTGACCAGGAGGAAGTCACACGCGCCCAGGACATGCCCGGAGGGGAAGGAAAACGTGGAGTCCGCCCCGAACAGCATGAGGTCCACGGGCGGCCGCTGCCGGCCCACGCTCCGGCCGATGATTTGCGCCAGGATGACCCCGGTGAGCATGGCGCTGGCGAGCACTATCGGCCGCCAGGCGTGCTTGGCCAGAAGCCCCCAGGCCACGGTAACCACGAGGATGATGATCGGCAGGCCGATCGGGCCGAAGACGATGGCCAGAAGGATCATGATGGTCGTAGCAGGCTCGCCCCGCAGGTCGACGAGTCCGGAGCGCACCGGCTCGTCGACCACGCTGATGCCGTCATGCTGCAGGACGCTGACCAGGATGAAGGTGAACAACACGGCGCCGATAACCATCAGCCCGACGCCGACCCGGTAGAGATTCCGCCGCGCATCCACACTCATGAAGCGCTCCTCGACCACGAACTTGTCGTGGAAGACTCGCCACCATCCGGATACTTTTCCTGATTCGTCCTGAGCCATTGCCTGCGTCCGCCTCTGCACAGTGGATTGATAATTCTTCCGTGAAGATTATCCCGATTCCGGTGCCGATCGCTCCACGGCCCAGGGCACCGGATCGACAAACCCGGGCCGGATGCGATTGGCGCGAGCCGCGGGCGTGGTGAGTTGACTCACGTTTAAATCAGACGTTATCCTCAAGGCAGCCGGGGTCGCCCCGGCAGCCACCTCCAGAAGGACAGTGCGATGACGACTGCAAGTGAGTGCATTGAGATCCGGGTCGACAGCCGTCGGCTGCTGGATGACCGGCTCAACGAAGCCGTCAAGGGACTTCAGCGCCTTGCGATGCTCACGGGCACCCACGGCATCCTGCTGACCCGCCACCGGCCCGGCCACTACACCGCGGCGCTCTCGGACCAGGTTCCCTTCGGGATGACCCGGGAACTCGTGCACTAGTCGGACGCACCGCGGGCCCGGGTTGACACGCGCGGGCCTTAACAGACCAGGTCCCGGGCGGCTGAGCATCGACTCGCCGCCCGGGACCTTTTTGGTTTCAGCTGCCGTTCAGCAGCTGCCGTTCACCAGCTGCCGTTCACCAGTCGTGGACCGTTCCGTCGACGAGGCGGTTGTAGGGCAGGTAGGCCTGCTGGTACGGGTAGGCCGCGGCGGCTTCGGCGTTGAATTCGACGCCGATGCCCGGGGTGTCGCCCGGGTGCAGGTAACCGTCCACGAACGTCATGGACTGCTCGAAGACCTCGTTCGTCGCGTCCGAGTGCTGCATGTACTCCTGGATCCCGTAGTTATGGATCGCCAGACCCACATGCAGCTGCGCGGCGAACCCGACCGGGGAAATGTCCGTGGGCCCGAGGAACCCGGACTTCACCTGGTACTGCGCGGCGAAGTCCATCACCTTCTTCAACGGCGAGATCCCGCCGA
>JAPLAM010000011.1 GCA_026393275.1 Arthrobacter sp.
CGGCCTTCGGAGGCCAGGTACTTGACCAGGTTGCGGACCCAGACCACGCCCTCCGGGTCCAGTCCGTTAACCGGCTCGTCCAGGATGACGGTCTGCGGGTCGCCGAGCAACGCGGCCGCGATCCCCAGCCGCTGGCCCATGCCGAGCGAGAAGCCGCCCACCTTCTTCCGGGCCACCTCGGCCAGCCCGGTCATCTCGATGACCTCGTGCACGCGCTTTTTGGGGATGCTGTGCGTCGCGGCCATGGCCAGCAGGTGGTTGTAGGCCGAGCGGCTGGTGTGGACCGCTTTTGCATCCAGCAGGGCCCCCACATCGCGCAGCGGCGCGTGGTGCCGGTCGAACGGGACCCCGTTGACGGTGACGGAGCCCGACGTCGGCCGGTCCAGCCCCATGATCATGCGCATGGTGGTGGACTTGCCGGCGCCGTTGGGACCCAGGAAGCCGGTGACCCGGCCGGCTTCTACGGTGAAATTGACTCCGGCGACGGCGGTTTTTTCGCCGTACACCTTGGTCAGGCCTCGTGCTTCGATCATGGAAGCGTTCCTTTGCGTTGCGTGTGGTTGTGTACGCACCACGCTACCGGCGGGATCCGGCCAATTCGCCGCTCTCAGGGATGATTCAGGGGCGAATCAGGGTAATCCGCGGGGATGACGACGGGGACGACCGCGGGTCAGTCCTTCGGCAGCGGCGTGTAGTACACCAGGCCGCCGTGCCGGAGCGAGAACTCCACGGCGCGCACGCCGGGCATGACCTCGCCGTCCACCGCCAGGACCATCGAAGAGTTCCCCGGTTCCACCCGGATCCGGCTGGCTTCGCGCAGGTGTGTGATCCGGGAGGTGGCCACGGTTCCGGTCACCACAGCCCATAGCAGGCGCAGGCGGGCAAACGACTCGTCCGCGGTGATCATCCGCAGGTCCAGCACGCCGTCGTCCAGTACCGGCCGGACCAGAGGCGCATGGTCACGGGGGTAGTAGCGACCTCGGCCGAGGTAGAGGATCCAGAGTTTGTGCCGCACACCGTCCACGACCAAGGTGCTCGGGGTGCCCGCGGCGAAGGTCCGAAACATGGCGATGACGCCGGCCAGCGGCTTCCCCAGCGCCGGCTGGAGCTGCTCCCGCCGGCGCACCAGGTTGGGATACAGGCCGATGCTGGCGGTATTCAGCATGGTCAGCTCCAGCTCCTCGGGGCTGTCCGGCAGCCCGCGTTCCACCAAGACGCACCCGAGGTCCGCCCGCGCCGCTTCCCCCTTGGCGGCGGCCTCGACGGCGGCCTGCAGGGTGGGGGTGCCAGCGTCCCGGGCGAAGTGGTTCAGCGTTCCGCCGGGCAGCACCAGGAGCGGGACGGAATGCTCGACGGCGGCCGCCGCGGCGGTGCCGACGGTGCCGTCCCCGCCCCACACGCCGAGCGCGACGACGCCGGGCCGCGTCGCCACGGCCTCGATTTCCGCCGCGACGTCATCGTCGGGACCAATCTCCTTTATATACGCCTTGGGGAATACTTCTTGCAGGGCGTCGGCAGTTTCGGCGGAGTAGGAACCGCCCAGCGTGTTGACGGCGATGCCGAGTCCCTCGCCGCCGGGCAGCGCCGCGGCCTCGACCGGGGTGCGCCGGACCGCTGGGAACGGCGGCCGGACCGGCCACCACTTCCGCGTCACGAGGGCCGCGCCGGCCCCGACTGCGGAGCCGAGGACGACGTCCGAGGGCCAGTGCGCACCGGTGTGGACCCTGGAGTAAGCCACCCCGGCGGCGACCGGTGCCAGCGCGGCGCCCAGCGCCGGGCGGACCAGGCCCACGCCGAGGGCAAAGGCGGCGGCCGAGGCGGAGTGCCCCGAGGGCATGGAGGAACTGGTGGGCTGCGGGTTGACGAAGCGGAAGACCGGCAGGTGTTCGGGCAGCGGACGGGCCCGCGGCAGCAGGGTCTTGAAGACCAGGTTGGTCACGGCCGAGGCCGCACCCTGTGCGAGGACGCCGTGCAGGGCGGCACGCCTGGTCTTGCCGGGAAAGAGGGCCATCACCGCGGCAATGCCGAGCCAGAGCCTGCCCTGGTTGGCGGCCGAGGAGAGCCGCCGGAAGAAGTCGTCGTGGCTCCCGCCGGGCAGCCGGGAGACGGACCCGACCAGTTTCCGGTCCAGCTTCTCGAGCCGGCCGGGGGCCTTTCTCAGCATGCTTCGCATTTTTCCAGCCTACTGCGGACCGCCGCCAGGCGGCTTAGTCGGCGCGCACGGGCCTCGCGGCGCCGGCGAGCAGCAGTGCAACCAGGATCGGCACCCCGATCGCGAGCAGTGCCAGCCGGATCCCGGTCAGGTCGCCGAGGTAGCCCAGCAGGGGCGGCCCGGCCAGGAAGGCGATGTAACCCAGCGTGGACACGACCGACACCCGGGCCGCGGCGTGCTTCGGATCGTCGGCCGCGGCGGACATGCCCATCGGGAAGGCGAGGGCCGCGCCCACGCCCCACAGTGCCGCGCCGGCGGTCGCGAGCCAGAGGTTGCCGGCAAAGACGAAGAACGCCAGTCCGGCCGCGGCGGCAGCCATGCTGGCCCGCAGGACCGCCACCCGGCCGTACACATCGATCGCCCGTCCGCCGAAGAAGCGCATGGCGGTCATCGCCAGCACGAAGGCGGCGAACAACAGGGCCCCGGTGGATTGTTCGGCGCCCAGACCGTCCACGGCGGCCTTGGCGATCCAGTCGTTGCCGGCACCCTCGGTCAGCGTGGCGCCGAGGACGACGACGCCGATCAGCAGCGTCCGGCTGTCCCGCCAGGCCGAGGCGGCCCGCGGCGCCTTGGTCTCGCCGTCGGCCGGAGCAGGCGCCGGGACGTGCGGCAGGAAGTAGCGGGGAGCCACGAGCGCCGCGACGACGACCACCGCGGCGATGACAAGCAAGTGTGCCGGCAGCCCGACGTTGATCCGGGATAGGCCGGCACCGACCAGCGCACCCACAAAGGCGCCGCCGCTGAACGCGGCGTGGAACTGAGGCATGATGGTCCGGCCCAGCCGGTGTTCGACGTCGGCCCCCTCAATGTTCTGGGACACGTCCCAGAGGCCGATGCCGATGCCGAAGAAGAAGAGGGACACGGCGGTTCCCCCAATCGAACTGGCGTTGAGGGAGAGTGCGATCCCGACACCTGCGGCCGCCGCCAGCAGGCCGGCTGCCCGGACCGTGTGGCCTGTACCGAGCCGGCCCACCACCCAACCCGCTGTCGGCAGCGCGATCAGCGAGCCCACCGCGACGCAGAGTAGCAGGGTTCCCATCTGCCCGGAGGTGATGTGCAGGGTCTCGGTGACCGCGGGGATGCGGGCGGCCCAACTGGCGAACACGAGGCCGTTGATCCCGAAGATCAGGAAGGTCGCACCGGCGGCGGCGTTGAGATTCGGGTGGCGGGCCTCGACTGGCGGCTGGGGGCGTGAGGTCATGCCCACCACTCTAGCGACGGGCCGCCGGTCAGCGGGCCCGCTCGACGCGTTTCTCGTCCCAGACCGGCTCGGCCGACTCGTAGACCCTGCCGTCGGAGCCGAAGACCAGGAAGCGGTCGAAGGTGCGGGCGAACCAGCGGTCGTGAGTGACGGCCAGGACCGTGCCCTCGAAGTGGTCGATGGCCCGTTCCAGCGCCTCGGCCGAGTGCAGGTCCAGGTTGTCGGTGGGCTCGTCCAGCAGCAGCAGGGTGGCGCCGGAGAGTTGCAGCAGCAGGATCTGGAACCGGGCCTGCTGGCCGCCGGAGAGGGACTCGTACTTTTGTTCCGATTGTGAGGCCAGGCCGAAGCCGTCGAGGGCGCCGGCTGCGGCTTCGCGGCCCAGCCCGGAGCGGTGTTCGTCGCCGCGGTGCAGGATTTCCAGCAGGGTCTTGCCGAGCAGGTCGGGCCGGACGTGGGTCTGGGCGAAGAAGCCGGGCCGGATCCGGGCGCCGAGTTTTACGGTGCCGTCGTGCGGGACTTCGGCGATCTCGACGTCGGACACGGGAAGGTGCTCCCGTTCCGGGTCGGTGCCGCCGGTGGCGAGCAGCCTCAGGAAGTGACTCTTGCCGGAGCCGTTGGAGCCGAGGACGCCCACCCGGTCGCCGAACCAGACCTCGGTGGAGAAGGGCTTCATCAGCCCGGTGAGCTCCAGCTTCTCGGCCACGATCGCGCGCTTGGCCGTGCGGCCGCCCTTGAGCCGCATGTGGACATTCTGCTCGATCGGCAGCGCCTCGGGCGGGCCGGCCTCAAGGAACTTCGCCAGCCGGGTCTGCGCGGCGTGGTACCGGTTGGCCATGTCGGAGCGGAAGGCGGCCTTGTTCTTGTACATGTTGACGAGTTCCTTGAGCTTCACGTGCTCCTCGTCCCAGCGTTTGCGGAGCTCCTCGAAGCGGGCGTTCCGGTCCGCTCGGGCCTCGACGTACGAGCCAAAGCCGCCGCCGTGAACCCACGCGCCGGCGCCGTTGATGCCCGGCTCCAGGGTCACGATGCGGCCGGCGGCGTTGTTCAGCAGTTCGCGGTCGTGGCTGATGAACAACACGGTCTTCTTGGACTCGTTGAGCTTCGCCTCAAGCCAGCGCTTGCCCGGGACGTCCAGGTAGTTGTCCGGCTCGTCGAGGAGCAGCAGCTGATCGGGGCCGGCGAACAGCGCCTCCAGCACCAGCCGCTTCTGCTCGCCGCCGGAGAGGCTCGACGCCGGCCGGTGCTGCGCGCGGTCGAAGGGCAGCCCGAGGGCGGCCATGCAGACCTCGTCCCAGACGGTCTCGACGTCGTAGCCGCCGGCGTCGCCCCAGTCCACGATGGCCTGCGCGTACGCCATCTGGGTGGGCTCGTCGTCGTGCTCCATCATGGCGAGTTCCGACTCGTCGACAGCCTTGGCGGCGGCCGCCAGCGCCGGCGGCGCGGCGGAGACCAGCAGGTCCCGAACGGTGGAGTCGTCCCGCACCTGGCCGACGAACTGGCGCATGATGCCCATGTTGCCGGAACGGCCGACCACGCCTTCGTCCGGGACGAGGTCACCGGAAATGATCCGGAACAGCGTGGTTTTCCCGGTCCCGTTCGGCCCGATCAGCGCCGTCTTGGTCCCGTCGGGGACCTTGAACGTCACCCCGTTGAGCAACTGGGTGCCGTCGGAGAGGAAGTAATCGATGCCGGAAACGTCAATATGGGCCACTGTGCAATCTTCCCATGCCGGGTGCGACCGAAGGCTGCGGAACGCCTGTCTCAGCCGGCGGCGGTGAGGAACTCCTTGAGCAGCGGCCCGGACGTGGTGGCGCCGAGGCCGCCGTCCTCGACAAATACGGCGACCGCGAGATCGCCGTGAACGGCCACGATCCACGCGTGGGTCTTGGGCGGGTCGTCCTTGCCGAATTCGGCCGTACCGGTCTTGGCGCCCACGGGTGCGCCGGGGACGGAGGCGAGGAAGCCCGCGTGCCCGGAGGTCACCACGGCCCGCATCATGTCCGCCAGGGATGCCGCTTCCGCGGCCGTCACCGGCGTGCCGGCGGACTTCGCGGGGGCCGGGGCGGACGACGACGGCTCCGCGGTCGGGCCGGCCGTCGGCGTGGCGCTTCCGGCCGGCGCGGCGTTCGGGTTCAGCACCAGCGACGGCGAAACCGGCGCCCCCTTGGCCACCGAGCCGGCCATGATGGCCGCCGCGAGCGGGGACATCAGCACCTTGCCCTGGCCGATCATCGAGGCCGCGTGATCGGTGCCGGAGGCCTCGCCCGGGACCGAGCCCAGGAACGCGGCGGCGCCCAGGGCCGGCGCGTCGACGGCGACGCCCAGGGACGCGGCCGCGGATTCCTGTTGGGCCTGGCTAACCTGTTCCCGGGCGTTGATGAACGCGGTATTGCAGGAATGCGCGAAGGCATCACGCAGCGCGACGGAGCCCAGCGACGAGGCGGGATAGCCCTCGGCGTTCTTGAAGGTCCGGCCGTCCACCGTGAGGGTGGCGGGGCAGTCCACCTTGGAGTCCGGGGTCATGCCGTTGCGGAACATGGCCAGCGAATCAACGATCTTGAAGATCGATCCCGGGGCGTACTGGCCAAGCATGGCCGTGTCATAGCCGTTGCTCCCGGGCCCGGATGCGGCGGCCAGCACGGCTCCGCTGGAGGGCCGCAGCGCGACAATCGCGGACGCCGGACCCACCTTGGCCAGGATGTCCTCGGCCAGTTGCTGCAGCCTCGGGTCCAGGGTGGTCTTCAGCGGGGTTCCGGGCTTCATCGGTTCCTGGAAGACGACGCGGCGGCCGCCGTTCAGCTGGGCCTGGCGTTGTTCCGCGGTGAGGCCCGCCGTCTGGGCGAAGACCTGGACGCCGTCGGCGCCGCGCAGCTGGGCGTCGTACTGCTGCTGCAGGCCGCCAGTGCCGGTGATGTCACCGGCCTGGAGCGAACCCCCGGATTTCTCGATCTGCTCGGCGCTGGCCTCAGCGGCGGAGCCCAGCAATGCGCGGGCGAAGGTGCGGGACGGCGCGAGCGGCAGGGAATCAGCGATGGCCCGGGCACCGGGAACCGCGGCGATCTGCTCGTCGGTGATGGTCCGGCCGTCCTGGCGCAGGGTGATGGCGGCGACGAACGCTTCGGGGCCGGCGGCCTGCACCTGCTGGGTGTAACCCGCGGGGTCGGCGCCCACCAGCTGGGCGAGCTTGGCGGCGGAGGCAGCGGGGTCGGCCGAACCCAGCCGCGGCTTGTCGATGCCGACGTGGACCACCGGCCGGTACGTGACCAGCTTCGCGTCGCCGGCGCCCAGGATCTCGGCCCGCTGCGGCGCTTCCTTCGAGGTGCCGAGGACTTCGTTCTCGGCCAGGTCCGGCACCAGGGTCGCCGGATTCCATGCCGTCAGCCACTTGTCTCCGGACTTCTTCAAGTGGGCGGACGTGGTGTATTTCCACTCGGCGGCGCCGATCTTCCAGCTGTAGTTCAGCGGGACGGTCGCGGTGCCGGCATCGAGCGTCAGTTCGCCGGTTTCCACGGCGGGCTTGACCGGGTCCAGCCCCTTAAACACCGCCTTGAGCTGCTCGTTCGCCGCGCCGGAGTCCTTCCCGTCGAAGGGGACGGCGCCGACGTCCAGGGCGGCGACCGCGGAGGCGAACCGCTTCGCGGCATCCTGCGCGCCGGACCGGCCGTCGTCGCAGGCCACCAGCGAGGCGCCGAGAATCAGGCCAATCAGGCCAAGTGAGAGCTTTTGAGTATTCCCCATTCGCGTCATTATGCCCTGTACCGCGGAGTTCCCCGTGTCACGGCAGGCACCCTTGGCCGAACAACCCGCCCGGCATCAGCCCCGCCGGATGATTCGCTGCTGCGTTGCCACGGCGATCGCCGCCGTGCGGTTGTCCACGCCGAGCTTCCCGTAAATGTGCACCAGGTGGGTCTTCACCGTCGCCTCGGAAATGAACAATTGCCTGGCGATGGCGCGGTTCCCCAGGCCAGTGGCGAGCAGCTCGAGAAGCTGTATCTCCCGGGCGGACAGGGCCGGCGCGGGGTTGCGGATCCGCCCCAGCAGCCGCGCGGCGACTTCCGGGGCCAGCGCCGTCTGGCCGGCAGCGGCGGACAGGACCGCCTGGCGGATCTGGTCCGGCGGCGCGTCCTTGAGCATGTAGCCGCTCGCGCCGGCCTCCACCGCGGCGAGGATGTCCGCGTCGGAATCAAACGTGGTGAGGATCAGCACCGGCGGGGCCGGGGTGCCCGCCTCGCCCGCCTTGATCCGGCCGGTCGCGGTGACCCCGTCCATCCCGGCGCCCATCTGCAGGTCCATGAGCACGACGTCGACCGGCTCGCCCAGGGTGTGCAGCCGCGCCAGCGTGGCCAGGGCGGCGGCGCCGTCGGCAGCTTCCTCGGCAACCTCGATGCCATCAAAAGCCGTCAGCATGGCCCGCAGGCCGGCCCGGACGACGGGGTGGTCGTCGACGAGGAGGACGCGGATCTCTTTCATTGCGCTTCCTTCCGGTCCGCACCGGTGGCGGCCGGCGGCGGAGCGCCGTCTTCCAGCGGCAGCCGGATGGCTACCACCGTCCCTTCGCCCGGCGCGGACTCGACGTCCAGGGTTCCGGCCAGCGCCGCAACCCGGTCCCGCAGCGCCGTCAGCCCGTAGCCGGATCCGTCGGTCCGCGTCGGCGCCGCCGAGGGGTCGAAGCCGGCGCCGTCGTCGAAAATGTCCATCGCCACCTCGGTGCCCAGATAAGACAAAGTCACGACGGCGGTGCCGGCGTGCGCGTGGGTCAAGACGTTGGCGAGGCTCGCCTGCGCGGCCCGAAGCAGGGTAGTGCGGTAGGGGATGGGAAGCTCCGCGGGGGTTCCCTCGATTTCGAGGCGGCAGCACAGGACCGCGCCCCGGGCGGCCGCCTCCGTTTCGGTCTGCGCGCACAGCCTGTGCAGGCTGTTCGCCAGCGAGCTTCGCTCAAGTTCGGGGGACTGCAGACCACGGACAAAGTTGCGGGCCTCGGCCAGGTTGGCAGCCGCAGTTTCCTGGACGGTCCGGATCCGGCTGCGGGCCGTCCCGGTGTCCCCGGCGTCCAGTGCCTGTTCGGCCGAGCGTCCCATCAACACGATGCTGGAGAAGCCCTGGGCCAGGGTGTCGTGGATTTCCCGGGCCAGCCGGGTCCGCTCCGCCGCGGTCCCGGCGGCGCGCTGGCTGCGGGCCAGCTCCTCGCGTGTGCTGCGGAGTTCTTCGGCCGCCAACCGCTGGTTCTCCGCCTCCCGGTAGAGCGCCCGGTACGCCAGGCCGGTGACGACGGCGAACGCTGCGCCAATGGCCGGCCCGAGCATCAGCGGCAACTGCGGGGGGCTCCCGGCCGGGCCACCGTTGTGGAACCACAAGGCCGCGATCACCAGCAGCGTGCTGGCCGCAATCGCAAGCAGCGCCGGACCCCGGGACAGCACGTGCAGCTGCAGAAAGAACAGCGGGAACGCCAGCCAGACGAAATCCGCGCTGCCCCACACCAGCAGCAGCCAGAGCAGGCACACAGCGGCCAGCCACCACGCGGCGTAGGGCCGCGGGTCGAACCGGTCCGGCCGAACTGAATGGCGTTTCTCCAGCACCGTGCCGGCAAGGTAGACGCCGGCCAGGCACAGGGCAAGGGCCAACCGGAGCCAGGCGACCCCGGACACCCCCGCGGCCAGCAGCCGGGCCAATGCCACGAGCAGCAGCACGGCGAATCCAACATGCAGGCTGACCCGCAGTACGCGCAGGATCACTGCGGCGCCGGCGGAGTCGTCCACCGCGCTGCTGTCTCTGCCGTCCATGGTTTCACCCTAGCGCCGGGACCTCATTGTCCAGCCGGAATCAGGCACCGTCAGGCCACAATCAACCTTTTGGTTGATGGGCGGACCAACCGGTCGTCCGCGGCGGACCATCCAACGGCCCGATGGCACCAGCGGCCCGCGCCGCCAGAGTGGAAGGGAGGCCCACACCCACCGACAAAGGACACCCATGTTTCTCGCTATCCGTGACATCCGCTTCGCCAAGGGCCGTTTCGCCCTGATGGGCGGCGTCGTCGCCCTCATCACCTTGCTGCTGGTGATGCTCTCGGGGCTCACCGCCGGGCTTGCCAACCAGTCGACCTCCGCGATCGCGGACCTGCCCGCCGAGCAACTCGTCTTCGGCGCACCCGCCGGCAGCAGTCCCAAAGCCTCCTTTACCGAATCCGAAGTCACCGGCGCCCAACTGGCCGACTGGTCCGCCCGTGAGGGCGTCCGCCGGGCCGAAGCCCTGGGCATCAGCCAGGGCCGCCTGCAAGCCGTTGGCGCCGGTGGTGTTCCGGCCGGCACAGCAAATGTGGCCGTCTTCGGCGTGGATGCCGGCGGCAGCCTCGCCCCGGCCCCGGTGAGCGACGGCACTGTGGCCGTCGGGTCCGGGCTGGCCAAGGACCTCGACCTCACCGTGGGCAGCCGGGTGTCAGTGGGCGGCACCGAACTGGCGGTAGCGGCAGTTGTACCGGAGCAGTGGTATTCCCACACCGGCGTCGTCTGGACCACCCTGGGCGACTGGCGCAAGCTGGCCCATCTCGCCGGCAGTGACGCCATGGCCACCGTGATCGCCGTCAGCTTCGAGGGCGATGTGGACGTTGCCGCCGCCAACGACGCCGCCGGCACGGTCAGCGCCAGCCGGGAGGCCTCCTTCCAGGCACTCGGCTCCTACCGCAGCGAGAACGGTTCGCTGATGCTCATGCAGGCGTTCCTCTACGGCATCTCCGCGCTGGTGATCGTCGCATTTCTAACCGTGTGGACGGTGCAGCGCACCCGCGATATTGCCGTCCTCAAGGCCATGGGCGGCTCCACCGCCTACGTGCTCAAGGACGCCATGGTGCAGGCCGCGGTTGTCCTCGTTGCCGGCGCAGCCGCAGGCGGCGGAGCCGGCGTGCTCGGCGGCCTGCTCGCCGCCCAGGCCGCACCTTTCCTCGTCACCGGGCAAACCACCCTTTTGCCCATCGCCGGGATCGTGGTCCTGGGCCTGGCGGGAGCCGCGCTGGCGGTGCGGGGCATAACCCGGGTCGATCCGCTGCTGGCGCTCGGCGGCAACTGACCGAGGTCCACCCACCGCCGCGGCGCTCCGCCGCGAGCACAGAAATATTCTCCGAAAGGCATAACTATGGAATCCGCCCTGAAACTCAGCAGCATAACCCTCGAATACCCGGACGGCGAGGGGACCTTGACGGCTCTTGACGACGTCACCCTGGAACTCCACCGGGGCGAATTCGTTTCCTTGGTGGGCCCGTCCGGCTCAGGGAAGTCGTCCCTGCTGGCCGTCGCCGCGACCCTGGTCCGGCCCACGGCCGGATCCGTCACGGTGGCCGGCCGGGATGCCGGTGCCCTCCCCGACGCCGGCCGGACCGCGCTGCGCCGGGATCTCATCGGGATCATCTTCCAACAGCCGAATCTGCTGCCGTCCCTTACGGCGGTCGAGCAACTCGTGATCGCGGCCCATCTTCGGGCCGATCCGCTCCGCGAGGCAAGCCAGAAGGCTGTGGGCCTCCTGGAACGCGTTGGCTTGGGCTCGGTGCTGGACAAGCGCCCGCATCAACTCTCCGGCGGGCAACGCCAACGCGTGAATATTGCACGGGCACTGATGGCTGATCCGGCGGTGCTCCTGGTCGACGAGCCGACCGCGGCGCTGGACCACGCCCGGAGCGAAGAGATTGTCCGGCTGCTCCGGCAGGTCACGGATGAATTCGGCGTGGCAACTCTGATGGTCACGCACGACACGGGGCTGGTTTCCTTCACGGACGCCGTGGCAACCATGCGGGACGGCCGCCTGTCGGCAGCTGGAGTTCTCGCGGCCGCCCGCTAGAGACCCAGCGCGGGGACCGGCAATCCGAATATGTCCTTCAAGGCATGTTTGGCGGCGTGGAAGCCGGGCATCCCGGTCACTCCCGGTCCCGGCGGCGTGGAGGAGGAGCAGAGATACAGTCCGGGGACGGGTGTCCGCCATGGCACGGGACTCAGTACCGGGCGCCGGAGCACCCCGCGCAGATCCATCGCGCCGGCGCTGAAGTCCCCGCCGACGTAATTTTCGTTGTAGTCCGCGAGTTGCGCGGCAGTGGTCACGCGCTGACCAACCACCAGTTCCCGGAAGCCCGGCGCGAAGCGCTCGAGCTGGGCCATCACGGCACCGCTCATGTCCACCGTGGAGCCGGCGGGAACGTGGCAGTAGGTCCAGAGGATCTGCCGGCCGGCGGGGGCCCGGTCCGGGTCGAAGCGGGAAGGCTGCGAGACCAGGACGTAGGGCCGTTCCGGATGCCGGCCAGCGGCCACGAGGTGTTCCGCCTCGGCGGTTTCTGCGCGGGTCCCGCCCACATGGACGGTACCGGCGTCGGCGAGCTCCGGCGCGGCCCACGGCACCGGCCCGGACAGGATGAAATCGACTTTGCAGGCGGCGTTGCCGAAGCGGTACGCCTCCAGCGCGCGGCGGTACCGGTGCGGGAGTCGGCTGCCGGCAATCCGGAGCAGTGCCGGCGGAGCGACGTCCAGCAGCGTGGCCAGGGCCGGAGGCAGTTCCGCCAGCGCACCAATCCGCACGCCCGGCGTCACCACACCCCCGTGGGCCTCGAGGTCCGCCACCATGGCCGCGGCGATCGCCGCCGAGCCCCCCACGGGGATCGGCCAGCCGCCGGCGTGGCCCAGCGCGCCCAGCAGCAGGCCGGCGGCGGCCGCGGGCAGTGTCGGCAGGGGAGCGACGGCGTGCGCGGCGACCCCGCTGAGCAGCGCGGGAGCCAGCTCTTCCCGGAACCTTACGCCCCAGGCGCGCGTACCCTGCTCGAGGGTCCTCAGTCCGAACACAGCGGCCGCCACCGGCTGCGCCGGTATCCGCAGCAACTGGTTCAGGGCCACCTCGGCCACGCCGTCCAACCGGCCCAGCAGGGGCGCCATGAGGCGCCGGTATGCGCCGCCGTCGCGCCCCAGGGCGTCAACTGTCCGCTCCAGCGACCGGTATCCCAGCGCAGCACGCCCGCCGTCGAGGGGTGCGCCGTGGGAGAGTTCGGGTACCTCCAGCCGGACCCGGCTGGACAGCTCGAAGTCTCGGAAGAACGGCGATGCGAGGGCCATCGGGTGCACGGCGGAGCACACATCGTGGAAGTGCCCGGGTTCGATGAGCTCTGCGGTTCGCAGGCCTCCGCCCACGGAGTCGGCCGCCTCGTAGAGGTGCACCGCCAGCCCCGCCCGCGCCATGGTCACCGCGGCGGCCAGCCCGTTGGGGCCGGATCCGACGACGGCGACGTCAGGGACCGGCATCAGGCGTCGACATGGGCGCGCCGCCACGGCAGCACGGACGCGGAGGGGTGCAGGAGGTCCAGCCGCAGCCAGTCGGCGGCGCGGTCGAACGGGCCGCCGTGCGGATCGTCCACGCCATGCCGGCGAACGACGTCGTAGCCCGGGTCGCAGATGTCCCACACCACACGCGCCATGAGATAGCCGGTGGCCAGCATGTGCGCCAGGACGGCGAGGACGTAATAGGGCATGTCGATATTGTGCTGGGTGGCACCGCCGCTGGTCACCTGGCCGAGGTACATCCAGATGGCGGCCCAGTGCAGCCCCTCGATGGCCTGCCAGATCAGGAAGTCCCGCCATCTGGGCCGCGCCAGGGCGAGCAGGGGGATCAGCCAGATCACGAACTGCGGCGAATAGACCTTGTTGGTAAGGATGAACGCGGCCACGATCAGGAATGCCAACTGGGCCAGCCTGGGTCTGCGCGGCGCCGCGAGGGCCAGGACCGCGATCAGCACGCAGGCCGCCAGGAAGGCGTTCAGGGCCAGGGAATTGACGGCCTCGGCGTCCAACGGTTTCCAGCCGAGGCGCCCGGCCACCAGGTTGAAGGCGAACCAAGGAGAGCTGTAGCCCGCCGGACGCGACTCGGTGAACTGGTAAAAATACTTCCAGCCGGCCGGGTCGCCGGTGGCCGCGGGGACGTTCACGGCCAGCCAGGTCACTGCGGCCGCGCCGGCGGTGAGCAGGAACGCGCGGATCTTGCCGGTGCGCAGGGCCAGCAGCACGACGGCGCCGAGGATCAGGACCGGGTAGAGCTTTGTCGCGGCGCCAAGGCCGATGAAGAGGCCGGCGAGCAGCAGCTTGTCCTTGGAGAAGAAGTACATGCCCAGGGCGAGCAGCGCTACGGCCCACATGTCCCAGTTGATGAAGCCGGCGAGGACAATGCCCGGGGCGAGGGCCACCATGGCTGCGTCCCAGGCCCGGCGTCGCGCGGTGCGCGCGGTGGCCAGCACCGTGACGATCCAGACGGCGACCACCAGGGTGGCGTTGACATCGAAGTAGGCCAGGACCCGGGAATTGCTGACGCCCTCCCCTGGTACGAGGAGGGCCGTGGCGCCGGCGATGAAACCCATCAGCACGGGGTACTCGAAGAAGCTTCCCGCGGTGACGAAGGGGAAGGCTCCGTCCCCCAGGCCGCGGTTCTTGAACAGTTCGGCAAAGTCCGAGTAGCAGGTGGCGTAGAACTGGCCGGGGGACTCCCAGCCGTTGCTGCGGCAGTAGCCCTTCAGCAGGATCCCCAGCAGGGCCGCGAGGACGGTGAGCAGGACAAGCACGCGTTCCACGGTGAACAGCCCGGGGGAGACGATGCCGGGGGCCGTGCGGCGGCCCAGGGGTCCGCCGATGACTTCGGTGAAATTCCGCAGCAGCAGATCGCTGCGGCTGGGGACTACGAGTCGGGTCCGCTTGCGGTGCTCCGGCCGCGTTGTCTCCTGCATGCCTCGAGCTTACCGGGGCTGCCGGGCTGTCCCGCGGCAGGACCCGGGGGTTGATGCCCCGCTGCCAAGGCGGGTGCGAAAACGGTAGCGAAAACGCCTGCTCGACCGGATGCCAGGGGGCCGGTCGTTAACGCGGGGAGCCCACGCGTCGCCGCGTGGGCTCCTTGCGGATCTGCTCGGAATGGAGTCATCAAATCCTCTTTCGTCGGGCACGGGACCCTGCCTGGTTGAGGCCGGGGCGGCACGTCATCAGCGGATGAGTCCCATCTGGTGCATGGCGAGGAAGATGTCTTCGCGCCGCTGCTCAAGCAGTTGGGCGTTGAACTGCGTCTTTTCACTGCGCACCGGCTTCGGGCTGAAGATTCGAATGCTCCGCAGTTGTCGGATCATGGTGGTCACTTCCTTCCGGGGATTGCGGTGGGGACGTTGGCACTGCAGGTTCCGCCGGGCGGCGTCTGCGGTTGGACCTATTGAAATAGTCACGATTGCCTTTCTTTGTTGGGGTAAGGAAAGTAATTTGGCATGGCAAATAGGGCCCCTGGAAATTGAGGAATTCTCTCCAAATTAGGCGCGGAGAATTCGAGCCTTAGTGAGGTGATTCGCGAAAGCGGAAGTATGGATCCCGCACGCATTGGCGCCGCAGCCCCAACAAGAAGCTGGGTTCCGAACTATGGGGATGCTGCGCACATTGGGATACCGCGCACTTTGAGATACCGCGCAACCGCATGGTTCCGCTGGGTCCGACGTTCCGCGCTGGCCGCCCTCGGGCGGCCAGGCCAAGCTCCTGCTGCGGCGTCAGGCCGGCAGCGGAAGAATTAGCAGGCGGGCAGTCCGACTTTCGGGCGCGCGGCAGCGGCAGAGGTCGGGGTGGCGGTGAGGGCATACATCCATCCGCTAGTCAAAGTATTCATTTTCCCAACCTCCTTTTCTGTTCTGCCGTGGCACCGGCGGACTGGCCGGGCGACGTGCGCCTCGTCCCCGGCAAGCCGCTCTGGGGACAAAAATAAAAATACACCACAAATGCGGCAGTTGGCCACTAAATCATAAGAATTCTCGGAGAAACTTTTTTGCGGGGGAGTTTATAGACCCCAGCGGACGACGGCGGGGGTCTTCTTGTCCCACCCCAGCGTGCATACTTTCGCGGTGCCGAGCACGAAATGCCGGCCTTCATGGGCGTCGAGTCCGAGCCAGCGTGCGGTAAGGATTCGGGAGAAATGACCGTGCGCCACAATGAGCACATTGTCCAGGCCGGATTCCAGTACCCGGGCCACGATCTTGTCCGCACGGGCGGCGACGTCGTCGAGGCCCTCCCCGTTGGGCACGCCGTACGTCCAGATCAGGTAGTCGGGGTTGTCCTTGCGGATCAGGTCCGAACTGATGCCTTCGTAGTCGCCGTAATCCCATTCCACCGCAAGGGGTTCGAGTTGGGCGTCCGGAAAGCCTGCCAGTTCCGCCGTCCGGCGTGCCCGGCGCAGGGGAGAGGTCAGCACCAGGTCGAAGTCGACGGCGTCGAGCACCTTCCGAGCCTCGACGGCCTGCTGCTCGCCTTCCACCGTGAGCGGGAGGTCGGTGAGGCCGGTGTACTGCCCGCTCTTGGACCATTCCGTTTCACCGTGGCGCAGGATCCAGAGCTGCGGGCGGGGCGGGTTGGACGGTGCAATCACTTAGGACTCCTCTGTTGGGGACACGTCGACGTCGGCAGCTTCCGGCTGCGCCGCCCACCATTCGTGCAACTTGGCCTCGGCCACGGCGGGCTCCAGCGGGCCGTGGTCCATCCGCTCTTCTAGCAGGAATTTGTAGGCCCGGCCCACCACGGGGCCGGGTTTGAGTCCCAGCAGCGCCATGATCCGGCCGCCGTCGAGGTCGGGGCGGACGGCGTCGAGGGATTCCTGCTCGCGGAGTGCGGCGATGCGCGCCTCAAGGTCGTCGTAGGCGAAGGCGAGCCGCTCTGCCTTGCGCTGGTTGCGGGTGGTCACATCCGAACGGGTCAGGCGGTGCAGGCGCTCCAGGAGCGGCCCGGCGTCGGTGACATAGCGCCGGACCGCCGAATCGCTCCAGCCTGCCTCGCCGTAGCCGTAGAAGCGCATGTGCAGTTCCACCAGACGGGCCACGGCCTTGATGGTGTCATTGTCGAAGCGGAGTGCCTTCATCCGCTTCGACGTGAGCTTGGACCCCACCATGTCGTGGTGTCGGAAGCTCACCGCACCGCCGGCCTCGAAACGGCGCGTGGCGGGCTTGCCGACGTCGTGCATGAGGGCGGCGAAGCGCAGCACAAAGTCCGGGCCGGGCACGGGGCCGACGGCACCGGATTCGAGCGCCGCCGCCTGCTCCAGGACCTGCAGCGAGTGCTGGTAGACGTCCTTGTGGCGGTGGTGCTCGTCGGATTCGAGCCGCAGGGCGGAGACCTCGGGCAGGACGAACTCTGCCAACCCCGTCTCCACTAGCAGGTCCACGCCGGTTCGGGGCTGGGTGGCACAGATGAGCTTGACCAGCTCGTCGCGCACCCGCTCGGCGGAGATGATCTTGATCCGCTCGGCCATCTTGGTCATGGCCTGCCGCACGTCCGCGTGCACCGTCACGCCCAGCTGGGCCGCGAAGCGGGCAGCGCGCATCATCCGCAGCGGGTCATCGGAGAAGGAGTCCTCCGGCGAGCCGGGCGTGGCGAGCATGGAAGCGTGCAGGTCCCGGACACCACCGAACGGGTCCACGAGTTCCATCGTCGGCAGCCGCAGGGCCATGGCGTTGATGGTGAAGTCCCGCCGTAACAAGTCATCGGTGAGCGAAGAACCGAACGCCACCACCGGTTTGCGCGACTCCGGATCATAGGCCTCGGCGCGGTAGGTGGTGATCTCGATCTGGAAGCCTGCCTTGCGCATGCCGATCGTTCCGAAGGCGCGCCCGATCTCCCAGTAGTTGTCGGCCCACTTCCTGATCAGCGCCACCGTCTGATCAGGCGTCGCGTCAGTGGTGAAGTCCAGGTCCGGTGATACCCGGCCCAAGAACAGGTCGCGCACGGGGCCGCCCACCAAGGACAGTTCATGACCGGCGTCGACAAAGCGCTGCCCAAGCTCGAGGACCACCGGGTCCACCTGGAAGTCGACGGTGTGGGGGTCAGTCTGCTGATGTGGGTGCGCCATAGTCTCTTAAGCTTGTCAGAAATCCCGGCCAGCACCACACCGGGAGCCGTCCGGGATCGCCCGCCCGTCCGCGGCGTGTAGGGACACGGGCGCCAACCCGGTTTTCCGCCGGCCACTTTCCTGTCATGTTTAGGTCATCAAGTCAGGGCAAGTGTAGTTAGAGTGGACTTTATGGCCCATCCCGTACCGAGCGCTCCCGGCAGGAGGACGAACGCACCGTTGCCATCGGCAATCGGTGCCAATGTCGCGCCGGCGCAGCACCCGGGACAGGCTTCGCTGCCCACCGTGGAGGAAATCTCCGCCGGCGGCGTGGTGGTGGACACGTCCGACGCCGAGCTCCGGGTTGCCATCATCGCCCGCCTCAACCGCGGCGGACGGCTCGAATGGTGCCTGCCGAAGGGCCACCCGGAAGGCAAGGAAAGCAACGAGGAAGCCGCGGTGCGTGAAATCGCGGAAGAAACCGGGATCGAAGGCAAGATCCTGGCGCCGCTGGGCAGCATCGACTACTGGTTCACCGTCAGCGGACACCGCGTCCACAAGACCGTCCACCACTACCTCCTGCAGTCCACCGGCGGTGACCTGACCATCGAGAACGACCCGGACCAGGAAGCCGTGGACGTCGCCTGGGTGCCCATCCACGAGCTGGCCCGCAAGCTTTCCTTCCCGAATGAGCGCCGCATCGCGGACCTCGCCCGGGAAGTCCTGCCCGAACACGGCTGAGCCTGCCGCCGGCGTCGCCAGGACACCGGACGCACCGGCCACACGCCGTCCCGGTGCCCTGGATTGCGCACAAAGGCGCGCCCGGGTGAGACGATGAAGACAATGTCTGCAGCCAAGCCCTCCCCAGAAAAGCCCGCTCCCGCCGGGGCAGCCGCCACCCCGGCGGCCCCGCCCAGCGAGGCCCGTTCCAGCGCCGTGATGGCCGCCGGAACCCTGGTTTCGCGCTTTCTGGGCTTCGGTAAGACCTGGATGTTGGCAGCGGCCCTGGGCCTCGGCTCCACCGTGACAGACACCTTCATCAACGCCAACAACCTGCCGAACCTGATCTTCCTGCTGGTGGCTGGCGGCGTGTTCAACGCCGTCCTGGTGCCCCAGATCATCAAGGCCAGCAAGGGACCGGACCGCGGTGCGGACTACATCAGTCGCCTGCTGACGCTCGCCGTGGTCGTGTTGCTCTCGCTGACGCTTCTAGTGACGCTTCTGGCCCCGTCGGTGATTGAACTGACCACGCAGGGCTATTCGCCGCAGCAGAAATCGCTGGCCGTTTCCTTTGCGTTCTGGTGCCTCCCGCAGATCTTCTTCTACGGCCTGTACGCCTTGCTCACCCAGGTCCTCAACGCCAACGGCGCCTTCGGGCCCGCCATGTGGGCGCCGATCCTGAACAACATTGTCGCGATCGCCGGCCTGGGCATGTTCATCTGGATTCTGGGCGCCAACGCAAGCAACCCGCACACGCTGGACAATTGGGGTTCCTTCCAGACCTTCCTGGTGGCCGGATTCTCGACGATCGGTGTGGTCGCGCAGACCGCCATCCTGCTGATCCCCGTCCTGCGGCTGCGGCTGGGCCTGCGGCCACGCTTTGGCTGGCGCGGCGTGGGTCTGGGGCAGGCCGCAAAGCTGAGTGTGTGGACGCTGGCCACCGCCGCCGTCGGACAGCTGGCGTTCCTCTACGTCATGCGCATCGCCACGATCCCCGGGGCCGAGCGCCTTCGGCTTGAGCGCGCGGGAGACCACGCCGCGGCGGCAACGCTGCCGGGCAACGCCGTGCTCGAGGTGGCCAGCCAGCTTTACCTTCTCCCGCACTCGATCATTGCGCTCTCGCTCGCCACCGTCCTGTTCAACCGGATGACCCGCGCCTCCCAGGACGGCAACCGGGCCGAGCTGCGCCGGGCGCTGTCGCATGGCCTGCGGACCATGGCCGTCGCCACGGTTTTCGGGGCCTTGGCTCTCTTCGCCCTCGCGGGCCCGCTGGGCATGTTCTTCTCGGGCGAAAACCGGCAGGACGGCGTCATGCTGGCCCAGACGCTCACCATCCTGGCCCTCAGTACCCCGTTCATGAGCGCCAACTTCATGATGTCCAGGGTGTTCTACGCCAACGAGGATGCCCGGACCCCGTTCTTCATCCAACTGGTGCTCGCCATCGTCAACGTCGTGGCGGCCTTCTTCATCCAGTTCCTGCCCTTTGGCCAGATCATCTTCGCCATCGCCCTGCTCTACACGGGCGGCAACATCCTCTCCGTCATCGTCAGTGCGACCTTCCTGCGCCGCCTCCTCGGGCATCTGGACGGCCCGCGCGTGGCCAGCTCATACATCCGGATGGGCTACGCGGCGCTCGGCTCGGCGCTGGCCGGCGCAGGAGGCCTCTGGCTGCTGGGCAGCTACAAGGCCGACGGCTTCGCCTGGAGCAGCCGGCCGGCAGCCCTCGTGACGGTCGTCGTCGTCGGACCGGTCATGCTCGCCGTCTACCTCGTCCTATTGAAGGTCCTCCGGGTCACGGAACTGCGCGATCTGTTGCAGCCCCTACTGGGCAGGCTGCGGCCCGCTCCTGCCGCGGCCCCGGCACGCGCCACCACCTCTGTGGACACGGGCTTGATCCCCAGGATCTCGGGCGAGTTCGACGCCGCCTCCTTCCGCGCCGGCCCGGCGCTGCGCGGAGGGGATGCCGCGGGCTGGGAATCCGACGGCGGCTACCTTCCTGAGGAGGAGCTTCCCGGTACCGCCCAGGCCAGCCAGGGACGGCCCGAGATTCCCCTGCCGGGCCGCCGGACCTACCAGGGCCAAGCCGGCCACAACCCGTACTTCCCGTTCGGCCGGCGAAATAAAAAATGACGTGCTCCCGCTTTCGGTTGCCGGGATCACACGGCGCACACACTGCATCGGCTAGGATCGAAGACTAACAAGGGGAGTTGCAGACCTGAGGTCAACCGGCTTTACCGGGGGGCCTGCGATGACTGTCGACGTCAGTGATGGCAGCAGTTCCCGGACAGTCTAGGAGGAACCCGTGTCCCACCCGATCGATGTCGGATCAGTACTTGGCGGCCGCTACAAGGTCACTGCCACGGTACTGACCTCGCATGACCAGGATCTGGTGCTGGACGGCGTGGACCAGGTGCTCAACCGCCCCGTGAGCATCCTCGTCGCCGGGCCGGGCAACGCCGATCAGGTGGCGCAAAGTGCCCGCGAGGTCGCGACGGGGGAGCGTCCCGGCCACGTCCAGATCCTCGACCTCGGTGTCAGCGATGCGGCCACCTATCTCGTCACGAACCACACCTCTGCCGCGGACCTGCTTGACCTGGTGGTCAGTTCCAACCCGCCGTACGTGGAGCCTTTCTTCACCGACACGCTGGGCAGCGAAATCTTCGGGCAGCCGCGCTCCACGGAACCTGAGACTTATGACGGCCTCTACGCCGACGAGGAAGTCGACGCCGGGTACATCAGCTATGGGGAACAGCAGCGCCAGGCCGGCCCGCGGCCCCAGACGCCGTCGACCTCACCGCAGCGCGTTCCGGCACCGCCGGCCGAGTCCCCCGCGGCTCCTGCCCGGGGAGCCGGCGCACGTGGTGCCTCCGCTGCCGGGGCGGCCGGTGTTGCAGCCGGCGCGGCTGCCGCCAGCGCCGCCGCCAGCGCAGCAAAATCACCAAAAACCGCACCCCAGGAGGCGGCTCCGCGCCCGGCAGCTTCACAACCAGCCGCACCTCAGGCGACGTCCGCGCAGCCGGTCCAGGCTACGGGCACGCCAAAGGTCTCGCTCTGGGAAGATGACGATTATGACGACGCCGTACCTGATCAGCGGACGGCGTCCCGCGCAGCGGCCGGTGGGACCGACCGCGCTGCCGGAAACTTCCCCGTATCCGCAAAACAGGGTGCACCGGTTGACAGCTACAACGACTATGAGGACGACGCCGAGGACGACGAAACAGAGCGCGAACCCCGCTCCATGCGGTGGCTCGTTGGTGCCCTGCTGGCAGCCGTCTTGGTCATTGGCCTGATCTTTGCCGTCACCAACCTAGGCGGTCTTTTCAAGGGCAGCACACCGGAAGCTGCCAAGACCACAGGGTCCTCCAATACCCAGGCGCAATCCGGCACGCCGTCCACGACTCCGAGCCCGAGTGCGCCGGCCGCCGTCGCCCCGGCCATCGAATCCGTGACCCGGCAGGGCAACTTCGATTTCGCCGCGACCTATGACGGTGACCTGGTCAAGACTTTCGACGGCAATGCCGCAAGCTACTGGTCCGACATGGAATTCGCTACGGACAGCTGGGGAGGTTTCGCCCCCGACGGCGTTCCGCTAGTGGTCAAGTTGAAGGCACCGTCCCAGATCACCTCCGTGACGCTGAGCCAGCTCGGCGCTGCCGGCGGCAACATCAGCGTCTTCACGAATAACCAGCCCTCACTGGATGGGGCCAAGCAGGTTGGCAACAACAGCTTCACGTCACCGGAGCTCACCATGCCATTGCAGGAACCCGTCACGGCACAGTACGTAATCGTCTCCATCAAGACCCTCCCCAAGCTGGCAGCCCCCAAGACGCGGTTCGGATACGGCCTGCGCCTTGCCGAGATCAAGGTCCAGTAAGGCTTCTTAACGAGCCCCAGCTGCCAGTGCTTGCCGGGGCGCCGCAGTACCCCGGGTGACGGCACACGCCGGCGATGCTCACACCAAATGGAATATTCAGCCCCACGTATCAGTTGTGCCATGTGGCCGGCCATGCGGGCGGGCGCGTCGATAAAGGAAGAGGTTCACCGTTCAGTGAGCAACGCAGAAAACACCGCGTCCGAAGTACGTGATGTCATCATCGTCGGCTCCGGCCCTGCGGGCTACACCGCTGCGGTGTACACCGCACGCGCCAATCTGAAGCCCTTGCTCCTGGCAGGTTCCGTGACCGCCGGCGGGGAACTGATGAACACCACCGACGTAGAGAACTACCCGGGCTTCCCGGACGGCATCATGGGCCCGGACCTGATGGAAAACTTCGAGAAGCAGGCCGCCCGCTTTGGCACCGAAATCCAGTTCGAGGACGTCACGGAGCTGGATCTTGACGGCGACATTAAGACCGTGACGATCGCAACGGGGGAGACCTTCCAGGCCCGGTCCATCATTCTGTCGACCGGATCTGCCTACCGCGAGCTGGGGCTGCCCAACGAGAAGCGCCTCTCAGGCCACGGCGTAAGCTGGTGTGCAACCTGTGACGGTTTCTTCTTCAAGGATCAGGACATCGCCGTAATCGGTGGCGGCGACTCGGCAATGGAAGAGGCCTTGTTCCTCACCAAGTTCGCGAAGTCCGTCACTGTCGTGCACCGCCGCGACGCCCTGCGGGCCTCCAAGATCATGGCGGACCGCGCCATGGCCCACGAAAAGATCAACTTCGTCTGGAACAGTGCAGTGGATGAGGTGCACGGGGGCGACAAGGTCACCGGACTTCGGTTGAAAAACCTGGTCGACGGCACCGAGACTGAACTTGCCGTTACGGGGGTCTTCGTGGCAATCGGAAACGACCCCCGCACCGACCTCGTCAAGGGCAAGCTTGAGCTGACGCCCGAAGGCACCATCGCCGTCGAAGGCCGGACCTCGAAGACCAGCATCAAGGGTGTCTTCGCCGCCGGAGACGTCATTGACCCGACGTACCGCCAGGCCATCACCGCCTCGGGATCGGGTTGCGTCGCAGCCCTCGACGTCGAGCACTACCTCGCAGGCCTCCACGCCTAATCAGCGCGCGGTAAGCAACCCAAGAGAGAGAATAGGTTATGAGCAACGCAAAAGACGTAACAGATGCTAGCTTCAGCACCGACGTGCTGGGGGCAGACAAGCCCGTCATCGTGGACTTCTGGGCAGAATGGTGCGGTCCGTGCCGCAAGCTCGGACCCATTCTCGACGAGATCTCGGTCGAGTACAGCGAAAAGGTTAACGTCGTCAAGGTGAACGTGGACGACAACCCGGCGATCGCTGCGGAATACGGCATCACGTCCATTCCCGCCGTCTACCTCTTCCAGGGCGGGGAAGTGAAGAGCACTGTCATCGGTGCCCGGCCCAAGCAATTCTTCGAGAAGGAATTCGCGGACGTGCTGTCCTAGCCTGCACCGCACTTCCCGGCCAGCTGCATAGCCGGCCGAAACGAATGGTGGCTCCCTCGCAAGAGGGAGCCACCATTTTCTTGCCTTCAGGGTTGGGAGCGGGAGATGCTTCGGGTCCGAACGCTAGCCAGATCCTCAGTGAGGACTAAAGCAACTGATTACTTTTGATTTGCAGTGCAAAGTTTCCGAGCTGCGCTCCGGCGTGTTCCCCGCAGTTCACCTTACCTGGACTAGGGGCTATGTAGCCTTGGGGGACCTTGCAGCGTCTGCTGTATAGGGCCTTGCGAGTTATCTCCGTGGAGTCGGAGGCATCCATGGCGGCATTCCACGCCAGGAGGTCACTGTTGCAAGGCCTCTCGCAACTGGGCCTCAGGCCGGTTGCTAGCGATTTAGGGGGTGCCGCCAGGCATGGCACCAGAGCCCGAGCTAACTTTCCCGCGATCGTTTGCCTGGCAGCAGACCTGAATGTTGGCATTGGTTTCACGTGAAACAATTTCCCTAGCATGGACCTTGGTCTGTCTAGCCGGACTCGACGGTCCTGCGAGTGGGTCTCGACCCCTGCTGCGGAGTGACGACGTCTGTCCTTGTGTGGCTTCAACGTCGCACAGTGCGACCGTGCCGCCCCAGCAAAAGAGTCTGCACAAATCGCATTCCGGTTGGCAGAAATCCGTTCTTGTCCTGTGATGACCATCATGTCGCTAGGGTCAGACGGGGAGTGACTCCTTGAAAGAACAAAGCGCAGGTCTCGAAGCTCGTCCGGTTCTCCCTCAGTCACTGTTTCACGTGAAACATGACGACATCTCGAGCGTTGTGCCGAAATACGTGTGGGAGGCTGCAGATGCGGAGTGAACTACCCGGCGCGGACTGCTCGAACGCAGCGTCGCCGCGCCTTCGCTGACCTGGTCGAATACTGGCAAGGTGTTTCACGTGAAACACATGCGTCGATCACCGTGTACTTTTGCACGGGCTCCACAAAGCCGACGATGAGGGCAGGGCAACTACCCGGGTAGGGCTTGCGTTATCAATAGTTAACTATCGAATCCACCCTGGGATGGGAAGGAAGCCTCGACAAATGTCATCTGTAGAGCCCGCACTTCCCTTGATTGGCCTTCACGTGTGTATGCACGCGGGCCTTTCCGGCATCTAGGTGCACAAAATAGCCCTGCATCGAGGTTCGAGCGCGTTGCCTCTGGACGGGCAGACTAGTGAGGTCTGCTTTCGGCACCGATGCTGCAAGGCCCACGTTTGGCAATCGCGGATCCGGACTGCCACATAGCCATGTATCGGGCTGCCTAGTGTTTCACGTGAAACAAGCTCCGTAGCAGCTCCGCTTGCTCCGGAGTCAGAACCAGCTACTTCCCCATCAAACGTCGCCGTATGGTCATAGGAGCGGATCTACCTCTGCCCCGGCCGAGCAGGAAGGCGATGATCGGGCACCGATGTCCGGGGTCCGAGGAGCGGTGCGACAGTATGCTCTGCACGATCTGAATCCGGGAGCGGCTGTTTCCGCGCGGTCCGATGTCCAGCTGAAAGCTAAGAGCGGAAAGCGGTGGCGGCGGCGGACGGCGGACGGCGGACGGCGGACGGCGCTGCAGAATCTCATACCCATGAACAGTCGCCCGCTTCTCAATCGCTATCCGTCGAGGACAACGCCAGGAGTGAAGAAGGGCGCCTTGCCACGCTGTCACCTGCGCTCGCTCCGGCACACCAACTCCGCCCGGCAGCCCTTGCTGACCGGTAACGTCCTTTCGTTCGTGCCCTCTCACTCCTGTCGATGGGCTACCCGAACCCTGCTCTGGGAAGGAATCACTGGGGGGTGTCTAAGGGGCCAGCACCGCAGGGGCGTTGCCGCCCGGCGGACAAAGCCCCATATAGAGACACTGTGAATCATGCCGTCCCGCACTCCACTCGGGGAGCAACCGAAGATTGCAGCAGCACCGGGGGAGCAGATCGGAGCCACGGGGCCATTGTCGGCGTATAGGCACGTCATCGCCGGCCCCAGCGTCGGTCTATGACTGAACGCTCCCAGCCCTGGCCCCAAGCCCCGGAAGACTGCCCGCAGCGTATTCGGCGGTGGACTGTCGGTGCATCGTTCCAGCCCTTCTCTTGCCTGCCTCTCCCTTAGTCTCGACCCTGGTATTTGCCACAGCCCCTGCCACCGAACCATCCACGATCCACTGAACGGCTGCGCCTTGTGGACGCTCCGCCGATGTATTCCGTTCGGTCGCTCATAGTCCGGCAGATGCCTCCAGGAGATCGAACAAGATGAAGCACCAGTCGGGGCTCTCATGAGTTCACGGCATCGAGAGATGCCCACGCGACTTTGGCCGGCGTACACATCCGAGGGTCGAAGCTCGCCGAACCGAACCTTCCATTACGCCAACTGCGGAACGTCAGAGTCCACGTCAAATGGGCCTTGTGCTCCGGCGGAGCTGACCCCTAGTAGCCTCACCCGGACACGCCTAGCTGACGAGGGTTAGTCATCTTCGGACAACTTTATTCACATAGTTATCCACAGCACGGCGAGACATTACACACAAGTCTATCCACAGGTAAATTTGGCCTTCCGACCCGCCACTGCCGCGCCAGTGGACTCGTGTGAATTAGCCATCCCAACAGGTGGTTCACCGCCAAGCGTCCAGCGCCCGAAGTCATGATTTCGAATTTGCGTTGCCCGAGAGCGAAATTAACCCCGAAATGTAGATTTCAGCGCATATACGTGGATGGAACGCGCCTCGAGGATCGTGGGTCCAGATGTTTCACGTGAAACACTCCCGGACGTGCTGGCAGAGACATCGCCGCCCCCGTCTAGGGCTCTAAGAACACCCGTCCCCCCACAACTACAATCCACAGCCGCTCTCTAGAAATCCACAAAGTTATCCACAGCGATATCCACCGCTCCTTTGCGGTTCTCGTGGATAAGTCTGCCCGGCCGTGCACCCCCAATAATGCGCTGCTTACAGCGATGTAACGATGCCACCATTGGACTCAAGAAACCGGAAAGTCTGACCCGTCGCGACTGATTCACAGGCCCATTAGATCGCAGGAGTATAGGTATGGTGAAGCGCTCCGCGGGGGACCGCTGCGCGCACAGCACGCAATCGCCGTTAGCCCCGACGGTATCCTCGAACGAAGGACTTGATCCTGGCCACAGACTCGCTTGTCGCAAAATAAATGCACCGACCGTGAGCCCGCCTCCTTGAGGGATGCGACTAACCACGGGCCGGCCGACAGCACCAACGGACTTAATCTGCGTCCTAGTAGACGAATGCCCTCAGACAGACACCAGCGGCCTTCGGGGTCCGACTACAATTCGACCATCGGATTTCAGGAACATGTCACTACCAACGCGACCCCTCCACTGATGCCCCATAGTGGCTCTCTCCGTCGACGATAGGACTGGGACCGCGTGACAGCATGAGTGGCTGCCTTGAGCGCGGAACAGCATGCTGCGCAGGCGGGGGAGCCCGCCTGCGCAGCTCAGTCGTCTTCTTCCCCTAAAGACAGCCTGCGTCTCCGGCTGCGACCGCCGTCTTACCTTAGAGACAGCGTGCCTCTCCGACTGCGACCGCCGACCTACCTTGCAGACAGCGTGCGTCTCCGCCTGCAACTGCCCGTGTCCCTAATAGGCGGGGTACAGCACGGAAGCAGGGACCGATGAACTGAATCTGCTCCGCCTCCAAGAGGCTCGTGCGGAGGCCTGACTAAACCCAGGATCCGCCGACCCAACACTTCCGGCCCTCAGTTCGGCTGCAGCCCCAAGCACCCGGTTAGTGGGAAAGGTGGCGCAGTCGTCGGGACCGTCCTCTCGGATTCGATCCGGGCGCGGGGGGACCGAGCGCACACAGCACTTTCGGCGGCGAGACACCTGGAGCCCGCTAGGACCTCGGATGGTCATGGCCCCAATCTCATTCAGCTTGCACGGATGGATCGCGGCCGGCTGCGCTGCGGAATCGCAGAGCGGCCGGAACGAAGATAGTCACGTGCCTTTGTCTAGGACATGTACGACGGAGTAGGGTCGACAAACATCCCGGTATGACCGAGTTAGGCCAAAATGGGTTGCAATCATAGTCTCGCTGTCGACCGTGATCCGACGCATGTCAGACGCAGATGGAAAATCCTGCAACATCAGATGCCGGCCTGCCGTGGTGGGACTTGGAGCGTTTCACGTGAAACATGGAAGACGGCAGTTTGTACGCGGCATAGAGCGCGGCCAGCAATGCCCGGGTGGCCGCGGCGACCCTTTATTAGCGGCACCATCGACGGCCTCACCAGCTGATGCGCACTCTGCCGGAGGACGACTGGCGGGTTCGCCTCCAAGTGTCACTCTGCAGGGACGCGATGTTTCACGTGAAACGGTCATCGCAGAACGATGGTGACGGTAGTACTTCCGTGACACCTGTCGCTCAGGGGAGTAGCGGAGAATCCAGAGACCGCAGCTCGGTCGGAGCCTCACCTTCCGGTTAGGCGATCAAGGTCAGCCGGCTGCCCACGCGGATTGCCCGTCCATGCTCTTGCCATGCGCGCCATTGCCTCGTTTGTTGTGCCGGCTCATACTGCCGCGCTCTGCATAGCTTTTCTCGCAGTACCATGCCCCGACTTGGGCCACCCAGGCTCGGCTCCACCCCGCCCAGGACTGCCTAGGACCGCCAGTTACACCCTCCCGCGCCCGCCAGCTAAGACCTGGACCGGCCTGGAAGGGGTTGTGATAGGGCCATCTACCTGCCGGAGGGACCGTTGAGCTGGCCCGGGCCACACGGAGACTACCCATACCTTCATGGATGCTCGTAGAGAGCCCGGCAACGGCAAGCACACGGGGATAGACACTACGTTGAGGCACCTTTTCACCAACGAATTCCTCCACAGGACGCGAAGAAGCAACCACGCGGTGCCTCAGGTCGCAACAGCAGCGACGGCAGATCATGCGGCTCCGCGCATCCGGGTTCAACTAACGGCTTCTAGAGGCAAGGATTCGGTCGAGTATTCGCCCCTGTATGCCAGAAATCCCTAGGCCTGGCGCAGAAATCAAAAAACAGGACCTGTTTCACGTGAAACAGGCCCTGCCGGAAGGATAGGTTCGGAAAGCGTCTAGCTGGGGCTCCCCGGGGTGAGGACTTCCATGATTCGATTTAGATCCTCGACGCTGGCGAACTCAATGCTGACGCGTCCCTTGCGAGCCCCCAGCGAAATCTTCACGTTGGTGTCCAAACGATCGGACAGCGACGAGGCCAGATAGTCGAGGCGCTCGTGCCGGGCGCCCGGGCGCGGGATGTTGTTCTTTGTGGCAGCGGCAGGGCTCTGGTAGAGCGTTACTGCTTCCTCCGTAGCCCGGACAGACATGCCCTCAGCCACGATCTTCTGAGCGAGGCGTTCCATCGCGGCTGCGTCAGGAAGGGCTAGGAGCGCACGGGCGTGTCCCGCGGAGATCACGCCGGCGCCCACGCGACGCTGCACCAGCGGCGGCAGTTTCAGCAAGCGCAGCGTGTTGGACACCTGGGGTCGCGACCGCCCGATCCGGTCGGCGAGCTGCTCGTGGGTGGTGCCGAAGTCCTCCAGCAACTGCTGGTACGCTGCCGCCTCTTCGAGCGGATTCAGCTGGCTCCGGTGAAGGTTCTCAAGCAGGGCATCACGGAGGAGGTCATCATCGGTGGTGTCGCGAACAATTGCCGGGATGGTGTCCAGCCCGGCCGCCTGTACCGCACGCCAGCGCCGCTCACCCATGACGAGCTCATAGGGTTCGCCACCTTCTTCGGTTGAAGTCCGCACCACAATTGGCTGGAGGACGCCGATTTCTCGAACTGAATGAACCAGCTCCGCCATGTCATCCTCATCGAAGACCGAGCGGGGCTGCTTGCGGTTGGGGTGAATGTCCGAGACCGCGATTTCAGCAAAGCGGACACCGGGAACCTCTATCAGGTCTACGCCGTTATCCCGAGACTCATTGACAGCCACCTCCGGCGAGGTGTCCGTCTTTTCTGAGTCCTCGGATCCGCTCTTGGTCGCGGGAGCTTTCCGGGCCGTGGCCTTTTTAGCAACCGGGCGGGCAGGCTCAGCCTGGGCGTCGTCTTTGGCACCCTCGGCCTTCGCCGCAGCGAATATCCCGGCCTGGGCCGCCGGCTGAGCTGGAGCCTCCGGTGTGGAAGACGCCGTCGTCTTCTCTGCCTGGACTTCGTCCGGAACGGCGGCCTCTTCCATCAGCACAGCATCCGGGGTCCGCTTCCTGGCCTCAGGAAAGAACAGATCAACGGGTCGGGACGGCGCCGTACCGTTCCCGGAGGCGTTAGCCGAGGCGGAACTTGGAATCAGCGCGCCAAGTCCACGGCCAAGGCCGCGTCGCTTATCGCTCATGGATAAATCCCTCCATTGGAAGAGCCCGGCATGCTCCGGCTCTGGCTAGTGCAATTGTTGAGAAGATTCTAACGTTCAGCAATTTCCGCTGCGGCTTCCAGATAGGATAGAGCGCCGCTGGAGGAAGGGTCGTACGTCATCACGGTCTGCTGGTAGCTCGGAGCCTCGGAAATTCGCACTGAGCGCGGGACAACAGCACCGAGCACCTGCTCCGGGAAGTGCTCACGGACCTCCGCCGCCACCTGCGCCGCCAGGTTGGTGCGGCCGTCGTACATCGTCAGCAGGATGGTCGAGACCACAAGATCTGCGTTGAGGTGCTTCTGGATCATCTCGATGTTCTTGAGCAACTGGCTCAGGCCCTCCAGCGCGTAGTACTCACACTGGATGGGGATCAGAACCTCACCGGCAGCACAAAACGCGTTGACGGTCAGGAGCCCCAGGCTCGGCGGGCAATCGATGAAGATGTAGTCGAGCCGCTCCTCACCGTTCTTGGCCCGTTCCTTGGCGTAGACGTCAATGGCGCGCCGCAGTCGCTGCTCGCGGGCTACCAGGCTGACGAGTTCGATCTCGGCACCGGCCAGGTGGATGGTTGCCGGGGCGCAAATGAGTTTGGCGATGTCCGGGCAGGGTGCCACCACGTCCTGCAACGGCACGTCGTTGATGAGCACGTCGTAGATGCTGTCGACGTCGGCGTGGTGTTCAATTCCTAGCGCGGTGGAGGCGTTGCCCTGCGGATCGATGTCAATCACCAGCACGTTGAGGCCGGCGGCGGCCAGGGCGGCGGCAATGTTGACCGTGGTGGTGGTTTTGCCCACCCCGCCCTTCTGGTTAGACACCGTGAAGATGCGGGTCTTCTCCGGCTTCGGCAGTTCCCGCCCCAGCAGCCGTTCGCGACGCTTGTTCTCGTGTGCGAGCTCTCGGGCAATCGGGCTGGAATCGTCAATGGAATCCAGTACATTGCTGATCGAGGAAACGTGGGTTTCACGTGAAACGCTGGCCGACGCGGCGGCTCCGGCAACCGATACCGTTTGCTTGGACGACAGGCCGTGAGCAATAGCAGGCGCTGAAAAGGCCCGCGCTGACCCCAGGGACACAAACGGCGGAATCCGTTGTGTGGAGGCTTCGCTACTGCTCACTGGACACTCTCACTCTCATTCGGCTGTTGCTGCCGGTTACTAGCCTAACCGCTTCCCCAAGAAGACTGAGGGCACCGGGCTGGTGCTACGCAATCTTTCGAGGCTTATTCACAATGATTCGGACCACGGTGGTGGGTTCTTCGAGAAGGTCCTCGCCGACCACTACCACGGAGGTCTCGACACCGCCGAGTTTACGGATCACTTTGGCCGCCTTTTCAATTTCCTCGCCGGCGCTTCGCCCCTTGATGGCGACGACCTCGCCCTTGCCGTCGAGCAGCGGAATGGTCAGTCCGGCCAGGTTCGAGAGGGCTGAAACCGCCCGGGCAGTGACAACGTCCGCCTTCACCAGGCCCACGGCGAGTTCGGCCCGGGTCCGCATCACCGTCACGTTCTCCAGCCCGAGGTCATCGACCACTTCCTGCAGCCAGATCACCCGGCGTTCAAGCGGTTCGATCAGGGTGAGCTCCAGATCAGGCCGCGCGATGGCGAGGCAGAGTCCCGGAAGCCCGGCTCCGCTGCCGACGTCGGCAACGTGGCTTCCGCGGGCGATCTCGCGTTCAATTACGGCACAGTTGAGGACGTGCCGGCTCCACAGCCGGGGCACTTCACGGGGCCCGATCAGGCCGCGCTCGGTGCCGGAGGTGGCCAAATGCTCAACGTAGCGCTTAGCCAGTTCCAGCCGGTCACCAAAAATAGATTCGGCGGCCTTCAGTTCGGCCGCGGTAATTTCCACCATCAAGCTACCCCGCGGATTCAGTCTGCGGAGACAACGATGTGCCGGTCGGCACCTTCGCCTTCGGACTCACTGACGAATCCAAGGTCAGCGACGGTGTCGTGCACGATCTTGCGTTCGTAGGCGCTCATCGGGGCCAACGCGACGGGCTCGCCCTTTTCCTTGACCGCGGCAATGGCGTCTTCGGCGATCTGCTGCAGGTCACCTGCACGGTCCGCACGGTAGCCGTTGATATCCAGCACCAAACGTGATCGGTTCTCCGTGGCGGAGAGCACCGCCAGGCGGGTCAGTTCCTGGAGAGCCTCAAGCACTTCTCCGTCGCGGCCAACCAGGCTTTCCAGCCCGGTGCCTTCCTCCTCGGCGACGATGGAGATGTAGGTGCGTCCGTTGCGGACCTCGATGTCGATGTCGCCATCGATGTCGGCGATGTCCAGGAGCTCCTCGAGGTAATCTGCGGCGACGTCGCCCTCTTCCTCCAGGCGGCTCGCCGAGGTGCCCTTCGCGGAAGTCAGGCCGTCATTCCCGGAGTCGTTCCCGCCCTCGACGGCGTCGTCGTCCGAAACCTCGGGCTCAAGTCCATCCTGGACTTCGTCCTGCGCAGGTGCGTCGGCGGAAATAGCGTGTTCGGTGCTCTCGGCAGACATTACTTCCTCTTCCTGTTCTTGCGCTGGGGCTGGACGCGCTGGCTCTTCGTGGCGATAGCGGCAGCGGCAGCAGCCGCTTCAGCCTCGGCGTCGGCCTTCTTGGCACCCGTGAGCGGCAGAGCCGGGAGGCCCCTGGCGGCACGGCGCTCGGCGAGGGCCTTGGCGGCGGGGGATCCGGGCGTAGGCATACGGCGAATTACGAAGAACTGCTGGCCCATGGTCCACAGGTTGGTGGTCGTCCAGTAGATCAGGACACCGATGGGGAAGTTGATGCCACCGACACCAAAGACCAGCGGCAGGATGTAAAGCATCATCTTCTGCTGGCGCATGAACGGGCTCGCCATGGCTTCTTCGGACATGTTCTTGGCCATGATCTGCTTCTGCGTGATGAACTGCGAGGCGGTCATCGCGAGGATCATGACAACGCTGAGGACCACTACGGCCACATTGGTGGCCCCGCCGTGCAGCAAGGCGGCGGACAGCGGAGCGCCGAAGATGCTGGAGGCATCGAATTCCACCACCTGTTCGTGGCTCATGGCCCCGATGCCGGCGCCCTGGTCCTTGGCGGCCGAGATGCCGGAGAGCACCTGGAACAGCGCGAAGAAGAACGGCATCTGGATCAGCATCGGCAAGCAGGCAGAGAACGGGTTGGTCCCGTGCTTCTTGTACATGGCCATCTGTTCCTGCGCCATCGCCTGGCGGGAGAGCTGGTCGGTTTTGCCCTTGTACTTGTCCTGAAGCTTCTTCAGGTCCGGCTGCAGCAACTGCATGCCACGCTGCGCCTTGATCTGCTTGACGAAGACGGGGATCAGGGCCGCACGGATCACCAACACCAGCCCGATGATGGACAGTGTCCAGGTCCAACCGTTGGCGGCGGGCAGTCCGATGGCACTGAGGCCATCGTGGAATCCGATCATGATGATGGAAACCAGCCACTTGAACGGGGCCATTATTGTTCCAATAAAGTCCATACGATATCCCTATTCGTCAGGCCGCAAAACGGCCTTCTCCATCAGACTGAGCAGCAAGGTACTTGTCCGGGTTATTCAGCACAACAATCGTGGGGGTGCGGCCTTCGGGCCACTCCCGATGCCCGGCGGGGACGTGGTCCACACCGCCGGAATTCCATGGGTGACAGCGCGCGAGGCGTCGCGCGGCGAGCCAGCTTCCCTTGACGGCGCCGTGCACCGTGATCGCCTCCAACGCGTACGCGGAGCAACTCGGAAAGAAGCGGCAAACCTGTCCGTACAACGGGGAGACCACCTTGCGGTAGGCCATCAGCAGCAGGATGAGGAGGTTGCGGGGCAGGTTCCAGACCGCACGTCCGAGCCAGGAGGCAGCGGCTTTGAGGCGAACTCCGGGAGCAGGGACGACGGCGGCAGTTGAGTTACGCACGCGGGGTCCCTTCCTGTGTTGTCTCGTAAGAAACTGTAGAAGCGGCCTGTGGAAGGCGGCTGCCCAACCGTTTCAGGGTCGTCTGTAAAGCGGCGTCGTAGTCGCTCAACAGATCATCCCAGCCGGCTGCCGCCGAGGCGGGCAGTGCCCGGACCACGATAGCGAACCCGCTGGGATATTTCTGCAGCGACAAGGCGCCGGCTTCTCTTAGTCTCCTCTTAACGAGGTTCCTGACAACAGCGTTCCCGACACTCTTGGAAACGATGAAACCGATCCGGCTTGGTTCACCGGCAGCGATAGCTGCCGTATATAACACTAAGTTCCGGCGTCCATTGCGGACGCCGGAACGTACAGTTGTCGAAAAATCGGTTGGGGTCCTCAGACGGTTCCGGGTGGCTAGCACCGTTCGACTCGCATAGGGATGGTGACCGACGAGTCAGTTATTTAGGCCGACAGCTCGGTGCGGCCCTTGCCACGACGGGCTGCCAGGATGGCACGGCCGGCACGGGTACGCATACGAAGGCGGAAGCCGTGCTTCTTGGCTCGACGGCGGTTATTCGGCTGAAAAGTCCGCTTGCTCACGTTAGTTACTCCAGTGGATCAAAGGTGCGCCCACCCGATCAAAAAAGGGGAAGAA
>JAPLAM010000061.1 GCA_026393275.1 Arthrobacter sp.
ACCGAAGTTGAGCTCAAGGAACGCAAGCACCGCATTGAGGACGCCGTCCGCAACGCGAAGGCTGCTGTCGAAGAGGGCATCGTCGCCGGCGGCGGCGTGGCCCTGATCCAGGCCGGCCTCAAGGCCTTCGCCAACCTGAACCTCACGGGTGACGAGGCCACCGGCGCGAACATCGTCCGCGTTGCCATCGACGCCCCGCTGAAGCAGATCGCCTTCAACGCCGGCCTCGAGCCGGGCGTTGTGGTCGACAAGGTCCGTGGCCTGCCCGCAGGCCACGGCCTGAACGCAGCCACCGGCGAGTACGTCGACCTGCTGGCAGCCGGCATCAACGACCCGGTTAAGGTCACCCGCTCTGCCCTGCAGAACGCGGCCTCCATCGCCGGTCTGTTCCTCACCACCGAGGCCGTCGTGGCCGACAAGCCGGAGAAGAACTCCCCGGCTATGGGCGGCGGCGACGACATGGGCGGCATGGGCGGCATGGGCGGTTTCTAACCACCCTGCCTGCACCATCCGGGCCGACAAAGTTCCACGTCGGCAAGGCCTGGTTCGACGACGGCGGTCCCACCTTTGGTGGGGCCGCCGTCGGCGTTTAAGCCGCTCACCCCGGCACGCCCCCTCAATTGTGGCGGCACGTTGGCCGACGCCCCCTCACTTGTGGCGGCATTTAGGCCGACGCTCCCCGACCCGACACCGGCGTTGCGCTGGTGGTGGGGGAGCGTTGGGTGGTTGAGGTCTGGCAGGATGGTGCAGTGACGATTACTGCAGCGGCCGATGGTTCGGCTTTAGGAAATCCCGGTCCGGCCGGTTGGGCCTGGTACGTGAACGACGAGTGCTGGCGTGCCGGCGGGTGGCCGCACGGGACCAACAACCAGGGCGAGCTGATGGCTGTCCTGGACCTTTTCCGGGCCACGGCGCACCTCCCAGACGAGCCGCTGCACATTCTGTGCGACAGCCAGTACGTCATCAATTCGGTGACCAAGTGGATGCCAGGCTGGAAGCGGAAGGGCTGGCGGAAGTCCGACGGGAAGCCCGTGCTCAATGTCGAGCTGCTCAAGGAAATCGACCAGGCGCTCAGCGGCCGCAAGTACACCTTCGAGTGGGTCCGCGGCCACGCCGGCCACGAGCTCAACGAGGCGGCGGATGATCGCGCCCGCGCCGCCGCAGGCGCCTACCAGCAGGGCGTTGCCGCCCGGCAAGGCCCCGGCTTCGTCCGCGCCGGCGACACGGCCGCCCCCGCCCCGCAGGCCGCCTCGGCTCTGTCCGCCCCGCAGGCTGCTTCGCAGGCTGCTTCGGCGTCAGGGCTCCGGCCGGCTCAGTCCGCCGCGCAGGCCGCTCGCGCCGGAATCCGGGAAATAGTGGGCGAACCCACCTTGTTTGGCGAATCGGGTCTCTTTGCCGAACCGGACCTCTTCAGCGAGCTGGAGGAAGAATCCCGTGCCGCGGGCCCGGAACAGGGCGCGGAGGCAACCGTCGAGGCTCTGGAACGGGAGCTGTTGCTCCCCGAGACCCGAGCCGACCTGGGCCGCACCGGGGTGCTGCTGCACCCGGAGTTCGCCGAGATCGGCAGCTCGGGACGCCTGTGGACCCGCGACGAGATGATCACGGAACTGTCGGACGATCCCGGCGTCCCCGCGGAGCTGGAGCTGCTGGCAGCGGAACGCATCAGTGAGGGTAGCGTCCTCCTGACGTACCGCAGCCATACCCGCTCCGGGACGGTGCTGCGCAGCTCCCTCTGGGTCCTGGACGGCGTCCAGTGGCGGCTGCGCTTCCACCAGGGCACCCCCGAGGCATAGCGGCCGCACCTGCTCGGCGCGGTCCGCACCAGCGAAGGCCGGGCCGCGCCTGACCCGCCCCGGTTGTGCCCGCCGCGCCCCGGCAGCTAGCCGAACCGCTGGGCATTATTCAGCTCCGCCTGGGCGTAGTTGGCGGCCGCAGAGTTCAGGGCAACGTTGATCGAGGCCAGCGAGGCCTCGACCTTGCCCTGGGTCAGCGCCCATTCGGCGAGCAGGGCCTGGAAATTTGTGGCGGCCGAACCGCGCCAGCTTGCCTGCAGTTCGTCCAGTCCTCGCTTCATGGCCTGGACGTCGGCGCTGATCCGTTCGACCGTGGCCTGGACGTTGGCGGACTTGAGCTGGAGCTGTTCGGTATCGACGGAAATGATACTCACGAGGTGGCCTTTCGAGGTTTCGGCAGGCAGCCGGGCATCCCGACTAATCTCAGGGGGAGCAGGACCCCCGGCTGCCTGGGTGGAAGCGCCCGGTTTTCCGGACTCTTCGAGCCTAGGCAGCGGCACGCACCGGCCCCAGCGGGCAAACTTCCTATGTGGAAAACGCTAGCTGCGGACTGATCCGCCGCGCCCGACCCCCGGCTCGAGGCCCTGCTCAAGGCCCGGGCCCCCCGGGATGGCCTTATCCGGCCCGGTTCCCACAGTGCCGTGTTCAGCAGTGCTGACGTCAGCAGTGCCGACGTCTGCGGCGCCGATGTCCGCAGCGGCCCCGTCAGCAGTGCCGGCGTGCGAGGTGTCCTCGTCCGAGGCGGACGGCTCCAGCGTTGACTCCGGCGGCTCCGCTTCGGCCAGATACGGGAGGCTGACCACCAGGGTGGCGCCGCCGCCGTCGGTCGGCTGGACCCGGACCGTGCCCGAGTGCGAGCCGACGATGGCCGCCACGATCGCCAGACCCAGGCCGCTGCCGCCGGTCTCCCTGGTTCGGGAGGTGTCCGCGCGATAGAAGCGCTCAAAGATCCGGGCGGCTTCGTCCTCGGGGACGCCTGGCCCATGGTCCCGGACTTCGACCACTGAGCGGCTCGCCCCGGCAGCATCCGTTCGTACCCCCACGGCGAGTTCGATCGGGCTGCCGTCCGGCGTGTAGCGCAGCGCGTTGCCCACAAGGTTGCCGATGACTTGGCGCAGCTTCGACTCGTCGCCCATCACCGGAGCCGGGGCGCCGGCGTCGCCGTCGAGCCCGCGGAGCGAGATCACCCGGGTGCGGTCGCTGGCCTGGGTATCCACCACCGCGTCGTGGGCCAGCAGCAGCAGGTCAACGGGCTTCTGCTGCAGCGGGCGCTGTTCGTCGATCCGGGCCAGCAGCAGCAGGTCCTCCACCATGGCCCCCATCCGCTTGGCCTCGCTTTCGATCCGCCCCATCGCGGTGGCGCGTCGGCGGCGAAGCGGCGCATTCTCGCCTCGGAGGCCATCCTCGCGGCGAACGCCGACTCGATGTGTGCCAGCATGGCGTTCAAGGACCTGCTCAGCCGGCCGACCTCGGTGTCGGGGTTCTCGACCTCCACACGGCGGGACAGGTCTCCGGCGGCGATGGCCGCGGCGGTCTTTTCCACCCGCGCCAGCGGGCGGAAGGACCGGGTGACGGTCCACGTGGCGATGAAGAAGGCCAGTACCAGGGTCAGCAGTCCCACGCCCACCACCACCAGCGTGGCGTGTTCCATCACCGAATCCACCGGGAAGAGCGACAGCCCGATCACCACGACGGCGGGCCGCTGGTTGGCGTCCAGCACGTTGACCGCCACCACGCGCCAGTTGCGGCCGTCGGTGCCGCGGACCTCGAACGGGGCCTCATTGCGGCTGCGCGCCTCGTCGGTGCCGATGCTGCTCATGGCCGGGCGTGAGCTCTTGCTGCCGCCGAAAATGACGGCGGGCTGGCCGGGCATGAAAAGCACCAGCGAATAGTCGGTGGGGACGTTCGGGTTCTGGTCCTGCAGCTGGCTGAAGGACTGTTGTTGGCGGGCCGTGCCGACGGCGGCCTTGAGCTTGTCGTCGACCTGGCCCTGCAGGTAGCTGTGGACCAGGGCCAGCGTGCCGGCGCCCGTGGCGGTGAGGGCCACGAGCATCAGTCCCATCATGATCGCGACCAGCTGCGACCGCAGCGACGCCCTCCTCCAACGTTCCAGCAAGGTCAGCGCTTTTCAGCCGTCCGGAGCACGTAGCCGACGCCCCGCTTGGTCTGGATTAGGGCCGGCGCCTCGGGGTCGATGTCGACCTTGCGCCGGAGGTAGGAGATGTAGGACTCCACGATTGAGGCGTCGCCGTTGAAGTCGTATTCCCAGACGTGGTCCAGGATCTGGGCCTTGGACAGCACCCGGTTCGGGTTGAGCATGAGGTAACGCAGGAGCTTGAACTCGGTGGGCGACAGCTCGATCACGGTACCGCCGCGGCGCACCTCGTGGGCATCGTCGTCGAGCTCCAGGTCATCGACGCGGATGACGGCGTCGTCGTCCTGCAGCGGCTGGGTGCGGCGCAGCACGGCTCGGATGCGGGCCACCACCTCGTCGAGGCTAAACGGCTTCGTGACATAGTCGTCGCCGCCGACGGTGAGCCCGGTGACCTTGTCCTCGGTGTCGTCCTTCGCGGTCAGGAACAGCACCGGGAAGTGCTTGCCCGCGGCGCGCAGCCGCCGGGTGACCGTAAACCCGTCCATATCCGGCAGCATGACGTCCAGGACGGCGAGGTCCGGGGAGTGCAGCTCGGCGGCGGCGAGGGCATCGCGCCCGGTGCCGGCGGAGACAACCTCGAACCCGGCGAAGCGCAGCGAGGTAGACAGCAGCTCGCGGATGTTGGGTTCATCATCGACAACGAGCAGCTTGGCTTCGGGACCGTTCTTTTTCATGGTTCCCATGATGCTCCCAGACTCTGTGAGTTTTCTGGGAGGCAGATGTGTGTTGAGTGGGGATCGGCTAACCGCCGGCGCCGACATCCTTGGCGTCCATGATCCGGTACGCGTACCCCTGCTCGGCCAGGAAGCGCTGGCGCTTCGCGGCGAAGTCCTGATCCAGGGTGTCCCGCGCCACAAGCGAATAGAAGCGCGCGGCCCGGCCGTCCTGCTTGGGCCGCAGCAGCCGTCCCAGCCGCTGCGCCTCCTCCTGGCGGGACCCGAAGGACCCGGAGACCTGGATGGCCACCGACGCCTCGGGCAGGTCGATCGAGAAGTTGGCGACCTTGGACACCACCAGGGTCTGGACCTCGCCGGCGCGGAACGCGTCGAAGAGCCGCTGCCGCTCCTTGACCGTGGTGTCGCCCTTGATCACGGGCGCCTGCAGCCGCTCGCCGATCTCGTCCAGCTGGTCGATGTACTGCCCGATCACGAGCAGCTGCTCGCCGGCATGTTCGGCCACGAGCCGCTCCACGATCCCGGTCTTGGTCTCCGAGGTGGCGCAGAGCCGGTACTTGTCCGCGTCCTCGGCCATGGCGTAGGCCACCCGTTCGTCGCGGGGCAGATCGATCCGGACCTCCACGCAGTCAGCCGGGGCGATGTAGCCTTGCGCCTCGATGTCCTTCCACGGGGCGTCGTACCGCTTGGGCCCGATCAGGCTGAAGACTTCGCCCTCCCGGCCGTCCTCGCGGACCAGGGTGGCGGTGAGGCCGAGGCGGCGGCGTGCCTGCAGGTCGGCGGTCATCCGGAAGATCGGCGCCGGCAGCAGATGGACCTCGTCGTAGATGATGAGGCCCCAGTCGTTGCCGTCCACCAGTTCCAGATGCGGGTACAGGCCGCCGCGCTTGGTGGTGAGGACCTGGTACGTGGCGATCGTGACGGGACGAACTTCCTTGACGGAGCCCGAGTATTCGCCGATCTCCTCGGCGGTCAGCGAGGTCCGCTTGACCAGCTCGTCCTTCCACTGCCGCGCGGACACGGTGTTGGTCACCAGAATCAGCGTGGTGGTGGAACTTGTCGCCATGGCGGCTGCACCCACGAGGGTCTTGCCGGCGCCGCAGGGGAGGACGACGACGCCGCTGCCGCCGGCCCAGAAGTTCTCGGTCGCCAGCTGCTGGTAGGGCCGGAGCTTCCAGCCCGACTCGTTGAGCATGATCGGGTGCGGCGTGCCGTCCACGTAGCCGGCGAAGTCTTCCGCGGGCCAGCCGATCTTGAGCAGCAGTTGCTTGAGCTGTCCGCGCTGCGAGGAGTGCACTACCACGGTCTCGGCGTCGATCCGCGGCCCCAGCAACGGGGCGATCTTCTTGGCCCGGCTGACCTCTTCGAGGACCGGGTAGTCGGAGGTGCGCATGACCAGGCCGTGCTGCGGATCCTTCTCCAGCCGAAGCCGGCCGTAGCGGGACATGGTCTCCTCGACGTCGATCAGCAGCGAATGCGGCACCGGGAACCGGGAGTACTTGAGCAGCGTATCGAGCACCTGTTCGGCGTCCAGCCCGGCCGCCCGGGCGTTCCACAATCCCAGCGGCGTCAGGCGGTAGCTGTGGATATGCTCCGGGGCGCGCTCCAGCTCCGCGAACGCCGCGATCGCGTGGCGCGCCTCGGTGGCCTGGGCGTGGTCCACTTCCAGCAGGATGGTCTTGTCACTCTGGACGATCAGCGGTCCGTCAGTCACTGCAGCAGTTCCTCTGTGGCTTCAACATCAATAATGCGGTGGATGGACAGGACGCGTTCGGTTTCCCTGGCCGGATCGAACACCCGGACCCGCCCTCCGGTCACAGCCACCGGAACAACCGTTTCGCGGCTGGCATTCCCCAGACTGTCGACCACGTTCATCACCACCCGCTGCTTGAGCCGGATCGCCTTCTGCAGGGTCTCCAGTCCCAGCTGCGTCGCGGTCTCGCCGCCGGCCGCCGCTGGCGTGCCGTGACCCTCCGGTGTCCCGGAACCGGAGGGCAAACGCCCGTCGCGCAGCACCGCGAGCTGGGCGTCGACGTCGGCGTCCGCGGGGGCCGTGCGCGGGGCGGTATAGACCGGCCGGGCGCCGCCAGTGGCCACGGTGCTCCGGCGCAGCCGGACGACGGCGGAGCCGGACTCCTCCACCGCCGGGGACAGACCCAAACCGCGCAGCACCTGGGCGGCTTCCCGAGGCGCGGCAGGCGAGACCAGGACGGTCGGGGCGATTTGGGCCAGGCCCAGGCCGGCGGCCGCAGGGGTATTGAGCAGCTCCAGCAGGGCTGTCTCGTCCTCGCTCTGGATAAAGCTCGCCGCCGGGCCCACCCGGAGCCGGGCGTGGCGCGCTGCCGTGTCCTCGATCAGGTACTCCAGCGGCTGCGGCACCGCAGTGGCCGAGTGCTCGCGCAGGAAGTCCAGCAGCCCCCGGGCGTCCTGCCCGGCGTCGAGGGCGCGACGGACCGAGGCGACGGAGAAGCGGTAGATCGTGGCCGGCCCCTGGCCTTCGGCATCCGCCATGGTCAAGAGCTTTTCGCTTAGCTCCGGGTCCAGGTAGCCGGGGGCGACGGCGGTCAGGTCCGCCTGGAGCAGCACGTGGTTCAGCGCCGCCGGCAGGTGCTCGCCCAGGATGGCGAGGGCTTCGTCGGGCTGGTCGGAGGCCACGGCCGCCCCGATCTGGGTCAGGGCGCCGGAGCCGATCAGGCCCAGTATTTCGGCCTCGGCGAGGACGCCGCGGATGAGCGAACTGAAGCGGCGCGCCATCCGCGGTTGCGCCCAGTCGGCGCGTTCCAGCACGGCGTCCGCGTCGAGCACCGGGGCTTCCCCGTCCGCCGCCGAGGCCTCGCGGGTGAGCTCATTCAGGATTTCCAGGATCCGCCGTCGGACCACGGGCGCATCCGGCCGCTGCGCCTCCGCGGAGAGGGCATTGATGGCGCTGCCGGCGGGACCGCGGTGCACCTGCGCGGTGGCGACCCCGGTGACCGGCTGTCCCACCAGCGACGGGACCCGTTCGCTGGCGAGCCAGGCGTTGACGAGCCATAGCCATTGCTCCTGCCGGGGGAGCGTCAGCCATTCCAGTTGCGGCGCCTGGATCCAGGCCGAGCTGTCCACGTCCAGGCGGAGCAGGCCACTGAGAGCGCAGAGCTCCGCCAGCATGCCGGCCTCGTGCAGCCCGATCCGCAGGGCGTCGGCGAGGCGCTTCATTTCCCGGATGCCGACTCCGCCGCTGCGCAGCGTGACTAGCGGCTGTTCCCGGACGGCATGGAGTAGCTCGCCGGTTAGCCTCAGGGTCTCGGCGATGGCGCCCAGCGCGGCGTTGCGCCGCAGGGCTGCGCTGGTCTTTCCCAGCCGCGGCACCGGGGGGCTGAGGACGAAGTGCTCGATCACGAACCCGCCCCGGAGCGATACGCCCACGCTGTGCGGAAGTTCCACGTGGGCGGCGTCCAGGGGCACCAGCAGCCCGCGGGCCAGCAGCCAGTCGACCGGCCCGACGTCGGGGCCCTCGTGCAGCACGGACGCACGCCGCTGCGCCTGGGGCACGGCGCCCATGGCCCAGCTTCCGAAGCGGGCGAGCAGCGCTGCCGTGCGGTCCGGCGCGGTGGCTAGCAGCGCTTGCAGGGCCTCCGGCGAGGCGGTCCAGTGCTGCAATGACAGCGCCGCCTCCATCGGGGTCGCGGCGGGGGAGATGTCGGCGCCGGTACGGTGCAGTTCGTCGACAAGTTGCACCACGCGCTGCGCAAAGGCGGGCTGGAGCCGGACAAGTTCGGTGTAACTTCGTCCCAGTCCGGCCGGGTAGATGCCGATGACGTCCTTGAGGATGCCGACCGGGAGGAAGTAGCGCTGCCGTCCCGCGGCCGCGCTCACGCCGTGCGGGGGCTCTGCCCGGTGCACGAGGGCCAGCTCCTGCAGTGAGTGGAGCAGCCGCTCCAGGGCCGCGACGGTGGAGCCGTTGATCAGCCGCTTGAGTGTCGCTGCGGACGCGCTGTGTCCGGTATCCGTGTTGGTGCGCAGGTGCAGGGTTTCCAAGACCTGCATTTCGGGACGGTTGAGCCGTTCCAGGGCCCGCTGCACGCTGACCCGGCCGCTGGCCCGGGCGGCGAGGGCGGCGAAGTCGGGCACAGGGGGGGAGATCAGGTCCGGCCGCGCTGCGAACAGGGCCCGCAGCGAGTCGTCGCTTCGGGTCTGCAGTTCCTTGCTGAGCGCGCGGATCATGGACATCAGTGCAACGTTACCTTTCGCCGTGCGCCCGCGTCCGGCGCCGGGCTGCAACGGCGTCGAACACGAGGGCCAGCATGAGCAGGAACGCCACGGGCAGCCCGTAGAGCGCGGTGGAGGTGATCCACACGGGGGCCACGGTGTTGTTGAACGCCATGGCCATGACAGCGCCGACGGCAGCGAGGGACAGCGCGGCCACTGCGGCCGCAAGAATCAAGAGGGGCCGCCGGAGGTGCTGTGGTGTCATGGAGGCAACGCTAACAGCCCCGCTCTGCCCGCGCCTCAAGCCGCCAAAGTGGCCAAGGCAGGATAACCTTGAAGGAACAGACCAACACGGTCCGGACGGTCACACCCTGAACCCGCATATCCATGCGGATGCGGTGATCGTCGGCCGCGTCCCCAGCAGAACGAAGAAGGTTGATTACGTGCCCACCGGCAAGGTCAAGTGGTATGACAAGGATAAAGGCTTCGGATTCCTCGCAGGCGAAGACGGCCAGGAGGTCTTCCTGCCCAAGTCGGCGCTGCCCGAAGGCGTAACGGAACTCAAGGCCGGAACCCGGGTGGAGTTCGGCGTGGCCGACGGCCGCAAGGGCGCGCAGGCCCTGGGCCTGCGGGTACTGGACAAGACCCCGTCGATTGCCAAGGCCAAACGGCCCAGCGCGAAGGACCTCGCGCCGCTGGTGCAGGACCTCGTCAGTGTGCTGGACAACCTCTCCGGAACCCTGTCCGCCGGGAAGTACCCCGAAGGCAACAAGGCGAAAGCCATCGCCACCGCGCTTCGCAAGGTCGCCGACGAGCTGGACGCGTAAGGCTCACGATGACACCGGAACCTGAGCAGAACGCCGCCGCGGCGGCCGGTGCGGCCCCCGTGGCCGCCGGCGCCAAAGCAGGATCCAAGCCGCGCTTCGGCGTCCCCGCCTGGCGCACCGGCAAGCCGGACGCCTTCCTGGCCGCCTCCGTCGACGTCGCGCGCACCGGGGTGGAGGGAATCGCCCCGGCGGAACAGGTCGGCCGGCACCTGGGTGCCAAGAGCGAAGGTGACCGCCTGGTCACCCACCTTTTCGAGTCGCTGCTTCCCGGGTACGGAGGTTGGCAGTGGTACGCGGTGTTGACGCGCAATTCACGCTCCAAGACGGTCACGGTCGACGAGCTGGGCCTGCTGCCCTCCGAGGATTCCATCCTGGCCCCGGAGTGGGTTCCGTGGGCCGAACGCGTGCGCCCGGAAGACGCGGACCAGGACGACGCCGGCACTGACGCCGCCACTGACGCCGCCGCCCCGTCCGAGGATTTTCCGGCCGAGGATGCGCTGCAGGAAGTCCCCTCCGAGGATTTCCCGGCCGAACAGGCTGATTGACACGACGCCGGGCCTGCTGACAGTTACGCCGACACCGGGGGAGGTCCGGACATGAGGTCCACCTTCCAATCGCTGGGTGTGCTGAACTATCGGATCTGGTTTATCGGCGCCCTGGTCTCCAATATTGGAACCTGGATGCAGCGCACCGCGCAGGACTGGCTGGTCTTCGACCACCTGACCGCGCAGGATGCCAGCGCCATGGGCGTCACCATGGCCCTGCAACTGGGCCCGCAGCTATTCCTCGCGCCCGTCGCAGGGCTGGTCGCCGACCGCTTCAACCGCAGGACGCTTCTTGTCCTGACGCAGTCCGCGATGGCCGTGCTGAGCGCGGCCCTCGGCGTCCTGGTGCTGTCCGGAGCCGCGCAGCTCTGGCACGTCTACGTCTTCGCCCTGCTGCTCGGCGTCGTGTCCGCCGTCGATGCTCCTGTTCGCCAGACCTTCGTCTCCGAACTCGTGCGCGACGACTACCTTCCCAACGCCGTCGCACTCAACAGCGCCTCGTTCAACGTGGCGCGGATGATCGGCCCCGCCGTCGCCGGTGTGCTCACGGTGGCCATCGGGCCCGGCTGGGTCTTCCTCGTCAACACCGTCACGTTCGTGGCCCTGCTCCTGAGCCTGGCCAAGATCCCCGCCGCCTCGCTGCGGCAGCTGCCCCGGGCCGCCGCCGGGAAGGGCCGGATCCGCGAGGGGATTCGCTACGTCCGCTACCGGCCCGACATCGTGGTGGTCCTGGTGGCGGTGTTCATCGTGGGAACCCTTGGACTGAACTTCGTCCTCTTCATCGCGGCCATGGTCGGCACCGAGTTCGGCCTGGACGCCGGCGCTTTCGGCCTGATGAACTCGATCATGGCCATCGGCTCGGTCGCCGGTGCGCTGCTGTCGGCCGGGCGCGGGAAGCCGCGGATGCGCATGATCTTCGGGGCGGCCGGCGCCTTCGGCTTGACCTCCGGCCTCGCCGCGCTGGCGCCAAACTACTTCTGGTTCGGCGTCGCCCTGGTGCCCGTCGGGCTGTTCGCGATCACCATGATGACCAGCGCCAACGGCTACGTCCAGACCACCACGGACCCGGTGATGCGCGGCCGGGTGATGGCGTTGTACATGGCCATCTTCATGGGCGGCACCCCGATCGGCGCTCCGCTGGTGGGCTGGGTGGCCAACGTCGCCGGCCCGCGCTGGTCCATGAGCGTCGCGGCTGCCGCCGGGGTGGCGGCGGCCCTGATCGGCATGGCCTGGATTGTCCGGGCGAAGCACCTGCGGATTGGCTTCAACCGCCGTGCCCGGGGGCTGCGGTACTTCCGGGTCGCCCCGGCGGGTGCAACGACGGCGGGTGCCGCGACGGCGGGTGCAACGACGGCGGTTGCCGCGCCAGAAGGCGCAACGACCGACGGCCCAACGGCGGACGGCGCCGACCGGGTGGAAAACCCGGACAACGCCGTCGACCGCTGACTCGTCCCTGCAGGGACCCCGCCGGTGTTACTGCTTGAGCTCGCCCACCACAAAGTCGATGCACTCGAGCAGCGCGGAGACGTCGTCGGGTTCGATCGCCACAAAGGTGGCAATGCGCAACTGGTTGCGGCCCAGCTTGCGGTACGGCTCGGTATCCACGACGCCGTTGGCGCGCAGCACCTTGGCGATGGCCGAGGCGTCAATCGAGTCATCGAAGTCGATCGTGGCGATCACGTTGGACCGGTCCTCGGCCCTTGCCACGAACGGCGTGGCGTAGGAGGATGCCTCGGCCCAGCGGTAGATGCGTCCGGCTGAATCAGCGGTACGCGTGGCGGCGAAGTCGAGGCCGCCGTTGCTGTTGAGCCACTGCACCTGCGCATCCAGAGTCACCAGGGTGGCCAGGGCCGGCGTGTTGTACGTCTGGTTCAGCCGGGAGTTGTCGATCGCGGTCTGGAGGTCCAGGAAATCCGGGATCCAGCGCCCGCTAGCCTTGATCCGGGCGGCACGCTCCAGGGCTGCCGGGGAAAACAGGCCAAGCCACAGGCCGCCGTCGGAAGCGAAGTTCTTCTGCGGCGCGAAGTAGTACACATCGGCCTCGGCCACATCCACGTCCAGGCCGCCGGCCGCGGACGTGGCGTCGACCAGCACGAGGGAGCCCTCGTCCGCACCCGCCACACGCTTGACCGGCGCGGCGACGCCGGTGGACGTCTCGTTCTGCGGCCAGGCGTAGGCGTCGACGCCGGCCTCGGCCCGCGCCTCGGGGCGGGTACCGGGCTCGGACTTGATGATCGAGGACTCCGCCAGGAACGGCGCCTTGTTGGTGGCCGCAGCAAATTTCGAGCCGAACTCGCCGAAGGACAGGTGCTGCGCCTTGTTTTCCACGAGGCCGAAGCTGGCGATGTCCCAGAAGGCCGTGGAACCGCCGACGCCGAGGACGACCTCGTAGCCTTCGGGGGCGCGGAAAAAGTCGCTCAGGCCGCTGCGCACCGACCCCACCAGGTTCTTCACCGGGGCCTGGCGGTGCGAGGTACCCAGCAGCGTTGCCGACGCCGCGGACAGGGCTTCCATCTGCTCCGGCCGGACCTTTGACGGGCCGGCGCCAAACCGTCCGTCCTTGGGCAGGAGGTTCGCGGGAATGGTGATACTGGTGTCGCTCACAGGGGCTCCAATTTTCGGCTGGGTGCGTGGCGGGGCTCGGACGGATCCTGGGCCGGCTGGGGCCCGGCCCTGATTTATTCTGCCCGACGGGCCCGGCCGGGCGGGAAAAGCGCCCGTCATAGTCCGGTCACTGAGACGGCGGGCGGCCCCCGGACCCGGCCGCGGGACCCGGCGCCGGCGTATGACCGGCCGGTGACCCCGGATTATCCGGAGTAATTCAAAATAGGCTAGGCTGTCCGGTGACGTATGGCGGATCCCGCCCGGGCGCATCCTGCGCGCTGTACGGTGGGGAATGACGCAAGGACGGCGCTCGAGGAGCTGAGCTGAATGACGGATCTGATCGACACCACCGAGATGTATCTACGGACCATCCTGGAGTTGGAAGAAGAGAACATCGTCGCCCTCCGCGCCCGCATTGCCGAACGGCTCCGTCACTCCGGCCCCACCGTTTCCCAGACCATCGGCCGCATGGAGCGGGACGGCCTCGTGGTGGTTTCCGGCGACCGACACCTTGAACTGACCGAAACGGGCCGGAAACGCGCCATCGAAGTCATGCGTAAGCACCGCCTGGCCGAGCGGCTGCTCGCCGACGTCATCGGGCTGGACTGGGCCTACGTCCACGAGGAAGCATGCCGCTGGGAACACGTGATGAGCGAACGCGTCGAGCAGCGCATTTTCGATATGCTCAACCACCCGACCGTCTCACCGTACGGAAACCCGATTCCCGGACTCGCCGAACTCGGCGGCCCCCCGGCGTCGGAAATCGCGGACGGCGTGGTTAACCTGCTCGACGCCATGGCCGGGTACGGCGCCGATTCCCGGATCACCGTGAGCCGGCTGGCCGAGCCCATCCAGGTCGAGCCGGAGCTGCTGGTCCAGCTGGACGAGGGAGGAATCCGTCCCGGTGCCAAGGTGTCGCTGGAACGCGTGGGGGAGTACATCTCGGTGCGGGTCCCGGACTTCGAAGGCGCCCTGGAGCTGCCGCCCGAGGTCGCGGCGCATGTGTTCGTTACCCTCGGGTAACCTGGCGCAGTAATTCGTCCGCGGAGAGCCCGGAAGTTGTCCACAGGCGAGATAACGGATTTATTACCGCCCGGCTTAATCCCCTATAGTTGAGCACTAGCACCGATACTAAAGCGTTACCAGATCCGAAGCCGAGCTCTGCCAGCGGATCAGTACACGAATCCCTTTCTGGCAGAGGCGGGGGAACCACAACCGGCTGTTGATCCAACAGCCTTGGGGTGAAGTCCGCTAGCGGCAAGCACTCTCCACGAGGGGTCCCTTGGATGCCCTTGTGCTTGGATGCCTGCTCGGCGGACCGGGTCTTTGATCTCTCTGACCCGAATCCGACAGCTAACTTCGCAGGCTATCCAGAGAGGAACCGTACTTGACCATCCAGACCGTCAGGGGCCGCCGTCGTGCGACCGGTCCCGCTCCGGAGCCGCGCCCGGCCGTCGTCCACGCCGAGCGCCCGCGTGACGCGCGCCGGGACGAACGCCGCGGCCGGCGGAGCCCGCTCCGCCAGATAGCAGACTTCGCCACGGTCAGCGGCGTTGGACAAAAGGCCGGCATCGCGCTGGCCTCCACTGGACTGGTCCTCACCGTCGCCGTTCCGGCCACCGGCCCCGTGATGGCCGACGCCGCCCGGACCGGGTCGGTTTCTGCCGGCATGCAGCCCGAAGTCAAGGCCGCGGCAGCGCAGATCGACTTCACCCGCACCGCCGTGGGCACCAAGGGCGACCCGGACGGCAAGCTCAAGCAGCTGCTGGGAGCCCAGTCTGCCGGCACCATCACCCGGGCAGCCTCCGCCGGCAGCCTCGGGGCACCGTTGGATTCCATGGTGACCGCCTCCCCGTTCGGCTACCGGGTCAGTCCCATCACGGGGGCCGTCGGGGAATTCCACCGCGGCCAGGACTATGTCGCCCAGTGCGGCACCGCCGTGCATGCCGCCGCCAGCGGCACCGTCACCTTTACCGGCTGGCACCCCTACGGGGGCGGCAACCGGGTCGTGATCGACCACGGCAACGGCCTGGAGACCACGTATAACCACTTGTCGTCCTCCAGCGTCCGCGTGGGCCAGCAGGTCTCCCGCGGCGACGTGGTGGCGATGAGCGGGACCACCGGCGCCTCCACGGGCTGCCACCTCCACTTCGAGGTGATGGTCAACGGAGACGTTGTTGACCCGCTGGGCTGGCTCTGAGCCAAGCCGAGGGAGGACTCGCATTTCTGTGACACGCCGTGATCTGAATGTGACATTGAGTCCCGACTGCTGTACCGTATGAAGCACGCCAACTTCTCCGAAGTTGGCGCTCTTGAGTGGATTGCCTAACTCTGCCACCGCTCAAGGTCCGTTCGCATCACATCGTCTGGCAGGGGCGGGGGAACCAATTTTGGTCTTCGCAAGAA
>JAPLAM010000074.1 GCA_026393275.1 Arthrobacter sp.
ACGTGTGCTCTTCCGATCTAGATCGGGTTCCTCGGCGTCATGTCCGGGCCGCTGGTGCGGTCCTCCTACCGCGCCGGCCGGCTCTGGGCCACCGCGATGCGCAAGAAGGGCTGGGAAATCCCCGCCCAGCTCGCCCACATCGAAAGCTCCGGCAGCACCCGACAGGAAGCCAGCTCACTGCTCGCCGCGCACTCCAGCTGACGCCCCAGATCTGAAAGGACCAAAGATGTTCCCTATAAGAATCGAAATCATCCCATCAGCCGGCATCGTTGAGCAGGTCCAGGCCCAGGTTCCCCGAGCCACCACGCTGACCATTACCTGCCTGCCCCAGCACGGCATCGAACGAACCATGCGATCGTCGCTGGAGCTGAGCGCGCTCGGCTACACCGTCATCCCGCACCTAGCCGCGCGCAGCATCAATGACCGTGCTGCGCTCACCTGCATCATGCGGGAGTGCGACATGTCGGGCATCAACGAGGTGTTTGTGATCGGCGGCGACCGGAAGCAGGCTGCCGGCCCCTACGAGTCGGCCCTGCCGCTGCTCGAAGACATCGCCCAGTACACCGGAGGCCTGATGCGCGCAGGCGTGGCAGGCTACCCGGAAAGCCACCTGTCGGTGGCCCCCTTACACCTGGTTGACGCACTCCTGGCAAAGCAGCACCTCGCCACGCACGTTGTCACCCAGATGTGCTTCTCCGCCCCCAAAATCCTCGACTACGCGGCGTTTCTGCGCCGTGAAGGCGTCGACCTACCCGTCTGGGCGGGCGTGGCGGGAGCAGTCCCGCGCGCCAAGCTGATCAGCCTGGCCACGCAGATCGGCGTCGGAAGCTCCCTGAAATTCCTGAGCCGCAAGGGACCGCTGGCGCGCAAGCTCCTCAGCGGTGACCGCTATTCACCCCAAACCCTGCTGGCCGGGCTCGAAAGCGAACCCGGCATCGCGGGGGTCCACCTGTACAGCTTCAACAACCTCGATGCGGTCCGCAATGAAGCGGCCCCCGTATCTTCCCCAGCAGCACTCCAGCCAGCATTGATTAGAGGAGCAGCACGTGAGCACTAAAACCGTCACTACCCCCGGTACGCCGGGCACTCCCCACCTTGAGCGGCAGCTCAGCAACCGGCACATCCAGCTGATCGCCATTGGCGGCGCCATCGGCACCGGCCTCTTCATGGGCTCCGGCAAAACCATTTCGGCGGCCGGGCCGTCCGTCATCTTCGTGTACATGATCATCGGCTTCATGCTGTTCTTCGTGATGCGGGCCATGGGCGAACTGCTGCTGTCCAACCTGAACTACAAGTCCTTCAGCGACTTCGCCGCTGACTTGCTGGGTCCGTGGGCCGGCTTCTTCACCGGCTGGACCTACTGGTTCTGCTGGGTAATCACCGGCATCGCCGATGTCATCGCCATCGCCGGGTACTCGCAGGAACTGTGGCCGGGGGTGCAGCTGTGGATCCCGGGTATCGCCACCGTGGTCATCCTGCTGGTCCTGAACCTCGCCACCGTCAAGGCTTTCGGTGAGACCGAATTCTGGTTCGCGCTGATCAAGATCATCGCGATCGCTGCGTTGATCATCGTGGGTCTGTTCATGATCTTCAGTGGATTCCAGTCCGACGCCGGCCCTGCCACCTTCTCCAACCTGTGGAGCCACGGCGGTTTCTTCCCGAACGAATTCATGGGCTTTGTAGCCGGCTTCCAAATCGCCGTTTTCGCTTTTGTCGGCATTGAACTCGTAGGCACCACCGCCGCGGAGGCCAAGGACCCGGAGAAGAACCTTCCCAAGGCCATCAACTCCATCCCCATCCGCGTGCTGCTCTTCTACGTGGGAGCCCTCATCATCCTCATGTCGGTCACCCCGTGGACCCAGTTCCAGGCCGGCCACAGCCCATTCATCGCCATGTTCTCCCTGGCCGGCCTCGGCGCCGCGGCCACCATCGTTAACCTCGTGGTGCTCACCTCGGCCATGTCCTCGGCCAACTCCGGCATCTACTCCACCTCCCGAATGGTCTACGGCCTGGCGCAGGAAGGCGACGCCCCCGGTGTATTCAGCCGGCTGTCCCGCCGTAAGGTCCCGCAGAACGCCCTGTTCCTTTCCTGCGTCCTGCTGCTCTCCGGCGTCATCCTCATGTACGCGGGTAAGGACATCGGCAAGGCGTTCGACATGGTCACGACTGTTTCCGCCGTCTGCTTCGTCTTTGTCTGGTCCATCATCCTGGCCAGCTACCTGAAGTTCCGTTCACGCCGTCCGCACCTGCATGACGGCTCCAAGTACAAGATGCCCGGCGGTATCCCCATGGTCTGGGTGGTCTTCGCGTTCTTCGCCTTCGTCTTGTGGGCGCTGACCACGCAGCCGGACACCTTCCTGGCGCTGTTGATCACACCGATCTGGTTCATTGCCCTCGGCGCCGCCTGGTTCATCCTGCGCAAGCGCCCGTCCCACTTGGCCCGCTACGCACAGTTCCAGAAGGACCTCGCCGGCGAGAAGGTCATCGCGGATGAAAAGGCCCTGGCCGAGCAAAAGACAGCGCGGGAAGGCTGAGCATGGAAACCGAACACGTTCTGACCGTCCAGTGTGCCGAGTCCCCGGGCATCGTCCACGCGATCACCGGGTACCTGCTGGACCACGGCTGCGACATCATCGACACCAAGCACTTCGGTGACCGCCAAGCCAAGCAGTTCTTTATGCGCGTTCACTTCGCGCCCGGGAACAAGGCCTTCAGCGCCGAGGAACTGCGCCGGGACTTCGAGCCCCTGGCCGAAACATGGGCCATGAACTGGCAGCTGGAACCGCACGGCCGCAAGCGCCGGGTGCTGGTGATGGTTTCCAGATTCGGGCACTGCCTTAATGACCTCCTGTACCGGGCTCGGACGGGCGATCTTCCGGTGGAAATCGTGGCCGTGGTCTCCAACCACACGGACCATGAGGGACTGGTCAAGTGGCACGACATCCCGTTCTTCCACCTGCCGGTCACCAAGGAGACCAAGCCGGCGCAGGAAGCGCGCCTGCTCGAACTCGTGGACGAGTTCGATGTTGAACTGGTGGTCCTGGCCCGCTACATGCAGGTCCTCAGCGATGAGCTGTCGGCCAAGCTGACGGGCAAAACAATCAACATCCACCACTCGTTCCTGCCTAGCTTCAAGGGCGCCAAGCCATACCACCAGGCCTATGAACGAGGCGTGAAAACAGTTGGCGCCACCGCCCACTACGTCAACGCCGAACTGGATGAAGGACCGATCATCTCCCAGCAGGTGATCGACGTGGACCACACGTTCACCGCCGAGGACCTGGTGCAGGTGGGCCGGGACGCCGAGTGCGCCGCCCTGCGCAACGCCGTCCGCTGGCACTGCGAGGGCAGAATCCTGGTCCAGGGCAACCGCACCGTCATCTTGCGATAGGCGCGTCCGCAATGACGGAGCGACCCGACGGCCTCCTTGATCCGGTGAGAACCGTTTCAAGGAGGCCGTCACGGCGCTTGGATGGTTTGATTAGTCGGTGCTCCGTCTAAAACGCCTTATGGTTTTCAGCCTGTTCGCGGTTTGCGTCATCACCGCATTCTCGTTCTGGGCAACTCGGCAGACGGGCGCAGACGCCCGCGCGGCCCTGTCAGCACCTCCGCGAGCGGGGGCGAAACTTGACATGTTGTCCTCCGGGATGACCACCGCCGTCAACGTGACCCGGAGCCCGGATGCCCAGTGGCTCATCCGGGCTGCCGCGCAGACCGGGATCCCTGCCGGCGCGCTGCGGGCCTACGTTGCTGCGGCTGCCACGGCCAACGATTCCGCTCCGATGTGCGGGATCGGCTGGAACACCGTGGCGGCCGTCGGCTTCGTTGAATCCGCGCACGGAACTTACGGCGGCGGCAGCCTCAACGCCTCAGGGCAGGCGAGCGGCCCAATTGTGGGGCCCAGCCTCAACGGCGCCGGATTCGCCGCCATCCCCGACACGGATGCAGGTGCCCTGGACGGCGACGCCCGCTGGGACCACGCCGTCGGACCCATGCAGTTCATTCCTTCCACCTGGCGGCTTGTAGGGCGGGACGGGAACGGGGACGGAATAGCGGACCCGTTCAACATCGACGACGCAGCCCTCAGCGCGGCGGACTATCTGTGCGCCCACGGCCGTGACCTCTCAACCGCGCAAGGATGGACCGACGCCATCTACTCCTACAACCAGTCCGATCCCTACATTCGCCAGGTGCGGGCCCAAGCCACCGCCTATGCCGCGAAGACGGGCACCGCCGAATGAGTCCACCGGCTGAGGGCCCGGTTGCCGGCATCCGCTTCGGGGTTCCGGGTGCATCGGGCTTGATTCTCACATCGTCGGTCTTGAGTAGCTGGGTTCGAGCACCATAAGGTGATGGCGAACAGCAAGCACCTTAGGAGATGACATGTCCCTCGTCCGCGTGCATAACTTCTCGGTCTCCCTCGACGGCTTCGGCACCGGCGAGGGTCAACGCCTCGACGCTCCGTTCGGTCACGCTGGCTCACGGCTGATGGAATGGGCTTTCGAGACGCGTACCTTCCGCCAGATGGGGATTCACGCGGAGACGGAGGGCTCCTTCGGCGTCGACGAGGCGTTCGCCAGCCAGTGGGGGCCCGGGATCGGCGCGGAGATCATGGGGCGCAACAAGTTCGGCCCACAACGCGGTCCCTGGGAGGACGAGGAATGGAAGGGATGGTGGGGCGATAACCCTGTCTTCCACACCCCCGTCGTCGTTCTGACGCACCATCCTCGGCCAACACTGGAGATGGAAGGCGGCACCACCTTCCATTTCGTTGATGCCGACCCCCTCTCCGCGCTGAAGCAGGCCCAGGCCTTGGCCGGCGACCTCGACGTCCGGATCGGTGGCGGCGTCAGCACGGTTCGACAGTTCCTCGAAGCCGATCTGATCGACCACATGCACATCGCCCTCGTGCCGATCGTCCTGGGCCGGGGCGAACGGCTCTGGGACGGACTCGAAGGACTCGAAGAACGCTTTGAAATCGAAGCGACCCCTTCGCCCTTCGGAGTGCTCCATCTGGTCTTCACTCGTCGGACGGCCCGGTAAGCCGCGGCGAAGGCGGGGCATATCTTGGAGCGGACCTATATCTGGTTGATGTTGAGGTCGCTGCGCGAACGCTGGTACGGGCAGCCACCCCTGAACCTCAGGAAGTACTGATTGTGACCGCGGAAGGCCCCCACGGGACGTAGCCCGTGGGAGCCTTCCGATTCGGCGGCTGGATCAGTGCTGGGGGAGCGCCTTGGTTCCCTCGATCTGCACTGCCTGGAGTTTGTTGGGGTCCAGGCCGAGGGTCTTGAGGATGGTCGGGGCAATCTGGGTGGTTTCGACGGTGGTCGTCACGGTGCGTGCACGGTCGTCATCGGCGCCGGAGACGACCAGGGGGACGTCCCGGTCGTCGGCGGAAGCGCCGCCGTGCTCGGCGATTTTGGATTTGCCGCCGGTATAAACGACGCCGGTCTGGGCAATGCCCAGGATGTCGGGGTAGCGTGCGTCGCTGGTCTTCGTGCCGAAGTATCCCGCGACCTCACTGCCTGCGTAGATCTTGCTGAGCCCCGAGGTTGGCACGTTCCTGGTGGCACTGTTGATGTCGTTGCCGGCGGCCGGGTGGGATGCGAGGTAATCCTTGGCGAACTGCGCTGCAGCCTGCGAGTGGTCGGAGAGCCAGAGTTGCATGATGTCGTCGTCGGTGGAGAATGCCACCAGATCCGCGGACGCGGGGTGGGCAGCCTTCCACGCCGCATTGAGTCCGTCGATGACCGCGCCGTCCGGGACCCGGATCAAGGCAGCGGGGTCCATGGGGGACTGGCCGTGCTTCGCCGAGAGGATGATGGTCGTGTCCTTGGCGTGGCCGGAGGCCGACAAGGCCGACTCCAGCTTCCCGACCGACGTGTCCACGTAGTCCAGGGCCTTGCTCAGCAGGGGTCCAGGCATGGAGCCGCCGGTGAGGTAGCCGCCCGTGAGTCCGTCCGACGTCGGCAACTTCTGGGCGGTGGAGACGGACTGGAAGTTCATGCCGAAGATGGACGGCACGGAAGCGGCTTTGGACCCGGAGTGGTCTTTGCCGTCGATTTCGTTGAGCACGGCCTGGACCTTGTACCCGTCGTACTGCTGGGTTGCGGCGTTGTCCTGGGTCCAGTCGCCGGTGAACGGCGCGGGTGCCTTGCTGTTGATCTCGGGGGTGAAGAGGTCATCCACTCCCTTGCCGGAAGGGCCGTTGAGGATTTCGTAGGCCGGGTGCTTGTCCGACCATGCGGTGGTCAGGCCCGCGCTTTTGGCCACTTCGAAGACGGTGTTGACCTTCAGGTATTGATGCGGGTAGACGGGTTTGCACGTCGCAGGATCCACCGGGAGGGCAGCCGGGTTCAGGAGAGCTTCCGGATGCACTGTCATGGTCATGATGCTGGAGGGCAGCCCGGCAAGGCCTTGTCCGGCGTCGAGCGCGTTCGGGTTCTTGTCCGCGGCCTCGGTCAGTGCCACCTCGGTTCCGGGGGAGGTGTTCTTGCAGTCGGTGGTGCCGGCAGGCAGGAGCGCCCGGTTGAACGTGTCGTCGTAGTAGATTCCGGTTGTTCCGGGGTTGCCGCCGGTGAATTGCCCGACCATGCCGGGGAAGGAATCGGAGGGCACGGGAGTTTGAGCGTGCGTGTAGCTTGTGCCGTGGTTCACCAGCGCGGCCAGCGCCGATTGCGGATGCGCCGCGACGTACAAATCGAGGTCCTTCTGGTGCAGGCCGTCCACCGAAAGCAGCAGGACATGCTTGGAGGTCTCGCCCCTGCCGCCATGGCCGTCATTGCCGTGCTGGCCGTCGTCGGCCAGCGCCGGCACCACCGCCGAACCCGCGATCATGACTGTGCCGATAACCGCGGCTGCGGCTATCCCGTTCCTCTTCGCCAACTTCATCAAAATAAGACCTTTCGCCAAAGTGAATCCCACGTAATGATTTGATTCCCCCCGTGGATTCTTGCCTGCGGCAGGTCCTTGCTTCCTATGTTTTCGAGCAACCCGGTCAAGGTTCACCGTAGGTTCAACGCCGCGTCATGAAGCCTTTTGCAAATTCACAGGCTGCGGCCTTGACACGCACTTCCGGTAGCCGCCAGCCACGTGTAGGCCAGCCGGTTCCGCCGCGTGCGGGACCGTCGCGCTGGATGGTCACGCGTGACCCTCGCCCTGGACGGTCACGGCGCAGCCGAGATGCTAAGTTCACTTGCTGTCTTGGCTCCCTTGGCCCCCCGTTAAGTCCGCATGTTGAACATGGCCGGGTGACTTCACCATGCAAAGCCCACGAGGCGAACAATTCCCCCCTGTCCCCATCCCGGCGGGGCTTCCTTGCCGCCGCGCTTACCGGCGCGGCCATCACCCTGGCACCCATGAGCTTCGCGGCTGCAGATAACGGCAGCACCAAGACGAAGACCATCACCGGCCATTTCGACCCCGGCGCCGCCGACTTTGTTTACCTGCCCGTGGAGGTTCCGGCCGGTGTCAGCAAGTTCAGCGTCTCCTACACGTACAGCAAACCGACCGTCGCCCCGGGACTCCTGAACAACGCCTGCGACATTGGCGTCTTCGATGAGAAGGGAACCGACCTGGCCGGAAAGGGATTCCGTGGCTGGTCGGGCGGATTCCGGACTGAATTCTTCATCTCCGCCGCAGAAGCCACCCCGGGCTACCTGCCCGGCCCGGTCGGGAAAGGCACCTGGAACATCGCCTTGGGCCCCTACCAGGTGGCTGAACAAGGAATGGACTACACCGTCAACGTCACCCTGGAGTACGGTGCCGATGGCGCACCGTTCCGCCCGCAGTACCCGGCGCAGCAGATTGCGGGCCGGGGCGCCGGCTGGTACCGCGGCGACGCCCACCTCCACACTGTCTACTCGGACGGCAAGCGCACGCCCGCCGAAGTTGCCGCCGGCGCCCGGGCTGCCCGCCTGGACTTCATGATCAGCACCGACCACAACACGCCGGCGTCCCACGGCGTCTGGGGGCCGCTGGCCGGGAACGACCTGCTGATCCTGACCGGCGAGGAAGTGACGACCCGCAACGGGCACTATCTGGCGCTCGGCCTTGAGGGAGGCGAGTGGATTGACTGGCGCTACCGGGCCCGGGACAAGGGCTTCGAACAGGAAGCCCAGCGGATCCACGCCTCCGGCGGTCTCGTGGTTCCCGCGCACCCGTACTGCCCGTACGTCGCCTGCCGCTGGAAGTTCGGCTACGACGACGCCGACGCGGTTGAAGTGTGGACCGGCCCGTGGACCGCCGACGACGAGTATGCCATCAACTCGTGGGACTCGATGCTGGCACACTCCGTGCGAACCGGCGGCCGCTGGCTGCCAGCAATGGGCAACAGCGACGCCCACAGCGAACCGCAGGTCATCGGATTCCCCCACAACGTTGTCAACGCGAAGGCACTGTCCCGGGATGCCATCCTTGACGGCATCCGCAACGGCCGCAGCTGGATCGCTGAGTCGGCCGACGTTACCCTCGACTTCACCGTCACCTCCGGTAGCCGGAGCGCCGGCGTCGGGGATCGACTCGACGTTGGGGCGGAATCCCGGGTAACGGTCACAGCGAAGGTCGCCGGGGTTCCCAATGGCGTGGTCCGCTTCATCACCGACGAAGGACAGACCCAGCAAATTACCCTCCCGGCCTCCGGCGCGGGCACCAGCACCTGGATCACCACACCCCAGCTCGCTGCCTACGTGCGCGCCGAGGTACGCCACCCGATGACCGACGGCACCCCGAGCAACGGCACAGCGATGGGAACCACCCTCCTCCTGGGCCCCATGGCTGCCCTTACCAACCCGATATTCCTCGGGTCAAAGTAAGGCCGAAGGGGCCCGAATGGGGCTGGGCGTAGGGTGGAAGTCGGACGAAAGGAGCTATTCATGAAGAAAATCCTCATGGTACTGACCAGCGTTTCCGAAATTGGCGATACGGGAAGGAAGACCGGCTACAACGTGGCCGAGGCATCACATCCCTGGAAGGTCTTTAGGGATTCCGGGCACTTCGTCGACTTCGCGTCCATCCAGGGCGGCCAGCCCCCGCGCGACGAGGTGGACCCAAAGGATCCCATCCAGATCGCCTTCACGGAGGACGAGACCACACGGGCCGGTCTCTACAACACCGCCCGCGTCGATGTCGTTGATCCCGACCAGTACGACGCCGTCTATCTCGTGGGCGGGCACGGCACCATGTGGGACTTCCCGGACAGCGAAGGCTTGCAAAAGCTCGTGGCCAGCGTCTACAACGCCGGCGGCCTGGTGGGCGCGGTCTGCCACGGACCGGCCGGCCTGCTGAACGTGGAATTGGAGAACGGGCTTCGCCTCGTCGAAGGCCGGACGGTGGCCGCCTTCACCAACGACGAGGAGGTTGCCGCAGGCATGGACAAGGTTATCCCGTTCTTCTTGGCCGACCGACTCGAGGAGCAGGGCGCCACCCATGTCTTCGCCGATGTCTTCGAGGAGAAGGTCGTGGTTGACGACCGGCTGGTGACGGGCCAGAACCCGGCCTCAGCCGCCGGCGTGGCCAAGGAGATGGAGAAGCTCTTCGCTGAGGTCATCCACCAGGAAAAAGCCGAAGAACAGCACGAGACGGAGGCTCTGCGCGCCGACAAGGACGCCGAGAAGAATGCCAAGAAGGCCGCTGCGGCTGGAACCGAGCACTAACCCTTCAGCGGACTGAAACTGGCGGCCGCCCCGACGACGGGCCGGCCGCCAGTCGGCCGTCGGTCCTCGGTCAACGGAGCCGGGAGTCGCGGGGCGGCAGCTTCAGGTCGATCCCATGTCGCTGGGCGAGGTGCTCACCACCCGGCCGTGCCCGGGCCACCTTTGAACGGACCAACGATCTGCGCGGTGATCCACCCGCCGTAGAAGTCGCCTTCCTGGAAGGTCACCTGCTCGCCGTTGACCTCGCAGGAGTCCATGTGACGCGGGTAGAGAGCCACCCTGGTCCTGAGCGCCTCGAAACCGCGGGTGGGTTCCGGGTAGGTCCACCCGGCACGGGCAACGACGACGCCGCCGGCGACGACGTCGAAGTAGTGCGCTTCTCCCTTGAACTCGCAGAGGCTGGTGCCCTCGACCGGGACGAGTACACCGGCCGGAAATGCGTCCAACGGCAAGTAGTAAACAGGCGGATGACTCGTCTCCAGGACGCGCACTGCATCCGTGGTGTCGGCAATCACCTGCCCGCCAAGCCGCACGATCACCCGTTCGGATCGCGGCTCGACCATTGGCGGCCGCGGGTAGTCCCACACCGATTCTTGACCGGCCCGGGGTTTGATGGGCCGGGGACGCCGAAAAGAGCCGGTAAAGCCGCGAGCAGTGGTCATGTGTCCATGGTGCCATCGTCCGCTGGGATGGTGGGGGCCTGCACCGCGCTGCCGTGGACCGGGTGCCGCAGGAGGGAGATCCCGACCGCGGCAAACCAAAGCCACAGGAGCGGGCCATAGACCCCGTATAGCGAAGGCACCGCAAAGCGCAGGGCTTCGCTCGCCAGGCCCAGGGTTCCCGTTGCCAGGCCCAGCCAGCCCACCCAGTGCGGCAGGACACCCCGTGCCAAGGGCAGCGAGATCAGAAGGATCCCCAGCGGGGTGAGCACACCGGCGAGCGAGACGGTGTTGTTTTCCGCGACGAAGGCTTCGGCGGCTCCGATGAGGGCCGAACGCGCGGCGGCATCCGCCCCGGCGTCGTACTGGTCGCTCAGGTAGACGAGGGACAGCGTACCTTCGCTTGTCACCGGCACCGCCAGTAGGGCCGTCCACGACGCGGCGCCGACGGCGAAGCCGAGCACTGTGAGACTGGGGCTGCGCGGCAGCAGTGCCACCAGGAGCGCGACGAACGCGATGAGACCGAACAAAGACGGCACGAGCCACAGTAGCTGCTGGGCGATGTAGGAGCCCTTGTGGGCGGCGATGAAGCGCAGCGTCTCTTCGCCTCCTGAGACCGGCGGCGGGTTCAACACGTAAAGGGTCAAGGCCGCCAGGCCGGAGAGCACGAACAGGATGGCGGCCGTTCCGCCGATGCGGTACAGGGGATTCCACCTGGCCGCACTGACTGAACCTGTCGCCGACATGTCTCGATGCTAGGGGCGGAGCCCGCGGCGGACGCAGGGCCAAACGGCCCGCCATTGCCGGCGAAGACCACACCGGATCGTGCGCGGATGCTTCCGCGGGAGAGCACATTTGTAGTTGTGCCATTGCTTGCTTTGTTCTATAACTTATATAGCAAACACGGAGGGGTGAGGCGATGATCCTGAACATCGACCTAAACAGCGACGTGCCGATCTACCAGCAGCTTCGGGACCAGATCGTCGAGGCGATCGCCGCGGGCGTGCTCACCGAGGGCAGTTCACTGCCGGCCACCAGGACGCTCGCTGCGGACTTCGGCATCAACTTCCATACCGTGAACAAAGCCTATGGCCTCCTACGTCAAGAGGGTCTGATCCGGCTCAACCGCAAGACGGGGGCGGTAGTGACCACGGCGGTACTGGGCCCTTCGTTTCCGGCGGAGTGGACTGCGCGGGCACGGACCCTCCTGGCCGAGGCGGTCGCCAGGGGATTACCGGCCGACGAGGTTCTCCAGACCTGCAGGTCCGTGCTCGATTCATTTGCCACCCCGGGAGAGGATGCGCCATGACCGTTGCCATCATTGTGAGCTTTGTATTGCTAGCGCTGGTGCTCTTACTCGCGCTCGTGCTGCCCTCGGTCACCAGTCCGATCGTGCCATTTGGGGTCCGGGTACCGGCCCAGCATGCCGCGGACCCGACGATCATCAAGCAGGCCCGCGTCTACCGATGGCGGGTTCTCGTCAGCGGGATCGTCACCGCCAGTGCCGGTATCGTCATCTTCGCTGTGACCGGCGAACCATTGCTGCTGCCGTTGGCGGTGCTGGTGCTTGTCGGCGTCTGGTACGGGTGCTTCTTCCTTGCCAATCAGGAAATCCGGGCCGCCAAGGCCGCAGGGGGCTGGTACAAGGGTCTGCACCAAGGCGTCACGGTGGACACCGACCTGCGGACCAATCCGCCGCGGTTCCCCTGGCTTTGGCTGACACCCGCGCTGATCATCACCGCCGCGACGGTGGTGATCGGTGTGGTCAGCTACCCGTCGATGCCCGCAATGCTCGCCGTGCACTATGGCGCCAAGGGCATGCCGGACCGGGTGGTCGTCAAATCGGTCGGCGGGGCTTTCGCGCTGGTGTTCGTGCAAATCGGCATGACCGCACTGCTCGCCGGCATGGCGGCAGCCATCGTCCGCAGCAGGCCCGACATCGACCCGGCGCGCCCGGTCGGCTCCGCGCGTTGGTCGCGGCATTACATGTCACTGAGCGCGAAGGCCCTGCTCGGGCTGGTCGCGACGATCGATTTGGGCATGCTGGGATCATCGCTGTTGATGTGGACCGGAACCGTCACGCCGTGGGCGCCGTTGGTGGTCGCGGTCCCGATCCTGGCCGCCGTCGTCGTAACCGTTGCGGTGTTGGCCAGAAATAACAGGCAGCGGGACGGGAGCGAGGCAGATACCGGCCTGACGCACCGGGACGACGACAAGTACTGGCGCGGTGGCCTGGTCTACATCAACAGGGAAGATCACGCATTGCTTGTTCCGCGCCGGTTCGGCCTGGGATGGACGCTCAACGTCGGCAATCCCAGGGCAGGGATGCTTCTGGCCGGCTTGGTCGCGCTCATCGTTCTGGTGATCACTCTCCGCCTCGGCGGCTGACCCCACGGGTGGCCGCGCGTACGTTCAATGAAGTAGCTTCGGTTCCCTGGCTTTAGAGGCCGCGGCGCCCTGCCCACAGGCCACGCAACAACGGAACCACCGAAGCGATCATCAGGACGCTGCCGAGAACCGCGTCGTCCGCTCGGACTACGGCACCCGCGATGAGCAGGGCGCCGAATACCAGCGCCGACATCGAGCGCTGTGCCGCGCGATCAAGCCGTGCGACCTGCCGCTCGAGGCGCGGGTTGGCCACCGACAGTGAACCGTCCTCGATCCGGGTGACAAGCCCATCCAGTCTTTTCGGCAGCCGCAGTGCCACGCCGGCGGCGTCGAGCGCTTGTTTTGCCACGTCCTGCACGATGTTGCCGCGCTCGTCGCGCAGTAGCTGCGCCGCATAGGGTTCCACCGAGTCCCACAGGTTGAACCGTGCGTCCAGTGAGCTGCACACCCCCGACGTCAGTGACATCGCGCGGATGATGAGCAGGAAGTTTTCCGGCACCTGGAACGGCAACGAGCGAACGAGGTCGCCGAACTCCACCGCAAAATCACGGAACTCCCGCGGGTCCACCTCGCGAAGCTCGGCGAAGCCCATCCCGCCGAACCTGTCGAAGAGGTGCGTCATCGCCCGCTCAAGCTCGGCCGTGTCGGCCGACGGCACCAGCACACCCACCTCGCTGATCGCGGTCACCAAGCCCTTGCCGTCACGCGAGGCAGCCGCGATGAGCAGCTTCCGCAAGCCGCTGCGAGTACCGGGCGGAACCTCGCCCATCATGCCGAAGTCGATGAACGTCAGCTTCCAGGGGCGCCCTGCGGATGAACCAGCACCCGGAGTGACAAACATATTGCCGGGGTGCGGATCGGCGTGGAAAAAGCCGTTCGTGAACATCTGGTCGAACATCACCGACGCGAAGACCGGGGCAACCTGCACCGGATCGATGCCCGCTGCAAGAAGCTCCGCCAAGTCCGTAATCTTGATCGCCGTAACATCTTCGAGGGTGAGCACGCGGCGGGTGCTCCGCTCCCAGACGACGCCGGGCACAATGACTCTCTCGTCGTCGTCGAAATCAGCGGCAAATCGCTCTAAGTTCACCGCCTCATGGAGGTAGTCGATTTCCTCGAGACTGGTCTGGGCAAACTCCTCGACCAGTGCGGGCATGTCAGCACGATTGGACACGAGGCGCACATGGCTGAGCCAGCCGCCAACTTTGCGTAGGGCGGCCAGATCGACGTCGACGATCGCGTCGATGCCCGGTCGCTGCACCTTCACCACCACATTAGTGAGACCGGTGTCGGCGGCATCGCTGCCAAGAAGTTGCGCCCGGTGCGCCTGCCCGAGGGATGCGGCGGCGATGGGTGCCTCCTCGACAGAGGCGAACACCCGGTCCAGCGGCGCACCCAGCTCCGCCTCGGCCAGGGCACGGATTGCGGCGAAGGGGACCGGGGGCGCCTCGTCCTGCAGCCCTTCCAGTTCGGCGGTGATCTCCGGCGGGAGCACATCGAGCCTGGACGACAGGAACTGACCAACCTTGATCATCAGGCCGCCAAGGTCCACCGCGAGCGCATGGAAGCGTTGTGCGAAGCGCCGCATCCTCTTGGTCCTCGTGCGCTCGGCGATCCCGGCAAGCCCGATGCGCGGGAGGAACAGCTCAAACCACCACGTCACCGCGAGATGCCATGCGGCGAAGCGCAGGATGCGACGGTATCGGGCGCGGGTGTTCCCGGCGCCGGGTATCGGATCTGCCCGGTCCCGGCGAACCGACGCCACCCCCGTCAGTCCTGGGCGAGGATCGAGTACAGCCGACGACGGGCCTCGTCGAGCACTGCCACGGCCTCCTGCACCTGCTTCGGCGAGCCGGTGCGACCCACCTGGGACGCGGCCTGCGCGAGCTCGACGCCGGCCTTGGGCAGCGCCGCAAACCCGGCTCCTGATGCCGGACCGGTTGGCTCCCAGAGCGCTGACGCATCGGCACCCGCTACCTCTTCCCGCCCTGCTTCGGTCAGCGAGTAGATCTTGCGGCCGTTGGATTCCTCGGCGGTGATGAACCCTTCATCGGCCAGCAACTGCAGCGTTGGGTAGACCGAGCCGGCGCTGGGCTTCCAGCTGCCATGGCTGCGCTGCTCGATCTCGCCGATGATCTGGTAGCCGTGCATCGGCCGCTCAGCGAGCAGGGCGAGTACCGCCGACCGCACTTCGCCCCGACCCGCGCGGGTGCCCGAGCGCTTCTCAAACCGTGAACGCAACTCCTCAACGGCCTGCCACATGCCGTCGATGTTGGGGCCGCCAAATCCGCCCGCCGGGTACGAATTACGCATCATGCTCTCCTCTGCGAGTCGCGAACGATAGTCAACGATACATCCGATATTCCTAAATCCAACAGGGGACGCCGACGCGGCGGGGGAGCCGCGCACGAGGGTTCCCGCGGCTAGCGGACTGGTCCCGGGCGCCGTAAAGTGCATCGAATGGGCAGTGATCCTGGTAAGTGGTTCCTGAGCCGCGCTGAGCGGGGGAATCCGGCCACAGACGTGCAAGCGGGCGGCGCCGGGTCGCCGTCGTGGTCGGAGGGCAACCTCGTACGGCCACTGATCCATGGGGCGAGCTACTTCGCCCGACTGCACGAGGAGCTCACGGCGTTGCAGGCGGGAGACGGTGTGTGGTTCACCGACTGGCGTGGTGACGCCGACGAGCGGCTGCTGGCGGACGGACCGTCGATCGGCGATCTGCTCGCGGGGTTGGCCCGCGCGGGTGTGGAAGTGCGCGGCCTTGTCTGGAGATCCCATGGCGAGCGCGTATCGGCCCCGATGAGCGGCCGATCCAACGAGCTCCTGGGTCGTGAGATCAATGACGCCGGGGGAGAGGTGCTGCTTGATCAGCGAGTGCGCCTGTTCGGCTCCCATCACCAGAAATTCTTCGTGATCCGCCACCGTGACAACCCGTCGCTGGACGTCGCGTTCGTTGGCGGGCTCGACCTTTCCCACAGCCGTCGGGACGATGCCGATCACGCGGGGGACCCGCAAGCGGTGACGATGGATTCCCGGTACCGGGCACGACCCCCGTGGCACGATGCCGCCCTCGAACTGCGCGGCCCCGTGGTGGGAGATGTGCTCGCAGTGTTCGCTGAACGGTGGAACGACCCGCATCCCCTGGACCGACGCACTCCCTACCGGATGCTGCTGCAACGGCTCGCCCGGATGCCCCGGCACCCCAAGCCGCTCCCGGCTACTGCGCCGCCGCCACCACCGGCGGGCCCTCACACGGTGCAACTGCTCCGCACCTACGGCGTGAAACGTCCCCCGTTCCCGTTCGCACCCGGCGGAGAGCGCAGCGTTGCCCGCGCCTACTCGAAGGCATTCGCGCTGGCCCGCTCGCTGATCTACATCGAGGACCAGTACCTCTGGTCGACAGAGGTCGCAGCCGGAATCGCGGAGGCCCTCGAGCGGAACCCCAAACTGAACGTGATCGCCGTCGTGCCCCGCTACCCCGACTCCGATGGCCCGCTCGCAGGGCCGCCCAGCCGGATCGGGCAACTGCGCGCCATCAGCATGCTGCGCCGGGTCGCGCCCGACAGGGTCGGCGTGTTCGACCTGGAGACCAGCGCCGGAACTCCCATTTACGTCCACGCCAAAATTTGCATCATCGACGACACGTGGCTCACCTGTGGCTCCGACAACTTCAACCGCCGTTCCTGGACCACCGACAGCGAACTCACCTGCGCCGTACTCGACACGAGTGCCGACAGTCCGGAACCTGCCGGCCCGGGCACAGACACAGGCCACGGCGCTTCCCGCAAGTTGGCCGAGGGGCTCCGGCTCCAGCTCTGGGCCGAACACCTCGGCCTGGACCAGGACGATCCCCAAATCCAAGACCCGGCGTCGGGGCTTGAACTTTGGAAGACCACCGCCCGCGCCCTTGACCACTGGCACGAGACGGGCCGGCGCACGCCCCGACCCGCCGGACGCGTGCGCCACCACACTCCAGAACCCGTGCCGCCCAGGCAACGCCTCTGGGCGGTTCCGATCAGTCGGCTGGTCGTTGACCCGGACGGCCGCCCTCGACGGTTGCGCGGCACGACCCGGTTTTAGGGAAGCAACGGGGAGGAGCTGGGCGCCGAAACCGCCCGGATTCCAAGGAAACGGTTATGCGTCGGCGCCCGGGGTGAAGTAATTGTGAGCGTCCAGATACGTCACTTTGGGGGGCCCAGGGAAGCCTGCCTCGGCGCTGAAGGGGCCGATCTGTTCTTTCGCGAAGGTGTCGTAGAGCTCCTTCGTCTGCCAAAGGTCCGTGACGAGGATTCCGTCGTCCGTGGCCGCCACCCAGTGGCCGAGGGCGCCTGCGGGGCCCGGACCTCCGGCGGTGAGGCCCATTTTGCCGATGACCTGGTCGTATTGCTCCAGGGTGGCACCAGCAAATTCCATGATGATTGCGACAGCCATGTCCCTCTCCTATCAGGTGGCAGGCCGCAGCCAGCGGCCCGTATTTGCTTTGATACGGCACGGTCTACGCCCAACGACAGGGTTCGTCAACAGATGGCGGAAGGGGCAGCTGTGGGTAGCTGGGAAGGCTCCGGGTCCTCCCGGGGCGCGTAGGCGGTTCCGACAGTCAGCCCGGCGTGCGGTCGCCCGTCAGGCCGTGTTCGTAAGCGAAGATGACGGCGTGCACACGGTCACGCAGGCCGAGTTTCAACAGGACGCGGCCCACATGGGTCTTCACCGTTGATTCGGCCACGAACATTCGTTCCCCATCTCCGTGTTGGAAAGTCCCCCGGCGATGGCCGCGAGGATTTCGCGTTCCCTCGGAGTCAGGGCAGCCAGCGCTTCGTCGCCCCCCGAGGGGGGACCGGAGGGAAACCTTTGGCTGAAGAGGTCCAGCATCCGGCGGCTGACCCTGGAGGAAATGGCGGCGTCTCCTCCGGAGACGGCGGTGATGGACGCGAGCAACTCGGCCGGCCCGACGTCCTTGAGTAGGAAACCGCTGGCGCCGGCACGGAGTGCCGCGAAGGCATACTCGTCGAGATCGAACGTCGTGAGGACAATGACCCGCGACTGCGGGCACTCCTCGACAATCAGCCTCGTCGCGGCGATGCCGTCCAAGCCCGGCATCCGCACATCCATCAGCACGACGTCCGGCGCCAGGGAACGACACATGTCGAGGCCAGCGTTGCCATCAGCGGCTTCACCAACAACGTCGACCCCTTCCTGAGCGTCGAGGACCATGCGGAATCCCGTGCGGACAAGCGTCTGGTCATCGACGAGCAGCAGCCGGATCGGTCGCACGCTCGGGACGGTTAGCGGTTCCACGAGGCTCCCTCCTGCGGCGGGAACCGCGCGGTCACGGACCAGCCCCGGCCTGCCGTTGGGCCCGCCTGCACAGTGCCGCCATAGAGTGCGACGCGCTCACGCATTCCGACCAGGCCACGCCCGGGACGGCCTGCGGGAACGTCCTCGTGTTGCCCGTCGTCGTTCACGGAAGCCGTGATGCCGTGCGCGCTGAAGTGCAGGCAGACGGTCACCGCTGATGCTTCCCTCGCGTACTTAAGCGCGTTGGTGAGCCCCTCCTGGACGACCCGGTAGATAGTGAGCTGGATCCCGGGGTCGGCCGGAGGAACACCCGCCGATTGCAGGACCACCGGAAGGCCGGTGGAACGGAAGCGGTCCACCAGCGACTGGACGTCCTCCACCCGGGGCGCGGGCGCTACTGCTCCGGGTGACCGCCCGTTGATGCCTTCGTTCAGCAGTCCGAGCATGCGGCGCATGTCTGCTACCGCAGTGCGGCCCGTCTCGGCAACCTGGCGCATGGCGTCGACGGCGCGGGCAGGATCGGTGGGGGCGATTTCGGCCGAACCATGGGCCAGGGAAATCATCACGGTCAACCCGTGCGAGACGATGTCGTGCATCTCCCGGGCGACGGCGTTGCGCTCGGCGGCCGCGGCGATGCTGTCCAGCTGCGCCCGTTCGCGCGTCAGCCGGTCGGCACGGTCCATGAGGGCGTGCACGTAGCTGCGGCGCGAGCGGACGTTGAAGCCGATCAGTGCCGCGATCACGAGCACCACAATTGCCTGGCCGGCCTGGCCAAGGTCCACCAGCGACCCGGGGAGCAGGACCGCTGCGAGAAGGAGGGTGCCGCTGGTTCCCAGCACTGCATAGACTGCGTACCGCGCGGACCCGTGAACGGCGACGGCGTACAGTGCCATGGCTGTCGCCACCGCCGCGAAGCTTGCCGGGGTCGAGAAGGTGATGAACATGATGCCGGCCGTTGCAGCCAACGAAACCATCGGAGCCCGCCGGCGGAGAAGCAGCGCAGCGCCGGAAACCACCACCGCGAGCAAAAGGAGAACGGAGTGGGTGCCCGTGGTCCCGTGAACGATGACAGTTGATGCCAGGGCCGGACCCATGTACGAGGCGGCGACCATGACATCCGCAACGCGCGGGGTGGGCCGTCTGAAGTGCATGAGACTCCGTCGGTGTTCATTTGGGTAGGCGCCGGGCATCGCTTGGGCTGGAGCAGGGTCTTGCAGCCTGTTGAAGTTCAATGGAGTGCCAGGACCAGGTAAAGGACTGCGAGGGCGCCCGCGGCGGGTGTCATGATCAGGCGTTCGGGCTTGCTGCGGGAGATCCCGTTCATAACGACGCCGAGGGCGAAGTATGCGGTCATCACCCACATGGTGATGGCGGTAAAGGAGTGGTTAACCAAGAGCGGGACAAGGCCGGCCTTGGACAGTGCGGCATAGGCGAAGAGGGCGTACACGACGATGGAAAAGGCGCTCCCGATCCTGAGGTTGGCCGGCAGGATACGGTGCTGTCCGCCCCAGGCCATCCTCCCTAACGGAGCCCCGGCGATAAGCGCGACCTGGAAGATCGTCAGGGCGGCCAGAAGCGCGCAGGCGAGGGCTGCGGAAAGCTGATTTAGCGGCATTACAAACCACCTTTTTGTCCGTTGCCAGGCAACTCATGCCCCCGCTTGTGCAGGGCATATTCGCGAAAGCGGAGAGTCAAGGCGACCGCCATCAGCGGGATCATTGTTGCATGGCCGGCGGGTCATTTCCTCAGCCGCTCTGCCCGTCGCCGGATGGCGGTTCGAATGGACGCTGGAAGCGAACCGGTGAGAATGGCGAACAGCAGGCCGAACGCAAGCAGGACAGGAACGCGAAGAGCGGTTCCTCCGGCCGGGAGGTTCAGGTGCCCGGAGGGATAATCGATCATTTTGGCGGCCGACAGGGCGGTGGCGCGGTTGGTTTGCCGCGCCAGATACTCGAGGGCGCCGTCGAAGCCCAGCGTTCCATCGGCGCCGGCAACGGCTTCGACGGGTACGTTGCGGGACGTGGACCAGTCCCTCAACTGCGGATCAATGTCCTGGTCCGCAGCCGCGCCCGGGGCGATGACCCTGTCCACCGGAGGCGCCTGCGTTTCCGGGACGGTCAGGAGGACCAGCCCGTGTTTGGTGGTGACCGTGTCCGTGGCGGCGACCGCCACCGCGCGGGCGGCGAAGGACATGTTGTAGACCTCGAAGGCGCTGGCGACGTCGATCTCGCCCACCCCGTTGACCAGCCCGACGGCGATCGTCGGCCGGAACCACGGGATGAGGGCGTTGAGTCCGATGGGAACGTCCGAGGCCGCGAAGGTCTGGACAGGTAGCGATATCGGCGCCGCAAGGGACCAGCCCGGATAACCGATCAGACGGCCGACGCGTTCGGCTTCGCCGGCGCCTGCCAGGTCCGCCATGACTTTCAACGCGCCGGGTATGCCGGATGTGACTCCGGCTGTGGTGGTGATCAAGCCGTCCTGAACGTAGCGCAGGCCGCCCGTCCATTGGACCTCGGGATGGCTCTTCTGCATAGAACCCAGACGCGACCAGTGGCCCGTCGCCGTGCGCCCGCTCAAGAGGCCGGTCCCGGCCAGGACGCTCGATCCGTTGCAGACGCCCAGGATGTGGGCCCCGCGGCCTGATTGCTCCACGATCCACGCCCGCATGGCGTCTTCCTCCGGCCCCTCCGGGGCACCGACGGCCGGGACAACGACGACGTCCGGCCGCCGGGCCCTGCCCGATCGAACGTCGTCGAACGTATACGTGGGCACTATCGGCGGGCCTCCGTCAATAGGCGCAGGGGCGGACTGCGCAGCGATTGTGTAGACGGAGAAATTCGGGGAGCTGGCAAATACCTCGTAGGGCGCCAGAACGTCGCTCCCCACGGTGCCCGACGAGCCCAGGACCACTGCGACAACCATCGCGCCGGAGGAGGACGGCCGATTAACGGGCAGGTCCTCCAGTGCTTGAGCGGACGGGCGGGCGTGACTTTCCGCATCAGCCACCTCCGCGCCAGCGAACGCCAGTGCGGCCACAATGAGCAGGGACAACCCCGCCGGGAGAAAGATGTGAAGCAGACGTCTTGAGCGGGTAGCCATGAGCGGGTCTCGATTCCGAGTGGACGTGCAGGGCTACCACCGTGTGTGCGCCCCGCGTTGCTCTTCACGCTACGGATCGCCTGCTACCCGTACATCGGCCCTAAGGACATTCCCGAACCGGCACAACCGGTACCCGGGTACTACGCGTGTCATCGATGGTTGCAACGACTGACGGGCTCTAGCCATATGGAAGGGGCCGGTCCACAATGAGCGGACGACGTCCGACCAGGAGGTGCTTGTGCTTGACCGGCGGATCTTCGGGGTCGTCCTGGCAGCCATAGCCCTGGGCGGCTGCAGCATCGTTGGGAACCAACCCGATAGCTCGACGTCTGCGAGCGCTCCGGTGGCTTCGGGCTCGTCTTCTGCCGCCTCCCCGGCCGCGGCGAGTACCAGGGTGATCTCGGTTCAGCCGTGGAGCCATGAACTACTGGAGTCGGCCCAGTCAACAGTGGCGCCGGAACCAGCCAAACCAAACTACTGCGAACCTTCACAGATCACCGACAGGCCGGACGCGTACCGGTGCTATCGGGGCGACACGCGATTCAACTTCTGCATGGCCAATCCCGCCTCCGCCATCGACTACGCCTGCATGGACGCAAAACTTGGCTGGAAAATCCTAAGTAGCGTGGACCATACGGCACCGCCGTCGAGCCCCAAACCCGTGGGCTCGCCCGGGCAATACGTTTATCTCAAGCTCACGGACGGCACGGTCTGCTCAAGGGTCAGCGGGGCGGGGCCCAGCCCGTTGGGCGACTACATATCTCCTGGAGACTGCTCTGACCAAACCAGCTTCTGGACCCGTTTCGACCGGAACGTTGTGCCGACGGACTCCGCGAGCCCGTTCGGGGAAGGCACGGACGCCCAAGGACGCTGGCTCGTCAAAACGGGTCCGGCTGCCGGGCCGCTCACGACCAGGTCAGTAGAGGCCGCCTACCGGTGATGTCCTGATGACGGTGGGCCTGAGGGGACGGAGGGTGCTGCTCGTCTGCGGAGCTTTGTCTTCTCTGCTTTGGCCCCTCACCAGCGAAGCGCTGGCAGCGGGACTCTACAGGGGCTACAGCTCCTTCTCCCAAACGATTAGCGAGCTAACCTCCATCGGCGCACCGACACGGATGCCCCTCATCGCGGAGGGATTCCTCTATGAGGCGCTGATTATCGCGTTCGGCGTCGGCGTCTGGCAATCAGCACAGGGAAAGAGGGCGCTGCACGTGACGGGTGGCCTTCTCATCGCCTATGGCGCGATCGGACCCCTGTGGCTTCCGTTCCCGATGACTGCACGGACGGACATCACCCCCATGGCGACGGCGGCCATCACCGATGTCATGCACATCATCCTCGGCGCTGTCGACGCGGTGCTCTACCTCGCGATATTAGGGTTCGGTTCCGTTGCTTTTGGGAAGGGCTTCCGGTTCTATTCGATCCTGACGCTCGCCGTCGTCCTCACATTCGGCGCCTGGACAAATTCGTTTGTCCGCCTGGTGGCCGCGGGGGAGCCGACACCATGGCTAGGGGTTGTCGAACGCATCATGATCGGGGCATTCCTCCTGTGGGTGGTGGTTCTGGCCGTTCTCCTGCTCCGTCGAAGCCGCGATCCGGACGGCAGCCCCGACGAAGATCAGGAGAAGGAACCCGATGAGCCGGCCCTACCGCGTTGACACTCACCAGCACATCGTTCCGCCGGACTATGCGCGCTGGATCCACGGCAAAGGCATCCGCCCCGGCGGCGTGGGCCTGCCGCCGTGGTCCGAGCGGTCCGCGTTGAAGTTCATGGACAGGCACAACGTGCAGACTGCCATCCTTTCCCTGTCCACTCCCGGCGTCTACTTCGGGGACGCATCGGAGGCGAGGCAGCGTGCGCGGGAGGTCAATGAGTACAGTGCACAGGTGGCGGCCGCCCGGCCGGAGCGGTTCGGGTTCTTTGCGACGCTTACACTGCCGGACTTGGAAGGTGCGCTCGCGGAGGCCCGGTACGGCCTGGACATTCTGCACGCGGACGGGATCGTGTTGCTGGCCAACAATGACGGCCGCTACCTGGGCGATCCGGGCTTTGAACCCCTGCTGGAGTTCCTGCACCACCGCCGTGCCGTAGTGTTCGTTCACCCCGGTGAACTGCCCGCTCCGCCGGTGCCCGGGATCCCCGGCTTTACCGCGGATTTCATGCTCGACACCACCCGCGCTGCTATCAGCCTGGTCCTGTCCGGTGCGCTGGAAAAGTACCCGGGTATCAAGTTCATCCTGGCCCACGCGGGCGGCTTCGTGCCGTACATCGCCTACAGGATCCTGCTGACGATGCTCAACGACCAGGACCTCGCGATTGGCGCGTTGGCGGCGCTGATAGATAAGAATCAGTCGATCCTCAGGCGCTTCTACTACGACGTGGCCCTGTCCGCCAGCCCGGCGGCGTTGCCCAGTCTGCTCGAGGTAGCTGACCCCGGCCGCATCCTCTACGGCACAGATTTTCCGTTCGCCCCGTCACCGGCGATCGATATCCTGAACATGCAGTACGAGAATTACCCCCTGGACCCGGCCCTGCGCGCGGCGATAGACCGCGGCAACGCGATGGCGCTGTTTCCCCGCCTGACGGAGGATGCAGGCTAGATCGACGACGGCGATGGGCGCGGCGCGCGTACACTGTCCGGCTTTCGGCGGCTCTATCCGGACCAGCCCGGGATGGGCCGCACCCCGCCCGCACCCCGCCCGCACGCCGGCGGTGCTGGTCCTCGCCGGCGGCAGGATGCCAAGACCGGGTGGAGTCAGGACACGGGGCGCCCCGGCCACTCTTTGCCCGCCCACGGGTCATAGTCAGCGATGAGCCCCTCCTGCGGGGGACGCTCATTTTCGGTGACGTGCTGCAGATTCACCCGCACCCGGTACCAGAGCGAACTCGATCCGCGCATGCCGTCGACGAGTATGTCGGCCGGATGCAGGGCTGGGACGACGTCCGCGTGCCGGGTCTTCCATTCGTCGAGCGCTGCGAGCGCCTCGGGCTTGGTCTTGGTGCGTGCCACCTCGATAAGTGGCATCACGGACTGCCGGCGGCCCGAGCCGTCGTTGCCGCGCGGCGGCTTTTCGGCTGGGCCCAGCTCGGCAGCCAGGGCGATCAGTCCGTCGAGTGAGCCGACCGCGTTGTCGATGCCGGTGTGGGGGTCGCCCATTGAAGCGAAGCGTTCAAGCACCGTGGGTACCGTGAACTGTTCCGGCCGGGCGGAGCGAACCTCGTCCCACGTGAGCGGCGTCGAGACCCGGGCGTCGGGCAGGGGTCGGATCGAGTACGCCGAAGCCACGGTGCGGTCCTTGGCGTTCTGGTTGAAGTCAACGAACACACTCTCGCCGCGCTCTTCCTTCCACCACCGCGCGGTGGCGAGGCCCGGGGCGCGGGTCTCGACCTCACGGGCCAGGGTCTCGGCGGCGAGTCGCACGTCGCGGTACGACCACCGGGGTGCGATGCGCACCAGGATGTGCAGTCCCCGCGAACCGCTTGTCTTGGGCCACCCCACCAGTCCGACGTCGTCGAGCACCTCCCGTGCGACATAGGCGACGTCAACGATCTGCGACCAGTCGACCCCCGGCATCGGGTCGAGGTCGACCCGGAGCTCGTCGGGGTGGTCAAGGTCCTCGGCGCGCACGGGGTGCGGGTTGAGGTCCAGGCAGCCAAGATTCACGACCCACGCCAAGCCCGCCGCGTCCCGGATGACGGCCTCTTCGGCCGATGTCCCCGACGCGTAGTGCAGCGTCACCGTGTCGACGAAGCCGGGATGGTTTTCCGGCACGCGCTTCTGAAAGAACGGCTCAGCGCCGATCCCCTTCGGGAAGCGCTTGAGCTCCATGGGTCGTCCGCCCGCGCCCCGCAGCGCGCCATCCGCGACGGCCAGGTAGTAGCGAACCAGGTCGAGTTTGGTCAGCCCGGGCTCAGGGAACACCACCTTGTCCGGACTCGAGATGCGGACGTCCGTACCGGCAATGGTGATGATCTCCGCGGCAGCCTTCGACGGGTTCATGACGCCACGCTAGCAATGATCGGAGGTCCCAACCAGAGCAGCCGGACGGCTTGCGCCGGGAACCAGCCAAAGAACCCAGCGCTCGCGGCCGGGCCGCACGAGGCCCGGGCGGGCGTCAGGTCGCGGAGTGATCATGCCGGGTATTCAGATGCGTGCCCATCGGTATTAGGGTGGGCGCTTAACGACCGAAATCGTCGCCCGTCCGAGCGGAAGAAGCAAAGTTCGGGAGGGTCAGATTAGGAGGGCCACCCATGTTGCGCCTGCCGGCCATCGAGAAGCCGCTGAATCCGTTTCCGCACTACGAAACCATGCGGAAGACCGAGCCCGTTTTCCAGGACCAGGAGACGGGACTGTGGCATGTATTCCGCTACGACGACGTGCAGCGGGTCCTTTCCGAGCACGCCACTTTTTCTTCCCGGATGGCCGGCGGCGATCCGACCGGGACCGGCCAGCTCTTCGCTGCCAGCCTGATCAACACCGATCCGCCACGTCACCGCCAGCTCCGGTCCCTCGTCACGCAGGCATTCACGCCGCGGGCGGTAGAAGCCCTCGCCCCGCGTATTTCCGAGATCACGGAAGAGTTGTTGGCCCCGGCCCTTTCCGCCGGGTCCATGGACCTGATTGCAGAACTGGCGTATCCCTTGCCGGTGATCGTCATCGCCGAACTGCTGGGAATCCCTGCAGCGGACCGGGATCGCTTCAAACAGTGGTCCGACTTCATAGTCAGCCAGGCCCGGCCGACGACGGACGAGCCCGGGCAACCTGGTTCCCAGGACCGCGGGACTGCCGACGCGGAGATGGCTGAGTATTTCATGGGCATGATCGAGGAGCGCAGGCAGCATCCGGGCAACGATCTGATCAGCAAGCTGCTGGCGGCGCAGATCGACGGGGAGCACCTTAGCGTCGTCGAACTTCTCGGGTTCTGCGCCCTGCTGCTTGTCGCCGGCAACGAAACGACCACCAACCTGATCGGCAATGCGGTCCTGTCTTTCACGGAAAATCAGGGCATAATCGAGCGGCTCGGCGCCGATCCGGCGCTGCTGCCGCACGCCTTGGAAGAGGTGCTCCGTTACCGGTCCCCGGTCCAGTCCATGTACCGGATCGCAGCCGTCGACACGACGTTGGGTGACTACCGGATCCCGGCAGGCGCGCCCCTCGTCGCCTGGATCGGTTCGGCGAACCGCGACGGGTTGCAGTTCCCAAACCCGGACGCGTTCGACGTCGGACGGTCCCCGAACCGCCATCTCGCCTTCGGTCAGGGCATCCACTTCTGCCTGGGCGCACCGCTGGCCCGGCTGGAGGCCAACATCGCGCTGCAGGCCGTGATTTCGCGGCTGCCCGGGCTGGCGCTGGCCCCCGGCGCCCGGCTGGAGCGCATGGAAAGCTCCATAATTTACGGACTCAAGGAGCTGCCCGTTAGCTGGGCTGCCTAGGCTCGCGTCATCGCCGGTGTGGCCCTCGGCGCCGCTTCGTTACGTTCGCGTCGACGCCGGCGTCGAATATTCCGCCTCGCCGCTGGGCAACCCGGTGCCGGTCCAGGCCCCCGCCTGGGTGGACTGCGAGCTGCACGCGGAGTACTACGGCGGGGACCACAGCATCGTGGTCGGTGCCGTCCGAGCGCTCGGTGCCAGGGACGGGGCTGAGCCGCTGCTCTTCTTCAAGGGAGGGTACGATGACGGCTACCTAGCGGGGCGGCATTATTGGAAAGCGTGGCCTGACAGCCGCCGTGCCAGTGAACCAAAGTCAGAGGAAAGGCCGGAGCGGGACCAGGACCGTTTCGCTGAACCGGGCGAGCGGGGACCGATGCTGCCACTCGTCCAACGTCAGTACCCTGCAGTTCTTACTGTCGACGTCGAAGATTTCCTTCATGTCGGAGGCGAAATCTTCGTCATGGATTTCAAGATTGATCTCGTAGTTGCCGGTCAGGCTGAGCCTGTCGATGTTGGCGCTGCCCACGGTTGACCAGCTGCCGTCGATGGTGGCCGTCTTGGCGTGGATCATGGCATTGCGGTACAGGAGGATGGTCACGCCGTCCTTGAGCAGGGACTGGTAGAACCCTCGTGAGAGCCAGTCCGAGAGGATGTGGTTTGAGTCCTCGGGGAGGATCAGCCGGACATCGACGCCGCGCCTGCTGGCAGCGAGCAGCGCCTTGAGGATCTGCTGGTCCGGGATGAAGTAGGCCATGGTGACGAAAATGTGTTCCTGGGCGCGGTTGATCGCATCCAGGTAGACCCCTCGGATCGGATAGACAAGATTCGCCGGAATGTTGTTGACGGCGCGGATCCGGGGTTCCCACACGTCCGGGGCCACATGCGGTAGTTCCGGAGTGGATCCCGCGGCGTGGTCGTTCCACAGGGTGACGAAAGCCTGGCGGAGATCCCACACGGACGGGCCGACGAGCCGAAGGTGCGTGTCCCTCCATTCCGTGGCATACAGGGAACCGATGTTGTAGCCGCCCACGAATCCGATCTGGTCATCGACGATCAGGAGTTTGCGGTGGTCCAGCCCGGTGCTGCGCAGGGTGTTGACGAGCATCGCCGGACGGACCACCGGGAAGCGGTAAACGTGGATAGCGGGGTGAAAACTGAAAAACGAGGGTGGCACCACCAGGTTGGCGAACTCATCGTAAACAACAAAGACCTCGACGCCCCGGGCCGCCGCTTCGTTGAGCGCGTCCCGAAACTTCCGCCCGGTGTCGTCGTCCTTCCAGATGAACGTCTCAATCAGGATGCGCTCCTGGGCGTCGCCGATTGCCTGGAGCATGTCCCGGTACAGGTCCGCTCCGTAGGTGTACGTCGTGACGCGGGTGTCGGCCACCGCCCGGTCGAAAATGCCGGGGTGCGGGAACCCCTTGCGCTTGCTCCGACCACGCTTCTTGACGATATCCAGAACGACGAGGCCCCCGATCACGGCTCCCTGGAGCGCGGCAAAGGCCAACACTGCGCGGCCCACGGTCTTTCGGGCGGCGTTGACCACTGGCTCCGGGAGCAATTCATCCATCCAGCGAGCCTAGCGCGTCGCCGGGCCCGGGCGTCATCGGCGTGTTGTCCGGGACGAAGCAAGGACGGGATGCCGTCCTGGCCTACTTCGGCGAGTTGGGAGCGCGCTCCCAGGGCTCCTTCCGGGCCGCGGTCCAGGACATCGTCGGCGGGGAAGACCACACCGTAGGGATCCATCGGAGCCACGCCGAAAGCAACGGAAATTTCGGGCTCGACGGCGGCGACGACGCCGCCGCCGTCACGTGAGCGGGGCCGGTCCCGTCGAGCCGCGGACGGTCAGATGCGTGGGCATCACGGACCGGGTGCGGGCGCCGCCGACGGCCAGCGGGTTCAGCTGGGCAAGCAGCATGGACACGGCCACCCGGCCGGCCTGCTCGATCGGCGATGCCATGGTGGTCAGCGGTGGATTGCAGAAGTCGGCGCCGAAGATGTCGTCGCAACCAACAATGCTCATGTCCAGGGGGACGCTGATGCCGCGCTCACGAAGCCGCTGGAGCATGCCGATGGCGATCAGGTCGTTGAAGGCGATGCAGGCCGTCACCCCGCTGTGCACTGCGGCGTCCGCGGCGGCCGCTCCGGACTGTGTCTTCGGCGCGAAGGGTCCCAGCCTGAGCACTTCCGCGCCGCGTTCCTCTGCAGCCTCGGACAAGGCCGTCCAGCGCCGGGCACTGGACTGGGAGGTGACGGGCCCTGCCATATAGGCGATCCGGGCGTGCCCCAGGGAGACGAGGTGGTCGAGCGCCTGGCTGGTGGCGGACGGCGTGTCGATGAGCACGGCGGGCACCCCGGGGACGTCCCGGTTGACCGTGACCAGCGGCGTTTTCGCCGCCGCGGCCAGCAGCGCGTCGTCGCTGAGCCGGGACGCGGCAACGATGATTCCGTCGGCACTCTTTCGCAGCTGCTCCACGGTGCTGGCCTCCACCTCGTCCGATTCCTCGGTGTCCACCAGCAGCTGCGTGTAGCCGGCCGCCTTGAGCTGAAGCTGGGTTCCCCGGATCAGGTCAAAGTAGAACGGGTTGGTGATATCCGGCACCAGCACGCCGACGGCGCCGGTCCGGCCGGAACTCAGGGCCCGGGCCTGGCTGTTGGGAATGTAATGGAGCTGGGCAGCAGCTGCCTCGATCCGCTGGCGGGTCCGGATGTTGACCCGGTCCGGAGTGGACAGCGCACGGGACACTGTGGAGGCCGCCACGCCGCACAGCGCGGCGATGTCGTGAATGGTTGCCGGGCGGTCCGCTGCGGCTGGTCGCGTCGAAGCCACGGCGCTCCTCTCTGAACGTGATGGCCGGGCCACGGGACCAGGCCCGGTGGCGCGGCGCTGTGACTGCCGCCACAGATCCGTTGAGCTAGAATGCCACAATTGTCACGTTTTGGCAATCGGTTGTCATGTGTCGTGGAGCTGGCTAAGCTGGCGCTGACACCGATTGTGAAGTGTGTCACCGCGCCAGTGCCGAGGACTCGGGCTACGGCGCGGCGGCAGCGAACCCCAGGAGATCCGCGTGAGCAAAGCACCCACCCCCAACTGGCGGCTCTCCGGTTTCGGCGACGAGATAGACCCCGATCCGACGGTGCAGGCCGCCGTGCTGCTGGCTCTGGGCGCCAGCCACATCGAGGTGCGCAGCGCCTGGGGCACCAACGTCTCCGAACTGGAGCCCGAGCAGCTTTCCCGGCTCAAAGACATCCTCGATGCGAAGGGCCTCCAGGTCTCCGCCGTCGCCAGCCCCATCGGCAAGGTGGACGTCAGCCTGCCGGTGGACCACGAACTGGAACGGCTCCGCCGGATCATCACCGCCGCGAAGGTACTGAAGACGCGGTACATCCGCATCTTCTCCTTCTACCGCGCGGCGGGACGCAGCGCGGAGGAGATTCGGTCTGACGTGATGGACCGCCTGGCGGCGCTGACCTGGCTCGCCGAGGACGCCGGCGTCGTGCTCTTGCACGAAAACGAAAAGGGAATCTTCGGCGACACCCCCGAGCGGGTCCTGGACATCATGCGGACCGTGGATTCCCCGTCCCTGCGGATCGCCTGGGACAACGCCAACTTCGTCCAGGTGGGCGTCAAGCCCTACACGGAGGGCTACGCGCTGTTGCGCCCGTACCTCGAATACTTCCAGGTCAAGGACGCCCTGGCCGCGACCGGCGAAGTGGTGCCGGCCGGCGAGGGCGACGGCGAATTGGACGACACCATCGCGGCCCTCCGTGCGGACGGGTTTTCCGGTTTCGCCTCGCTGGAGCCACACCTGGCCAGCGCGCACGAGCTGGGCGGCTTCTCCGGTCCGGTCGCCTTCGGCACCGCGGCCCGCGCCTTTGCCGCCCTCGCCGCGAAGAACGGGGTGGAACTCTCGTGACGACGACGGCGGCGGTGATCGGCTGCGGCGACGTTTCCGCCGTTCACCTCGAGGCCGTGGCCAAGCTCGACGGTGCGGCGCTGGTAGCGGTCTGCGATTCGGACCCGCAACGGCTGTCCGCCGCGGAAGCAGCCCACGGCGTCCCCGGCTTCACCGACCATCTCAGCCTGATCGAAGCAGTACAGCCCGACGTGGTGCATATCTGCACCCCGCATGACCAGCACGCTTCAATAGCGGCGGACTGCCTGGAACGCGGAGTCGGCGTCATCCTGGAGAAGCCGTTGGCGCACACGCTGGCGGAGGGGCGCAGGCTGGTGGAAGCGGCAGAAGCCGGCGCCGCGAAAATCGCAGTGTGCTTCCAGAACCGGTACAACGCGACGTCGCAGGCCTTGTCCGCCCTGCTTGCCTCCGGCGAACTCGGCGCCATCCTGGGCGCGTCCGCCACTGTGATGTGGCAGCGTTCCGCCGAGTACTACCAGAGCCGGCCGTGGCGGGGGAGTTGGTCCCGCGGCGGCGGCGGGCTGATGATGAACCAGGCCGTGCACACCGTCGACCTGCTCCAATGGCTGGTGGGGGATGTCGTGGCAGTTAGCGGCAACGCCTCTACGCGCTTCCTGGGCGGCACGATTGAGGTGGAAGACACGGCAGAATTCGTGGCGCAGCATGTCAACGGCGCCCGGAGTGCGTTCTATGCCACCGTCGCCAACGCCTTCAACGCACCGGTCACCCTCGATGTGGTCACCGAGAAGGCTGTCCTGAGCCTGCGGGGCGACCTGACAGTCAGCCATGCGGACGGTCGCGTCGACGTTGTCCCCGAGCGCACCAGCGGCTCCGCTGGCCGCTCGTACTGGGGTGTCTCTCACGAACTGCTGATCAGCGACTTTTATGACCGGTTGGCGGACCCGGAGCCGTTCTGGATCAGCCCGGCGGAGGCCGAAAAGTCGCTGCGCATCATCAAGGATGTCTACCGGCAGAGCTACCCCGAGTCGGTTCATCGCGTGTCCTGATCCCGGTCCCGCTACCCGTCCCGCCCCCGTCCCGCAACCACACCGTGGCCTCCGGTCCCTTGGTTCCTCCCTTGATTTCCCGCGGGCAGCGTTATTGTTGCAACACTTTTGACAATCGGTTGCCAACTTCGGCAACAATGCGTACTGTGAGTCCCACAAGGACGGTGTGGCCTACGCCACACCGGCCCGAGCAAACCATTCTTCCGTTCCACGTACCCAAGGAGCCAACAATGAAGTTAGGTCCCAAGGCGGCGTCAGCTGCCCTCATCCTCAGCGCATCCCTGGCGCTGACCGCCTGCGGCGGCGCCTCAGGAGCCGGCACCGGGAACAACCCCGCCGCCGCCCCCAAAACGACCACGCTGACGTTGGGTGCGGTACAGGAGATCCGCTCCTGGGACCCGGCGCAGGCCCACGTCGGCCACTTCCTGCAGCCCTACCAGGCTGCCTACGACTCCCTCCTCCTGCGGCAGCCTGACGGCAAGCTCAGCCCCATGCTGGCCACCGCGTGGAAGTACAACGCGGCCAACACCGTCCTGACCATTGACCTCCGCACCGACGTCACATTCAGCGACGGAGCCAAGTTCGACGCCGAAGCTGCCAAGGCGAACCTGGACCACTTCAAGAAAGCCAACGGCCCGCAGATGGCCCAACTCACCGCCGTCTCGGCAGTCAAGGTGGTGGACGCCGACACGATTGAGCTCGACCTGACGACTCCCGACCCGTCGCTGGAGTTCTACCTCAGCCAGGCCGCCGGCCTGATGGGTAGCCCCAAGGCGCTGGGCACCGAGGGCATCAAGACCGAGCCTGTGGGCAGCGGCCCCTATGTCATGGACAAGGCCGCCACGGTCAAGGACTCCCAGTCGGTGTTCACGGCACGCAAGGACTACTGGAACAAGGACCTGCAAAAGTTCCAGAAGGTCACCTTCAAGACCCTCACCGATCTGACCGCACGCACCAACGCCCTGGTTTCGGGGCAGGTGGATGCCACCCTGCTCGATCCCAAGACCGGAAAGCAGGCCGAGGGATCGAAAATGATCCTCGCCGCGAACGAAGTGGACTGGCAGGGCCTGACCCTGTTCGACCGCGACGGTGCCAAGAACGCGCCGTTGAAGGACGTCCGCGTGCGCCAGGCCATCAACTACGCGTTTGACCGCAAGACCATCCTGGACCAGGTCCTGCTGGGGCAGGGTACGCCCACCTCGCAGCCGTTCGGCAAGGCCAGCGGCGCATGGCTCGAAGAACTCGAGAACAAGTACCCTTATGACCCGGCCAAGGCCAAGGCACTGCTGAAGGAAGCCGGCTATGAGACCGGAGTGACCATTGAGTTGCCGTCGGTGCCGGGCTTCGAAACCCAGATTGCCGTGGTCAAACAGCAGCTTGCCGACGTTGGCATTTCCCTGAACGTGGGTGCCGCGATCACCAACACCTACACCTCCGATGTCGCGGCGCAGAAGTTCACTTCCATGTACTTCTCGCTGTTCCAGGGCGAACCCTGGGTTGCCATCAACCAGATCGTCTCCACGAAGGCGCTGTACAACCCCTACAAGAACACCACCCCGGAGCTCCAGGCAAAGATCGATGCCGTGCAGAACGGCGGCGCCGACGCAGCCAAGCTCGCGCAGGAAGTGAACAAGTATGTGGTCGACCAGGCCTGGTTTGCGCCGCTGTTCCGGGTGAACCAGATGTTCTACCACAACTCCAAGATCAACGTCACACCGCAGGTCCAGCAGGCGGTTCCGTCGATTTACAACTTCTCGCCCGCGTCCTAGTGCCGGGTCGGCAGTAGCCCGTCGAACGGCCGGCAGCCCGCCCTGAGAGAGCGGGCTGCCGGCCCCGGCAGTCACAGCATGCCAGCTAAATGGAGCCAGCAATGATCAGATTCATCCTGAAGCGCCTCGGCAGCGGACTCGTGGTCCTGTTCGCCGTCTCGGTCCTCACCTTTTTCCTGCTTTACATCTCGAGCGGCAGCATCGCCCGGAACATCCTGGGAGACCAGGCAACACCCGAGCAGTTGGCCGTGAAGGAAGCGGAGCTCGGGCTCGACCAGCCGATCGTCACGCGCTACTTCAAGTGGCTGACGGACGCATTGGGTGGCAACCTGGGTGCCTCCTGGTTCTCCTCGGAACCCGTGGCAAACGCCCTTGCCACCCGCATCCCGGTCACCATGACGATGGTGTTCTCCGCCATGATCCTCATCGCCATCGTCGCCACCCTCATCGGTGTTGCGGCCGCCGTGAAGCGGGGCTGGGTCGACAGGGTGGTTCAGATCGGAGCCATCATTGGCGACTCCATTCCCGGGTTCGTGATCGGGATCATCCTGGTGACCGTGCTGGCCATCCAGCTGGGCCTATTCCCCGCCACCAGCACCATCTCCCCGGGTGAACCGCCCTCTGCCTGGGTGCTGTCCCTGACGCTTCCGGTGATCGCGCTGCTGATCAACGGGGTCACCGGCGGTGCCCAGCAGATCCGCAGCGCCGTGATCAAGCAACTCGAACGCGACTACGTCCGCACCCTGCGCAGCCGGGGCATCAGTGAGCGCGAGGTCTTGTTCAAGCACGTCCTGCGCAGCTCCGCCCCGGCCGGGCTGACCGTGCTCAGCTTGCAGCTGATCGGCATGCTGGGCGGGGTGGTCATCATCGAGCAGATCTTTGCCCTCCCGGGCATGGGGCCGCTTGCCGTGGCTGCCACCAGCCAAAGTGACCAGCCAGTGGTCATGGGCGTCGTCATGTACACCGTCGCCGTCGTTATCCTGGTCAACCTCGTCGTTGACTTGCTCAACGGCTGGCTCAACCCGAAGGTGCGTGCCTCGTGACCGAGTCGCTCGAATCCTCACCCCTGACACCGGTTCCCGGGACAACGGGACAGACCGGAACCGTGGTGCGTTCCACCGTGCTCAAGCGTCTGTTCAAGAACCCGCTGGGGATCCTTGCCATCGTCATCCTGCTGGCCATTTCCCTGCTGGCCATCTTTGCCGATGTGCTGGCGCCGTTCGAAGAGAACTTCGCCAACATCTCGAAGACCCTCGCCGCTCCTGACGCCGTCAACATCCTCGGTACGGACAGCTCCGGCCGTGACGTCTGGAGCCGGCTGCTGTTCGGGGCGCGGCTGACCCTCCTCTCCGCGCTGCTGTGCGCCGCCGTCGCCATCGCCATCGGCCTTCCCGCGGGCCTGATCGCCGGCTACTACGCCGGCAAGTTCGAGGCTGTCTCGAACTGGGTTGTCAGCATCCTGATGAGCCTGCCCGGCCTGATCGTGCTGCTCACGATCCGCGCCGCCTTCGGCCCCTCGGTCTGGATTGCGATGATCGCCTTCGGCGTCCTGATCAGCCCGTCCTACTTCCGCCTGACGCGTTCGGCGGTGCAATCGGTCCGGAACGAGCTTTACGTGGACGCGGCCCGGGTCTCCGGGCTCTCGGACCCGAGGATCATCACCCGGCACATCTTCTCCGTGGTGCGCGCCCCGATCATTATCCAGACGGCGGCGATCGCCGGGGTTGCCATCGCCATCCAGTCCGGGCTCGAGTTCCTAGGCCTGGGGGATCCGGCCAAGGCAACGTGGGGGGTGATGCTCAGCGAAGGATTCAAGAATGTCTACCTCACGCCGACGCTGCTGTTCTGGCCGGCGTTTGCCATGGCACTGACCATCGGAGCCCTGGTGCTGCTGGGGAACGCCATCCGGGATGCCCTGGAAGACGGCGAGAAAATCAAGCACCGCAGGAAACCTGCCGTGAAGGGCACGACGACGGCGCCCGCCGCCGCTGCGAAACGCTCGGCGCGCAAGACTCCCGCCGCCGTCGACGCCGGAACCGAGCACCACCTGGTCAAGGTAACCAACCTTGGCGTCGGCTACCCGCAGGCTGACGGCTCCCTCAAGAAGGTCGTGGACGACGTTTCCTTCCATGTGGACCGCGGCGAGATCCTGGGCATCGTGGGGGAGTCCGGTTCGGGCAAATCCCAGACGGCGTTTTCCATCCTGGGACTGCTGCCGGACACCGCCCGCATCGTGGCCGGCTCCATCCAGTTCGACGGAAACTACACCGTGGCCCCAGGAGAGGAACTCGTCAGCCAGGAACGGTTGTCCCGGCTGCGGGGGAGGAGGATCTCCTACATCCCGCAGGAACCCATGAGCAACCTCGATCCCGCCTTCACCATCGGCTACCAGCTGGTCACGCCCATGGTGCGCGTCCTCGGCATCTCCAAGGCCGAGGCCACCAAACGCGCCATGAAACTGCTCTCCGACGTTGGAATCACCTACCCGGACCGGACGTTCAAGGCCTACCCGCATGAGGTCTCCGGCGGCATGGCCCAGCGCGTCCTCATCGCCGGCGCCATCAGCTGCGAACCGGACCTCATCATCGCCGATGAACCCACCACCGCCCTGGACGTCACAGTCCAGGCCGATGTCCTGGACCTCATCCGCGACCTGCAGCGGAGCCTCGGCGTGGGAGTCATCCTGGTCACCCACAACTTCGGCGTGGTCGCGGACCTCTGCGACCGCGTGGTCGTCATGCAGAACGGGCGGCTCGTGGAAGAAGGGGCCGTCCGAGACATCCTTCGCCAGCCGAAAGAGCTGTACACCCAGACCCTCCTGGCGTCCATGCTGGAAGGCAAAACGCCCATGTCCATGCTTGTATCCAGCCAGAAGGAGCCGGTCTCATGAGTACCACGGAGAACGCCCCGCTGCTGCAGGTCGACAACCTGGTGGTCGAATACCCGAGCAAGCGGTTCCGGGCCAAACCCTTCCGCGCACTGACGGACATCACCATTTCCATCGGCCGGGGCGAGACCCTGGGCCTGGTGGGGGAGTCCGGCTCGGGCAAGACCACCCTGGGCCGCGCGGTCCTGGGCCTTGCCCCGGTAACCGGCGGCAGGATCCTCTTCGAGGGCCAGGACATCAGCCACGCCACCCGCCGGCAGCGGCGGACCCTGAGCCGGGACCTCCAGGTGGTGTTCCAGGACCCCTACACCTCGCTGAACCCGGCACTCGAGATCGGCGACATCCTCGCCGAGCCCCTCGGAGTGCAGGGCATGGAGCAGTCGAAGGCCAAGACGCGCGTCAAGGAACTGCTCGACCAGGTGGGGCTGCCTTCGGATGCCCTCCACCGCCTGCCGCGCGAGTTCAGCGGCGGCCAGCGCCAGCGCGTCGCCATCGCCCGGGCCCTGGCCCTCTCGCCCAAACTGATCGTCTGCGACGAACCCGTGAGCGCCCTGGACCTGTCCACCCAGGCCCGGGTCCTGGACCTGTTCCTGCAGATCCAGCAGGACACCGGCGTTTCCTACCTGTTCGTCTCCCACGACCTCGACGTCGTACGGCACATCAGCCACCGCGTAGCGGTGATGTACCACGGCGAAATCGTCGAACAAGGACCCGCGGAGCTGATCACCCGCGATCCAGAACATCCTTATACCCAGCGGCTCCTGCTGGCCTCGCCGGTCCCGGACCCGGACCGGCAGGAACAGCGCCGCGCGGACCGTCACCGGTTGCTGGAAATCCAGCGGCAGCAGCACGAGCAGGCGGACGCCCTCGCCTGAGGGCGCGGCACCCGCACCAATGCATACGACGCCGGCATCCATCGGATCCGGCAGGAAACGGAGGAAAACGTGGCGACACCAGCCAAACTTGGCGTGCAGGCGATGATGCTCAAGGACAGCTTCCAGGAGCTCGGCGCGTTCGCGACGCTCCGGAAGGTCAGTGCGATCGGCTACCACGCCGTCGAAATCTCGCAGATCCCGATGACGCCGGAGAACGTCGCGGAACTGGACCGGAGCCGCAGCGAACTCGGTATGGACATTGCCGCCCTGTCCGTGGCGCTGGAAACACCGAAGGGCAGGCCGGGCGACTCACTCCGGGACAACTTCGAGAAGATAGTCGACGATGCCCAGCGCCTCGGGTCGACGCTTCTGCGGATCGGCATGCTGCCGTTTGAAGCGATGACGTCCATCGGAGCCGTGATCGACTTCGCCAAAGAAGCCAACGACTACGCCGCCCGGCTCGCAGAGCACGGGCTCGGCCTGTACTACCACAACCACCACATCGAATTTGCGAAGTTCGACGGCAGGTACATGCTGGACATCATTGCCGAGAACTCGCCCGCCATGGGCCTGGAAATCGACGTGCACTGGGTGCAGCGCGGCGGCCTGGATCCGGTGCGGACCCTAGCGAAGTACGCCGGCCGCACCGCCATGGTGCATTTGAAGGACTACCGGATCGGGGAACTGCCCAAGAGCGCGTTCGGCCTGCTGGCAGCCGGAGACCACCGGGGCTTCATGGGCGAGTTCAAGGACGTCGTCCAGTTCGCCGAAGTGGGCGAAGGCAACCTCGACTTCCCCGCCATCATCCCCGCCGCCCAGGCGGCCGGGGCCCGCTACCTGCTGGTGGAGCAGGACGAGTTGTACGGTCGAACCGTCTGGGATGCCCTTCAGACGTCGTACGACAACTTGGTGGCCATGGGCCACGCCGACCTTTTCTGAACAGGAGAATCACCACATGAGCAAGACAGTACGCCTCGGCATCATCGGCCTGGGCCAGCAGGGCGGCGCCTACGCCAAGTTCATCACGGATGGCATGGTCCCGAACATGGTGATCGGCGCCCTCTGCGACACCGACCCCGCGCGGAAGGAACTGGCGGCGTACCAGTACCCTGACGCACCTTTCTATGAGGACTACATCGCCATGCTGGAAAGCGGCGACGTGGACGCGGTGGTCACCTGCGTGCCGCACTTCCTGCACCCCGAGATGGGAATCGAGGCCCTCAAGCGTGACATCCACGCCCTCCTGGAGAAACCGGCCGGCGTGTACACCAAACAGGTCAAGGAGCTCAACGAGTTTGCCGCCAGCAAGCCCGGGCTGTCCTTCGACATCATGTTCAACCAGCGCAACAACCCGCTGTACCAGCGCCTGAAAGAGATCGTGGACGCGGGTGAAATCGGCAGCATCCGCCGCAGCAACTGGATCATCACCACCTGGTGGCGTCCGCAGGGCTACTACAACTCCAGCGAATGGCGCGCCACCTGGGGCGGCGAAGGCGGCGGTGTCCTGGTCAACCAGGCACCGCACCAGCTGGACCTCTGGCAGTGGATCTGCGGCGTGCCCAAGTCCGTGTACGCGAAGGTTGCCTACGGCTTCCGCCGCGACATCGCCGTCGAGGACGAAGTCACCGCGGTGGTGGACTACGGCGACGGCGCCACCGGCGTCTTCGTTACCGCCACCCACGACCTGACCGGCACCGACCGCTTCGAAATCCTGGGTGACCAGGGCAAGATCGTCGTCGAAAACTCCAATTCCGCCACCGTGACCCGCCTGAACAAGCCCGAGCGGGAACTCAGCGACGGCATGGACATGGACGACGTCCGCAAGCTCTTCATGGGCGAGCTGAAACCGGAGGAGTTCTACACCACCGAGGTCATCGAGTTTGAGTCCGTCTGGGGCGGCCAACATGCCGGAGTCCTGGAGAACTTCGCCGCGAACATTCTGGACGGTACCCCGCTGCTCGCCCCCGGTTCGGACGGGATCCACGGGGTCCGGCTGGCCAATGCGATCCACCTTTCCAGCTGGACCGGCCGGGAAGTGGATCTCGACTTTGACGAGGAGGAGTTCCTCGCGGCGCTGAACAAGCGCATCGCCGGTGAGGGCAAGTTTCCGGAACGGGCGTGAGCCCTCAGTCCGCCGGAAATTTTAGTCGTTAGGATGGGGCGGTGACTGAACCCGCGAAGCCCGGCGCTGCCGCACCAACAGCACCGCTGAAGAAGTACGCCCGTCAGGGCAAATCCAACGCCACCATCTATGACATCGCCAGGGCGGCCGGGGTGAACCCCTCCACCGTGTCACGGGCGCTGAGCAAGCCGGGCAGGGTCAGCGCCAAGACACAAAAGCTGATCGAGGACGCCGCCGCAGAGCTGAACTACCACGTGAACCCTTTCGCGCGGGCGCTCCCGACAGGTCGGACCAGCACCCTGGGCCTGATCGTTGCCGACATCACCAACCCCACGTTCTTCGACATCATCCGCGGGGCTGAAACGACGGCCACGGCCGGGGACTACACGCTGATGCTCGCCGAATCGGCGGAGTCCGCCGCCACCGAGCTGACGGCCGCCCGGCGCATGCTGGCGACCGTGGACGGGCTGATCCTGGCCAGCCCGCGAATGAGCGACGACGAGATCCGCGATCTCGCCCGGGATAAGCCCGTGGCGGTCATCAACCGTGAGGTGCGCGGGGTGCGGTGCGTTGTCCCCGACGTGAACAAGGGGATCGGCGAGGCAGTCCGCAGCCTGGCCGCGAACGGGCACCACAAAGTGGTCTACATTGCCGGTCCGCTCCCGTCCTGGATGTCCGCGCGGCGCTGGGACGGGGTCAGGTCCGCGTGTGAATGGTCCCACTTGGATGCCGTTCGGATCGAATCCAGCAAACCCACGGTCGAAGGCGGCCGGGAGGCCGCGCGCGAAGTCCTGGCCAGCGGCGCCACTGCGGTCCTGAGCTACAACGATCTCCTGGCCATCGGCTTGATGCAGGAACTCCAGGCCGCCGGCATTGAGGTCCCGGACCAGATCAGCATCGTGGGCTTCGACGACATTTTCGGGGCGGACTTCACCACCCCGCCGTTAACCACCGTGCGTTCGCCGCTGGGCGAATGCGGTTCGCGTGCCGCGGCGATGCTGCTCGACACGCTGCACGGCTCTGCCCCGGAAGTGGCGGAAACGCTGCGGGTGGAGACCGAACTGGTGGTGCGGGGTTCCAGCGGTCGACTGATTAACGGCACGTAGCGCCGCATTCGGCACGTCCGCTGAGTGCTTTGGCTCTCCTTGGCAACCGGTTGACAAAATGTTGCCGCGGCAGCACGATTGATCTATGTCACAGTCGATCGCCGCCCACCCGGACCGGCTCCTGCCGGCCGACCCGGGAACACGGAGCATTGCCCGCAGCCTGCTGGCCCGGGTCCAGGACCTTCCCATCATTTCCCCGCACGGGCACGTGGACGCCGCGGTGATCGAGCAGGACACGCCATTCCCTGATCCGGCGGCGCTGCTGGTCAGCCCCGACCACTACGTCACCCGCCTCATCCACGCCAGCGGTGTGCCCCTGGACCGGTTGCGGCCGCCGGTCGACCCGTCGGCCACTGCACCGGAATCGCGCACCGTCTGGCGGGCGCTCTGCGAAGCGTGGCCGCTCTTCGAAGGCACGGCCTCGGGCTACTGGCTCCGGGACCAGTTCCGCCGGGTTTTCGGGCTGGACCAGGAGATCAGCGGCGCTACCGCCGACGCCTCCTTCGACGCCATCTCCGCAAGGCTGCAGGAAGCGGACTTCCGTCCCCGGCGGCTTTTCAAGGACTTCAACATCGAGGTGCTGGCCACCACTGACGATCCGCTGGATGACCTGGCCGCCCACCGGGCCCTGGCGGCAGACGCCACCTTCCACGGCCGCGTCCTCCCGACCTTCCGGCCCGATGCCTACCTGAACCCGGCAGCACCGGCCTGGGCCGGCAATGTTGAGCGGCTCATCGCGATGGCGGGCGACGGCGGCAGCGGGTTCGCCGGCTACCTCACGGCACTCCAGAACCGGCGTCGATACTTTATTGAGCACGGCGCGGTGTCGGCCGACCACGGGGTCCGGACGCCACGCACCCTGAAACTGGACGCTGCCGATGCGGAGCGCCTCTTCGAGCGGTCCCGTTCCGGCCGCGCCACCGGCGCCGAGCGTGACGATTTCGAGGCGCACATGATGTACCAAATGGCCCGGATGTCCGTGGAGGACGGCCTGGTCATGACGATCCACCCCGGTTCCTTCCGGAACCACCACACGGATACGTTCACCAAGTACGGCGCGGACACCGGGCACGACATTCCCTTCGCCGTCAACTACACGGAGGCCATCCGGCCGGTATTGCAGGACTTTGGCACCAATAAGGACTTCCACCTGGTGCTCTTCACCCTGGACGAGACCGTATTTTCCCGCGAACTCGCGCCGCTCGCGGGCTTCTACCCCTCGGTGTACCTCGGCGCCCCCTGGTGGTTCCTCGACGCGCCGGACGCGATGCTTCGCTTCCGCTCCGCCGTCACCGAAACGGCCGGGTTCTCGCGCTCGTCCGGCTTCATCGACGACACCCGCGCCTTCTGCTCGATCCCGGCCCGGCACGATGCCTCCCGCCGGATCGAGGCGGCCTTCCTGGCCCGCCTTGTCGCAGAACACCGCGTCAGCGAAGACCGCGCGCACGACATCATCGTCGACCTCGTCGATGCCTCCCCGCGAAGGGTATTCAAGCTGTGACGACCAAGCAGCCCATGACGACGGCCGCGGCAAGCGGCGCGGCGACAACCCCGCGGTTGGGCCGCAGTCTCGTGCCCTCAGCGACGGCACCCGTCCGGATCGTCCACCTGGGGCTCGGCGCCTTCCACCGCTCGCACCAGGCGTGGTACACCCACCACGCCGGCGACGCGGCGGACTGGGGCATCGCCGCGTTCACCGGACGCCGGCCGGATGCGGCCCTGACCCTGGCCGAACAGGACGGCCTCTACACGGTGGTCGAGCGGGGAGACGCCGGCGACTCCTTCGAGATCGTCAGCAGCATTGTCGAGGCCGTTGACGGCGCGGACGTGGACCGGCTGGCTGCACTCGTCGCCGCGCCCGGGACCGCCGTGATCACCCTGACCATCACGGAAGCCGCCTACCGCCTTGGCACCGACGGCAGCCTGGATCTGGCGGCGCCCGACGTCGTGGCCGACCTCGCGCTGCTGGCCTCCGGTAGCGGACAGCCGGCCACGCCGCTGGGCCGGCTGGTCTATTCCCTTGCTGCCCGCCGCGCCACCGGCGGCGGACCACTCGCCGTCGTCTGCTGCGACAACCTTTCGAACAACGGAACCGTCGCACGCCGGGCGTTGACGGGCCTGGCCGCTGCGTGGAACACCGGCCTGGCGGCCTGGATCGAGTCGAACGTCAGCTTTGTCAGCACTTCGGTGGACCGCATCACGCCGCGCACCACCCCGGCGGACCTCGCCGCGGTGGAGGAAGCTTGCGGTTACCGGGACACTTCCCCGGTGGTAGCCGAGCCGTTCCATAGCTGGGTGCTCAGCGGCGACTTCCCGGCCGGCCGGCCCCGCTGGGAGGACGCGGGCGCCGCGTTCGTCGACGCCATTGAACCGTACGAAAACCGGAAACTGTGGCTCCTTAACGGCGCCCACTCGCTGCTGGCCTACGCCGGCCAGCTCCGCGGGCACACCACCGTCGCCGAAGCGCTGGCAGATCCGCTGTGCCGGCAGGCGGTGGAACGCTTCTGGGATGAAGCCGAGGCCAACCTGCCCGCCGGCGAACTCCAGCTCCCCGCCTACCGCGCCGCCCTGCTGGAACGCTTTGGCAATGCCCGGATCGCCCACCATCTGGCCCAGATAGCCATGGACGGCAGCACCAAGCTGCGGATGCGCGCCGTGCCCGTGTTGCTCGCCGAGCGCGCCCAGGGCAGGTCCGGAGCCGCCGCCGCACTCATGATCGCTGCGTGGATGGACTTCGCCGCGGCTGCGGACGGGTTGCACGATCCGCTGGCAGCGGACATCGCCGCCGCCAAAGCCCGCAGCGGGGACCAGCGCACGCGTGCCCTACTGGCGCTGGTGTCCCCGGAGCTCGTGGACCCTGCCGCCGCCGACGGCGGCGCGGTTGTTCAGCTCGTCGAGAGCCTCAGGGGGACGTACTCTGCCCCGGCTGTCCCGGAGCAGGTCCGCGCCTGACCCGGCACCGGCCGCCGTGCCGGGAGGCCACCAAATTCTTCCCTGCAGAACCGATTGGCAACCGCTTGCCACACCGTTTGCCATGTGACTAGGATTACAGCCAGACTCAGTGCTCCCCAAGGGAAGCCCGGCGGCCGGACCCGCACCCAGACCCCGCAACGACGCGTAAGGATTCCCCTAGATGCTCAAGCCCCTAGCCAGCAAAACCCGCGAGATCGTCAACCTGGACGGCCTCTACCGGTTCAAGGTGGACTTCGACCGCTCCGGCCACCGGGACGAATGGTTCAAGGCCACGCTTGAGTCGCCGCTCGAAATGGGCGTCCCCGCCAGCTACAACGACGTCTTCCCGGACAAGGCCATCCGCGAGCACGTCGGGTACGTCTGGTACCAACGCGAGGTGCGCGTGCCCCGCGGCTGGGCAGGGGAGCGGATCCACCTGCGCCTGGACTCCGCCACGCACGAGGGAATGGTCTGGGTGGACGACGTCCTGGTGGCCCGGCACGTGGGCGGCTACATGCCCTTCAGCGCCGACATTACCGAGCACGTGATCCCCGGCCAGGCCTTCCGCCTCACCATCGCGGTGAACAACGAGCTCACCCAGGCCACCATCCCGCCGGGCACCATCACCGTCACCGAGGACGGCCGCCGCCAGCAGAGCTACCTGCACGACTTTTACAACTACGCCGGGCTGCACCGCAGCCTGTGGCTGTTCAGCACCCCGGCCGTTGCGGTGGACGACATCACCGTCGTTACCGGTTTCGAGGGCAGCGCCGGAACGGTCGACTACGCCGTCACCACGGCCGGCGGTACCGGCAGCGAAACCGTCGCCGTCACGCTCACGGATGCCGACGGCGTCGAGGTTGCCCGGACGGACGGCCCCCGGGGCGCCCTGACGGTTCCCGACGTCGTGCTCTGGAAGCCGGGCGCCGGCTACCTCTACAACCTGACGGCCGAGATCCGCGACGGCGGGCAGCTCCTGGACAGCTACACGCTTCCCGTCGGTGTCCGCACCGTCGAGGTCCGCGGCAAGGAATTCCTGATCAACGGCGAGCCGTTCTACTTCACCGGTTTCGGCATGCACGAGGACCACGTCACTGTGGGCAAGGGCCACAGCAACGCCCAGATGGTCAACGACTTCCAGCTCCTGGACTGGGTGGGCGCCAACTCGTTCCGCACCTCGCACTACCCCTACGCCGAGGAGGTCATGGAGTTCGCGGACCGCCACGGGATCGTAGTGATCGACGAGACCGCCGCCGTCGGCCTGCATCTGGGCTTCGGCGCCGTCTTCGGCGGGATCGCCAAGAAGACCTACGTTGACGGCGGGGTGGACGCGAATACCGCCGCCAACCACCGCCAGGCCATCTCCGAGCTCGTGGCCCGGGACAAGAACCACCCCTCCGTGGTGATCTGGTCCATCGCCAACGAACCCAACGGTTCCGAAGAGGGCGCCCGGGAGTACTTCGAACCCCTCGTGCGGCTCACCCGGGAACTGGATCCGACCCGTCCCGTGGGCCACGTCAACGTCATGTTCGACACCCCGGACAAGGAACTGCTGGGTGACCTCTTCGATGTCATCATGCTGAACCGCTACTACGGCTGGTACCTCAACAACGGGGACCTGCAGTCGGCGGAGACCGTGCTAGAGAAGGAACTCCGCGAATGGGAAGCCAAGTACGGCAAGCCCATGATCATGACCGAGTACGGTCCGGACACCATGCCGGGCTTCCACTCCATCTATGAACAGCCCTGGAGCGAGGAATACCAGGCCGCGTTCCTGGCCATGTACCACCGGGTCTTCGACCGGGTGGACGCCATGGTGGGTGAGCAGGTCTGGAATTTTGCGGACTTCCAGACGTCCAACGGCATCATGCGGGTGGACGGCAACAAGAAGGGCGTCTTCACCCGGGACCGCCGCCCCAAGCCTGCGGCCTACGCGCTGCGGCACCGCTGGACGGCGCTGGCCCGCGTCAAGAACGGCACCCCCGAGGCGTAGGCCCCACACATATTTTTTTCGCCGCTCGCAGGGGCGGCACCGGGTAAAGGAGCCCACACCATGAAAAAGCTTTCCAGGCTCAGCATCATCGGCTACGGCGCTGGCGATCTGGCCAACAATCTCGCTTTCACACTCTCCACCACCTACCTGCTGCTCTACTACACGGATGTGGCGGGGATATCAGCAGTGGCAGCGGGCACGCTCTTCCTTCTGGTCCGCTTCTTCGACGCCTTCGCCGATATTTTTGCGGGGAGGTTGGTGGACCGCACTTTCCACAAAAAGCTGGGCAAATTCCGCCCGTTCATCCTTTTCGGCGGCCTGCCGCTGCTGATCATGAGCGCATTGACCTTTTCCGTCCCCACCGACTGGAGCCATGACGGCAAGCTGGTCTACGCCTACCTGACCTACGCGGGGCTGGGCCTGGCCTACTCGATGGTCAACATCCCCTACGGTTCCCTGGCGGGAGCGATGACCCAACTGCCGGCCGAGCGGGCCAAGCTGGGGGCAGCCCGCTCCTGCGGCTCCCTGATCGTGGGCTCCGGGCTGCTGTTTTTCATCACTCCGCTAACCAAACAGGGAGCGGCCCAGCTGCAGCCCTTGTTCACCACCCTGACCATCAGCTTCGTGGTGGCCGGCATGGCGCTGTACCTTCTGACCGTCTTCACGACCCGCGAGATAGTCCACCGGGAAGTCCCCAAGGTGACGTTCAAGCAGTCCGTGGCGACCCTCAAAGGCAACCGGCCGCTGCTGATGCTGTGCCTGTCGTCACTGCTGATGTTGACGGCCAGCACCGGCCTGTCCACCATCCAGGTCTATTACCTGCGGGATGTCCTTCGCAACGTCAACCTGGCCCAGCCGATGGCCATCATCAACGTGGTGCTGGCGGTCGTCGTCATTGTCCTCACGCCGGCGATGGTCCGCCGGTGGGGCAAGAAGACCCTGTACCTGCTGGCCGGGTCGCTGATCGTGAGCGGCTCCCTGATCGTCGTGCTCACGCCGCACTCCCTGACCTACCTCGGATTCACCGGACTCGTGGTCAGCCTCCTGGGCGTGCAGATGATGAACATCGTGGTCTGGGCCCTCGAAGCGGACACGGTGGAGTACGGCGAAGCCCGTACCGGCGTCCGCACTGAGGGCATCATCTACTCCCTGTTCTCTTTCACCCGGAAGATGGGACAGGCCCTGGGCGGGGCCGTCATGGCCTATGCCATTGCCAGCGCCGGCTACGCCCGATCGGACGCGGGCCAGACTGAGGCCACCATGCAGGGCCTGCAACTCGCCACTGGCCTCGTGCCCCTTGTGCTCTGCGGCCTGGGCATGGCAATCATGCGCTTCTACAAACTCACCGACTCCGCCCATGCGGTGATCGTCGCCGAGATCAAGGCCCGCCGGGCACTCGCCGAGGATCCCGCCGGGCAACCGGCTGCCCCGCAGTCCGTCCTGCACTAAACAGAAGAATCGCCAACGGGCCTACTACCCGCCGAATAATCTGGCAAGCCCCCGGGCTGCCGCCTTTGAAAGGAACAGCTGTGAAAATTATTGCTGCGGAAGTGTTTGTGACGAGCCCGTCGCGGAACTTTGTGACGTTGCGGATCACGACGGAGGATGGGGTGACCGGGATCGGTGATGCCACGTTGAACGGGCGTGAGCTGGCGGTCGCGGCGTACCTGCGGGAGCATGTGGCGCAGTTGCTGATCGGGAGGGATCCGCACCGGATCGAGGATACGTGGCAGTTCCTGTACCGGAGTGCGTATTGGCGGCGCGGGCCGGTGACGATGGCCGCGATCGC
>JAPLAM010000058.1 GCA_026393275.1 Arthrobacter sp.
GCCTCGCCCTCGCGGTCCCCATCGGTTGCGAGATAGAGGGCGTCGGCGTCCTTGAGCGCTGCCTTGAGCTCGGTCACCTTTTTCTTCTTGTCCGGCGACACCACGTAGTACGGCTTAAAGTCGTTGTCGATGTCGACGGCGAACTTGCCTACCGAGGTTTTCTTCAAATCTGCAGTGAGCTCCGAGGGCTGCGGCAGGTCGCGGATGTGACCGATGGAGGCCTCAACGATGAAACCCTCGCCCAGGTACTTGGCGATGGTCTTGCTCTTGGCGGGAGACTCCACAATCACGAGTTTCTTGCCGGTGGGGGCCTTGCTTGGCACGGTGCTCCTACAGAAAATGGTGGCTCGGGCAGATGCGCCCATACCCGCCTAGTTCACCATATTTTGCAGATTCCCGCGCATTCGGGTGGAAAAGACAGGCTTCCCGGCACGTCTTTTATTGGTCACGAAGCGCGTCCGGTTCGGGCAGCCACGGAGGCCCCGCCGCTGCTCAGGAGGCCGTCGCGGCGTTGCCCCGGTCATCCGGAATCATCGACCACATCGTCGCCATCCGCTGGGTGCCTTCCGGAATATGGTCCGGATCCTCTAGCTCATAGTCCCTCAGAAGATCGAAGAGCCGCTGGTTCAGTTCCGCGCGCTGGGCCGGGGTCAGGTAGAGCAGGTTGCTGGCCAGCACCACCGAGGACGGCCTGTCCTCGGGCTCGCCGCGCTGGCGCTGCTCGTCCCGGGTCTTGGCGTAAGCCCTAACCCGGCGCCGGTACGCATCCAGCTCAAGATCGAGCACGGCAAACTCGGGGCTCGCCACTCCCCCGCCCGAATGGATCGTAAAGTCGGTGCCCGCGGCTTTCCAGCGACGTTCCCGGGCGTCGCCGGCAGTGGCGGCCGGGACCACGATGCCCCATTTCTGCAGCGCGCGCAGGTGGTAGCTCATGGCACTCGGGGTGAGGCCGGTCTGGGCGGCCAACTCGGTGGCTGTGCGGCTGACCTGGGTGGAATACAGCTCGGAAATGACCTCGAGCCGCGCGGCGTGCGCCAGCGCCCGGATGGCCTTCGGGTCGGTGATCTCGACCTTCTTTTCCGGACGCGGTTTGCGCTTGGCCGCAGGAGCGGCGGCAGGAGCAACGGCAGGCTGCGCCTTCGGGTTTTCTGCATTCACCCATCCAGTCTAGCGACGTACGCCAAACTATGAAAGACATGCTTGACACCATGCCAGACGGCAGGCTACTTTGCTTCTTATGAAGCATATATTTCATAAATCGGACGGGTTTTCCGGTGGCTCGTCGCTCGGGCGCAACCGCGACTTCCTGCTCGCCGGCAGCTCCCGCTTTCTGGCCACCGCCGGCATGGGCGCCGTCGTCGTCAGCGTCATGCTGCACCTGCAGGACAGTGCTGGTGCCGGGGCGGTGTCCGGCACGACGGCGGCTGCCGGCGCGTGGCTCGTGGCGGCCTACCTGTTGTGCTCGGCCCTGCCGCTGGTCCTGCTGGCGCCGTGGGCGGGCCGGCTCGCAGATACGCGTGATTCGCGCATACTCGCAACGGTGTCATCGGCGGTCAGCGCGGCGGCCGTGGCCGGCATGGGCCTTGGCCTGCAGTACCTGGACAATTACATCCCCGTGCTGTTCGCCATGACCTTTCTGCTCGACGCCGCCCAGGCCGTTGCAGGCCCCACCTGGCAGGCGCTGTTGCCCCGGATTGTCGGCGAGGAGCGCACCCCGCGGGCGATGGGCACCATGCAGGCCACCATCATGATTGCCGGAATGGCCGGACCGGCGGCGGGCGGACTGCTCAGCGGCTGGGGCGGCTCGGGGCTGGTGTTCGGCGTCGCGAGCGGCTGCTACCTCGCCATGGGCGTGGGGGCCCTGCTGATCCGCACCCGGCGCGGTACCGCGGCCGAGCGCGCCGGCCGGGAGGCCCCCGCCCTGCTGGACGGCCTGCGGCTGATCCGGCGGGACAGCCTGGTCTGGGCCCTGGTGCTCGGGGCCTTGTTCTTCATTGTGGCCGGCGAGGCCACCAACGTCCTGGAGATCTTCCTGGCCCGGGGCGAGCTCGGCGCCACGGAAACCCAGTACGGGCTGCTGATCGCGGCTTTCGGACTCGGCATGGCGGCCGGTGCCGCGCTGGCGGGCCGGATCAAGACCCCGCCCGCCCGGCTGCGGGTGCTCCTCGTCTCGATGGCGCTGACTGCGGGCTTCCTGGGGGTCATGGCGCTGGTGCCCACCGTGGGGTGGCTCTTCGTGGCCTACACGGCGATGGGCACAGCCTGCGGCGCCCTGAACGCCTGCTTTGGTGCGATCGCGATCCTGCGCATCCCGGAAAGCGGGCGGGGCCAGGCCATGGCGATCATCGGCGGGATGACCCGCGCCGTCTCCATAGCCGCCCTGGCGCTCGGCGGCCTGCTGGGTGCCCTGCTGCCGGTCCGGCTGAGCTTCCTGATCACGGGGGTGGGCGGCGTGCTCGTGGCGCTGGGCGTCGCCGCCTATGTACTGCCCCGCTTCGGCCGCGAAGGCGCCGCAGCCGTTCCGGACGCGATGGCCGCGTCGGCTCCCGCGGCGGGTCCGGCGCCGCGGCCGGCGCCGTCCGTCTCAGGCGGGGAGCAGGAAGCCGTCGCGCACCAGGTTGCCGACCTCGTGCAGGAGTCCCCCGCGGAACGCCCCGGCGTCGTAGCCCTCGTAGCCGCCCAGCAGGGCGTCAAGGGCTCCGATGATCTGCCCGACGGAGAGCTCGCCGTCGCACGCTGAGACGAAGCCCGCCAGCTCGGTGCTCAGCAGGTTGGTGCGGCGCAGTCCCGCACCCTGGCGCAGCAGGATGACGCCCGGGTGTTCGGCGCCGGGACGCTGGTGCCGCTCCTCGGTGACATCCTCGGCCACGAGCAGGTGCGCGGGCTCCAGGTCGTGGCCGGCCAGCCAGTCGGCGCGTTCGACGGCGGTGGCCAGGTGCGGGCCGACGGGCTGTTCGATCGGGTAGGTGATCTCCTCGAAGCGGGTGATCACCGGCCGGGCGCCGGGCGCGGGGCGCCGCAGCCAGATCATGCCGAAGCCGATGGCTTCCACGGTCCGGGCGGCGAAGTCGGCCAGGTACGCGGCGTACGACTCCTGGTAGAGCCGCCGGTCGCGGGCCTCGGAGGCGTCCTGCAGCCACGTCTCGGCGTACTGCTCCGGGCTGACCTGCTCGCGCTGGATGAACCACACGTCGGCGTCCGGACCGGCCCAGCTTTGCGGCCGTTCGGCCCATGCGGCGCCGGCCGGGATCTCCCAGTTGCCCAATAGCTGGGCTGTCCCGCCGGGGGTGAGGACCGAGGGAAGGTCCCGGACCAGGTTGGCGACGATGTCGTCGCCGGGCAGGCCGCCGTCGCGGTAGGTGAATTGCTCCGCCGCGCTCTCGCCCGCCCCGCGCGGGGTGATGACGAACGGCGGATTGGAGACCACCAGGTCGAATTCCTCCCCGGCCACCGGTTCCAGCAGCGAGCCCAGCCGGAGGCTCACCCGGCTCTCCGGCTGGGCCGGATCCAGGTGCAGCGCCGCCGCGTTAAGCACCAGGTTGAAGCGTGTGAAGGCCAGCGCCCGCTCGGAGATGTCGGTGGCGGTGACGTGTTCGGCATGATGCAGCAGGTGGAACGTCTGGATGCCGCAGCCGGTGCCAAGGTCCAGGGCGCGGGCCACGTGCCGCCGGGCGGTGACCTGCACCAGGGTGGTGGACGCCTGGCCGATCCCCAGGACGTGGTCATGGCGCAGCACGCCCGGACGCTGGTGGGCGGCCAGGTCGCTGGCCACCCAGAGGTCGGCGCCGCCGCTGGCAGTACCGTCGTCAGCCACGTTGGGGTCCCAGCCGTAGGGCCGCAGGTCGACTTTCGCCTGGATCAGGCCCCCGGCGGCCGGTTCCACGAGTTCCAGCCGCAGCAGCCCCTCGGTGCGGATGCCCGGCAGGGCGGCGTCGAGGGTCGCGGCAGGTTGCGGTTCGGCGAGCAGCCAAAGGCGGACGACGGCGGCGAGCGCCGCCGTCGTCCGCTCGCCGTGGGCGGCGTCCTCGGTGGCGATCAATGCGGGGATGAGCTGGTCACGGCCGAGGGCCGCGTGGGCGGCGTCGCCCAGCAGCCCCGCGACCCCGTCGACCGTGTAACCGAGGGCGGCCAGGTCGGCGGCGAGCGCCGTGAGCAGTTCGGGGAGATCACTGCGGGGAGCGTCGGGGGTGTTGCCGGCTGTGAAAAGCGTTGAGGGAGTCACCCGGACAAGTTTAGGCGCGCCTCGAGGTGCGCGTGGCGACGCTCCGGCGGCGGCGCGGGGTCCCGCGCGGGGCGTGTGCTGTCCGGTGCGCGCGGTCACAGGTGCTTGTGCGCGTAGGCCAGCAGGGCGTCCCGCACGAAGGCCGCCCCGGCGGCCCCGCCGTAGTTCGCGGCAAAGCGCGGATCCGCCACGTACATTTCGCCGAGCCCGGCCAGGTAGCCCTTCAGGTTCCCGGTGCCGCCGGCGGCCGCCGGCGTGCCCGGGATGCCGGTGAGCCATTCGACCTGACGCCGGGCGAGGTCCTGCGCTTCCGGGCTGTCCGGGGCGGCTCCTGCCTCCGCCGCGGCAGTCCAGTCCGCGACGAGCTGCCGGGAACGCTGCTTCCAGGCTTCTCTTTCCGCGGCATCCATGCCGCGCCACCAGGAATTGCCCTGCGCGTACGCGTCCTTGCCCCAGCGTTGTTCCACCTCGTCCTTGTACCGGGTGTGGTCGAAGCCGTCGAACATTTCTTCCGCCATGATGTCCCTTCCTTCCTTTACTGCTTCGAGGGTGCGCTGGACCGAGGCGACCTGCCGGGCCAGCCTGTCCTGTTCGTGCCGCAGCCACTCCAGGTGGCCGGCCAGCGCGGTTTCCGCCTGCCGTTCGTGAGCCAGCACGTCGGCGACGGCCGGCAGGCCCAGCCCCAGGTCGCGCAGCAGCAGGATCCGCTGCAGCCGGAGCAGTGCGACCTGGCCGTAGTACCGGTAGCCGTTCTCCCCGGTGCGGCTGGGTTTGAGCAGCCCGACGCTGTCGTAATGGCGCAGGGTGCGGCTCGTGGTGCCGGCGATCTTCGCGAGCTGCTGCACCGACCACTCCATGGGCTCCCCTTCCGCGGACGGGGCTTTCCCGGCCGCTACCCAGAGCCTAAATCTTGACGCTGCGTCAAGGTCAAGTCCCTCGGGTGCCGGGATGCCGGGCACGTTGCCGGCACGTTCCCGGGGGCTGGGCGGCCGGGACGGGAGTTGATCCGGCGATCTTGGGCTTAGCATGGACCTATGCATAGGCAGCAGCGATTTATCAGCCCTCGGCCGCTCACCGGCCGCACGGGCTTCTTGTTGCGCGCCTAACGGCAGCCGCCGGGGTCCGTCCGGCGCAGCGGCTGAGGGTGATCTTCCCTCCCCGCCCCAAAGAACTCAAGGACCCCGCCATGAAGAAGTACCTTTCCCCGCCCGAGCTCAATGCCGCCCTCGCCGTGCGTGATCTGTCCGATCCCGCCGGCGGACCGCACGCCCTCCAGCTGCTGCTGTCCGAGGTGGTTGCCGGTCTTGAAAGGCTCTGGGACATTCCCGCCGCGACGCACCGCCACAGCCCCCTCGTGGCCACCGCCGACAATTACGACCGCCTGGGCTATTCCGCCGACGACGTCACCCGGGACTCGCGCTATTCCCGCCATGTCAGCCCCACCGTGATGCTCCGCAGCCACACCTCGGCCGGCGTCCCCGCGCTGCTGGACACGCTCCGCGGCGAGCTCGGCCGCTACGACCGGCTCCATGTACTGCCGGGCCTGGTCTACCGGCGCGACGCGGTGGACCGGACCCATGTCGGCGCGCCGCACCAGGTGGACCTGTGGCGGCTCAAGGCCTGCGGCCTGCTCGGTCCCGCCGAGCTGCACGCGATGATGGCCGCCGTGGTGGAAGCCGTGCTGCCGGCCGCCGAGTATCCGGACGTGCAGTGGCGGGCCACGCCCGCGGAGCACAGCTACACGGCGCTGGGGCAGCAGCTGGACGTGCTGCTCACTCGGCCTGACGGCAGCCGGGAGTGGCTGGAGCTGGCCGAGTGCGGGCTGGTCGCGGCGCGGGTCCTGCGCGGCTCCGGGCTGGACCCGAAGCGCTGGGCCGGGCTCGCCCTGGGCCTCGGCCTGGACCGGGCCCTGATGCTGCGCAAGGGCATCGGGGATATCCGGCTCCTGCGCTCGGAGCACCCGGAGGTCCGGGCACAGTTGCAGGACCTACACCCGTACCGGCCGGTGTCAGCCATGCCGGCGGTCCGCCGCGACTTGTCCCTGGTTCTCGACTCGGCGGACGACGCCGACGTCGAACTGCTGGGCGACCTCGCCCGCACCGCCCTCGGCGCGGACGCCGAAGTCCTGGCGGCTCTGGAGATCCGGGCCGTGACACCCGCGGCGGCGCTGCCGGCGGCCGCCGTCGACCGCCTCCAACTGGGACCCGGCCAGGTCAACGTGCTCCTCCGGCTGGAACTGCAGCCGCTGGACCGGACCCTGACGGATCCGGAGGCGAACCGGTTGCGCGACCGCGTGTACCTGGCCCTGCACCAAGGCAAGGTGCGGGAGCTGATCGCCGGCTAGCGTTATCCGGCCGACGCCGGGATCCGACGCCGGGATCCAGGACTGGGCGGGGGCCCGGGTGGGGGCCACGGTGCTCAAGCCGGTAAGTTGGAGGCATGCTTTTCGCTCCCCCGATGCCGTCCCGTCACCAAGTCGTCCGACGCGTCCTCGCTGCGGCGGCGGGCGTCGCCGTCGTGCTCGGCGCCTCGGCCTGTTCCCCCGCCAGCTCGATCGAATCCACCGACGTCGCCACCTGGAAGGCGACCGCCCTGCCGTCGGCCAGCCGTATCGTCCTGGCGGATGCGGGCAAGATTCTGAACCGGGAGCCGATCGCCAAGGACGCCACGGTCGCGGCGGGCAGCTACACGCTGACCATGAGCTGCGACGGCGGCGGCAAGGAATTCTTCGACGTTTCCCTCGACGGAAGGCGCCTGACGGAGGCCGGGGCCGCGTGCAACGGCAGCCGGGAAACCGCCCGGATCACTGTGCCCAGCGCGGGCAGGCTGACGATCAGCGCCTCGAGCGTGGACGCGCCGCTCATTTTTGCCTACCAGCTGGTGCCCTCAGCCTGACTTGCACCGGCCGGCGCCGGCAGTAGGCTCGGGACATGATTGCTGCCGCAGGAGGGCAAAGGAGCCGTGCCGCGGCTCCGCGCATCGCGCTGGCGCTGGCGCTGGCTGTTGCTGCCCTGTCCGGCTGTGAGGTCGCGGACGACGTCGGGCTCCCGGCCGCCGGCACCAGCCCCTCCGCCCGGCCCTCCGCAGCCCGGCCACCGCTGCCGGCGTCCGACCCGGAACTGGCCGCCAGCGTGGCCCGGAACCTGGCGGAGGTTGAGCGGATCCTGGGAGACCCGGCCGGAGCGGTGCTGATGGGCGGAGGGGGCGGAATCGGCCGGAGCGGCTTCCGCTCGTCTTCCACGAGTTTGGGGAAGGGCACCTACGCGGTGACCGTTGCCTGCTCCGGCACGCCGAGCGCATTCCTGATCATTTCGCAGGACAGCCGCCGGGACGGGGGCCACCTGGAGCTCAGCCTCGAGTGCGGACGCGTCGTCGAGGCTGCCGTGGACCTGGAATCGGGGCTGGCCACCGTGCAAATCATCAGTAACACGATGGATCCGGGCCTTGGCGGCGTGGCCGGGTTCAGGATCGAGCGCCGCCCGCCGCCGTAGGGGGCGGGGCGCGGGCACCGGTTGAGTCGGCTCTGGCCCGGGGCCGCGGGCGGGCCTAAAGTCGGAATATGCCCACCGCGCTGGCACCCCGGCCGCGGCGGCCGTCGCACGGCGGTGACCTCACCGCCGTCGCCCTCACCGCCGTCGCGATCGCCACCGTCCTTGGCTGCGGTCTGTCCGCCTGCGAATATCAGTACGACGACGGCCGTTCGGCCGGCAGTGCGCCTTCCCCCACCTTTACCGACGCCGCCCTTCCCCAGGACCCCGCCCTGAACCAGCCGGTGAGCGGGGCGGAGCTGGATCGCTGGGTTGGCGAGGTGCTGCCTGCGACCCAGGCCCAGGTCTTCCACACCGGCTCCGGGCTGCTGGACGCCGGGGCGACGCGGAACGAAACCACCACGCAGTTGCCGAGCGGCACCTACGCCCTCACGCTGGTCTGCCGGAGTACCCGGCGGGTGTCCTTCACCATCGCGGACAAAGAGAGCGTCCTGGTGGATCTCAGCCTGCGGTGCGGCACCTCGCGGGTCAACGTGGTTCAGCTCGCCGCGGACACGGTGCTGTCCGTCCGGATCGAGTCCCTGGCGGCGGCGAACTTCGGCTACCGGGTGAGCCGGCTCTGAGGGGAACACTCGTGACAGCAGTTGGGCCCCGCGGACTCGTCCGCGGGGACCCAACTAATAGATGTGCTGCAATCACCACGGGCCCGCCGGTCGGTTGCCTGACGGGGCCCCTGGTTGAGGCCTCTGGGGGCCGGACTCCCTACATGGTGTTAACAATCAGGCCGATGTGCGTGAAGTAGTTCATGGCACCAAAGAGCAGGAATGCCAGCCCGGTCAGAAGCCAGACAATGCCGATGATCTTCACCAGCCCGGACGCTGCTGCGCCGGACGTGCGAAGCTTGGCAACGGCAAAGGGGAGCAGCACTGCACCGACGCCGACGAGGGCGAAGAGCCCGGACATAAAGGTTGCCTCAATGATGGGATAGGCGGCGAAGGCTCCGGAAATTGGCTCCTGGGGCGGAGCCGCAAAAAGCTGGTAGGTAATGCCGGCAGCCGCGATCGCGAGCAGGCTCAGGCCGAGTCCGCCGATGAAGAGAGACAACGGGCGGACGGTATTTGCTGCGAAGGAAATCGGATCGGGGGCAGCGGTGAGAGCCTCCCCGCGACGCCACAGGTAAAACGCGGCCCCGAGCAGCAGCACGCCGAAGCCCAGGCTGGTTTCGCCGAAAATAATGTTGTCGAACGGGAAGCCGCCTGCCGCCAGCGGCCACGTCAGGGTCATGTGCAGCCCTGTGGTGGTGAGGATCAGGCCCAGCACGCCAAAAGCCAAGGACCAGCCGTCGGTGCTGACACTTGCGTCATCGTTGCGGCGGAGCCGAAAGAGGTCCCGACCAAAGATGACCACGGCCAACAATCCGGCCCCGGCGGCCAGTGACATGATGGTGTTGTACGTAGGCATAGCCGCCCAGTCGATTTTGAGAGCTTCCGTTGTCATGCTCATGATGCAATCGCTTTCCCTTTGCGTGGGCCGCCATGGCCCATCCCAAAAGCCATACTGTTGTATGGCTTTTAATGTAGCGACGGGAACGATGGTTTTATTCCTGCTGGACCGGGGTTAAGAGGATGAGGACATTAAGCAACATCGCAGTCAGGCGAAGCAGGAGCTGATGGCGGCGGCCGCCGCGCAATTACTGATTGACGAAGGCCCGTCCGCCGTCACTCACCGTCGCGCTGCCGAGGCCGCCGGGCTGGCCCCGGGATCCGGGAACTACTACTTTCCTTCCAAGAAGGAACTGTTTCGGGCCGCTGTTGCAGGAGCCGAGGACCTACGATCTGCAAGCGCCCTGACGGTTGCCCGGGATTGCCAGGCCGGTGAGGAGAGCCTGACGTCGGTTGCCCTCCGGCTGATGGCCATCTACTTTGCCCCCAAGCTGGGCTCGAACGTGGTGACTGCCAGGCTCAATCCGATTCTGGAGGCCGGCCACGACCCTGAACTGCAAGAGATCATCCGCAGCCACCAGCCATTGCTGGCCGAGGCCCTGAACATCGGGCTGGAACGGATGACCGGCCAAACGCTGGGGAGCGACGACATGCAGCTGCTCATGCAAACCATCGGAGCGTCGCTCCTGTATGGCTTTGCCCTCGGGGAGGATGACCTACTTGGCTATTCAGCCCGCTCGATCGCCCGAATCCTGGATTTGTTGGACGTTCGCATTGCGGCGGCTCCGCTTGACTAGCGGCCGCTTAAGGTTGGCCACCCCCTTGAGTACGCACCCTTAATCGGCGCAGCCGTCGGGCTCCTTCAGGCGGCGCAGCCGTCGGGGCAACGCAGCGTCGCCGGGTCCGAGGCGCAATCGGCGCAGTACAGCGTCAGCGTGCGGCAGCTGGGGTTGGAGCAGTTTTCAAACTTGCTTGTGGGCGCCGCACAACGGACGCACTGCCCGATGGTCTTGGCATCCTCGCTGAACTCGAGGTGCATGCGCTTGTCGAACACGTAGAGCGAGCCCTCCCAGAGACCCTGGTCCTTGAACGCCTCGCCGTACCGGACGATCCCGCCGTCGAGCTGGTAGACCTCTTTAAAGCCGCGGTTGACCATCAGGCTGGAGAGGACCTCGCAGCGGATGCCGCCGGTGCAATAAGTCACCACCGGTTTGTCCTTCAGGGCGTCGTACTTGCCGGAATCGAGTTCCTTGATGAAATCGTGGGTAGTCGCGACGTCGGGAACGACGGCGCCCTTGAACTTGCCGATCTGGGCTTCGAAGCCGTTGCGTCCGTCGAAGAACACCACCTCGTCACCGGCCTGCTTCCGGGCCTCCACGAGCCGGTGCAGCTCCTCGGGCGCCAGGTGTGTCCCGCCGCCGACGACGCCGTGTTCGTCCACCTTGAGCTCGCCCGGCGCACCGAAGGAGACAATTTCGTCGCGCACCTTGACGCTGAGCCGAGGGAAGTCGGCGGCCCCGCCGTCGGACCACTTCACATCGATTCCGCGGAAGCCCTGGTATTCGCGCGTCGTCTTGACGTACTGCTTGACCGCCCCGATCTCGCCGCCGACCGTCGCGTTGATGCCGTCCTTGGAAAGGATGATCCGGCCGGTCAGCCCCAACTTTTCGCAGAGGGCGCGCTGCCAGAGCCGGACGGCCTCCGGGTCCGGGATCGGGGTAAAGCCGTAAAAGAGCAC
>JAPLAM010000063.1 GCA_026393275.1 Arthrobacter sp.
AATATGAGGAGCGGTCATCGTGTTGATGCCTTTCGAGTGGGATGTGAGAGTTTCCTCGAAGGATCACACGGTGACCGCCTTCACGTCAGCAACGACGCAGGCAACCACCGTGGCGTTACACCACTATGCGGGACTCCACTGAGGTCGGACTGCCCGGCTATACCGTGGTGATTATGTACGTCTAAAAGCCCGGGCATCACGAATTCGCCGCGCAGATCAACCACGGCAGTCTCCGGGCCACGCAAATTCAAGCTGCGGCGGCCGACGGCGACAACACGGCCGTCTGCAATGGCTAATTCCCCAACCTCCGGATTGTTTGGATCCAAGGTACGGATCACGCCGTTAGTCAGGATAGTGTCCGCAAATAATGGCATCATTGCCCCTTTCTTTCTACGGTCATAGAATCACGAATTCATGTTTTGGCGATAGATCCAGCGGGTTTCGGTTCTGTTACGACTTTGGCAGTCCTGGACGGCGGGCGAGGCCAGCCGAAAACCCAGGCCTGCGGCCCCCTGGGCCAGAACTGCCACGGACAAATGGCAACACTGCTCCGGCAGGGCGGTGCGCGATAAATGTCCTTTGCCAGCCATAGGTGGGAACGAGGCGATCGGCCCGGCAGGCAGCGTCACCAAGTGGCAACGGTGGCAGACCTTGGGCCTCCTTCCGGAGGTGCGTTGACCGGGACGCGGACGTTTCTAGCCGTTGATCACCTGGGGAACGCCGAGGGATTTGAGGCCCTCGACACCGAATTCCACCCCGTAGCCGGACTGCTTCACGCCGCCGAACGGGATCATCGGGTGGACGCCGCCGTGGGAATTTATCCACACGGTGCCGGCCTCGATCCGGGCGGCCACCTTGCGGGCTTCGGCCGGGTCTGCGGACCAGACCGAGGCACCCAGCCCGACGTCGAGCGCGTTCGCTTTTGCTACGGCCTCGTCCACCGTGCTGTAGCGGATGATCGGCAGGGCGGGACCGAACTGTTCCTCGGCGACCAGGGGATTGCCGTTGTCGATGTCGGCAATCAGCGTCGTGGGATAAAAGAAGCCGGGCTGCTCCGGATCCGGGTTGCCGCCCAGCAGCACCCGGGCGCCGGAGTCCTTGGCAGCTTCGACGAGTCGGGCCACGACATCGAACTGCTGCCTGTTCTGCAGCGGGCCGAGGACGTTGGCCTCGTCCAGCCCCACTCCCATTGGCATGGCGGCCGCCACGGCGGTCAGGGCCTCGCACACATCGTCATAGATGTCATCGTGAACGTACAGGCGCTTCAATGCCGCGCACGTCTGGCCCGTGTTGATGAATGCGCCCCAGAACAGCCCCTCGGCGATGGCCTTGGGATCCGCGTCCGGAAGCACGATCCCGGCGTCATTGCCGCCGAGTTCCAATGTGAGACGCTTGATGGTGCCCGCAGAGGACCTGATGATCTCCTTGCCCGTGGCCGTCGAGCCGGTAAACATGATCTTCCCGATCGCCGGGTGCCCGGCCAGGCGCGCACCTACCTCGCGGCCGCCCGAGACCACGGACAGGATCCCGTCCGGGAGCTCCTGGTTCAGGATACTGACCAACGCCAGGACGCTGAGCGGGGTGTATTCGGAGGGCTTGACGACGACGGCGTTGCCCATGCGCAGGGCCGGGGCAATCTGCCAGACCGCGATCATCATGGGCCAGTTCCACGGACCGATCGCGCCCACGACGCCGATGGGCCGGTAGTGCACCTCGGCGTGCGTTTCGCCGTCGTCCACCACGGTCTCGGGTTCCATTGGGATGGACGCCGTGGCACGCAGCCAGGCGGCGCAGGCGCCGACCTCAAAACGGGCGTTGGGGCCGTTCAGCGGCTTGCCCTGCTCGCGGGAGAGCAGCCGGGCGAGTTCCTCGGCGGAGCGTTCGACGGCGTCGGCGGCCTTCAGCAGCGCGGCGGACCGAGCGTCGTGGCCCAGGGCCGCCCACGCCGGCTGCGCGGTCGCTGCGGCGTTTACCGCCTGTTCCAGGTCCTCGACCCCGTGGACCGGGGCGTCTCCCACGGCCTGGCCGGTGGCAGGGTCAAGAATTGTCCGGGTCTCCCCGGACGCCGGAGTGATCGAGGCGAGAAGTGCATCGTAGGTTTCCATGGGTACTCCGCTTCAAGTTTGGTGCACACGGGCCAGCTCGGCCCTTCAGATATGTACCTTGAGTCTGCTTCCGCCAGCGGATTCTGTCTTGTGTAACAGCGAAGTGGAGTTGACGGAGAGAGAACGATGTCACCCACCGGCCCACAGGTCATAACTCTCCGAAGGCGACCTCGTGCTGTCACTGCGCTCACTCGCGACAAACTAGGCGCGACACAAGAGCAGATCGGGCGGCAACAGACATGTTTCGTTGCACGGTGCGTCTCTTGTTATTCTGCGGCGTGTTGGATTCCGGCGGTGGGCTCGCTCCCAGGCGCCGGGTCGCCAGTCGCTCGGCGACTCGCCGAAGGCGTCACGGAACGAGCGGCTGAAGTGCGCCGCGTCCAGGACACCGGCCAGACAGCTACCGCCCCCGCGGGCTTGCCGGCATGCCGCGGGTCCCGCAGCCCACGTCGGGCTCCTTCCAGCCGCTGTTTCCGGATCCGGCTGGCGACGGTTGTCCCGGTTTCGTGAAGGACGTTGCGCGGTGGCGGGTGGCGGGTGGCGAAAGATCAGACGACGGCACCCAGAAGGGTGAGGTAGCCCTCCAACTGGTCCACGAGGTCGGTGCCGGCCTGCCCCCGGGGTGCCAGGGCGGCCGCGATCTGGGCGCCGAGGAGCATGTTCAGGAGCTGGTCGGCAATCGTTTCATCCGGAACAGAGGCGGCGATATCCCCGCGCTCCCGGGCCTGGGCGAGGTATCCCAGAATCATCGAGCGCCACTGATCCATCGAGGACAGGTGGATCGCCGCCTTTTCGTCGTCGTTGATCGCCTTCTGCCAGAAGGGGATGACAATCCGGGCCTCGTTGATGCGCTCCTCATCCAGCGGAAGCACCTCGAGGCAGAAGGCCCTGAGGGCCGGAAGCCCTGATTTTCCTGCCGTGACCTCGGCGACGCGCCCGTTGGTCCGGTTGAAGACGTGACTGAAAGCAAACGCGAGCAGCGTGTCCTTGGTGGCGAAGTAGGGCTTGAGCGCACCGTTGGCGAAGCCGGCCTCCAGGGCGATCTCGCGCATGGTCGCGCCTTCCATGCCCAGCCGGGCAATGATCCGCCAGGTTGCGTCCACCAGTTCCAGGCGGCGCTCGTCATGGTCAACAATCTTTGGCACGCAGCTGCTCCCCGGATGTGTTTTGCGTCGGACTCTTGTGGCATATCTTACGGAGCGCTATTCTCTACAACTATAGAAAATAAAGTTCTGACCCGCCAGGATCACCGAACGAAGGCCGCCATGATGCCCGCACAAACTGACTCCCGTACCTCGTACAGCCCGTACAGCCTTGCCACGGATGCCGAAATCACGGCAGTCCAGGGCATCCTGCGAACCGCCGGCCTGCTGGGCGAGACCAAACGCATCGCCTATCTGGGCCTGGTGGACCCCGCCAGGAATGCTGCGGCGGGGAACGAGGACCGCCGGTTCAGGGTCTTCCTCCACGACGTATCCGGAGGACGCCCGGCGGACGTGACCGTCTCGGTTTCCGGCGGCGCGGTGGTTTCCGTCGTCGAACTGGACACGGCCGAGACCGGCGAGCTCCCTGTCCTGGAGGAGGAATTCGACGTCGTCGAACAGCTCCTGGCCTCGGACGAGCGGTGGCTCAAGGCCTTGGCCGGCCGGGGCCTGGCCGTCAGCAAGGTACGCGTCGCACCCCTGTCCGCCGGGGTCTTCGAGTACCCGGAGGAGAAGGGCCGACGGATTCTGCGTGGCCTGGCCTTCGTGCAGGATTTTCCGGAGGACAGCGCCTGGGCGCACCCCGTGGACGGTCTCGTAGCGTACGTGGACGTCGTCGCCAAGACAGTGACCCAGGTGCTGGACACCGGCGCCGTTCCGGTTCCCGCCGAACACGGCAACTACACGGATCCGGAGCTCACAGGCCCGCTGCGCACCACGCAGAAACCCATCAACATCACCCAGCCGGAGGGGCCCAGCTTCACCGTCAGCGGCGGGAACCACATCGAGTGGGAAAAGTGGAGCGTCGACGTCGGGTTCGACGTCCGCGAAGGCGTGGTGCTCCACAACCTCGCGTTCCAGGACGGCGACCGGCTGCGGCCCGTCATCAACCGGGCATCCATCGCCGAAATGGTGGTCCCGTACGGTGACCCGTCGCCGATCCGGTCCTGGCAGAACTACTTCGACACCGGCGAATACCTCGTGGGCCAGTACGCCAACTCCCTGGAACTTGGCTGCGACTGCCTCGGCGAGATCACCTACCTCAGCCCCGTCATCAGCGACGCCTTCGGCAACCCGCGCGAGATCCGCAACGGCATCTGCATGCACGAGGAAGATTGGGGGATCCTGGCCAAACACAGCGACCTCTGGACGGGCATCAACTACACCCGCCGCAACCGCCGCCTGGTGATCTCCTTCTTCACCACCATCGGCAACTACGACTACGGCTTCTACTGGTACCTCTACCTCGACGGCACCATCGAATTCGAGGCCAAGGCCACCGGTGTCGTCTTCACGAGCGCCTACCCGGAGGGCGGATCAGCCAACATGTCCCAGCTCGGCCCCGGTCTGGGCGCTCCGTTCCACCAGCACCTGTTCAGCGCCCGGCTGGACATGGCGATAGACGGCCTCACCAACCGGGTCGAGGAAGAAGACGTGGTCCGGCAGGCGATGGGCGAAGGCAACGAACGCGGCAACGCCTTCTCCCGGAAGCGCACGGTGATCGCCCGCGAATCCGAGGGTGCCCGTGAGGCCGACGCCCGCAACGGACGGACCTGGGTCATCTCCAACCCGGAATCACGCAACCGCCTCGGCGAGCCCGTGGCCTACAAGCTGCACGCCGAAGGGCAGCCCACCTTGCTGGCGGACCCGGAGTCTTCCATCGCCCGGCGCGCCGCCTTTGCCACGAAGGACCTCTGGGTCACCCGCTACGCCGAGGATGAGATGTACCCAACGGGCGACTTCGTGAACCAGCACGCCGGTGGAGCCGGGCTGCCGCAGTACGTGGCGCAGGACCGTGACCTGGACGGCCAGGACATCGTTCTCTGGCACACCTTCGGCCTGACGCACTTCCCCCGGCCCGAGGACTGGCCCATCATGCCGGTGGACACGGCCGGCTTCAAGCTCCGGCCCGAGGGCTTCTTTGACCGCAGCCCCGTGCTGGATGTGCCCGCCAACGCTCAGCAGTCCGCCGGTTGCCATGGCGATGGCGACGCTGGCGGCCACTGCCACAGCTAGTCCGACGCCGTGGGTGTCGCCCTCAAATCCGGCCGCGTGTCCGGCGTCGCCGGCGTCGCCGGCATCGTCTTCCATTCCCGGATCTGCGCCGTGGTGACGGCGGCGTCGTGTCTCGCGCACCTGTGGCTGGTCGGCGGGAACCAGCACGGGACGTGGCTGAACCTGCTCATGCTCGCCATGGCGGCGGTGTGCCTGCCGTGCGCCGTGCACATCTGGCGCCAGGGAGGGGACTGCGGTCTGCGCCGGGCCCGCGCCCCGCACCGGGTGATGGCCTCGGCGCTGGTGATGACCGGGGTGCACGCCGTCCTGCTCCTCGGCAGCCGGCCCGGCGCGGGTGGTCACACCCACCCTGGCGCCGCTGCCGCGGCGACCGGTGCGGCGCCGTCCGGCTCCGGGGCGCTGCTGGCGGTCATCGCGGTGGAAATAACGACGGCGCTGCTCGCCGCGACGCTTCTGGCCCGGTTCCGGACCCAGCCGCGCGGCTAAGTCCGGGCCGGGGGCCAGGCCCGGGGCCGGGGGTCAGTCGTTGAACAACCCGGCCAGGTCGTCCGCGGTCAGCGCCCCGCCGGAAAGCGCGTCGCCGGACATGACGTCCGCGAACAACTGGGACTTCTTGGCCTTGAGCGCCATGACCTTTTCCTCGATGGTGTCCTTCGCGACCAGACGGTAGACCATCACGTTGCGCGACTGGCCGATCCGGTGGGTGCGGTCCACGGCCTGCGCTTCGGAGGCCGGGTTCCACCACGGGTCCAGCAGGAACACATAGTCCGCCTCGGTCAGGTTCAGGCCGAAACCGCCGGCCTTGAGGCTGATCAGGAAGACCGGCGCCGCGCCGTCCTTGAACTCGTTGACGACGTCGGTGCGGTTGCGGGTGCTGCCGTCGAGGTAGCAGAACTCGATGTTTTCCTCGATCAGCCGCTCCCGGACCTTGCCGAGGAACCCCGTGAACTGGCTGAAGATCAGCGCGCGGTGGCCCTCCGCAACCAGGTCCTGCAACTGCTCGAACAACACGTCGAGCTTGCTTGAGCGCACCCCCGAGAGGGACGGGTCGATCAGCGAGGGGTCGAGGCTGAGCTGGCGCAACAGGGTCAGCGACTGGAAGATCGTGAAGCGGTTCTTGTTGACGTCCTCGATCAGGCCCAGGATCTTCTGCCGCTCGCGCTGCAAATGCGTCTGGTAGACCTTCTGGTGCCGCGGGTTCAGCACCACTTCGAGGATCTGTTCCTGCTTGGGCGGCAGGTCGTGAATGACTTGCTCCTTGGTGCGGCGCATCATGAGCGGGCGGACCCGGCGCCGGAGCTTGTCCAGCTGCGCCCGGTCCCCGTTCTTCTCGACCGGCTTCTGGTAGTACTCGGCGAATCGTTTGGGGCTGGAGAAGAGCCCCGGCGCCACGATCGAGGTCAGAGCCCAGAACTCCATCAGGTTGTTCTCCAGCGGCGTGCCGGTGATCGCCAGCTTGAACTCGGCGGGCAGCTTGCGGGCGCACTGGTAGGCCTTGGACTGGTGGTTCTTCACGAATTGCGCCTCGTCCAGCACCAGGCCCGCCCAGGTCCGCGAGGCGTAGGCCTCGTAGTCGATCCGGAACAGCGCGTAGGACGTGATCACGACGTCGGCCCCGGCCATCGCCTCGGCCGGCACCGAGCCGCTCTTGGCGAAGGTCTCACTGATTGCATGGACCCTGAGGCCCGGCGCGAAGCGTGCGGTTTCGGCCTGCCAGTTGCCGACCACGCTGGTGGGGGCTACTACCAGGAAAGGGGCGCCGCCAGGGGCTCCGCCAGGGGCGCCGCCAGGGGCACCGCCGGCGGCGGGCGCGGCGTCGACGTCGGCGGCGGTGTCCGAACCGGCGGCCCGCTGTCCCGGCCCGCCGGCCGCGTCCTTGGCGGCGCAAATCAGCGCCAGCGCCTGGACAGTCTTGCCCAGGCCCATGTCGTCGGCCAGCACGCCGCCCAGCCCGTGGCGGTAGAGGAAACTCAGCCAGTTGAAACCTTCGAGCTGGTAGGGGCGCAGCTCCGCGTTGAGCGATGACGGCAGCGGAAGGCCGTTGACGCCGCCCTCCAGCAGGCCGCCCACCGCTTCCCGCCAGGCTGCGGCCTGCTGGTCCACGATGCCCAGCTGGGCCAGCTCGTCCCAGAGCCCGGCCTGGAACCGACTGATTTGCAGCGGCGCGTCCTTGTTGCCCGGATTGTCCTGCAGGATCCGGGCCTCGTCGATCAGGGCACGCAGCTGATGCAGCTCGGGCAGGTCCAGGGAGAAATAGGCGCCGCTGGGCAGCAGCATCCGGGTCTGGCCGGAGGCAAGGGCGGAGAACAAGGCCGCGAAGGAGACCGGCTGTCCCTCCAGCGTGATGACGATGCCGAGGTCGAACCAGTCCCGGCTGTCGGTGGCTTTCGTGGAGATCGCGACCACGGGCGCTTCCTCGGCCTCACGGTAGTCGGCAATGTCGCCGGCCGTGTCCACGGAGACCTCCGGAAGGTCGCGGAGCCGGGGGAGGACCTCCTCGGTAAAAGCCAGCGTGTCCAGGCCGCTGAGTTCCGCGGACGCAGCCAGCCGCGGCGTGCCCCAGCCTCCCGTGGCAGATTCGCCGAGCTTCGGCACAACATCCCACGGCTGTCCCACGGTCTCCAGGATGCGGGCTTCGGCGGCATCGTCGCGGTAGCCGTGGTCGCCGGGGTGCCGCCACAGTGGCTGGGCCGTGACCAGGGTGCCGGCCTTGTAATGCCACTCCCAGTGCAGCCGGACCCGGTGGTCGGCGCCGTAGTTGGCGAGCACGGACAGGGTGGGCACCGCCAGGGTGGGCAGCTCGACGGAGTCGTCGGAGGCGGTCACCCGGGCGGTCTGCTTGAGCTTGGGGTAGAAACCGGTCAGGAACCGGCCCTCGTCCCGGGCCGGAATGTGCAGGGTGGTGCCGGCGGTCACGAACGTCAGGAGTTCATCGCTCAGCCCGCCCTCCAGGGGCGCGAGGGTGATCGCGGCGTCAGCCGGGGCCACGCCGGGCAGACCGCCAGCGTCCGAGCTTACGAAAATTCCGTGCGCGGGGTGGCCGATCGTTCCGACCGAGGCCGGATCGACCACCGCGCCGTCGACGGTGATACTCGGCGCGAGCGCCAGCCCGCCGTCGGCCTCCTCCGCACCGAGCCGGGTGAGGTTAAGTCCGACGGCGGCCGGCTCGCCGGCCAGCCGCACGGGTTCGTTGCCGCGACCGTGGACCAGGGCCAGGCCGATCTTCCCGGCCTCGGCCAGCAGGCTCCATAGGTTCTTGCCGGCGTAGGTGTTTAGCCCCAGCCACGGCGCGGTGCCGGCGTGCTGGCGGTTCGCCAGGGCGGTGTGCGAGGCGAGGAACTCCTGCATCCACTCCACGTGGGCTTCGTTGCATTCGCGCCGGTAGTTTAGGTAGCTCAGGGTGTTCCAGGAAACGTCGCCCCGGATCCATTTGCCCTTGGCCCCCATGATGACGGGCCGGGCCTTCAGTTGACGCACGCTGCGCAGCGGATCGCGGCGTCCCGTGTAGGAGAAGTGCGGCGCCGGTTCCTCGAGCTCGAACTGCAGGGCCAGCGGGACGCCGTTGGTGGATTTGGTAATGCCCGGGCGGGCGAGCAGCGGGCTGAGGGCCTGCTCCCAATCGGGCAGGTCCAGTCCGGCGGGTTGGCGCGACAGCCGGGAGGATTCCGCCGGGGCCAGCAGCTGGACGCGGATCGCCGGATTGTCCTCGGCGGCAAACAGCAGGGCCGCGACGTGCTTGCAGTCCTTGCGGACCGGACAGCTGCAGACGCCGACGGTGCAGCTCCAGCCGCCGCCCTTCCGGACCAGCTTCGCCGTCGTCGAATACGGCACCGGCGCGCCGCCGCGGACCTTTCCCAGCATCAGCCCGGTGCCGGCGTCGAAGGACATCCCGGAAACCCGGCTGCCCATGGCGTAGGCGAGTCCGGCCGCTAGGGAACGGTCGTTAATCGCGGGAGTCTGTATTGCCAGTGCCGCACTCTCGTCCGGATGGGATGGCATGTGGGCACTACTTTCAGCGGTTGGTCATCTGATCCATCTTAGCGAGCCCGGCGGGCCCCAGAAACTTCGCCTGACGTTCACTTCCCGCTCGGACCCTCCGGGTCGCGGCAGCCCTACCGTGGAAGGGAACGGAGCACCACCCGCCACCACTGTGAGGATTCCCATGAGCAGCAGCCTGACCTCGAGCCCGACCGCCACCGAACACGCCCCGGTCCTGACCAAGGAGAGCCTGCACGGCGGCAACGTGGACGTCGTGGACGCGAATGTGGACGTGGTCAACGCCATGTACGCGGAATTGCTCGACACGGACGAAATCGCACCGAACGCCCTGCGCAGCTACTACGTGGACTTTTACCTCACGCAGGCGCTCGGCGGCGGCTTCGCCCAGTACGTCTTCACGGTGCCGGAGCGCGAGGAGATCGACAACTACGTCCGCGAAGGACTTGCCGGCATGGGCGCCACCGCGCACCTGGACCTGTTCAACCGCAGCGTGGCAGCCTTCGACTCGCTCTCGGACGAGGAGGCCGACGCCTACCTCGACGCGGATGCCGAGCTGGGCTTCGACGACGACGCCGACGGTACCGGCGGCACCGACGCGGAGGTACCGGAGGCGGTCCGGCTCCTGGAACAGCTGGACGACGCATTCGAACCGCTGCTGGAAACCGAGAATATCGTCGCGCTCAACGCGGCCTGGCTCCGCAGCCAGCCGGACCTGCTGGTCCTGGACGCGGACGAACTCGACCGGCACATCCACGAACGGGTGTCCCGCATCCCCAACCTGGCCGAGCGCCAGGCGGAGGCAGCCGAAGAGGAACTCAGGAGCGCTCCCGAGTTTGAACTGATCATCCGGGAGCTGTGCGAGGTGGCCGGCCAGACCCTGGTAAAGATCACCATGGGCGACCCGAATTACGACCACAACGGCGAACGGGTCCTGGCGTGGCACTTCACCACGGACCAGGGCGAGTTCCTGATGGTGGAGGACGACGAGGAAGCCTACATGATCCACCCGGAGACCCGCGAGATCGTCGCCGCCGTCGAGTTCGAGTTCGACGCCGACGACGACGCCGACTTCTAGCAGCCTCCGGCGGCTTCTAGTAGCCCCCCGACGGCTTCTAGTAGCCGCCGACGGCGGCGGGCTTGATCATGTCGCCGGCAGGGTTCACGAGGTACCAGACGCCGCCAACGCCCTGGCCCGCGATGTCACCGGGGGCGTGGTCCTTGGCGAAGTGGTACGCCGGCATCCCGTTGATGGTCACCTGCTTCTTGCCGTCGGGGGTAGCGATGGTGCCCACCTTGGCGGTGACCCCGTCCGCTGCGGGCGTGGCAGAACCGGTCAGCACCGGCGGCCACACGGCAGCGCAGGAACCCGTGCAGGCGCTCGTGCCGGCGTCCTTCTTGTCCTGGGCGAACACGTAGACGCTCATGCCCTGGGCGTCCACGATCGCCTGCCCGGCGGTGGTCGCGGCGGTCTTGAGATCGGCGGCCTGCGCGGGGACGGCGGACCCGCTGGCCTCCGTCGCCGACGTCATCGGCGCGGAGGAAGCGGGCGCTACAGTGGCGGAGGATTCCGTCGTCGGGGCGGGGGACGCCGTCGTCGTTGTCCCGCTGCCCCCAGCGCAGCCGGAAACGACGAGCGCGAGGGCAAGCGCGGACAGTGTGGCGCCGAAGTGCTTACTCATTTTTGGCTCCTTGGCTGGATGCCGGCCATCTCGCTGTCCGGCTAGCTGATACGACGCCGTCGGGTGAAGAATGGTTCACGGGCGGACCGTTGAACTTTTGCGCCAACGTGTACGTCCTAGTGGGCAGCAGGACCAGGCCCGGGAGGTGCCGCATGCCGCTGGATGAGGACGTGGTGGCCGCGATTTACCGCGACCACGGGGCGGCCCTGCGGCGGTTTGTCCTGGGCGCCTGCCACGACCCGCAGGTGGCGGACGACGTCGTGCAGGAAACGGTGCTGCGGGTGTGGCAGCAGGCGCCGCAGATCACCGGCAGCCTGCGCAGCTACCTGTTCCGGACGGCCCGGAACATCATGATCGACAACTACCGCAAGGCCCAGCGCCGGCCGCACGAAGCGACGGAGCGCGAACTGCCCGATCCTGTCGGCGGCGCCGAACGGGTCGATGAACTGCTCAACAGGGTCCTGATGGAGGAGGCCCTGCTGCGCCTCAGCGCCGAGCATCGGGACGTGCTGGTGGCCCTCCACTACCGCCGCCTCACCGTCCGGGAGGCCTCGGTGCAGTTGAACATTCCTGCCGGCACGGTGAAGTCCCGGGCCTTTTACGCCGTCCGGGCCCTGCGGACCATCCTGGACGAAATGGGGGTGCAGCGGTGAGCGGAACAGAACTCCACCAGCTCCTTGGCGCGTACCTGCTTGGTGGCCTGGAGCCGGACGAGGCCGCGGCGTTCGACCGGCACCTGGCCGAGTGCCGGGTCTGCCGGGCCGAGCTCGACGACCTGGCCAGCCTGCCCGCGCTGCTCGACGCGCTCCCCGTGCCCGACGCCGTGGCGCTGACCACGCCCGCGCGGCCCGCCCCGCCAGCGCTGCTCCCTCGCGGGCTGCTGGCCGCACTTGCCGCGCGACGCCGCCGGGGCCGGCTGTTTTGGTCCGCGGCGCTGGCGGCGGTCGCCGCGGCCAGCCTGGCAATCGGTGCCCTGGCCGGTCCGCTGCTGGCGCAGCACGCCGGGCCGGATGCCAGTTACTCGGTTGCGGCCGCCAACGGCCCGCGGTTCACCGTGGACCTCGTGAAGAAGACGTGGGGCACCGAGCTAGCCGTCGACGGAAACAGCATGCCGGTGGACGGCACCCTCTCGCTCTGGGTCAAGGGCCGCGACGGCGGCGAGGACCGGGCGTGTGCGTGGACCGCCACGCCGAGCGGCAAGGTGCGCATCACGGGCGCCACCCCGCTGCAACTGGCCAGCATCGGCAGCATCGAGATGCGCAACAGCCGGCAGCAGACGGTCGCGGTCATCACCGTTCCGCAGCCCTAGGGGCGGCGGGTTTCGGAGCGGGTACCCATAGACGCCGGTCCGACGCGCCCCTACATCCGGGCGAGCCGGGCCCGAACGGCCATGAAGATGCCGTAGCAGATCAGGCCCGCGCCGACGGCGGCCAGCATGTAGACACCCAGCGGCTGCTCACGCAAAGCCTTGAGCCCGCCGTCGAGCCCGGTTGACTCCGTCGGGTCTGCCTTCACGGTGGCAATAACGATCAGCAGCCCCGTCAGCAACAGGGCCACACCCTTGGCGGCGTATCCGGCGATCCCGGTGACGGTCACCGCGGTACGGGCATGCTCGTTGGAGGGCATCCCCAAGTACTTGATGAACGATTTCCTGAAGCCCCGAATGGCGTAGGCGACCCCGGTCACTGCGACCGCTACGCCGATCAGAATCAGCAGGAGAGTACCCCCGGGCGCCTTCATGAGCTGCAGGGTGAGGTCGCTCGTGGACCGGCGCTGGTCCGACCGGGTGCCGATGGCGACGGACGCCAGCGTCAGAGCAAACCCGGCGTAGACCACCGCCTGCAACGCGGCCTTGAGTTTCTTGCCGACCTTCTTCTTCGTAGGCAGGTGCTCGAAATCGAAGACGGCATCGCTGGCCTGCCAGATCGCTAGGGCCACGCAGGCGGCGAAAGCGCTCCAGAGCAGGATGGGGCCGGCCGGCTGGGCGGCCAGTTCCGCGACGGCGCCGCTGAAATCGGCCTGGCCCTGGCCGCCCATGGCCAGCCTGATGGCGACGAGCCCGATGAGGAAGTGCAGCACGCCGGAGACCGCGAACCCGGCGCGGGCCGCGATTTCAAGCGGCTTGGAATTCGTGACGTCCTCGGCGACTTCCGCGACGTCCTTGAGTTGTTTTTTAATCGTCCGACCTCGCGTCTCCCAGCTCGTCCGCTGAGGGATGTTCCGCGCTGCGGCGCCGGTAGCAGAGATCGAAAATCAGTCGCCCGGCTTCGTGGGCCTTGTTCTCAAAGCTTGTCAGGATCCGTCCCTCAAACCGGGGGGCCCAGCCGCCGACCTCGTCAACACCTTCGTTGGGGCCGGTGTGCTCGGTGCTGACCGGTGCGCGGCCTTCCTTAACCGGAGCGCCGCCGACCACCGACTCCACGCCGGACTCCCAGACCTGGGTCAGGGGGCTGTCGTCGCCGCTGCGCTCGCCCTCATAGGTGTTTTCGAAGTCGGCCGAGCCGGCCAGGACCTCCCGGACGTGCACCGCGTAGTTGGACCAATCGGTCGCGATCCGCCAGAGGCCGCCGGGCTTAAGGGCCCGGGCTGCGAGGTCCGCGAAGGCCGGCTGGATGAGGCGCCGTTTGTGGTGCCGCGACTTGTGCCACGGATCGGGGAAGAAGACCCAAAGCTCAGTTACCGACCCTTCCGGGAGCATGGTGGCCAGCACCTCGGGGGCGTTGGCCTCCACCACCCGGACGTTGCTCAGCCCGCGGCTGTTGATCTTGATGAGGGTGTTGGCCAGGCCCGGGGTGTAGACCTCCACGGCCAGGAAGTCCGTGTCCGGATTCTGCTCGGCTGCGTGGCAGACGGCATCGCCGAGCCCTGAACCGATCTCCACGATCAACGGTGCCTTCCGGCCAAACTCCGCCTCGGCGTCGAAGACGTAATCGGGGTGCACCGAGGTGTTGGCGATATGCCGCGGGACCTCGACCGCCCACCGATCCGAGTGCTCTTCCCACGCGGCCTGGCGTCGGCCCTGCAAGCGGGTGCCGCGGCGCACGAAGCTGACCGGCCGCCCGCCGTAGGTGCCGAAGGATGCCTGGCTGCCGGGCGTGACCGCGCGGGGGGACTGCGGCGGCTGGGGGGATTCTGGGGCTTCACTCATCACCTCCAGAATAGTGGAGTTCGCGGGCGACGCCTGGATTGGGAGTCGGCGGCGGCCTGCCACAATGGGTCCGTGACGAGACCACAAAACGCGCCGGGACCTGTCCGGACCGCCGTAGGAACCGCCCCGGACCCCTTCGTGGACGCTGAGATCGACGCCATTCCGGCCGCCGCGCCCACCGCCGCCGGCAGCCGCCGTGCGCTGGTTTACCTCGGGGTGTGCCTGGTGCTGATCGGGCTGAACCTCCGCACCGTCTTCTCCAGCTTCGCCGCGGTACTTCCGGAGGTGACCGCCGACGCCGGCCTTCCGGGCTGGGCGGTGGTGGCGCTGACCACCGCGCCGGTGACCCTGCTTGGCGTGTTTGCCCCTCTCGCGCCGCGGCTGGCCCGCCGGTTCGGGGCCGAACGGGTGCTGCTCGGCGCCATGGCGGTGCTGACCCTGGGGCTGCTGCTGCGCCCGGTCGACGCCCCCGGTGTGGGCCATTTGCCTGCGCTGCTGGCCGGCACGGCAGCCTGCGGGGCGGCGATTTCGTTCTGCAACGTCCTGCTTCCGGGCCTGGTGAAGCGCGACTTCCCGCACCGTCTGGGGCTCATGGGCGGCCTCTACACCACGGCGATCTGCGCTTCCGCGGCCCTCGGGGCCGGCTTCACCTACCCGCTGTTCAGCGCGACCGGGCAATGGACGGCGGCGCTGTGGTTCTGGGCGCTGCCCGCCGGCGTCGTCGTGCTGCTTTTCCTGCCGCTGGCCGTCCGGCAGCGCCATGGGCGGCAGCACGGAACCGCCGACGGGGTCAACGTCTGGCGCTCCGCCATCGCATGGCAGGTGACCGGGTTCATGGTGCTTCAGGCGATGATGTCCTTCAGCGTCTTTGCCTGGCTGGCGCCGATCCTCCGCGAACGCGGGGTGGACGGCGGCACAGCGGGCCTGATCGTCTCCGCCTCGATCGTGCTGCAGATGCTCGGCTCGTTGTTTGCCCCCGCCCTGGCCGCCCGGCTCCGGGACCAGCGCGCCATCAACGTGACGGTAGCGCTGATGACCGGGGGCGGCTTCGCCTTGAGTATCTTCGGACCCCTGGACCTGATCTGGGTGTGGACCGGGCTGCTGGGACTGGGCCAGGGCAGCCTGACGGCGGTGGCGCTGACCATGATCATGCTGCGCACCCGCGACGGCCATACCGCCGCGCACCTCTCCGGCATGATGCAGGGGGTGGGCTACGGCGTCGGTTCGGTGGGAACCCTGCTGGTCGGGCAGCTGCACCAGGCCACGGGATCCTTCGCCGCGGCGGGCATGCTCTTCCTGGCGGTCGGTTCCCTCGCCGCGGTGTTTGGCTACCGGGCGGGCAAGGACCGCTACATCGGAGCCCTACCCAACTGACTCGCAAAAGGTGGCGCCGGCTGTGGCATGCTTCCCCTAAAGCGTCACCACCCATCTTTCCGCCCGACTATCGATCAGGTCCCGCCCGTGCCCCGCACCGATCCCGCCCCGGCCCTGGAAACGGCCGGTATCTTCCACCGCGACTACCTGCTGGTGACCCTGGGCGCCTGCGCCCTCGTGTTCCTGGCCGCCTTCGAATCGCTGGCGGTGACCACCATCATGCCGCTGGTCAGCCGGGAACTGGACGGGGCTGCCCTCTACGCCCTCGCGTTCGCCGGGCCGCTCGCCACCGGCGTCATCGGCATGGTGGCGGCGGGCAACTGGTCGGACCGGCGCGGCCCGGTGGGGCCGCTCTACGCGTCCGTGGCAATGTTTGCGCTGGGGCTCCTGATCGCCGGAACCGCCGGGACCATGCCGGCCCTGGTTGCCGGTCGGCTGGTCCAGGGCCTGGGCGGCGGGGCCATGACGGTGGCGCTGTACGTTGTGCTTGCCCGGGTCTATCCGCCCGTGCTGCACCCGAAGATCTTCGCGGCTTTTTCCGCGGCCTGGGTGATTCCCTCGCTGGTGGGTCCCTTCGCGGCCGGGCTCGTGGCGCAGCTGGCCAGTTGGCACTGGGTGTTCCTCGGCGTGGTGGGGCTTGTGGTGCCGGCCCTGCTGATGATCGCGCCGGCCCTGCAGGGGCTGCGCGGCCGTTCCCCGGGCGGAAGCTCGAAGAAGACCTCGAAGGAGACCGCTAAAGAAACTACGAAGGAAACCGCGGCGGGGGACGGGTCCGCGAGCGGCGCGAGCCGGTCCCCGGGCTACGGCAGGCTGGCCTGGGCCGCGCTCGCGGCGCTCGCCGTGCTGGGTCTGAATCTCTCTGACCGGCTTCCGGCGGCAGGCGGAATCGCGGCCGTGGCGGCCGTCGCCGTCGCGCTCATCGCCGTCCGCCCACTGGTGCCCCGGGGCACCCTGACAGCCCGCCGCGGCCTCCCCAGCGTCATCCTGACCCGGGGGCTGGCTTCCGCGGCGTTCTTCGGCGCCGAGGTCTACCTGCCGTATCTCCTGGTGGAGCGCTACGTTTTCTCGCCCACCTTCGCCGGCCTGACCCTCACCGGGGGAGCTGTCGCCTGGGCTGCCGGCTCCGCGATCCAGGGCCGGCTCGGGGCGCGCCTGGATCACCGCCGCGCGGTTCGCATCGGAGCGGCCCTGGTGCTTGGCGCCATCGTCCTGGTGCTGGTGACCACGGTCCTCCATTGGCCCGCCGCCGCCGTGATCATCGCCTGGGTGTTCGCAGGCGGCGGCATGGGGCTGATGTACGCGCGCCTGAGCGTGATGACCCTGGCCCTGTCCAACAAACACAACGAGGGCTTCAACAGCTCGGCTATGTCCATCTCCGATTCCCTCGGCGGCGCCCTGGCGCTCGCCGGCACGGGGCTCGTCTTCGCGGCATTCACGGCAACGACGACGGCGGCGGGCGCCGGCGTCGCGCCCTTCGCGGGGGTGTTCGCGCTCACCGCCGTGATCGGTGTCGGGAGCGTGGCCGTCGCGCCGCGGGTGTCTCGTCGGCAGGAGTCCTAGCCCTGTGCCCTGGGTGGGCCGGAAATGAGAGGGCGGCCGCAGATGATAGACTGAGGGAACTTGATGTGCAGTGATGCCCACTTTGGATTCGAACGATCAGCTTTGGTTGACCAGCCGGATCCCCTGCAGGACTCCTCCGGGAGACCAAAGGCAGGCGGTGGGCTTTATTCATGTGAGAGGCACATCCTGCGTCGATGAACGCGTTCTATTTGGTCCCGGCCGCCTGCAAAAGCTCGCGGGAATCCCGGTTGATCACCTGACTTTTCTTCGGCGAACCCCTGGGCCAACCGGCACCGGGGGCCGATATCCGCATGGATACCGCCTGAAAGACCTTTGAAACACATGACTACATTTGCTGCGCTCGGCACGCCCAAGGCCCTCGCCGACACCCTCACCGCCCAGGGAATTGTCGAACCGTTCCCCATCCAGGTCAAGACCCTGCCGGACACCCTGGCCGGACGCGACGTCCTGGGCCGCGGCCGCACCGGCTCCGGCAAGACCATCGCCTTCGCCATCCCGCTTGTAGCACGACTCGCTGAGCGGGAAGCCAAGCACTTCCGCAAGCCCGGCCGCCCGATGGGCCTGGTCCTCGCACCGACCCGCGAGCTCGCCACCCAGCTGAACGCCACCATCGAGCCGATGGCCACGGCCATGGGCCTGAACACGACCGTTATTTATGGCGGCATTTCCCAGGCCCGCCAGGAAAAGGCCCTGCGCGCCGGCGTCGACATCGTCATCGCCTGCCCCGGCCGCCTGGAGGACCTGATCCGCCAGCGCGTGCTGACCCTCGAAGGTGTCGAGATCACCGTCCTGGACGAGGCCGACCACATGGCCGACCTCGGCTTCCTGCCCGTGGTCAAGAAGCTCATGGACATGACCCCCAGCCAGGGCCAGCGCATGCTGTTCTCCGCCACGCTGGACAACGGCGTGGACAAGATCGTCCAGCGCTACCTGTCCAACCCGCTCACCCACGCGGTGGACGAATCACAGGCCGCGGTGACCACCATGGAACACCACGTCCTCGTCGTCAACGACCAGACCGTCAAGAAGCAGCTGATCGTCGAGCTCGCCTCCGGCGCCGGCCGCCGGGTGCTCTTCCTGCGCACCAAGCACCACGCCCGCAAGCTGGCCAAGACCCTGACCGACGCGGGCATCCCCGCCGTCGACCTGCACGGCAACCTGTCGCAGAACGCCCGTGACCGCAACCTGGCCGAGTTCGCCTCCGGTGAGGTCCGCGTCCTGGTCGCCACCGACGTCGCCGCCCGCGGCGTCCACGTCGACGACGTCGAGCTGGTCATCCACGTGGATCCGCCCACGGAGCACAAGGCCTACCTGCACCGCTCGGGCCGTACCGCCCGCGCCGGTTCCGATGGCACCGTGGTCACGCTGACCCTCCCGGAGCAGCAGTCCGACGTCAAGAAGCTGATGAAGGCTGCCGGCGTCGAGGTTAACTTCGAGCGCGTCACCGCCAACTCGCCGCTGGTCGCCGAACTGGTAGGCGAAATGGCCGACAAGATTGATCCGCGCACCCGCGCCGCACTGCTGGCCGCCAAGGCCAACCACGGCGGCGGCAGCTCCACCGGTGCAAACGCCGAGCGCAAGCGCGCCCGCCGCACCACCCAGGCCGCACCCACCGCGGGTGGCCGGGGCGGGCGTGGCGGACGCGGCCGGGTCTCCGCTGAGGCTCCCCGCACCGATCTTCCCCGTGCGGAGCGCCGCGCCGTGGCCTACGAAGGCCAGGCCGCTGCCCGCAACGCCGCCGAGCGCGTCGCGGAAAAGAACCAGGACCGTGCCGACGCTGAGCGCGCCGAACGCCGTAATGCCCGGGGCCGCGGCCGCAGCACCGCTTACGCGCACCACAACGATGTTCCCGCCGCCGGCGGCCGCCCCGCGGCCGGACGTGGCTCCGAGGGTCGCGCCGCCGAAGGCCGGACCGACTCCCGCGGCGGCGCACCCCGCACCGGCGGTGCACCCCGTGCCGGTGCCTCGGCCGGCGGCCAGCGCGGCGGACGCCCCGCAACGGGCCAGCGCGCCGCGGCAGGCGCCAAGTCCGGTGGCAGCAAGGGTGGAGCAAATTCGCCGGTCTGGTCTTCTAACACCGGCGGAACCTCGGGTGGATCCTACGCAGGCGGCGGCACCGGCCGCTCCGGCGAAAGCCGTCCGGCACGCAGCGGCGGCCCCCGCCGCGCGTCCGCCCCGGCGTCGAACGAGCGCCGCAGCCGCTAGGGTTCCGGACTTCCGCTACACAAACGGACGGCCGCTACGGGGATCCCGTAGCGGCCGTCCGCGAGCGTAGCGAAGGTCACCGGCCGCAGCGACAAGCTACCAGCCGCGGGCCCGCCACTCCGCCAGGTGCGGGCGTTCGGCGCCCAATGTTGTGGGTTTGCCGTGGCCCGGGTGCACCACGGTGTCATCCGGATACACGTCGAACAGCCGCTCGCTCACATCGGTGATCAACTGGGCAAACCGCTCTGGATCCTTCTGGGTGTTGCCCACCCCGCCGGGAAACAGCGAGTCGCCGGAGAAGATGTGCGCCGGGCCGTCCGGGTCCTGGTACACGAGGGCGATGGAACCCGGGGTGTGTCCGCGCAGATGCACGGCCGTCACGTCGAAGCCGTCGAAGTTGCCGACGTCGCCGTGATTCAGCGGGACATCGACCGGCACCGGAAGCTCCGGGGCGTCGTCTGTCCCGGCCGCAGTTTTCACGCCCGTCGCCTCCACCAGATCCGGCAGCGCGCGGACGTGGTCCCAGTGCTGGTGCGTGGTGGCGATCAGCGCCAGCTTCGGCGTCGCGGCGGTATCCGCGGCGGCGTCCGCGAGCAGGCCCTGGATGGCGGCCAGATCGTCGGCCGCGTCAATCAGCAGCTGCGCGCCGGAGGCCTTGGCCGTGAGCAGGTACACGTTGTTGTCCATCTCGCTGACCGAAATCCGGCGGATGGTGATGTCGCGGAGCGAGTGAATGAGTGAGTCCATGGGCTTCAGTCTAGGACGAGCTATTCACGGCCCTGCGAGACCCAGTTCGGGTTTGCGGCGCGGGAACCGACGACGGCGGCCGCCGCGGCGTCGAGGGTCTCGAGTTGCGCCGGGGTCAGGTTGAGCGCCAGGGCGCCGAGGTTCTCATCGATCCGGGCCGCCTTGCGCGTGCCCGGGATGGGAACCACAGCCAGTCCCATCCTGCTGCCCTGGGCGAGCAGCCAGGCGAGGGCCACCTGGGCTGGCGTCGCGGTGTGTCCGGGGCAGCTGAGCTCCGCTGCCGCCGCCTGGACCGCTGCAACCACGGCCTGGTTGGCGTCCAGCGCGGATTCGGCGAAGCGCGGGATGTTGCGGCGGAAGTCGTTGCTGCCCAGCTTCGAGGCGTCCACGGTGCCGGTGAGGAATCCCCGGCCCAGCGGCGAATACGGCACAAACCCGACGCCCAGGGCGGCGGCCGCGGGGACGACGTTGCGTTCTACGTCGCGGCTCCAGATGGACCATTCACTCTGGACCGCGGCGATCGGGTGGATGCTGCTGGCCTCCCGGAGCTCCTCGGCCGTCACCTCGGACAGGCCAAGATGCCGCACCTTGCCGGCCTGCACCAGCCCCGCCATGGCCTCCACGGTTTCCACAATCGGAACGCGGAGGTCGCGGCGGTGCATGTAGTACAGGTCGATCGTGTCGGTGCCAAGGCGCTGCAGGCTGCGGTCAACGGCCTGCCTCACGTAGGCGGCGTCGCCGCGGATGTCCGAGTAGCCGGTCGCCGGTGTCCCCACCAGGCCGAACTTGGTGGCCAGCTGCACCTCGCCGCGGCGCTCTTTCAGCAGCCGCGCGATCAGCTCCTCGTTGCTGCCGCCGCCGTAGATGTCCGCCGTGTCGATGAAGCTCACGCCCGAATCCACCGCATGGTGCAGGGTTGCCAGCGCCTCGGACGGATCCACCTCCCCGTATACCGGGGTGAGGGCCATGCCGCCGAACCCGAGCGGACTGACGCTCAGGCCGTCGCCGAGCTGGACTGATGCTGCCGTCACTTTGGGTCTCCTGTCGCTGCCGGAATGGTGCCTTCCTGCCAAGAACTCCCGCCGGCCGGCAGCTATTCCGGCGTTTCATTCCGGGGCGCCGCGGAGTCTCCCCACCTTTGGATCTTCAATGGCGGGTACGACGGCTCGTCCCGGGGGACACGCCGTCGTCGTCCCTCATTGCTGGGGAGACTCCGACGGGGAGTCCGGCTCCCGGGCAGCAGGCGCCGCGGACTCTCCGGACGGCAGGAGCTTCAGCCCCGCCGCGCAGGCGACGATCCCGGCGATGAACAGCAGTTTGAGCGGGCTCGCGGGCTCGCCGCCGGTGCCCATCGCCCAGCCGACCGTCAGGGCCGCGCCGATCCCCACCCAGACGGTGTATGCCGTCCCGAGCGGGATGCGCTTCACGGCCAGGCCGAGACCGGCCAGGCTGAGCACGGCGCCGACGGCGAACACGGCAGTGGGCCCGGGCCGCGCAAATCCGTCAGATTGGCCCAAAGCGGTAGCCCAGACCGCCTCCAGCACGGCGGATCCCAGCAGGACAGTCCACGACATGGCAGCTGACTTCATGCTCACGCCACCAGCTTCAGGCCGGCCACGCAGGCCGCGATTCCGGCGAGCAACAGGATCCGCGCTGCGGTGGCGCGTTCCACCCTGGCAACCATCGCGTAGCCGGACGTCAGGACGACGCCGACCCCCACCCACACGGCGTAGGCGGTCCCGGTGGGAATGGACTGCATGGCGACGGCGAGGCCGCCCGTGCTCGCCGCGACGGAAACGAGGAAGAGGAGTGCCGGGGCGAGCCGGCGGCGCCCCCTGGCCTGGGCGGTCCGGTGCAGGGCCGCGGCCCAGACAGCCTCCAGCGCCCCGGAAACAACGAGGATGAACCAAGACATGACAGATCCTTTGGCCAGTCTTGTCGCGCACCGGGTACTGAACCGTCGTCCGGAGGCCGCCACACTTGGGGCCTTGATGCCAGCCTAGCAACGCCCTGCGGGCCGTGGAAAAGCTCAGTCGGCGGGATGCTCCGCGACGGGGTCGACCGACACGACGGCGAGGAAGCCGCGGCCCAGGATTTCCGGCGTGCCCGTGTCCGAGCCGACGACAGCGTCGTACCGGCCGAGCGGCTCACCGTCGACGGCGTCCGCGCCGGCGCCCGCGCTGACGGTGGCCTGACCCTGCAACAGGATGCCGAGTTGGCCGGCGAAGACCGGGTGGGCGCGCTTCTTGGACAGTTCGATGATGGACGTGTAGCCCTTGAAGACGCCGGTCCGCGTCATGACGTTCAGCTCGCGGATGTCCCCGGTGGGGAGGGCCCCGGTGCTGTCCGCGGCGCCGGAAAACCGGAACGGCCGGTATTTCTCCAGCGGGTGCTCGGCGCCGTCCACGGTGAGGAGCAGCAGTTCGCCGTCGATCACGGTGAGCACCCTTTCCATCCCGGCAAAGCGGGAGTAGGGGCCGGCCTTGGCGACCTCGGCGATGCTGACGTGCCAGTCCCAGCTTCCGTCCTGCGCCGCCCCGGGCCCGGCGGCGTCCGGGAAGGCGGCCAGTGCGCGGGTCGCACCGCCGTTGTGCCACGGGCGGGGTTTGAGCTCGGCGTACCGGATGATTTCCATCGCCCCAGCCTAGCCGCCGGCCGCGGGCCGCCGCGGGGGCGTCAGTTCAGCGCGGCGGGGCCGGTCTTGCTAACGTCAAAGGAACCATTAGCTGCGTAGGGAGCCGGAATGTTCGTCAAAGTGTGCGGCCTCAGCACCGCCGATTCGGTGCAGGCAGCGGTCGACGCCGGTGCCGATGCGGTCGGCTTCGTGCTGACCGGCAGCCCCCGCGAGATCGCGCCGGACCGGGCCCGGGAGCTCCTGGCCGGGGTGCCGGCCGGGGTGGCCGCGGTGGGTGTCTTCCGGCACGAGGCGGCGGCCGACGCCGTCGCGGTGGCCCGTGAGGCAGGACTGGAGTGGGTGCAGTTGCACGGCCAACGCACCTCCGGGGACGTCCGGACGGTACACGAGGCCGGCCTGAAGATCATCAGGGCCATCACCATGGCGGCCGCACCGGAAGAATTCGCGGACTGGGGCGAGGAGTTGCTGCTGGTCGATGCGGCCGTGCCCGGATCCGGGGAAGCCTGGGATTACGCCTCGGTCCGAAGCTTGGGGCTGGACGGACGGCGGTGGCTGCTGGCCGGCGGCCTGGACCCGGAGAACGTGGCCCAGGCCGCCGCCGCGGCCGGCGCGTGGGGAGTGGACGTCTCTTCCGGCGTCGAGCAATCCCGTGGCGTCAAGGACCTGTCCAAGATCCGGGCCTTCGTGGCGGCGGCCAAGGGAGCCTGAGCCGAACGCAGGGCGCAGCACTCCGTTGGCACCTATCGCAGCGCAGGCTTCCTCGTTAGCATGCTTTGTGGGGGACCTCCGAATCCCGGCGGTCCGTCCGCCACTTATGCGAAGGAGAAACGGCAATGACCCTGCCCCAAGGATTGACCCCTGGCGTCTGGACGCTGGACATGTCCCACAGCGAGATCGGCTTCAGCGTCCGCCATGCCGGGATCAGCAAGGTCCGCGGTCGCTTCAATGAGGCCTCGGCGGAGGCGCGCGTCGGGGACTCGCTGGCCGATGCCTCCCTGCATGCCACGGTCAAGACCGCCAGCTTCGACTCCGGCGACACCAACCGCGACGGCCATGTGCGCGGACCCGACTTTTTCGACGTCGAGAACTACCCCGAGATGACCTTCCGCGCCACGTCGGTCCGGGGCGAGGGCGAGGACTACGTGCTCTCCGGGGACCTCACCATCCGCGGCGCCACCAAACCGGTTGACCTTGAGGTCGAATTCACCGGCGTCGCGGTGGATCCCTACGGCCAGACCCGGGCCGGCTTCAGCGCCGAGGCGGATATCAGCCGCAAGGAATTCGGCTTGACCTGGAACGCCGCCCTCGAAGCGGGCGGTCTGCTGGTCAGCGACAAGGTCAAGATCAGCGTCGAAGCGGCCCTGGTCAAGCAGGCCTGAGCGTAGCGGCCGGCCGGCCGGCCGGATGGCCGTCCGTCACCGGGCCGGTGCGGGGGCGGCCTGCCGTTACCCGGCACCGGCCGGTGACGGCGCTGTTGGTTCCGGCCCGGCATCAGGGGACGCTCAGGGCGAACCCCTAGTCCGGAATCGAAGCCGGCGGGAGACAATGGACCCATGAAGACATTGCTCAACATCATCTGGTTGCTTTTCGGCGGCTTGTGGCTGGCGCTGGGCTACTTTCTGGCCGGCATCATCTGTTGCGTCCTGATTGTCACGATTCCCTGGGGGCTCGCGTCGTTCCGCATTGCGTCCTACGCCCTGTGGCCCTTTGGCCGCACGGTGGTGGACCGCCCCGGCGGCACCGGCATGTTCTCGCTGCTCGGCAATGTCATCTGGCTCCTCGTGGCGGGCATCTGGATCGCGATCGGCCATTTGGTCACGGCGTTCGCCATGGCGGCCACCATCATCGGCATTCCGCTGGCCATCGCCAATCTCAAACTCATCCCGGTGTCCCTGATGCCGTTGGGCAAGCAGATTGTGCCCACAGACCGGCCTTTTGCCGGCCGCTACCGCTAGCGGCCGCCGCCCTGACGGCCCATCACTAGGAAGCCGAGGCAGAGGAAATGCCAGAGTCAGCAACCCCGGAAGCAGGGTCCAACGGCGATGAGTTGATGCTGGTGATCACCCGCGAGTTCCAGGTCCCGATCGCGGCGGTCTGGTCTGCGCTGACCGATCCGGACCAGGCCCCGGCGTGGTGGGGTCCGCGCGGCTTCCATACCCCGCGGGAGAGCGTCGACACCGACCTGGAAGTCGGCGGCTTGTACCGGGCCTGCATGGTCCAGGACGCCACCGGGCAGGAGTATTGGTGGAGCGGCATCCACACGGACATCGAACCGCCAAACTCGTTTGTGTTCACCCACGCCTGGGACAAAGGCGACGGGACCCGCGGCTTCGAGACCGAGGTGACGTTCCGGCTCGAGGAGATTGACGGCGGCACCCGGATGACCTTCACCCAGGGGCCCTTCGACTCGCTGGAAAACCGGGACAGCAACGGCACCGGCTGGCGGGAGTCTTTCGACCGTCTTGCCGAGCATCTCCGCAAGACCGCCTAGAGACCAGGCGGCAGGGCCCCGGTGCCGGCCGGGACCGGCTCAGGCGAGCTCGCCCTGCAGGTTCCGCCGGGCGGCGTCCTGCCACAGTTCGCGGCCCCGCGGTGTGTGGAAGAGCGGATCCAGCGCCAGCAGTTGGCGTACGACGGCGGCGCGCCCGGCGGCGAAATCGGCATCGCCGATGTGCGCGAAGTCTTCGCGAACGGCCGCCAGGTAGCGGGCGTAGGCCGCCGGTTCCCCGCCCAGGACGGACAGATCCGCGTCGCTGAGCAGGGCGGCGGCGCCGTCGCCGGGATCGGGCCGGTGGTCCGCCGTCATCCGCACCAGCCGGGCCGCCTCGTCGACCTCATCCGCAGGGAGGCCGGCCTGCCCCAGCCGCTCCTCCGCCAGCCGGGCCGACTCCTCCTCATCCTCGCCGGCGATGCCGCGGTAGACGGCGTCGTGGAACCAGGCCGCGAGCAGCACGGTCCGGGGCGGCCGGGCCGGTGCGCTCAGCCGGTCGAGGGCTTCCAGCACGGCCAGCAGATGGGTGCGCCCGTGATACTTGCGGTGCTCCTCGCCCCAGCGGTCCAGCAGATCGAGGAAGAGGGCGTCGTGGCCGGGGAGGACGTCGTTCCAGCGGGTCAGCAGCGGCAGTTTCAGCGAGCCGCTGCGGCGCCGGGCCGGGATCCGCAGCCCGCTCGCGATCAGCTTGCGGACCAGGACCCGGCCCTCGACCGGGACGGCGCCGGCAGCTACCAGGGCGGCGAGCCGGGCCTCGGGCACGTCGTAATGGTCGCCGTCGAAGGCCCGCTCCGGAATCCCCGCGGCCCGCGCAAAGGCATGCAGCTCCTCGAGTGAACTGTCGGAGACGAGGTGCGAAAAGTGCGTTCCGTGGGCGGGCCAAAGCGGCGGATCGAGGTAGACGGCCATGCTGGAAGTCTACGAGCCCTCCGGTGCGACGGTAGTGCAGAAAGTCGGATTTCGGGGCTGGCGAGGCGCAACACGCCGCAAATGCGGGTTACAGTGTGCGTATGCCTAGTTTTCGCGTCTCCGAAGCGGCCCGGTTCCTCGGCGTCAGCGATGATACCGTCCGGCGCTGGACGGAGAACGGAACCCTCACGCCGCTCAAGGACGAGTCCGGCCGCCTGGCCGTGGACGGGCTTGAACTCGCCACCCTGGCCCGGGAGCAGGCGAAACTTCCGGATGACCCGGCCCGCGCCGGGAGTTCGGCCCGGAACCGGTTCGTCGGACTGGTCACGGCGATCACCGCCGACACCGTCATGGCCCAGGTGGAACTCCAGTGCGGCCCGTTCCGGGTGGTCTCCCTGATGAGCAGCGAGGCCGTCCGCGAGCTCGGCCTTGAGCTCGGCTCTGTGGCCACCGCCGTCGTCAAGGCCACCACGGTGATCATCGAAACCTCGAAGGGGAAGAGCGTCATATGAGAATCCCACGCACGCGACTCGCGCAAGTCCTCCTCGCCGGCGTCGTCCTGGCCACCGCCCTCGGCGGGTGCGGCACGGGGGCGCCCGCCTCCACGGGCGGCTCACCGTCCGCGTCGTCCGGCGCGTCGGGGAGCGCCAAACCCTCGGGAAGCATCACGGTTTTCGCCGCCGCTTCCCTGAAAGCCACCTTCACCCGGCTTGCCGCTGATTTCGAGGCCAAGAACCCGGGGACCAAGATAGCGCTCAGCTTCGCCGGATCCTCGGACCTCGTCACCCAGATCAGCCAGGGCGCACCGGCCGACGTGTTTGCCTCCGCCGATACCAAAAACATGACCAAGCTCTCGGACGCGTCCCTGGTGGAAGGATCCCCCGCAGGCTTCGCCACCAACGTGCTGACGATCGCCGTGCCCCCGGCCAACCCGGCCTCGGTCGGCTCCTTCGCGGACCTGGCCAAGCCCGGCGTGAAAGTCGTCATCTGCGCCAGCCAGGTTCCGTGCGGGGCGGCCACGAAGACAATCGAGAAGGAAACGGGCACCACCCTGAAGCCGGTCAGTGAGGAATCGTCCGTGACCGACGTCCTGGGCAAGGTCACTTCCGGGGAGGCCGACGCCGGGCTGGTCTACGTCACGGACGTCAAGGCGGCCGGGGACAAGGTGAAGGAAGTTCCCTTCGCCGAGGCCGCCAAGGCCGTGAACACGTACCCCATCGCCGCCGTGCGGACCAGCAAGAACAAGGAACTGGCGGCGGCGTTCATTGCGGCGGTAACGGGACCCGGCGGCAAGAAGGTCCTGGCCGATGCCGGCTTCGGCACCCCGTAGGACTTGGTGAATTACCGCCGGGCCGGCGCCTACAGCGGGATTCCGCGCTGGGCACTGGCGATGGCCGCGGCCGGGGCCCTGTTCGTCCTGCTGCCGCTCGCGGCCATGGTGGCCCGGGTCAACTGGCCGGATTTCATCCCCCTGGTCACCTCGGAGGCATCGCTCACGGCCCTGGGGCTGAGTCTGCGCACGGCGGCAGCGAGCACCGTGCTCTGTGTGCTGCTCGGCGTTCCGCTGGCCCTGGTGTTGGCACGGGGTGATTTCCCGGGCCAGCGGCTCCTGCGCTCCTTCGTGCTGCTGCCGTTGGTGCTGCCTCCGGTGGTGGGCGGCATCGCACTGCTCTACACCTTCGGCCGGCAGGGCTTGCTGGGCCGGAGCCTCGAAGTCGCCGGCATCCAGATCGCGTTCTCGACGACGGCGGTGGTGCTCGCCCAGACCTTCGTCGCGCTGCCTTTTTTGGTAGTCAGCCTCGAAGGCGCCCTGCGTTCCGCCGGAAGCCGGTACGAGGCCGTGGCGGCAACCCTCGGCGCCCGTCCCAGCACGGTCCTGCGCCGCGTCACCGTCCCGCTGGTGCTGCCGGGCCTCGCCTCCGGGGCCGTGCTCTCCTTCGCCCGCAGCCTCGGCGAATTCGGCGCCACCCTCACCTTCGCCGGCAGCCTCCAGGGGGTCACCCGCACCCTGCCGCTGGAGATCTACCTGCAGCGCGAGACCGACGCCGACGCCGCCGTCGCCTTGTCGCTGCTGCTCGTCGCCGTGGCGGTCGTCGTCGTCGGGCTCAGCTACCGGGGACCGGCCCCGGTCGGTGGCCGGGCGGGCAGCCGCCCCGGGGCCAGCAGTGGCACGGGCAGCCCGCATGCCCGGCCTGCGGACATGCGGCGGGCATCATGACGTTCACGCTGGAGGCGGTGGTCGCCGCGCGGGGGGTGGACGTGTCGCTGAGCCTGGGCGCCGCCGAGACGCTGGCGGTGCTGGGGCCGAACGGCGCCGGGAAATCCACCCTGCTCTCCGTCACCGCCGGCCTGCTCCGCCCGGATATGGGCCGGGCGGAAGTGGACGACCGCATCCTGTTCGAGCTGGGGCCCGGGCGGAACACCTGGAGCGCGCCGCACCGGCGCGGCACCGCCCTGCTGGCCCAGGAGCCGTTGCTGTTCCCGCATCTAACCGCCCTGGAAAACGTTGCCTTCGGTCCCCGGAGCGCCGGGGTGGCCAAGGCGCAGGCGAGGGCAACCGCCAGGCACTGGCTGGCCGAGGCCGACGCGTCAGAGCTGGCCGGACGGCGCCCCGGGGAACTCTCCGGGGGCCAGGCCCAGCGCGTGGCGGTGGCCCGGGCGCTGGCCGCCGACCCGGAACTGTTGCTGCTGGATGAGCCGATGGCCGCCCTGGACGTTCACGCGGCCCCGCTGCTGCGGCGGCTGCTGAAGCGGGTCCTGGCCGGTCGCCGCGCCATCATCGTCACGCACGATGTCCTGGACGCCTATATGCTCGCGGACCGCGTGATCGTGATGGAGGATGGCCGGATCACCGAAGAAGGCCCCACCCGGGAAGTGCTCCAGCGGCCGCGCAGCCGCTTCGCCGCCGGCCTCGCTGGGCTGAACCTGGTGGCCGGTACGGTCACCCCGGCGGGGCTCCGCACGGCCGGAGGCCAGGAATTCGCCGGCCGGCACGAGGACCCGCCGGTTCCCGGCCAGAGCGGCGTGGCCGCGTTCCCGCCGTCGGCCGTCTCCGTCTTCCTCAGCGAGGCGCACGGCAGCCCGCGCAACGCGTTCCCGGTGACCGTTACGGATCTGGAGCCGCACGGTGACCAGATCCGGGTGCGGGCGGGGGAGCTGTCCGCGGATGTCACGCCCGCCGCGGCGGCGGACCTCGGCTTGGCGCCGGGGGTGCGGGTCTTCTTCGTGGTCAAGGCGGCCGCCGTGTCGATCTACCCGGCGTAGGGGAGGGCGGCGCGGACGGCGGTGGTGACGGCGGCGTCTGCCGTCCCCGGCCGTAGGGTGGAGGGTGAGACCCGCCCGCAACCAGGAGGAATCACGTGCCCGACAGCTCAGCCCTTGCCCATGGACGGACCGCCCTGGTGGTGGGGGCCAGCGGCATCGCCGGCTCCGCCCTGGTCACCCTCCTGGCCGAGTCGGGATGGGATGTCTTGGCCCTGTCCCGCGGCGGGGTTGCACGGCCCGGCGTGCGGCCGGTCAGCGCCGATCTCAGTTCCCCGGAGAGCCTCGCGGCCGCGCTCGCAGGCGAGAGCCCGACGCATGTGTTCTTCACCGCGTGGTCGCGGCAGGACACGGAACGGGAGAACATCGAGGTCAACGCGGCGTTGCTGCGGAACTTGCTCAACGTGCTGCGCGACAGGCCGGTGAAACACGTTGCGCTTATGACCGGGCTGAAACATTATCTTGGCCCGTTCGAGGCCTACGCCGCGGGCGAAATGCCGGACACGCCCTTCCACGAGGAGGAACCCCGGCTGCCGGTTGCCAACTTCTATTACGCGCAGGAGGACGAACTGTGGGCACCGGCGGAGCGCCAGGGGTTCAGCTGGTCGGTTCACCGCGCCCACACGGTGATCGGCCACGCGGTGGGCAACGCCATGAACATGGGGCTCACCCTCGCGGTGCAGGCGTCGATCTGCAAGGAGCTGAACCGGCCCTTCATCTTCCCCGGCTCGGAGACGCAGTGGAACAAGCTCACCGACATGACTGACAGCGGACTGCTGGCCGAGCACATGCTCTGGGCGGCCACGGCGGACGGCGCAGGCAGCCAGGCATACAACATCGTCAACGGCGACGTCTTCCGCTGGCGCTGGATGTGGCCGCGTCTTGCCGCCTACTTTGGGGTTGAAGCGATCGGTTTCGCGGACGAACCCAGGCCGCTGGAGGAGCAGATGCGGGGCATGGAAGGGGTGTGGACGCACATGGCCGAACGGCACGGTCTCGCCGAGCCGGACCTCGGGCGCCTCTCCTCGTGGTGGCACACCGACGGTGATCTGGGCCGGAACATCGAGGTGCTGGCCGACATGAGCAAGAGCCGGCTCGCGGGCTTCACCGGGTACCGCCGGACGCTTGATTCCTTTACCGCCCTGTTCGATCGGCTGCGGGCCGACCGGCTGATCCCGTGACCGACGGCTGTCGTTGCTTCCGGGCGGCCGCCGCCGGGGACGCTACTCGGGCTTGGTGCTCTGGGTCTTGTTCCGCACCGGGTGCTGGCTCACGATCGAGACTCGGTTGAAGGCATTCATGGTGATCGCGAGCCAGCTGACCGCGGCGAACTCGACGTCGGTGAGGTGCTTGCGCGCCTGACGGCCTTCGCGCTCGCGGGCCGCGGCGTCGGAGATGTCGGTGATCACCTCGGCCAGGGTCAGGGCGGCGCGTTCCTTCTCAGTGAAGAGATCCGTGTCGCGCCAGGCGGGCAGTACCGCCAGGCGCTGGGCTGATTCGCCGTTCTTCACGGCGTCCCCCACGTGCATGTCAAGGCAGAAGGCGCAGCCGTTGATCTGCGAGATGCGCACGTTCAGCAGTTCAATCAGCGTCTGGTCCAGCCCCGCCTCGGTGGCCGCGTCCTTGGCTTTCAGGCCCAGGCCGTTGAGCGCGCGCCACGCGGCGGGGTGCTCCTTGTCCAGAAAAACGCTGCGGGTGTTGTGCTCTGGGGCTGACGTCTCATCCATGCCCCCAGATTACCGAGGTCCGGCGGCCTCCGCGCACATGGCATATGACAAAACTGTCAAATGTATGACAGACTTTATCCGTAGACATAATTCGATCCGGTGGTCGGTTCCTTGGGGGACCCGAGCGCCGGATCGCGTCTTTTTGGGGACATGCCCAGTTTTGGGTGCCAACGCGGGGATGTCCACCGCTGCCCTCCCGCCCGTCGGGACATGCCCAGTCCAGGATGCCTGGGGTGGACATATTCGGACTATGTTCGTTGGTCCGGGCCAGCGGAGGGCATGTCCATGGGTCGGAGCGCGGCTTGCCGACGGGACATGCGCAGTCCTCAGTCCCAGGAACGGGCATATAGGGGTTATGCCCATCGGCCACGTTCAGCGGAGGGCATGTCCGGCGGCACAGGCCAGCCACGAACCCGCCTAAACCAGGGCCGCCGCGTCGCTCGCCACGATCGCGCACGCGAAGTGGTCTGCGTAGTCGCACAGACCCTCGTGGTCAGAGCCGACGATCGCCTGAACGGACCCACGCTCGCTCGCCAGACACTCCGAGGGACATGTCCAGTGCTGGGCGCGACGGGAGGGCATATTCGGACTATGTCCAAGGGTTGAGGGCAGCGGAGAGCATGCCCATTGGTCGGAGCGCGGCATGCCAAAGGGGCATGCAGGGTCCTGGCTCCCGGAAATGGGCATATTGGGACCATGTCCAATGGCGGGCGCCACGGGAGGGCATGCGCAAGGGTCGGCGCGACGGGAGGGCATGCCCCGTGGCGCGACCTTGCATCCCCCTGCACTCCAGGGATCCCGTCCCAGCCCGGAGACCGCCCCAATCCGTTACCCCGCCTCCCGGCCGCCCCGCCCCCCGGCTCCCCGCCGCCCACCCCTGCACCCCGGCCCTAGACAGTAGTTTCGCCGTGGGCAAACATGGAACCAACGGGGCAAAATCCAAAGTTGAGCGGGTTAGACTCAACCTTGACGACAGTCTTATTACGGAAGGAGCTCTCTTTGGACACCAAATTCACCACCAAGAGCCAGGAGGCTCTTTCGGCTGCAGCCATGAACGCCTCGACGGCAGGCAATCCGCAGCTGGAGCCGGCCCACCTGCTCAAGGCGCTGATGGACCAGCGCGAGGGTGTCGCCGTCGCGCTCCTCCGCGCCACCGGCACCGACCCGGATGCCGTCAGCGTCCAGGCGAGCTCCGCGATCAAGGCGCTGCCGTCCAGCTCGGGCAGTTCCGTGCAGCAGGCCCAGCTTTCGCGGACGGCGATGACCGCCATCAAGAACGCGCA